>NZ_JBIAWG010000011.1:0-397765 GCF_042895285.1 Streptomyces sp. NPDC001406
ACTGAACTTCCTACGCTTCTGTGCCACGTGCTCTCTCCGCCGTTCTGGACTTCGATCCTATGGGGACCGCTGTCCGAGAACTTCGGGGCGCCTCAGTTGGCAGGGGGTGAACGGATGTCGATGCCTCCGAGGGTTGCCCGCCGTCCCGACGGCAGCCTGCCGATCCGTGACCGCACCTGCAAGAAGGCGCCTCCCGCGCGCGCCGCTACGCCGCCGAGGGTTTCGCGGTCGTCGCGATCGACGCGCCCAACCACGGCGACCGCCCCAAGGACGAGGAGTTCGGGTGGATCGCGGCGGAGATACGGGCCGGCATGGCCGCCGGTGAGAATCCGGGCGCACTTGTCGCCGGCATGCACAGCTATCTGGCCGGTCAGGCTGTCGACGCCTTCACCTCGACCGAGAAGACGCTGCATGCCAACTGCGGCAATCACAGGGACGTACCGTCGTTCGAAGTGGACAGCTCGCCGCGGTTCTTCGCCCGGCATCTGAGCTGACCGGACATCGCGGTTCTCGGCGCGCTGGGCGCAGCTCTCGGACGTCCGGAGCGAAGTCCCGGATGGATGGGCCCCGTTGGGGCAAGAATCAGCTGAGTGCACTGGGGAACGTGCGGCCGTCTGGGGGGGACGATGGATGCTGGTGCGATCGCGACTCGCCTCGCCTCTGGTGTCGTCACCCCCTTGGTCAAGAAGCTGTTCGTCAGCGAAGGTCCGGGGGCGGGCCTCGTCGACCGACCTGTGCGGATCTCCTCGCTGGTGTCGTTCACCGGTGAGAAGCGTCGGCTGACGGACGCAGACCTGCACAAGCTCACCCGGGCCCTGCTCCGCAGTGCGGTGGGATCCGCCCCCGTCGGTGAGCGGCCCGTCGCGCCGGACGAGGAGGAGGCGGTCGCGCT
Organism: Streptomyces sp. NPDC001406; assembly: GCF_042895285.1. Classification (NCBI taxonomy): domain Bacteria; kingdom Bacillati; phylum Actinomycetota; class Actinomycetes; order Kitasatosporales; family Streptomycetaceae; genus Streptomyces; species Streptomyces sp. NPDC001406. The sequence continues at coordinate 893 of NZ_JBIAWG010000011.1, forward strand.
GGCCCTGGCCCGGACCCTGACGCATCTCGGCGAGCTGGAGATGGACGACGTACAGGCCGTTCAGATGGGCCCGCAGGCGCTGCTCCAGGCATTGAAGGCCGCGGGACCTGACGCTGCGCGCGACCTGTCCACCGACGCCGCCCAACTCCACGACGCCCTCTTGGCAACGGCGTGCGTGCACATTCTCCACTTCTTCACCCAGCGCTCGACATTTGTCGCACGTACGCTCGTCGAGCACAGCAGCCGGCTCGCGGAAGTGATCGCCAAGACGGACCTGCTGCTGGCGCGAAACCCCTCCCCCGTCACGAAGGACACCCTCTTCGAGGAGCGGTACGCCGCGCACATCGCCCAGAAGCACGGGATGCTCACCATCTACGGGATCGATCTTTCACGGTCGCCCGAACAATGGCCGCTCGGTACCGCGTACTTGAGTCTGGAGGCGGACCTCGACCGGGACACCCGCCATGCCATGATCCGGGCGGAGCATGCGTTCAACGGACGTGATCGTGTGCTGCTCCGTGGAGTCGCGGGCTCCGGCAAGACGACGCTGGTGCAGTGGCTGGCGGTGACCACGGCCCAGCAGGATCTGACCGTCCTGGACAGCGAGGCCCCGTTGGCGACACTCATCGGGCGGGTGCCGTTCGTGCTGCCCATGCGTACGCTGACGCGTCAGCATGACGACCTCCCGGCCCCGGACGAGTTTCTGCACCGCACCCGTTCTCCCCTGGCCGGAGCGCAGCCGGCCGGATGGGCGGACCGAGTGCTGGCCGCGGGCCGGGGGCTGCTTCTGATCGACGGAATCGACGAGGTGCCGAAGCAGATTCGCGAGCGCACTCGCCGTTGGCTGCAGGATCTGCTCGCGACCTACCACAGGAACGTCTGGCTCGTCACCTCTCGCCCCTCGGCCGTGCGCGACCGATGGCTCGCAACGGAGAAGTTCACCGAGTTGTCGCTCGCCCCGATGAGCCGGCACGACGTCACCTCGTTCATCCACCGATGGCACAACGCCGCCCGTAGCGTCAGCGAGCAGGAGGAGCGCAACCTTCTCGACGCGTACGAGGCCTCCCTGGTCACCGCCGTCCGCACCAAACAGGATCTCGCCCGGCTCGCCACCAACCCGCTGATGTGCGGCCTGATTTGCGCGCTGCACTGCGACCGGCGCGGCTACCTGCCCAGCGGCCGCAAGGAGTTGTACGACGCCGCGCTGTCGATGCTGCTGGCACGGCGCGACCGGGAACGCGACATGGACGCGCCGGACGGGATCGAACTCACCGAGGAGCCGAAGGTCCGGCTGCTGCAGCGCCTGGCCTACAAATTCATCCTCAACGGCAAGTCCGAACTCGACCGCAGCCACGCCGAACGCATCATCGCGGACACTCTGCCCAGCGTGCCGGTCGCGGCGGCCCAGGGAGACGCCGCGGCGATCTTCCAACACCTTCTGCTCCGCAGCGGACTGCTGCGCGAGCCGGCCGTCGGCTCCATCGACTTCATCCACCGGACGTTCCAGGACTACCTGGGTGCGAAGGCCGCAGTCGAGGAGGGCGACATGGCCCTGCTCGTCCTGCGCGCGGTCGAATCCCAGTGGGAGGACGTCATCCGCATGGCCGTGGCGCATGCCCGTCCCAGGGAGGGCGCGGAGCTCCTGATGGACCTGCTCAGACGCGGAGACGGCTCAACGTCCGGCTACCGCAGAGCCCAGTTGCACCTGCTCGCCACTGCGGCCGTCGAACATGCCACCGAGCTGGAGCCCCGTGTGCGGGCCGCGATCAGCGATCGCGCGAGCGCCCTCATTCCGCCCCGCAGCGCCTCCGAAGCCTACGAACTCGCCAGCATCGGCTCCGTCGCGCTGGAACTCCTGCCGGGGCCCGACCGGCTGTCGGACGAGGAAGCGCTCTTGACGGCACACACGGCCGTCCTCATCGGCGGGGACGCCGCCATCCCCCTGCTCAGCCGCTATCAGGACCATCCAGACCCGCCGGTACGACAGCTGCTGTGCAGTGCCTGGCATCGCTTCGACACCGCGTCCTACGCCGAGGGTGTGCTGGCCGACCTGCCCGAGGACGACGTCTATTTCGAAGTCACCACGCCGGAGGAACTGGCGGTCTTCAGCACCTTGGGGGGCCGCTCGCATGTGCGTGTGTCGGAGGGCTTCGACGCGATCCATCTGATCCACGCCCTGCACCCCGACCGGGTCACCCATCTGTGGCTCCCGGCCGAGCAATCCGTCACCTGGTACTGGCTGGCGGCCTTCCCGCGCCTCGACACCCTCACCCTGGACGCGGCCGCCAAGGCCGTGGACATCTCCTCGCTGGCCGCCCACCCCAGCCTGCGCCAACTGCGCGTTCCGTCGCACCAGCCGATCACGGGCCAGGAGTCGCTCCATGGCAAGGTGCAACTCGCGTCGTACCTACCGGATCCGGGGACGGGCCCCGGCGTGTGAGCTCAGCGTTTGCCTTCGACAAAGTCCTTGAACTGTTCGAGATCCTGCTGGATCAGATGCTGAATCCTGTCGGACTGGGCGAACCCTTTGGGGCCGCCGAAGGTCTCGCGGGTCTTCTCCGGGTCGTACTCGACGCGGAGCTGTATCTGTGTGTGCTCGTCGTCGATCGCCCGTACGGTGAACGCGCCCTTGAGGTCGGCGCCCTCACCCTTTGCGGTGTGCCACATCATCACGCTGCCCTGCGCACCGCCCTTGGCACGGTCGGTGAACTCGGCATCGAGTTCCCGCGGTCCTGCCGCCGATTCCAGGGCCAGATGTGCTCGGCGCTTGCCCTCTGGTCGCGCTTCCCGGACGCCGTCCACGAACTGCGGAAGGCTCTCCACGCTGTGCAGGTAGTCCCAGGCCACCTCGGCGGGTACAGCAACGTCGATCTGGTTCTCGATCGTGGACATGTGCGACACCTCCGTGATCATCCGCACAGGTAACGGACCAGTCCCCACCTCCCACCATCGGCCGTCCGGGGGATGCCCGCACCCGGAAGACGCCCACGACCACGCGGGCAGCCGCGAAATGCCGTTTGTCATCCGACCGGGTGAGGCAGCCACGCCCTTGTGTCACACCCCCATGTCATGCCTCCGCGGACTCGGATCGCGTCGGCCGCACCGCCTGCACATGGCGCAGCCACGGCCGTATGTCACCGCTGCCGCGCACCTCGAAGCCCGCGTCCGTGATCAGTCCTGCCAGCAGTTCCACGCGGTGGTGTGCCATGGCGTGGCCCGCCCCGCCATGTACGAGGTGGCGGCCGAGCCTGGACTTCGGCGGGCGGAACTCGACGACCAGCAGACGCCCGCCGGGCCGCAGAACCCGGTACATCTCACGAAGTGCCGCAGGCCGGAGCTCCTCCGGCAGGTGGTGCAGCATCAGGCTGGTGACGACCGTGTCGAAGGCGGCATCGGGCAGGTCGAGGGACTCGGCGATGCCCTCCCGATAGGTGCAGGCGGCGCTGCCCGGCCGTGGCTTGCGCCGACGGGCGTAGTCGAGGACCGGCGGTGACGCGTCGACACCGGTCACCGCGCCCTCGGGGCCGACACGCGTGGCCATGTGCCGGGTGAGGTAGCCGGTGCCGCAGCCCACGTCCAGGACGCGGTCACCGGGCTCGGCTCCGCTGAGCTCGGCGAGGCGGGTGAAGGCACGGTGGCGGCGACCGGCGAAACAGAGGGCGCCGAAGACTTCGTACGCGCGCGGGGTTGCGATCGTCACGCCAGGTGTGTCAGGGCGCGGCTTGCCTTGCATGAGGTGACCGAGGGACATGGACCCTCCTCCATAACTTAGTCGTGACTAAGTACTGCTCCTAACTTAGTCACGACTAAGAGAAACGGCAAGGGGCGGCATAGGATGACGGGCGTGACCGAGCCCCGAGCCCGTACCCGGACGCGCCTGCCCGCGGCGCAGCGGCGCGCGTCCATCCTCATGGCCGCCACGGAGGTCTTCTCCGAGACCGGCTACCAGCGGGGCAAGGTCTCCGACATCGCCAGGCGCGTCGGCGTCACCGAGCCGGTGGTGTTCCAGAACTTCGGGTCCAAGGCCGCGCTGTACCGGGCGGCCCTCGACCACGCCACCTCCGCCGTGTCCGAGCTGCTCAACCGGGCCGCCGACGCCGGACGCCCGGTCCCCGAGGTGCTGGCGGCCTTCCTCGATCCGGCCCACATGGACCGCTTCCACCAGCCCGGATCCCATGGGTTCCTCTTCGCCGACGCCACGGCCCTCTCCCACGACCCGGAACTCGGCGACGCCCTCCGCCACGTCCACCAGCACTTCGCCGATACGCTCGCCGACCTGCTCCGCCGCGGCCAGGGCGCGGGCGACATCCGCCACGACATCGACCCGCACACCGCAGCCTGGTGGCTCATCTCGCTCTTGGCGGGCCGTTCCTTCCGCGCGGCAGTGGTCTCCGACCGGGAGACCGTGGAGGCCGAGGTGACGGCCATGGCACTGCGGTCATTGCTGCCGGAGAGGCACCAAGTGCCGGACAGCCCCTGACCCGGCGATTGCGAGGGATGCCGCGGTTCCGGCTACATGGGTCTGCACACCCGACCCCGCGGCCGGCCCCGCAGATATTGAGCGCGTTCCTGTTGCGTGAACCCCCCGGTGCAGGGCACGGCAAGATGGCGCGGACAGTTCGCCTGTGGAGGTCCCAGAGTCGGATCGTGCCGTTGTTGTGGCCCGCGGCGAGGGTACGGCCGTCCGGGCTCAGTGCCACCAACATGGCCATGTTGGTGAGGACGGCGTGACTCTGCCCGGTGGCCGCGTCCCACAGACGCGCGGTCTCGTCATCGCTGCCGGTGGCCACTGCGTGCCCGTCGGGGCTGAACAGCACCGCACGCACCGGCCCATGATGACCGACAAGGCGGGCACGCAGTGCACCTGTCGCCGTGGATGATCACGCTGACGGCCGCGGCGCCGGCGCTGGGGGCAGGGCTCCTGGCGGCGCCCGCAGCCGTCCGTGGCCGATCGGCTCCGGCAACGCGGTGGCGGAGGCCGAGTGCCCCCTGAAGAGCTACCGGTGCAACCCGGGTGCGACGACGGGGTGGTCGGCAGCAAGACCTGGAAGAAGCTGCGCAACAGGTGCGGTACGCAGCCGGTCGAGGAGCCGTGGGGCTGCTACCGAGGTGCCCCGTCCCGCTGCCGGGAGAGACCATGGATGCGGGGTACCTGGAGGCGGGGGTACGTGCAGTTGCGGCCGGGTTCCGGCCCGGTCCCGCGAGCAGGTCGTACGACACCAGCGGCTGGAAGGAGGGCCGGCGATGAGCGCAAGCTCAACCGGGCAGCCTCCTGCCGACCTCGGACTGGAGAACAGCGGCCGGCCGGAGGACCGGGCGTCGACGCCGCGGGGGCTGATGGACCTGCTCGGTGTCGCGGCCGTACTGCTGGACGCCGAGGGCCGCATCGTCCTGTGGAGTCCGCAGGCCGAGGCGCTCTACGGCTATAGCGCCGAGCAAGCGCTCGGCCAGTTCGCGGCACAGCTGCTCGTCCACGAAGACAACTGGGACTGGGTGATCAAGACATTCGCCGAGGTCATGGAGACGGGCCAGCCCTGGGCGGGGACGTTCCCCATCCGTTGCGCGGACGGCAGCACACGCATGGTGGAGCTGCGCAACATGCGCCTGCTCAATGACCACGGCGACTTCTACGCCCTTGGCCTGGGGGCCGACTCCCCCACGCTGCGCGAGCTCGAAAAGAACGTCGCCCTGTCCACGCGGCTGGTCTCCCAGTCCCCCATCGGCGTGGCGATCCTGGACACCGACCTGCGGTACGTGACCGTCAACCCCGCTCTGGAGCGCATGCACGGACTTGCCGAGAAGCACCATCTCGGGCGCCGCTACCGCGAGGTCATGAAGTCCTCGGAGTTCAAGGCGGCCGAGGCGGCGATGCGGCAGGTCCTGGAGACCGGGATCCCGCTGGTGGAGGAGTCGACCGTCGTCGGCCGCACGCCTTCCGACCCCGGGCGCACGCATGCGTGGTCGATCTCGGTGTACCGGCTGGAGGACGCCCGGGGCCAGGTTCTCGGGGTGGCCGAGTGGGTGGTCGACGTCACCGAGCGCTACGAGTCCGCGCTGGCGGCCACCGAGACACGACGGCGTCTGGCTCTCATCGCCGCCGGTTCCATTCGTATCGGCACGACTTTGGAGGTCGACCAGACGGCCCGGGAACTGGCTGACGTCACCGTGCCCGACTTCGCCGACGTGGTCTCCGTCGACGTACTCGACTCGGTCCTGGACGAGCACCGCCCCCGGTCCTTCACCGGCCCGGAACTCTTCCGTGCCCTGGCGGTGAAGGCGGCCTATCCCACCGATGCCGAGCGGGCCGCCGACCCACCCGGCGAGCTCGCGGCGTACGGTGCCGACCGGCTGGCCACGCAGTGCGTGCGCACGGGCCGCCCCATACTGGTCAGTCATGCCGAGGGAAGTGACCTCAGGCGCATGGCCCGTGACGATCATGCGGCCACATTGCTGGCCCGCGCCGGGGTGCACTCGTACCTCGCCGTTCCGCTCACCGCTCGGGGCAGCACCCTTGGCTTCCTGGGTCTCACCCGCGCCCGCGACCCACGTCCCTTCGACGAGGACGACCTCGCCATCGCCACCGAACTCGCCTCCCGCACGGGGATGTGCATCGACAACGCGCGCACGCACCAGAGCGTGCGCAGCGCCGCGGAGACCCTGCAGCGCAGTCTGCTCCCCGACCTGCCGACGGATCTTCCCGGTCTGCAGGTCGCCGCGCGCTACCGGCCCGCGCAGGCCGCCTACGAGATCGGCGGTGACTGGTACGACGTGCTGCCGCTGCAGAATGCCAGGACGGCGCTCGTCGTGGGCGACGTCATGGGCAGCGGCATCGACGCCGCCGCCACGATGGGCCGCCTGCGCACCGCCACCGCGGCCTACGCCGACCTGGACCTCGAACCCGCCCAGGTTCTGCAGCACCTCGACGCGATCACCGGGCGGCTGGAGCAGTACATCGCCACGTGCCTCTACGCCGTCTACGACCCCCACCGCGGCGAGTGCCGCATCGCCAGCGCCGGCCATCTGCCCCCCGTCCTCGTACGCGGCGGTCGACGCCCCGTGCTCCTCGACCTGCCCACCGGCGCTCCCCTGGGCGTGGGCGGAGTCCCGTTCGAGAGCACGGCCATCGAACTCGCCCCCTACGATCAACTGGTGCTGTACACCGATGGGCTGGTCGAGACCCGCGACTACCCCATCGACGAGCGCCTCGACACCCTCCTGCACCTCCTTGAGGAACTCGGCCCGCTGGAGGACACCTGCGACCGCCTCCTCCACCGCCTCCGCCACCCCGGCGCCCCCGACGACGTAGCCCTGCTCATCGCCTGCGCACGCCCTCTCGGTCCGGATGACCCCGGTGAAGCCGGCCGGTGAGTCGGGGTCCGGTACCGGCCTTCTTTTCTCACACCCGCTCGTCCGCCGAGGCTTCATCGTCGCTCATTGCCGTGTAGACAGTCACGATCGCTGCGATGACGTCCACCTCGGCCGGGCCGATGATCTGCAGCCACGCCAACTCACTCAATCCGTCGAATCGGCCGACTCGGCCGACTGCCCCCTCGGGCCAGGGGTGTGGCGTCCTCGGCAGGTGCGCCAGGGAGATCTCGTCGACGAAGCAGCCGGAGATCTCCGGGGGCTTGGAGACCGTGGCGTAATAGAGGCCGGAGAGGGAGATCACGACATCGGGCTTCGACGGCCCCTCCCTGAGCGTGATCTCCAGCGAGTCGTCCTCGTTGAATGCCTCGAACGAGATCCGGCTGATGAAGTAGCCGACGAGCGGCGCGAGCATCCGCGCGGTGTTCGCGCACCGATTCCTGAATGCGCCTTCCGACTCGCTGGGATCAGTCACAGGCGGAGACTATGAGTCTGGCCGCCATGCGTCGACCAGGTTTGCCGGCGCGGCAGTTGCGCTCCTGCATCAGCTGCCTTGCCTATGGTCAGTGGGACTGGCGCAGCCCCGCGATGAGGAGGTCGACCAGTCGGCGGGCGTCGTAGCGGGGATCGTTCTCCGCGCCGATGCAGAGGTTTCCGACGCCGCGCATGAGCTCGTAGGCCTCCAGGTCGGAGCGGATCTCACCGGCGGCGGCCGCTGCTTCGAGCAGTTGGGTGCACACGGGCAGGAGGCGGTCGAGGAAGTAGGCGTGCAGCGCGTCGAAGCCGGCGTTCTCGGACTGCAGCACGGCGGCGAGTCCGTGCTTGGTGACCAGGAAGTCGACGAAGCGGTTGATCCATTGCCCCAGTGCGGCGTACGGAGTTGCGCTGGTCGCCAACAGAGCGGGGCCCGCCTCGGCGCAGGCGTCGACCTGGTGCCGGTAGACGGCGATGATGAGATCCGCTCGCGTCGGGAAGTGCCGGTAGATCGTGCCCAGCCCGACGCCCGCCTCGGCCGCGATGTCGCGTACCGGCGCTTCGACGCCTGACGCGACGAAGACCGCGGCCGCCGCGTCGAGCAGGGTCTCCTTGTTGCGCCGAGCGTCCTTCCGCCTGGCCGGGGCCGCGTGCCCTGCGCCCTCGTCGCCCTCGTTCATCGCGCCGCGCCTCCGTTGTCGAGCTTGCAAAAACGGAACATGGTTCCGTATCGTTGAAGCGGAACGAGGTTCCGCTTGCTCATGATGCCAGAGCAGCGGGCCCGGCACCCACTTCACGCATTGTCACCACGTTTCACCCGCAATGGAGGAACACGTCATGCAGTACCGCACCTTGGGCCGCACCGGTGTGCAGGTCAGCTCCCTCGCGCTCGGCGCAATGAACTTCGGCAAGATCGGGCGCACCACGCAGGACGAGGCCACCGCGATCGTCGATGCCGCCCTGGAAGCCGGCATCAACGTCATCGACACCGCCGACATGTACAGCCAGGGCGAGTCCGAAGAGATGGTCGGCAAGGCCATCGCAGGCCGCCGCAACGACCTCGTGCTGGCCACGAAGGCTTCCATGCCCATGGGCGACGAGCGCAACCACCGGGGCAGCTCGCGCCGTTGGCTGATCACCGAGCTGGACAACAGCCTGCGCCGTCTCGGTGTCGACCACGTCGACCTCTACCAGATCCACCGGTGGGACCCGAGCACCAGCGACGAGGAGACGCTGTCGGCCCTGACCGACCTGCAACGCGCGGGAAAGATCCGCTACTTCGGCTCCTCGACCTTCCCCGCGTACCGCATCGTGCAGGCCCAGTGGGCCGCCCGCGAACATCACCTGAGCCGTTACGTCACAGAACAGCCCGGCTACTCGATCCTGCAGCGCGGCATCGAGACCCATGTGCTGCCCGTGACCGAGGAGTACGGCCTCGGTGTGCTGGTGTGGAGCCCGCTGGCCTCGGGCTGGCTGTCGGGCGCGATCCGCGCGGGACAGGAAGTCACCACCAACCGCTCGACGTTCATGCCCGAACGCTTCGACATCACCAGCCCCACCAACCGGGTCAGGCTCGACGCGGTCGAGCGGCTGGCCGAAGTCGCCGACGAGGCCGGTCTCACGATGATCCAGCTCGCGCTCGGATTCGTGACCGCGCACCCCGCCGTGACCAGCGCGCTCATCGGTCCCCGCACGCAGGCCCACCTGCACTCCCAACTCGCCGCCGCAGACACCGTGCTCTCCGCCGACGTACTCGACGCGATCGACGCCGTCGTCGCCCCCGGCACCGACCTGGCCCCGCAGGAGAAGCACGACACCCCGCCCGCGCTGCTCGACCCGTCACTGCGGCGCCGCTGATCGGCCCATGAGCTTCGAGAGGACCAGCGACTCCATGCCTCACACACCCCGAAGCACACCCCGACACCCATCCCGAAGCTCACCCCGAACCCGATTCGGGATCATGACCGCCCCCTCACAGGTCGACTACCACGACGTCCTGCGCGTCTGGCGCGAGGCGGACACGATCCCGGAGATCGAGCACGCGTGGCTGTTCGATCACCTCATGCCGATCGGGGGAGATCCGGACGGACCGACCTACGAGGGCTGGACGCTGCTCTCGGCCCTCGCCGCCCACACCCGACGACTGCGGCTCGGCGTGCTGGTGACCAGTAACCGGTTCCGGCCGCCCGCGATGCTGGCCAAGATCGCCACAACCGTCGACATCGTCTCCGGCGGACGGCTCGACTTCGGCATCGGCGTCGGCTCACGCCCCGGCCACCCCCTGGCCCGGCGTGAGTACGAAGCCCACGGCCTGCCGTTCCACGATTCCGCGCACGCCGTGGGGAGCCTCGCCGAAGCCTGCACGGTGATCCGGCGCCTGTGGACCGAGGAGGAGCCGTTCGACTTCCACGGCGCCCATCACCGCCTCACCGGAGCGTTCGGCAACCCCAAACCCGTCCAGCGCCCCCACCCGCCGATCCTGATCGGCGGACGCTCGTCCGCGACGCTGCGTGTGGTCGCCGAGCACGCCGACCTGTGGAACATCCCGGGCGGCGACATCGACGACGCCATCCGCCGCGGCGCGCTGCTGGACCGCTACTGCGCCGAGATCGGCCGCGATCCCGCCTCGGTCACCCGCTCGATCCACCTGCCCGTCGCCTACGACCGGCCCGGCGTCACCCGGGACGCGATCGGCGAGGCGACGGGCGCCGGCTTCCGGCACATCGTCCTCGGGCTGCCGGCGCCCTACCCCGCCGACGTCGCACGGTGGGTTGCCGACGAGCTGATCGGCCCGTCGGCCTGAACACCCTTCTTCGGCCTACCGCGGCCGCAGAATCGGCCGGAGGTCGTCCAGCGCCCCGGGGTCCTCGATGGTGGAGGGCATCGGTACGTCCCGGCCGTCGGCGATGCCGCGCATCGCCTTGCGGAGGATCTTGCCGGAGCGGGTCTTGGGCAGGGCGTCGACCACGGTCACGTCGCGGAAGGCCGCCACCGGTCCGATGTCTCTGCGTACCGCGGCGACAAGCTCTTCGCGGAGAGTGGCCTCGTCCGGATGCACACCGGACTTGAGCACGACCAGTCCGCGCGGCAATTGCCCCTTCACCTCGTCGTGGACGCCGATCACCGCGCATTCGGCGACTGCGGGATGCGCCGCGAGTACGGCTTCGATCGCGCCGGTGGACAAGCGGTGCCCGGCGACATTGATGACGTCGTCGGTGCGGCCCATCACGAAGAGATAGCCGTCCTCGTCGAAGAAACCGGAGTCGCCTGTGGTGTAGTAGCCGTCGTGCTCGGCCAGGTAGGCGTCGATGTACCGCTGGTCGTCGCCCCAGAGCGTGGGCAGCGAACCGGGTGGCAGGGGAAGCCGGACCGCGATCGCTCCCTCCTGGCCCACGGGCATCCGCTCGCTCGTGGCCGGGTCCAGGACCTGGACGTCGAACCCGGGGACGGGCACGGTGGCCGACCCGGGCTTGGCGGGCATCAGTTCCAGTCCGCGCAGATTGGCCGCGATGGGCCAGCCCGTCTCGGTCTGCCACCAGTGGTCGATGACGGGCACGCCCAGGGTGTCGTGGGCCCAGCGGTAGGTGTCCGGGTCGAGGCGCTCTCCGGCGAGGAAGAGGGCGTCGAACGCGGAGAGGTCGTATCGCGACAGCTCGGTGGCATCCGGGTCCGCCTTGCGGATGGCCCGCAGCGCGGTCGGTGCGGTGAACAGCGCTTTCACTCCGTACTCGGAGATCACTCGCCAGAAGGCGCCGGCGTCCGGTGTCCCGATGGGTTTGCCTTCGTACAGCACCGTGGTGGCACCGATCAGCAGCGGCGCGTAGACGATGTAGGAGTGGCCGACGACCCAGCCGACGTCCGAGGCCGCCCACCAGGTGTCGCCGGGACCGATGCCGTAGATGTTGCTCATCGACCAGGCCAGCGCGACGGCGTGACCGCCGTTGTCGCGCAGTACGCCCTTGGGCCTGCCGGTGGTTCCGGACGTGTAGAGGATGTAGAGGGGGTCGGTTGCCGCAACCGGCACGGGATCGACCGGCTTCGCGGTGGCGACCAGCTCGTGCCAGTCGAGGTCCCGGTGGCTCAACTCGGCTCGTGCGGCCTCGCGTTGCAGTATCACGATGTGTTCCGGCTGGTGCCGGGTGGTCTGCAGCGCCTGGTCGATGATCGCCTTGTAGTCGATGACGCGGGTCGGTTCGATTCCGCAGGACGCCGCCACGACCACCTTGGGCTGGGCGTCCTCGATGCGGGCGGCGAGTTCCTTGGGTGCGAATCCGCCGAACACGACCGAGTGAACGGCGCCGATGCGCGCGCAGGCGAGCATGGCGATGATGGCTTCCGGCACCATCGGCATATAGATGATCACGCGGTCGCCCTTGGTGACGCCGAGCGTGGCCAGCGCCCCGGCGAAGACGGCCACGGCATCGCGCAGTTCGGCGTAGGTGTACGAGGTCTTGGTGCCGGTCACCGGGGAGTCGTGGACGAGTGCCGGCTGCCCGCCGCGCCCGGAAGTCACGTGCCGGTCCAGGGCGTTGTGGGCCGTGTTCAGCTCGCCGTCGGGGAACCAGCCGTACAACGGCGCCCGCGAGGCATCCAGGGCTCTGGTCGGTTTGCGGGACCATTCGATGGCCTCGGCCGCCTCCAGCCAGAACCCCTCCGGGTCGGCCAGGCTTCGGCGGTGGACATCCGTGTACTTCCCCATCAGGCAGCTCCTCGTCGAATCGCCTCGGCATCACGTCTGCTCCGCGCCCGGCCACACGGTCACCTCGTCGGAACGTTTCCGTCCTGCCTGATCAGCATGCCACTCCGCGGGTGTCCCGCACCGGCAGAGCATCGACAAGTCGATGTCAGCGGGGCCAGTCCGGCGCGGGGTCCTCGTCCAGGAGGGGCCGGATGGCGCCCACCGCGGCGCCGACGCACACGTCGCGCAGTTCGGTACGGGTGCAGGTCTCCTCGGTGAGCCAGTCCGCGCACAGCACCTGGACGAACACCAGCCAGCTCTTCAGGACGCCCGACACGGCATCCCGGGTGCTGTCGTCGGCGAGCGGAAGCACGCCGAGCAGGCGCTCCCGCAGGGCATCGAGTTCATTCGTCATGATCGTCTGGATCAGGCGGTCACCGGCCAGCACGCGATTGGCCGCCAGGACGGTGTTGCGGTTCTCCGCGAAGTACTCGATGTGCGCGTCCAGGCCCTGGGTGAGCTGTTCGACCAGGGTGGCGGTGGGGTCGAGCCGGGTCTTGGCGAGCAGTTCGTCGGCGACCTGCTGGTAGAGCGCGGCGAACAGGTCCCGCTTGCTCGGGAAGTGCCGGTAGAGGAGTGCGCGGGAGACACCGGCGCGCTCGGCGACGTCCTCCATCAGCACCTCGTCGTACGGCTGCGCGGCGAAGAGGCGCGCGGCGACCGTGAGGAGTTGGGCGCGGCGTTCGGCGGGGCTGAGCCGCTGACGGGGAGGCACGACCGCATCTTACTTGACACATGTCTACTAAGGAGCTCCAGCCTAGTAGACACACGTCTACTAGCTGGGGGCGACGACGTCATGACCAAAGCCAAGGCGCTCCGGGTACTGGTCGTCACCCTGGGGTACGCCTGCGTGGCGAGCGGGCTCTTCCATGTGCCGCTCGGCAACGCGGCGATCCCGGGCGAGCGGTCGGCCGGGCCGACGATCGACAGTCTGGGCCGGTTCTTCGGTGCGATCTTCGCCGGGTACGGTCTTGCCTGGCTCTGGGCGGCCCGGCGGTCGCCGATCCCCGCCGCGGCGGTGCGATGGCCGGCCGGCGTGTTCCCGCTGGGCGCCTTCGGGCGACTGCTCTCGCTCGCCACGCACGGGTGGCCGCATGCGTTCCAGGTGGCGCTGGGATTCATCGAACTGGTCCTGTCGCCGGTGTTCCTCTGGCCGGCGGACGCCGAGGAGAAGGCGCTTCCCGTCCCGGCCCAGGGTGAAGCCGCGCGACGGCACGCATGAGGAGAAAGCGCATCCGAACTCTGCGGCACGGAAGCGGACTCGGCCGAGGACACACAGGTATTGACATGCTCCAGACAGGCAGCTGGGATGTGGTGACTTTCGTTCGCCCGCGTTTGATCGTGTGCACCACTCACCCCCCTGGGAGCCGCACGTGTCTGCCGAACGACACCTTCGCAGAAAGCAGTTCGCCGTGACCATGGCCGCCCTGTGCCTGGCCGTCCCGGCCCTCGTCGCGGCCAGGCCCGCGTCGGGCACGGTGACGATGCCGGTCGCGGGACCCGCCGTGGACAACGGCCTCGCCCGCACCCCGCCGATGGGCTTCAACAACTGGAACTCGACGCACTGCCGGGCCGAGTTCAACGAGGACATGGTCAAGGGCATCGCCGACGCCTTCGTCTCCCTGGGACTCAAGGACGCGGGCTATACGTACGTCAACATCGACGACTGCTGGGCGCTGCCGAACCGGGACACGAACGGCAACCTCGTGCCCGACCCGGTCCGCTTCCCCCACGGGATCAAGGCCGTCGCGGACTACGTCCACTCCAAGGGCCTCAAGTTCGGGCTCTACTCCAGCGCCGGCACCAAGACATGCGACACACAGGGCTTTCCCGGCGGGCTCGGACACGAACAGCAGGACGCCGACCTGTGGGCGTCCTGGGGCGTGGACTACCTCAAGTACGACAACTGCAACAACAACGCCGTGGACGCCAAGCAGCGGTACAAGGCCATGGGAGACGCGCTCAAGGCCACCGGCCGCCCGATCGTCTACAGCATCTGCGAGTGGGGCGAGAACCAGCCCTGGAACTGGGCGGCGCAGTACGGGAATTCATGGCGCACGACCGGGGACATCTCCGACTCCTGGTCCAGCATGATCGGCATCGCCCACAAGAACCAGTCCCTGGCCCCGTACGCGGGGCCGGGCGGCTGGAACGACCCCGACATGCTGGAGGTCGGCAACGGCGGCATGACCGACACCGAATACCGCACCCACTTCAGCCTCTGGGCTCAGATGGCGTCGCCGCTCCTGATCGGCACGGATCTGCGCGGTGTGTCGTCGGCCTCGCTGGACATCCTGAAGAACACCGACGTCATAGGCGTCGACCAGGACCCGCTCGGCCGACAGGGCACGGTGGTGTCCTCGTCCGGCGGTCTCGTCGTGATGTCCAAACCGCTTGCCGACGGCGGGCGGTCGGTGACGCTGACCAACGAGAACACGACCGCACGAACGGTGTCGACGACGGCGGAGGCCATCGGCCTGGGCGGTTCGACGTCGTACTCCCTCAAGGATCTCTGGTCCAAGCAGCAGTCCACCACGACGGGTGCGATCAGCGCGTCCGTGCCCGCGCACGGCACGGTGATGTACCGCGTCACGCCTGGCACGCCGGTCCCGCCGCCGACGGGCATCCATCAGCTGAGCGACCTGCCGTGGACCTCGGCGGTGAACGGCTGGGGCCCGGTCGAACGCGACCGCAGCAACGGCGAACAGGCAGCAGGAGACGGCCGCACGCTCACCATCAACGGCACCGCCTACAGCAAGGGCCTCGGCACGCACGCCAGCGGCGACATCACGTACCACCTCGGCGGCACCTGCAAGTCCCTGCGCGTGGACGTCGGTGTCGACGACGAATCGACCGCGGGCGGGTCCGTCGCCTTCCGGATCTACCGGGACACGACCGAGGTCGCCGAGAGCGGCGTACGGACGGCCGCCGATCCGCCGCTTCGCCTCACGGCGGATCTGACCGGTGGGACGACGCTGCGACTCGTCGTGACCGACGGCGGTGACGGGATCGACTTCGACCACGCGGACTGGGCCGATGCCCGGCTCGCGTGCGGCAGCGGCCCGACGGCCGGCACGCACGCGCTCAGCGACCTGACGTGGGCCTCGGCGACCAACGGCTGGGGTCCGGTCGAGCGCGACCGCAGCAACGGCGAGAAGGCCGCCGGCGACGGCCACACCCTCACCGTCAACGGCACCACCTATGCCAAGGGCCTCGGCGCCCACGCGGCCGGGGACGTGACGTACTACCTCGGCCGTGGCTGCTCACGCCTGACCGTGAACGTGGGCGTGGACGACGAGGCCGGCGGGAGCAACGGGTCCGTCGTCTTCCGCCTCTACCGGGACGACACGCTCGTCGCGGACAGCGGCCGCATGACGGGCGCGGACGCGGCCAAGGCGCTCTCCGCGGACCTCACGGGAGGACTGGAGCTCCGCCTCTCCGTCACCGACTCCGGAGACGACGTCAACTACGACCACGCCGACTGGGCAGCACCGCAACTGACCTGCGCCTGAACAAGAACGCGCGCCGAGCCCCCGGCACCACGTGTGCCGGGGGCTCGGACTCACCGCTCCCTGGTCTGGACCTGTTCGAGAATCCGGTCCTATATTGCTGACATGTTCCGGTCAACGAGACCCGCACGGCTTCTACGCCGGGCCGCCCTCGCCGCTGCCCTCGTCCTGACGGGCGCCGCGTTCGGCGTGCTGACTCCCGGCTCGGCCGCGGCGCAGCCGTCCGCTTCCACGGACGCCTTCAACAGCCTGACCTCGCAGAGCCATCCGGACTGGATGGGCGGAGTGAACGGCGGACTGGGTCTGGGCAGCCTGTCGATCCCCGGCACCCACGACACCCTGGCCATTCACGGCGGTTGGCTCTACCCGTCGGCGTACGAGACCCAGGAGAACCACGGCGACAGCGCCGCGACCCTCACCGCACAACTCAACGCGGGCATCCGGGCGATCGACATCCGGGTACGGGTCGTGGGCGGTGCGTTCGCCGTCCACCACACCAACGTCTACCAGAACGCCAACTTCGACGACGTACTGTCCAAGGCTCGCGACTTCCTCGCCGCGCACCCCACCGAAACGGTCCTCTTGAACCTGCACGGTGAATGCGATGCAGACACCACCGAGGGCGGCAGTGGCAGCACGTCGATCGGGCACTGCGCCGACGACCCGTCCGACACCACCGCCGCGGACCGCATGCGCATCTTCGGGGACTACCTGGCCCGCTATCCCGGGCTGTTCTACGCGCCGACGGTCACCGGTACCTCCACCGCCGCCATGCCCACCCTCGACCAGGCACGCGGCCGCATCGTGCTGACCCGGTTCACCGGGCCCCGCGGGCAGATCTACTCCGGCTACGGGCTCACCCAGCTGACGAGCGGCGACTGGGGCCACTACATCACCGACGACTGGAGCCAGTGCGATCTCGGCGCCAAGTGGAACGGGGTCAGGGACAACCTGACCGAGGCGGCGTCCGATCCGTCGGGCGCGATGTACGTGTCGTACACCTCGGCCAACTGTGCGCCGGCCGGGGCGACTCCGGCCGACATGGCCGGCGGCTACGGCGGTGGCACCGGGCTGGACCAACGCACTCTGGACTTCCTCGGCGGAGGCTATTCCGCCCGCACCGGCGTCGTCATGACCGACTTCCCGGGACACGCCCTCGTCGCGGCGCTCATCCGCCACCAACCCGGCGGCCTGTCCGGCTACCTGTCCTCCGGGTTGTCCGGCAAGTGTTCGGACGCCTACGGCGGTTCGGGGGCCAACGGCACCAAGGCCGACCTGTGGACGTGCAATTCCAGCGCCGCCCAGTACTGGACCGCCGCGCCCGACAGCACCCTGCGGCTGGGCGGTGCCTGCCTGGACGTGACCGGTGGCAACACCGCCGACGGCACTCCGGTGGAGCTGTGGACCTGCACCGGCGGTTCGAACCAGCGCTGGACTCAGGGCGCCGGGGGCCGACTGATCTCGGAGCAGTCCGGCAAGTGCCTCGACGTTCCGGGCTCGTCCACGACGGACGGGACCCAGCTGGTCATCTGGACCTGTCACGGCGGCACCAACCAGCAGTGGTTCCTGCGCTCCTAGGTCACGGCGGCGGCGGAAGCCTTCACCCGTGCCGGCGCAGGTCGTGGAAGAAGTCCTCGACGACATGGAGTTGTCCGGAGCGCGCCGTCTCGTCGTACACGTATTTGCCGACAGCGAGGTCGAGTACGCCGAGGCCGAACGGCGAGAACACCAGAGGCCGGTCGGTGGGGGGCGTCACTCGTCCGGTCATGACGTCGGCGAGTGTGCCGTGCAGGAAGTCGCGGTTGCCGGTGAGTTGTTCGGCCAGGTGCGGGGAGGTGTCGGCCTTGAGGCAGTGGTCGACGTCGTCGACGATGTTGGTCGAGGCGAGGATGATCCGGGGCGCCAGGTCACGCAGGGACACATGCAGAACCAGCGGGTTGTGGTCGAACCAGGCCGGATCGCTGATGTGCGGTTCGCCCGCGACGGTGGCGAACACGACGAGGTCGCTGGAGCGGATGAGTTCCTCGGGGTCGTCGTGCACGGTGATCCGTCCGGCGCTGCCGGTCTGTCGAAGGTAGTCGCTGAAGCCCGCGGCGCTCTGCTTGGACAGGTCATGGACGCCGGTCTCGTCGAAGGACCAGCCCACGGCGGTCAGGAAGGTGTGGATGTAGCGGGCGATCAGACCCGTGCCGAAGAACCCGATACGCGTGGGCCGTTGCCGGTTGCGGGTGAGGTGGTCGGCGGCCAGTGCCGCGGATGCGGCGGTTCTGGTGGCGCTGATGATGGAGCTTTCCAGGCAGGCGAAGGGATAGCCGGTGTCGTGATCGTTGAGGATCAGGACGGCGGAGGCCCTGGGGATGCCCGCCTGGACGTTGTCGGGGAAGCTGGAGATCCATTTGAGGCCGTCCACCCGGTCCTGCCCGCCGATCGAGGCGGGCAGCGCGATGATCCGGGAGGTGGGGCGGTCGGGGAACCGCAGGAAGTAGGACGGCGGGTTGACCGACTCTCCGGCGGCATGCAGCAGATAGGTGGCCTCGATGAGGTCCACGATCTGGGCTTCCCGGCCCTGCAGCGCGTGCTGGACCTGTGCGCCGGCGATCACTGCGAACGACGGCACGGTGTACGGCTGGGACATGGCGGGCTCCATTGCCGTGGAAGGGGCGTTGGTCATCGGCTGCTCATCTCGGCGGGCGGCGCGCACGGGGCCGGCGCGAGCGGCTCGGCCATGGCGACGAGTACTTCACGTGGTCCTTGGTATGCCTCCCTGCTGTGCGCCGTGCGCACATTGTCGACGAGCATGAGGTCACCGGGCCGCCACGGCGCGCGGGCGGTGTGGGCGGTGTAGGTGTCGTTGAGGAGCTGGACGATGTCCGGACCGATGGGGTCGCCGCCTCCGAAGCGGGTGTTGAAGGGCAGCGAGTCGGCGCCGTGGACGTCGACGAGGTAGTCGCGGATCTCGGGTTCGATCGTCCATTCGTTGAGGAAGGCGATCTGGTTGAACCAGCAGCGGCGGCCGGTGACCGGGTGGACCGTCACGGCGGTGCGGCGCTGTCGGGTGCGCAGAGTGCCGTCGGGTTGCCAGGCGAATGCGATGCCGGCGGTGCGGCAGTAGTCCTCGACGGCTCGGCGGTCATCGGTGCCGAAGGACTCGCTGTAGGGGGCGCCGATCTCGTCGTTGTAGGTGCGGGAGAGCAGCCAGCCCTCCTGCTCGAAGCGCTCGACCAGTTCGTTCGGCAGCGCCTCCAGGACGGCGCAGGCATCGGCGATGGCGGTGGCTCCTCCGGTGGCGGGTGCGGTCAGACAGGCGAACAGCATCAGGCCAGGTGGTCGGAGCGTGTAGCTGAGTTCGTGGTGCATGCACATCGGCTGGGCCGGTGGCCAGGCCGAGGAGGAGTACACACCCGGGGCGTACGTCCTGCGGGGCGCAAAGGATTCCCTGTCGGTCATCAGGGCCGGGGCCAGACGGCGCAGGACGGCGCCGGCCTGGTTCGCGTCGCGCAGGTGCAGGCCACGGACGAGGACCGCGCCGTGTTCGGTGACCAGGGTGCGCAGGGCGTGACGGTGGCCGGCGGCCCACGCCGGGGCATCACCGGGGGTGTCCACGTGCAGGATCGGGGGCTTGGCGGGGTTCAGGTCCACCTTGAGGAGGGACACCGGAGTCGCGTAGGACATGGTGGCTTTCCTTTCGATGTGGTTCGGCTCGCTGTGGTTCAGCTCGATGCGATTCGGCAAGAGGTCATGGGTTCGGGCACATGGCGCTCGGGGCGCTGGTCGACCAGGGCGGCGAGGTCGGTGAGGACCGGGTGTGCCATGACGTCCTTGAGGGACACGGTGCGGTCCAGGGCTATGGCGAGCTTCACCGCCGAGAGGGAGTTGCCGCCACGGTCGAAGAAGTGGTCGCGGCGTCCGATGCGGTCCTGCGGCACGCCGAGGACATGGCCCCAGGCGGCCGCCAGCCGCTGCTCGGTCGGTGTGGCCGGGGGCTCGTGATCGTCCTCGCTGCCGGCGTGTTCGGTGGCCAGCACCGTCAGCACCTTCTTGTCGATCTTGCTGTTGGCGGTCAGCGGCAGGCTTTCGCACCAGTGGAAGGCGGCCGGGACCATGTAGGCGGGCAGCGAGGCACCCAGCCGGTCGGCGAGGCTCCCGGCGTCGACGGGGTTCTGCGCGGAGTAGAAGGCGACCAGGTGCTTGCTGCGATCGGCGCGCTCGGTGACCACCACCGCGCCGTCGCGGACACCGGGGAGGCGCAGCAGGGCGTTCTCGATCTCGCCGATCTCGATCCGGAACCCGCGGATCTTGACCTGCGCGTCACGCCGGCCGAGGAACTCCAGCTTGCCCGAAGGATGCCAGCGGCCGTAGTCGCCGCCGAGATGGAGGCGTGTGCCTGCCCGGTGCGGATCGTCGAGATAGGCCGCTCGGGTGCGTTCGGGATCGTTGATGTAGCCGCGGCCGACGCACACTCCGGAGAACGCGATCAGGCCCGGGGCACCGAGCGGAACCGGTGCGAGGTGTTCGTCGACGACGTAGATGTGCACGTTGTTGACCGCACGGCCGAGCAGGATGCGTTCCGGCGCCCGGTGCATGACCTCGTGGTTGGTGTCGTCCGAGGTCTCGGTGAGCCCGTAGGCGTTGACCAGCCCGATCCGGGGCTGGGCGGTGAACCAGCGCTCGGCGAGCTCCTTCTTCAGCGCCTCCCCGGTGACCGACACGTACCGCAGGTCGGGCAGCGCGCGGGGACGCTGTTCGAGCTCGGTCAGGACGGCTTCGAGGTAGGAGGGCACGACCTGCACGACGGTGGCCCCGCCCTCGGTGACGGTGTCGAGGAATCGGGGGACGTCGAGGATGGCGTCCTGTTCGACCAGCAGGGTTCGCCCACCGGTCAGGAGGGCGCAGAGCAGTTGCCACAGGGAGATGTCGAAGCACCGCGGAGCGGTCTGGGCGACCACCTGTCCTTCACCGATCTCAAGGTCGTCGATCTTGGCGTAGAGGTGGTTGAGCAGGCCGGCGTGTTCGCACATGGCGCCTTTCGGCTCACCGGTGGAGCCGGAGGTGAAGTAGATGTAGGCCAGTTGGCCGGGCGTGACGCGGATGCCGAGGTCGTCGTCCGGGTGGTCTTCTTCGTACGCCGCCTCGACGAAGAGCCTCTCGACTCCGGGCAGCGAGTCGAGTGCCCGGTCGAGGGTGGTGGTGCTGCCGGGTTCGGTCAGCGCCAGGGTGCAGTCGGCGCGGGAGAGCATGGCAGCGATGCGTTCGGCCGGGAAGTGCGGCTCGATGGGCAGGTAGGCACCTCCGGACTTGAAGACCGCGAGGACCGCAACCAGCCAGTCCAGATTGCGTTCGGTCACCACCGCGACGACGCTCTCGCGGGCCGACCCGCGGGCGGCAAGGGCGCGGGCCACCCGGTTTGCCCGGGCGTTGAGCTCCGCATAGGTCCATTGCCGGCCGGCATGCACGGCGGCGAGGGCATCCGGATGCATCCGCACCCGCTCCTCGAACAGCTCATGCACCCTCGCGTTCGGCAACTCTCTTTCGGGACCGGCGAGTTGCTCCAGCTGGAAGCGCTTCTCCGCGGCGGACAGCAGGCTCTGGCGAGCGTGTTCGGCATCGGGGTCGGCGGTCATCAGCGCGAGCGCGGTCAGGTGATAGCCGGCGATACGGGCGGCGCTTGCGGCGTCGAGCATGTCGGTGCGGTAACGCAGCCGCAGCACGAGCCGACCGCCCTGGTGCCGGATGCCCACGCGCAGCGCGGTGTCCTCGGTGAGGTCCCCGTCGACCGCGGTGAGATCGAGGACGGTCTCGAACACCGGCCCGGTCAGGCCGAGTTCGCGCTGGAGCCGGTCGAAGTCCCCGGCCGGAACGGTCTGGTGCGCCCGCAGTTCGGCGACCGTCCGATGGCTGGTGTGCACGAGTTCCCACCAAGAGGCGGGCGCGGTGGTGAGCCGGCACGGCAGTAGGCGGCCGTTCTCGGTGACGTACCCGGTGGTGATCTCGCGCTCCGCGGACAGTGCCGCGAGGACCTTGGCGTGCGCCGCCAGCACAAGCGCATCGATCGGTACCGCCAGTTCGTCCGCCAGCCGGCGAAGCCGGGCCACGGTGCCGTCGGGGGCATGTGCCTCGTACTGGCCCACGCCGGGTGCCGGGTGGAGGGTCCAGCGTGGCGCGGCGGTGAATCCGCCGGCTGTCAGCACGCCGCGCCAGTACTCCAGGCCGGTTCGCGTGTGGTTCGGATGCGTTGCCATCGGGTCGTTTCCTCTGCTAGTTGCTGGTGCTGGTGTCGCGGGATCGGTTGCCGTGAGCTCGGGCGGCAAGGGCGGGGGCGGTCTCCGGGTGGCTTTCGAGGCGGGTGTCCGGGCCGCCTTCGAGGCGGGTCTCCGGGCCGGGCATCTCCCGGGCCGGATTGCCGGCCCACCGGGCGTGCGGGGAGACTTCCTCGCCCTTCATGAGGAAGGAGTCAGGGGCGAGCACGGCACCGTCACCGATCGTCACGCCGTAGTGGACGAAGGCACCGACCCCGAGGGTGCAGCCGCTGCCGAGGATGCTGCGGTCGGACTTGAAGGCGCCGTCCTCCTGCGAGTGGCACTGGACCACGGTCCCGGCGTTCAGCGTGGTGTCGTCGCCGATGGTGACGAGGGTGCGCTCCGGGAAGAAGCAGCCGTCGTCGAAGACCCGTTTGCCGATCCGGGCCCCCAGGAGCCGCCAGATCATGCTCTTGAAGGGGGTGCCGTCGAACACCTGGATGTAGTCGACCGAGGCCAACTTCCAGAAGCGTTCGTGGTGCCAGAAGGGGGGCTCGTAGATCGAGCAGTACAGCGGCTTCTGCGTCTTGAAGCCGGTGGAGGCCCGTTCGATCAGTGCGAAGTAGACGACGGTGAACGTGAGCGTGAGGACGCCGGCCAAGGCGATCGCCGGTGCGCCGAGCGAGGGAAAGAGGCCGGCCGCGCCCATGGTGATGAGGGTGACCACGAAGAGGTGGAGGAACCGCGCCGAGAGGTAGAGGCCGGCGGTTGCGGCATTGTGCCTGTTCTTGGCGGCCAGGCGGCGGCGCAGTTCGTCGCCGGTCTCCAGGTGGTTGAACCTGTTGTCGCGCATCACTGTGCGCGGGATCTCGAAGCTGGGTGAGCCCAGCAGGCCCACGCCCTCACGCACCGGACCGTCGATCGGGACCATGACCTTCGTGGCCAGCAGGCAGTTGTCGCCGGTCTTGCCCTGAGAGGGGTAGGCGATGCGGTTCCCGAGGAAGTTCCGGGGGCCGATCGACGTGCGGGACACGCGGAAGGACGTGCTGGAGAACTCGGTGTTCATGAGGGACAGTCCGTCGGCGATCATGGTGCCGGTGCCGACCGAACTCAGGTAGGGGTTGTCGTGCTGCATTTCGGTGCCGAAGTTCGACCCGGTCTGCTCGATGCGCGACAGGTCGTATCCGAGGTAGCGCAGGTAGTGCACGATGGCGGAGCTGTCGCCGAAGAGCGCGGAGAAGAACTTCCTGTTGGTCATCAGCGCGATCGCCCGCTGGATGCCGTAGTGGAAGCCGTACAGCGGATAGACCTTGCCGGGCTCGATGGCCCGGTTGAGGACGCGCGGCACGGTACCCACGACGAGGAGGCCGACGAGGAGGGAGCCGAGGAAGACCACCAGGGACGCGGTCAGCGCTTCGACATAGAACGCCGCGCTGCCCACCGGCCGGGGCTCCAGGAATGCGTGCAGCTGCGGGACGCCGGACAGCAGGGCGCTTGCGCCACCCATCGTCAGCGGCAGCCACACCAGCAGCAGGCTCAGCAACTGCGCAGCGCCGTATGCGGTCCTCTTGCGGGTGGGGCGGTCGGCGGAGCCGACGGTCCGGTAGTCCACGTCGGTCGGCTGTGCCGGCGAGCCGTGCCGGCGCTTGCCGGCGGGAACGGCCTGGCCGGCGTGCAGCGAGGAGGCGTGGCCCAGCTGGGAGTCGTCGCCCATCGAGGTGTCGATGTCGAGGACCGTGTGCTCGCTGACGAGCACATTGCTGCCGAGCGTGACCCGGCCGGTCTGGATCAGGCCGCCGTGGGCGCGGTAGCAGGACAGCAGCACGTCCTTGCGGATGACCGTGCCATCCCCGACGGTGAGCAGATCAGTGCAGACCGGGGGCGTGCGCGTGAGGATCGTGACGCCTCTGCCGATCCGCGCGCCCAGCGCCCTGAGGTAGAGCACATAGAGCGGTGAACCGACGAACAGGCGCATGGGGCTGGTGCGGATCAGGGTCTTGACGATCCAGAAGCGCAGATAGGCCATGCCCCACAGGGGGAACGCGCCGCATCGCCAGCGGCCGACGAGTGTCCACTTCGCCACGATCGGGAAGGTGCACAGGCCGAGAAAGCCCGCGGCCGCGAACAGGACCGACCGCAGGTAGAGGTCGAGCAGGCCCGAGCCTGCGGAGATCCAGTCGTAGCTTTCGGCGACAGCGAAGGCGGCAAGGCAGGAATAGGCCAGGAAGACCAGGAACTGCAACATTCCGCAGACGAGGTATCGCCGGGTGGCGGCCGCAGTCCCCGCGTCGGCCGACGGACGCACCGGTGCCGACGCCTCTGGTGCCGACGCCTCCGCGGGCGGCGACTGGGACGGGACGGAAGTGGAAGTGGGCACGGCGTCGGAGAGCGCGACGGCCAGGCTCCGGATGGTGGGGTACCGGTAGATGTCCTTCATCGACACCGTCGGCAGATCCTCCCGCTTCCGTACCCGCGCGCAGAACTGCGCCATCACCATGGAATCGGCACCCAGGTCGTTGAAGAAGTGACTGTGCGCCTGCACCTGCTCGACTCGTACGACGCCGGCCAGCACCTCGGCCAGAAGCCTCTCCATGACGGTCGGCATGCCGGTCGAGACGTCACTTGGCGCGGCCGCACATACGCCCGCAGTCATATCCACCACGATTGCTCCTCGAAGACGATTCGGTGTGTGTCGGTCGGTGCGTACGGATTCGTGACGCCCGCCTCTCCAGTAGGCCCGAGCGGGTAATTCCTGTCCCGTCCCTGAATTTCGGGTCTTGACACCGAACGCCGGTCTTGATAATCGACCGCTCGCCATTCCCCGCCCAGTGGCGCCGCCTATGCGCACACGGGGCGCATGTCAAGCCCCGAATTTCGGTGGCATGACACGGCCGCTCCGAATTGGCGTACTGGAGACGTTCCGGCGAGTCGAAACTCGCCGCCGAATTCCTCTCCCCCGCGACACCGAGACGGATCAGCGGCCGGAAGGCCTCCCCGATCGAGGAGACGAGCATGCCTGTCATATCCGCCCCCCAGGCCTTCAACCAGGACGACCTCTACGTCGACCTGGAGGGAATATTCGAGCACCCCTTGTTCCTCAAATGCGAGGGATTCAATTTCGCGGGCTCGATCAAACTGAAGGCCGCCACCGAAATGGTCGAGGCCGCCGAACGCGACGGCCGGCTGACGCCGGACTCGATTCTGGTGGAGTCGTCATCGGGCAATCTGGGCGTGGCTCTGAGCATGATCGCGGCCAACAAGGGATACCGGTTCGTGTGCGTGACCGACTCCCGCTGCAACCTGGCGACCCGGATGATGATGGAGGCCCTGGGCGGCCAGGTCCACATCATCACCGAGCCCGACCCGGTCGGCGGCCTGCTCGGCGCACGCATCCGACACGTCCACGCACTGTGCGATTCCGACGACCGGTATGTGTGGCTCAACCAGTACGCCAACCCCAGCAACGGCAGGGCCCACTACCGAAGGACAGCCCCGGCCATCGCCCGGCAGTTCCCGGACCTGGATGTGCTGTTCGTCGGGGCCGGAACCACCGGAACCCTGATGGGCTGCGCACGTTATTTCCGCGAGTGGCACCGGCCGGTGCGTATCGTGGCCGTCGACGCCATCGGCTCGGTGACCTTCGGCGGCGCACCTGGCCGGCGGATGATTCCCGGCCTGGGCACCAGCAGGCGCCCGCCGTTGCTGGACGAGTCGTATGTCGACGATGTGGTGCGGGTGGCGGAGGCCGACACCATTCGGGCCTGTCACCGGCTGGCCGGGCGTGGGTTTCTGTTCGGGGGTTCCACCGGCACCGTGGTCAGCGGCGCGATGGACTGGCTGGCTCGTCGGGACGAACGGGAGCTGACCGCGGTGGCCATCGCGCCGGATCTGGGTGAGCGGTATCTGGAGACCGTCTACCAGACCGCCTGGGTGGAGGACCTGTACGGCGATGACGTCCTCGACTCCCGGCCGCTGAGCATCCCGTCCCAGGCAGCCTGACCACCGGGCGGGACCGGCGACGGCCTGTGAGAGAGGTGGCACGGTGTTGGGTCCTCTCCGCCGCGGGCACCGCCGCGACGGCACGCCGGTGGGCAAAGTTGTCTATATAACTTCGCCCCTCAGGAAGCCGTTGCATGGCGTCGTCTCCGTGAACGACGGGTTACCGCCGCACGGGGAAACAGACGGAAGTCCGAGGATGCCCTGTGCACGCCGAGGGGGCCGGGTCTCCACCCCCAACACCCCCTCTGGGCAGCGATGTTCAAGGTCAGCTGGCCTTCGCGGCGGTCCGCGGAAGCGGAGAACGCCACACCCTCCCGAGCGACGGCACGGACGCTCGCGATGCCATGCGCCGTTCAGCAAGTCACGCCGCTCTGTGCACACAGCGGGGCCAGGCGACCTTTCGCGTCCCCACCGTCCGCAATGGCGAAGCCGTGACGGCCCCGGCACCACATCGCAACCCTGGTGGCCGAAAATATGTCTCTCAACGCGTGCCCGAAGCTTTGGATCCAATGGGATTCCGGTGGCACGGCGGATCGGGGGGACCGAATGAACGCATGGGGAGTGCCCGGATACACCGAGTCGCTGGAGCTCGGATCGGGGGCGAGCGGACGGGTCGTACTGGCCGTGCACGAGGAGACCGGCGTTCCGGTCGCGGTGAAGTACCTCAGCGACTCACTGCGCACCCGACCGGGCTTCGTGCACGAGTTCAGGGCTGAGGCGCGACTGCTCGGCGGACTGGAAAGCCCGTACGTCGCCGAACTGTATGAATACGTCGAGAGCCCGGACGGCGCCGCCATCGTGATGGAGCTGGTGGACGGAGTCTCGTTGCGGACCCTGCTGACCAGGGAGGGTCCGCTGGAGCCCGAGGCCGCGCTCGTCGTCCTCAAGGGCTCGCTGCTCGGCCTGGCCGACGCGCACCGCGTCGGCGTCGTGCACCGCGACTACAAGCCCGAGAACGTCCTGGTCGTGACGGACGGATCGTCCAAGCTCGTCGACTTCGGGATCGCCGTGGACACCGGCACGAGCGTCGGCATCGCGGGCACCCCCTCCTACATGGCTCCGGAGCAGTGGACCGGCGCCCCCGCCTCGCCCACCGCCGATGTGTACGCGGCCACGGCCACGTTCTTCGAGTGCCTGACGGGCCACAAGCCGTACGCGGGTGACAACCTCGCCGAGCTCGCGCTGCGGCACGTGGACGCGCCCATCCCCACGGACGAGGTCCCCGAGGGGGTGCGGGAACTGGTGCGGCGCGGACTGGCCAAGGACCCGGAGGAACGGCCCACCCACGCCGAGGCGTTCGTCTCGGACCTGGAGGCGGCCGCCGGCGCCGCCTACGGGCCGGACTGGGAGGAACGCGGCCGCGGCCGGCTCGCCGCGCTGGTGGCACTGCTGCCGCTGCTGCTGCCCTCCGCGCGCCACGCCCCGCAAACCACCACGGACATCGCACGCACGGTCCTGGGCCAGGAGACGGGCCACGGCCGGATCGGGTCGTGGCTCCCCGGCCGGCCCGGGATGCTGGTGACCGCCGCGGCCCTGCTCCTGGGCATCGTCCTGGCCTACGGCGTCCAGCACACCCCGGCACCGGCTCCACAGCAGGCCGCACAGGCCCTGGCCACCACCAGCGCCCAGCCCGGCATGACAACGCCCGGGCCCACCGAACCGACTTCGTCGGCCGACCCGTCCGTGTCCCCGACGCCCACCGCATCCTCCAGTTCGTCGCCCTCGGGCGCGGAGACCTCGGGAACCCCCGGCACCGACGACCCCTCGGCGTCCGCCACCACGGCTCCGTCCGAGGCGACGACGACCGGCGGGACGACCGGCGGGTCGACCACCGACCCGACGCCGACGAGCAGTTCCCCCGCCCCGCCGACCGCTCCCGCCGTCAAGGACGTCGCCGTGTCGGCCTTCCGGCAGACGGGTCCGTCCACCGCCACGGCGACGATCGACATCACCACGGACGGCACCGGGCCGGTCTCCCTCACCGTCTCGTGGTTCACGAGCAATGTCGCAGGCGTGCTCGGCACCCCGGACGGCGGGTCCCAGACCTTCCAGCGCAACGGCGCCACCCACTACACGATCCCCGTCGACCACACCTTCCAGACCACGGGTTGCTACTGGGCGGTACAGGCCACGACGACCCCGGCCGCCGCCGACGGCGGCGCCTCTCAGCAGCTACTGACCAGGCAGTGTGAGCTCCGATGACCACGCACGACGACAGCACCCCCGCGCCGGCCGGGGACAGCGAGCCCACGCGTGTGCTCGGCTCCGGCGACGAGCACGCCCCGACCGTCCGCCTCCCCGCCACCGGGGAACGCCCCCCGGCCGACGAACCCGGCCCGGCGGACGCCGAGTACAGCGCCACCGTGCTCGGCAGCCAGTGGATCCAGCGGCCCGAGCACGACGACACCAAGGCCCTCACCGAGAACACCGACACCCTCGTGGAGCCCACCGCCACGAAGATCGAGCCCGCCGCCACGAAGATCGCGCCGACCGTCACGAAGATGGTGGCGCCGACCGCAGCGACGCGACCGGACCGTGTCGAAGGCACCGTGCTGCGCTTCGGCCCGGGAGTGACGGCCGCCGTCGCCCATCGCACGCACAGCACGCTGCCCGCCGTGCCACAGACCGCGACGCCGCCCCGGCATCGCCGCCTACGCCGACACGCCCTGCCGACGCTGGTACTGATCTGCGTCATCGCGTTCCTGCTCTGGCAGCGCCTCGGTCCGTCGGTACAGGTGCGCACGGTGGCGGTCACAGCCCGGCCGACGGCTGTCGGGTGCGACGACACCGCGGACATCGTCGGCGTCGTCACCACGAACGGCCGACCGGGCAAGCTCTCCTACCGCTGGATCCGCAGCGACGGCACCACCTCGGACGTCCTGCGCGAAACGGTGACCCGAGGCCAGAAGCGCGCACGACTGCACCTCCTGTGGACCTTCCAGGGCAAGGGCGACTACCAGGCACAGGCCGAACTGCGCATCCTCTCCCCCACCCACCGCACGGTTGCCACCCAGCTCACATACGACTGCCCCTGACCGTCATGATGCAGCGGTGCACAGGATGGTCGCACTGCGGGTGATGGGCCGCAGGTCACGGTGAACAGGTGTCATGGCTGTGCCGCAGCATGCACCCCACACCGCAGTCGCGGGAGTCAGCACTCCTCGGCTGTCTGGTCATCGTCAGCGCTGCTGGGACCGAGCCGGACGCAGCATTCCCCCGGCTCGGGGGCCGGCACGGCTTGGATTCCGTTGACCTCAAGGCCGTTCAGGTAGCCGCTGAGGAAGGCCTGGTTCATGCCGCACACCAGGTCGGGGGCCTTGGCGGCCAGCGGGTGGAAGGGGCAGTTGCGCAGTCGGAGGTGGGTCGGGGTTTCACGAACGGGCTCGTAGCCGTACCCGTCCAGCAGGCGCTCGCACGCGGTCAGCCCGCGCTCCGGACCCAGACGCCCCGGGCGGGTCTCCTCCCGCGCGGCCTCGCCCATCCGCCGGCCTCGCTGCTCGGCGGTCCGTACCGCTGCCTGCGCGGCGCTTTCGTCCGCACGCTCGGTCAGCACGGCTTCGAGGAGAAGGTCCGCCAGGAGTTCATGGCGCCGCTCGGGGATGCTGACGCTGATCTGGGCGTCCGTGGGTTCGTACACCTTCGGCTGTCTGCCGACCTTGCGGATCCCGCCCGGAGTTCCGTACCGCGCGCGCAGCAGCCCCGCTTCGACCAGCTTGTCGAGATGGAAGGCCGCGAGCTTGCGCGAGATGCCGACGCTGGCGGCGGCCTCGTCGCGGGTGACGGCGCGGCGGGCGCGCCGGATGAACGTGAACAGGCGCCGCCGTGAGTCCTCGCTCAGGACGCTGACGGAGTCTATGGCGGCGTTGGCCGCGCCGGCCTGCGGAGTCGAGTCAGGGGTCACGAGAACACGGTAACTCCAGCCTGTATGGGCACAACTATCCTTTTTGGTCTTCTGTCCTGCATGCCTTGACGCCCGTCATCAATAAGTCCAAGAATTGTTGGTGAAACCGGTGGGAGGTTGCCATGGCCACTGAGTCTCAGCTCCAGGCGAAGCGACCGGTCACTGCCGCGCTTGCCGGCCCGTACGGCCACCCGTTCCACCCGATCCTGGTGACGGTGCCGATCGGTGCGTGGGTGGCCAGTCTGGTCTTCGACATCGCTTCCCGTTTCGTCCACCGTCCGGGGTTCCTGACCCAGGGCTCGGAGTGGTTGATCGCGGTGGGGGTGATCGGTGCCCTGCCGGCGGCCATGGTCGGGTTCCTCGACCTGTTCGCGATTCCCGCCGGTAGCAGGGCCTTTCGTACGGCCTTGGTCCATATGACGCTGAACCTGCTGGTGACCGCCGCCTACGTCGTCAACTTCCTGTGGCGCTACAGCGACTACGCCGACGGCGGGAGTGTCGGCGTCGGCAGGCTCGTCCTGTCCGCAGTCAGCCTGGCAGTCCTGGGCGTCTCGGGATTTCTGGGCGGCAAGCTCGCCTACCGCTACGGCGTACGGGTCGCCGACGAGGGCACGCAGGCCGAGGGATATGCGCCCGGCCCACGTCGCCCGACGTCGTCCGGCTGACATCGGTCTCGTCCTCACTCGGGAGTTCCCCATGGACATCGCCGCACTGATCGCCTGGGTGGCCACCGCCTCCGGCGGCTCCTACATGCTCGGCACCTGGATCCAACGAGGCGGAATCCGGCAGCAGCAGTCCGGCACCAGCCGTATGCCCGCACCGGTCGTCTTCGGACACTTCGCCCTGGCCGCTGTCGGCCTGGTGGTGTGGATCATCTATGTCGTGGCCGACAAGAGCGCCCTGGCCTGGACCGCGTTCGGTCTGCTGCTGCCGGTCGCCCTGCTGGGCTTCGTGATGCTGGCCCGCTGGATCCCCGTCTACCAGGACCGGACAGCGGCAGGGGCGGCGCCGGCCGCCGCGGCGGCTCACGGCGCCGAGGCGGCCGTCCCCGCCGAGCGGCACTTCCCACTGCCGGTGGTACTGGCACACGGGCTGTTCGCCGTGGTGACCCTCGTTCTCGTCCTGCTCACCGCCGTGGGCATCGGCGGCAGCTGACCCGACCGGCCAGGTCGGGCACCGGCTTCGCCCGGCGCCGATCGGAGCTTGCATCCGGTACCTGGGTACCTGGGTACAGGTTTACCGTCGGTGGTGTCCCGGGCTGCGGTGCTCGGGGACGCCGTGACGGGAGTGAGCGCGATGACCGACCTGGGATGGGTGCCCCAGTCCTGCACTCTGCCGACGACGGAACGGCCCTTGCGGGTGGCGGAGTGGGATGCGCTGTTCAGCGAGCGGCTGACGGACGTGTCCCGGCCTGAACCGTTGCTCCTGCGCCTGGAGCTGTCCGGTGGCGGCGCTGTTCAGGACCGGGTCCGCGACCTGGCCGAGCGGGAGAGCGGCTGCTGCTCGTTCTTCACCTTCACCGTTGCGGGCGAGGGCTCCCGAGTACGCCTGGACATCGCGGTGGATCAGGCGCACGCACTGGTCCTGGACGTACTCGCCAACCGTGCTGGAGCCCTGGCCGGAACGGGGGAACAGCCGTGAGTGAGGGGCTGCGCAGCGGTCAGGTCGCCGAGGCTGCCGGTGTGAACATCCAGACCCTGCGCTACTACGAACGCCGCGGCCTGCTGGCCGAGCCGCTGCGCAGTCCCGGCGGTCACCGGCTGTACGGCGACGACGCGGTCACCGCACTTCGCGTGATCAAGGCGGCCCAGCGCCTCGGCTTCACCCTGGATGAGGTCGCCGAGTTGCTGGAGACCGGCCGCCACCGCCACGGCCGCCCCGTCGCCGGTCTGCAGGAGCGTGCGAGGGCGAAGCTCGCCGAGGTCGACGCGAAGATCGCGGACCTGACCACGATCCGCGCGGCCCTGGTCGCCGCTGTCGAGGCGGGCTGCGACGACCTGACCGCGTGCGCCGGCAGTGCCTGCTGCCCCATCCCCTTCACCGACCTCGCCGAGGAGCACCGTCATGCCGGACCCTGCTGCTGACCCGCGCGTCCACCGGACACCGAAGGCGCTGGCGGGCCTCGCCGGACTGGCCTGCCTGGCCTGCTGTCTGCTGCCCGTCCTGATGACGGCGGGAGTCGTAGGCGCGGGAGCCTCCGCCGTGGTGGGCTGGCTTCCCGCCCTCGCCCTCGCTCTGGCTGCGCCGGCCGGGGCCACCTGATGGTTCGGCCGGCGCCGCTCCTCTTGCTCTTGCGGGTCCACGGCCACGAGCGAACACGGATGCGGCTGCAAGGCCGACAACGACCCGCTGAAGATCACCGGTCACGTCCGTAGGCAGGGCCGGCCGTGCCCAGGACTTCATGCCGGATAGGGAGCGGCTTTGCGCGCCGACCGCAGCGCACTCGCCCACCAGGCCAGCTGGTCGAGCAACGTCTTGGCGTACCCGGGGGCCTCGGGGTCGAGCGGGCGGCCGTCCTGCCACGCCGTGAAGTAGTTCGGGAAGGCGAGACCATCGCGAATCGTCACCGCATGCAGCTCCGTCAGTACGTTCTCCAGGTGCAGCACGGCGTGCCGGCCACCCGCCGCGCCTCCGTAGCTGACGAAGGCGACGGGCTTGGCGGTCCACTGGGTGAAGTGCCAGTCGATGGCCGCCTTCAACGAGGCGGGATAGCTGTGGTTGTACTCCGGCGTGACCACGATGAACGCATCGGCGCTCTCCAGAGCGGATGTCAGTGCCGCCATTCCGGCGGGGCGGGGGTAATCGTCGCCGGCGAACTTCGGGGATGCGGCGGGCAGCGCGAGCGGAATGTCGATCTCGGCCAGATCGACCACGTCCACTTCGAAACCACCATGTGCGCCTGCCTGTTGGGCGACCCACGAGGCAACGGCCGGGCCGAACCGTCCTTCCCGAACGCTTCCGACGATGACGACGAGCCTGGGCTTGTTGTTGTCCATGGCCACCACGTTCAGGCCTCCCCCGTGGCCGCAACCAGACCGCGCTCAGGCTGGCCCCCGCAGGGCCACCTTCAGCACTCCGCTGTCAGGGAGCGGCGCCGTATGCTCGCGGCATGGGCACGCCGTTGGGGGACTTCATCCGGGCCAAGCGCGACAGCACCCAGCCGGAATCGCTGGGGCTGCCGGAGCACGGGCGTCGCCGGTCGCCCGGTCTACGACGCTCGGATCTGGCCGTGCGGGCGGGCATCAGCGTGGAATACCTGACCCGGCTGGAGCAGGGCCGTGACCGCAACCCCTCGGTGGCGGTGGTGAACGCGCTGGCCGACGCGCTCAGCCTCGACCCCTCGGAGCGCAACCACCTGCGCTATCTCGCGAAGATCACCGGCGGCGAATGTTCCGCGCACAGCCAACCGGCACCACCGCGCCGCGATGTTCGGCCCTCCGTCCGGGAGACACTCCGCCTCCTCGAACCGGGCATCGCCATGGTGACCAACCGGCTGGGCGACGTCCTCGCCCGCACCAGCGGCTACGAGTTGGTGATGGACGCAAGCGGTCTGCTCGACGCGGCCGCCCCGAACCTCACCCGGTACGTCTTCACCAACCCCCGCGCCAGAACGTTCTTCGCCGACTGGGGTGACGTCGCGGACGAGCAGGCATTCGACCTGTGGCTCGGACCGTCCGTCGAGAACTCCGAGTGGTTCACCGCGGAACTCGCACCCGTCGCCGGCCCCGACTTCACACAGCGCCTGAATCGTCACGTGGTTCCGCCCCGCGGAGTCCTCCGGCTCAACCACCCCTCCGGGTGCGAACTTCGGCTGCTCCGCGAAACGCTCGAACTCTCCGAGGACGGCCAGCAACTGGTCGTCTTCCTCCCCGCGGACGACGGGACGGCCGAGGCCATCGACCAACTCCGCGTCCCGCCCCAGGGCGTGCTCCGGGCCATCTCGTGACGCACTCGCCGATCCAGGACCACGGTCGAGCCGACCGCCCGCGTCCGCTTGTCCACCACCCCGGCCCTGAAATACCGTGCCGCGGTGGACCTCTTCTCACGCTCGTGGACGGCATTGCGCTCGACGGTCGCCGACATCCCGGACGAGGACTTCGAGCAGCCCTCCGGCTGCGGCGGCTGGCTCGTGCGGGATCTGGTCTGTCATCTGCTCATCGGCGCCCAGGACGTGCTGATCACCCTGGTCACACCCGCCGACGCCGAACCGACCGTGGACGCGGTCACCTACTGGCAGCTCGTCGAACCGCCCACCGGTGAGGACCCGCTCGACGCGCTGATCCCCCGGCTGGCCGCCGCATACGGCGAGCCGCGCCGGCTCAAGCACCACTTCGACGACGTCGGCTCCGCCGCGGGCCGCGCCGCCGAACTCGCCGATCCCGCCCGGCGTGTCAGCACCCGCGACCAGATCCTGACCGTCGCCGACTACCTGTCCGCGTACGTCGTCGAGTGGACCCTGCACCACCTCGACCTGATCGCGCATCTGCCCGCGTCCGCCGAGCCGCCCGCCGAGACCCTCGCCTCGGCACGCGCTTCGCTGGAGAGGATCGCCGGGAGCTCGTTTCCCGCCTCGTTCTCCGACAGGGCCGCCCTGCTGATCGGCACCGGACGACGGACGCCGACCGACACGGAGAAGGCCGCGCTCGGCGACCTCGCGGCGAAGCTCCCACTCGTCCTGGGCTGAGCGCTGCCGCTTCTTCGTCTGCTGTTCTCACCCGAAGAGGCTTGCTCCGTTCAGCCGTCATGGGCTGGCGTGCCGTGTCCGACCACGGTGTCGTTGAAGCGGACGCGCACCGGCGTAAGAGGCGCTGGTGGCGTGAGGCGCCTGGCTGCGCGGGGGCGGAGCTGAGGGACAGAGCTGAAGGACTGAGCATGGCCATATCCGGCTCCACAGCTGTCCGAGCGCGTCGTGCCGCTGCCATCGCCACGGCCGTGAGCTGCCTGGCGGTCGTGGGCACCGCGCAGAACGTCAGCGCGGCCGACGGACCGGCGCCGCCGGTGCCTGCCCCGCAGTTGGAGTGGAAACCCTGCGCTCGGGGCCCTGAGTTCGACTGCGCAACCGTGAAGGTGCCGCTGGACTACCGCAACCCCGGTCGTCGCACCATCGAACTGGCGGTCGTCAAGCGGAAGGCGACCGGCCCCGGACGGCGTATCGGCACCCTGTTCTTCAACCCCGGCGGTCCCGGCGGCCCCGGAACGGTGCAGATGCCGCAGAACTACCAGCTCTTCCCGCAGGAGATACGGGCACGGTTCGACATCGTCAGCTGGGATCCACGCGGAGTCGGCAACAGCACCGCCGTGAACTGCTTCGCAAGTCCCGAGGAAGCCAAGGCGTGGATGTCGGGCAGGCCCGCCGGCTTCCCCGTGGGCGAGCGGCAGCGGGCGGACTGGATCGCCGCGTACAAGGATCTGTCCCGGCGCTGCCGGCAGCACGACCCCGAGCTCCTGCGCCACGTGTCGACCGCGGACACCGCCCGCGACCTCGACCAGCTGCGCCGGGCGGTGCGCGAACCGCAACTGACCTATCTGGGCATCTCCTACGGCACGTTCCTCGGCGCCACCTATGCCGAACTCTTTCCCGGCAAGGTCCGCGCCATGGTTCTCGACAGCAACATCGATCCGCAGGCCTGGACGAACCACGCCTCCGACGAGGAACCCGAACTACCGGTGTTCCTGCGCATGGGTTCGGACCGCGGCGCGGCGGCAACCCTGGACCAGTTCCTCAGCCTGTGCGGATCGACCCCCGTCGACGCCTGCGCGTTCTCGGCCGGCAGCCCCGAAGCGACACGGGCCAAGTTCGACGAGCTGATGCGGCGTCTGAGGGCGCACCCGGTGGGCGCGTGGACCTATGGCCGGACGGTCGGTGACATGGTGAGCGCCCTCAACGTCGTCCACCCCGGCTGGACGGACCTCGCCGACAGGCTGCAGAACCTGTGGCAGGGGCGCGTACCGAAGCCGTCCGCGCCCCTGCCCGCACCGCCCGTACCGATCCCGTACCTGGGCGAGGAACAGGGTGGTGCCGTGCTGTGCTCCGACAGCCCCAATCCACGCGACCCCGGTGTCTACCACGCTCTGGAGGAAGCCGCCGCCATCGGCGCGGGCGATTCCGGACGCTTCTGGACCTGGGCGGCGGAGCCGTGTGCCACCTGGCCGGCGGTGGCCGCAAACCGCTATCGCGGCCCGTGGAACAAGCCGACGGCCCACCCCGTGCTGGTGGTCGGCACCAGATACGACCCCGCCACTCCCTACCGAGCGGCGCAGGCCATGGCCAAGGACCTGGCCGACGCCCGCCTTCTCACCAACGACGGGTACGGACACACCGCCATGCTCAACCCCAGCGACTGTGTCGACGCGTACGAGAGCCGCTACCTCGTCGACGGCACCCTCCCGCCGGCCGGAGCAACGTGCCGGCCGGACAGGGCCCCGTTCGCCGCACCCGAGCCACGGGGCGGCATCGCCACGGGCGGCGGAGGGCTGGCGCCCGCCGCCTCCTGATCACTCCGCCGCGGCGAGCAGCCGTGCCTCGCTCTCCTCGTACAGCAGCCGGTTCTCCTGGCTTTCGGCAGCGTTGCGTCGGTGGTCCATTCGGCTGCCCAGCCAGCCCGCCAGATAGCCGACCGGGATGGAGACCAGGCCGGTGGACTGCATGGGGAACCAGCCGAAGTCCGCGTTCGGGAAGACCGAGGCCGGCGTGCCCGAAACGGCCTTGGAGAAGACCATCAGCACGAGCGCGCCGGCCGCGCCTGCGTAGAGGCTCGCGAGCAGGCCGGTACGTGTGAATCCGCGCCAGAAGAGGGAGTAGGTCAACGCGGGGGCCACGGCCGACGCCCCGATGCAGATCGCCAGTGTCGTCAGCACGCCGACGTCCCAGTTCTGGACCAGGGTGGAGAGCGCGATGGCAACGGCTCCCACGACCACGCTCGCCCAGGCGGCCACCGTCATCTCCGTACGCGGCGCCGCCTGTCCCCGCCGCGCCGCGTGGGTGAACAGGTCGTGGGCGAGCGACGAGGCCGCGGCCAGGGTCATCCCCGCGACCGAGGACAGCAGGGTGATGAACACCGTGCCGGCTACGGCCGCGTAGAGGATCGTCGAGCCCGCGGAGCCGGGGCCGCCGCCGAGCATCCGGGACAGTATGAGCACCGACGTCCTGCCGTGCGGGTCGGCCGCGGTGATGTAGCGGGATCCCACCAGGGCCGCCGCACCGGTACCCAGGATGATCACGATCAGGCAGAAGGTCGTGACCGTGCCGACCGCCCAGGACATGGAGCGGCGCACGGCGGGTACGTCGCGGGCGGAGTACAGACGCATCGTGATGTGCGGCAGGCAGGCCGCGCCGAGGATCACGGTGATCTGGAGACTGGCGAAGTCCAGCCGGTCACCGGCGGAGGTGCCCAGTTGCAGGCCCTGCCGGAGGTAGGCGGAGCCGGCGCCGCTGCCGTGCTGGGCGGCCCGGAGGACGTCGCCGGGGTTCCAGTCGAAGCGGTTCAGTACCAGGGCGGCGACGACGAGACTGGTGCCCAGCAGGAGCACGATCTTGATCATCTGGATGAGGGCGGTGCCGCGCATGCCGCCGATCGCCGCATAAATGATCATCAGGCTGCCGACGAGGACGATGCATGTCGTCCTGGCGCCCGCCGAGTGCGGGATGCCCAGGATGAAGGTGAGCAGCGATCCGGCCCCGGAGAGCTGGACGACGAGGAAGGGGAGGGTCGCCGCCAGGGTCACCACGCAGGAGGCGATACGGACGGCACGCCCGGGCATGTTGCGGGCCAGGACGTCGCCCATGGTGAACTTGCCGGCGTTGCGCAGGGGTTCGGCCAGCAGGAACATCAGCAGCACCAGCGACATGGCCGTGCTGACCGCCAGGACATAGCCGTCGTATCCGGCGAGCGCGACGATGCCGGTGGTGCTCAGCACCGTGGCCGCGGAGATGTAGTCACCGGCGATCGCCAGGCCGTTCCTGAGCGGCGTGAGCGAGAGGTAGCCGGTGTAGAAGTTCGTCAGGTCGTCGCGGTCCGGCCCGGCCATCACGCACATGAGAAGGGTGAGGGTGACCAGGACGGTGAACAGGATCAGGACGGTGGCCTGCGTCCCGGAGCCGAAGTCGGTCATCGTGCCACCCCGGCGTTCCGGGTCGACGCGGCCGCCCGTTCCCTGACGAGCCGTGCCAGCGGGTCCACCGAGCGTCGTGCGCTGCGCCCGTACCAGAGGATCGCCGCGAAGGTGACGACGAGCTGGAAGACGCCGAGCGCCATGCCCAGGCTCACCTCACCGGCGATGGCGGATCCCATCAGGTCCGGCGCGAAGCAGGACAGCAGCACGTACAGCACGAAGGAGCCGAGCGCGGTCAGCGTGGAGACCCGGCGCAGCACGCGGTAGGCCGAGCGGAGGGCGACGAGGTCGGCATTCCGGCGATCGGTCTCGCGTGCGTACGGTTCCTGCCGGGGGACTCGCCCGTACGGGTCGTACGGCAGGGCGTCGTATCCGTACGAGTCGTACCCGGGCACGTCGCGTCCGTACGACTCCTGCCAAGGATCCCGCGCGTACGACTCGTACCGAGGGGTGTGGCCAGGGGCCCGGCCCTGCGGCCGTGACCATCCCGTGGGTGCTGGTGGCGGATGCCGGTGGTCGTCGGCGTATGTCATCGCATGGCCTTCCGGTGCGGCTCTGATCCGTGGGGGCGGGCAGGAGAGCGGGCGTGGGGGCGCACGTTACCGACCAGTCGGAATGCCTGATAACCCTGTTGGGCGTTACGTTTTCGGCTCGATCCGGCATCCGGGTGAGGTCCCTGAGGACAAGATCACCTAGACGCTGTGGCGAAGATCACGCATCGCCGCGTACCTACTGGTCGGTATGGTCACCAGGAGCCGTGAGCGACAGGAGGCATGATGTCTGCGACCAACCGTCAGATCCGTCTGGCAGCGCGCCCCGTGGGTGACGTGAAACCCGAGGACTGGGAGCACTGTTCCGGGCTCGTCGAGGAACCGGGCCCGGGACGGTTCGCGGGCCGGACGCGCGTCATCTCCCTGGACCCGGCCATGCGGGGGTGGCTGGACGACCGCCCTTCCTATCTGCCGCCCGTGGGCATCGGTGAGGTGATGCGCGCCGGATCGGTCATCGAGGTCACCGCGTCCAACCACCCCGACTACCAGCCCGGCGACCACGTGGTCGGCACGTTCGGCGTCCAGGAGTACGTGGTCTCCGACGGCCGGGGCGCCATGAAGGTCGACACCTCCCTCGCCCCGCCCTCCACCTATCTGGGGGCACTGGGCATGCCCGGCATGACCGCCTATTTCGGCCTGTTGGACGTCGGGGCGCTGAAGGACGGCGAGACCGTGGTGGTGTCCGGGGCGGCCGGCGCGGTCGGGACCATCGCGGGTCAGATCGCGAAGGCCAAGGGCTGCCGGGTCGTGGGCATCGCCGGAGGGCCGGAGAAGTGCGCGCTGCTCACCGACGAGCTGGGATTCGACGCGGCGATCGACTACCGCGCCGAGGACGTCAGGAAGGCGCTGCGCCGGCACACCCCTGACGGCATCGACGTCTACTTCGACAACGTCGGAGGGGAGATCCTCGACGCGGCCCTGACCCGGCTGGCGATGCACGCGCGCGTCGTGGTCTGCGGCGCGATCAGCCAGTACAACAACGCCACGCCGGTCCACGGCCCGTCCAACTACCTCTCGCTGCTGGTGCGTCGCGCCCGCATGGAGGGCTTCGTCGTCTTCGACTACGCCAAGCGCTACGCGGAGGCCGCACAGGAGATCTCCGCCCTGATCGGCGCCGGCCGCATCAAGGTCAAGGAACACGTGGTCAGGGGCACGCTGGACGACTTCCCCGAGACCCTGCAGATGCTCTTCCGCGGCGAGAACGTCGGCAAGCTCGTGCTGGAGCTGTCGTGACCGCCGGCCAGAGGGCGACCGCCGCCGCACGGAGCGAACAGGCGGGCGGCGGCCCGCTCCAGGGCAAGGTGGCCATCGTGACCGGCGGTGCCAGCGGACTGGGCCGGGCCTCGGCACTGACGCTGGCCGAGGCCGGGGCCAAGGTGGTCGTCGCCGACCTCGACGCACGGGGCGGCCGGGAGGTGGCCGAGCTGGTCGGCGGCCAGTTCCGCGCCTGTGACGTCTCCGACCTCGACGCCAACCGCGCCCTGGTCGACTTCGCCCAGGAGCAGTACGGCGGTGTCGACATCGCGTTGCTCAACGCGGGGGTGGCGACCGGATGCGGGGTCGGCGAGGACTTCGACCCGGCGCGCTACCGCCGCGCGATGGGCGCCAACCTCGACGGCGTCGTCTTCGGCACCCACGCGGTGCTGCCGGCGCTGCGGGCGCGCGGTGGCGGCTCGATCGTGGCGACCGCGTCCCTGGCGGGCCTGGCGGCAGTGCCGCTCGATCCCCTGTATGCGGCCAACAAGCACGCGGTCGTCGGACTCGCCCGCTCCCTGGGACCGGCTCTTGCGCCGGACAGCGTGCGCTTCAACGCGGTCTGCCCGGGGTTCGCCGAGTCGCGGATCATCGACCCGCTGCGCGACATGCTCTCCGAGCAGGGACTGCCGGTCATCCCGGCTCAGGTTGTGGCGGACACGGTGCTGCGGATCGTCACCGGTGACGGCACCGGGGAGTGCTGGTTCATCCAGGCCGGCCGCGAACCGGAGCCGTTCCGCTTCCGCAACGTGCCCGGTCCCGGTTCCGGCAAGGTCACCGCCGGCATCTGAGAGCGCACACGGCAGGCCTGGCTGGGCGCGGGGTACTTCTACCCCGCGCCCAGCGCTGCCGCTCGACCGATGGCTCGGCCCAGAGGGAGGGAACACTCCCGCCGCGGATTCATGGTCGTGAACAATGAACACGGAACCAAGTCTTGACGCGCCTATGACAGCTCTCTAACTTCACGAGAAAGCGCTTTCCGTACCTGTGCGTCGCACACAACCGTGAGCACTGTTCACACAACCGAACAGAATCCGAGGCGAACGATGCACCTGAGACCAGTCATCGCATCCGTCGGCCTGCTGGCCGGCACGCTCGTCGCGCTCTCCGGCACCACAGCGCAGGCCGCGACCACCCGTTACGAGGCAGAGAACTCCCCAGCGGTCTGCACCGGCACCATCGACTCCGACTGGACCGGCTACTGGGGCAGCGGATTCTGCAACGGCACCAACGCGGTCGGCGCCTACGCCCAGTTCACCGTGAACGCCTCCACCGCCGGCACGGCAACGCTGCAGATCCGCTTCGCCAACGGAACCACCGCCGCACGACCCGCCGACGTGACGGTGAACGGCTCGACCACCACGTCGGCGTCCTTCGAGAGCACGGGCGCATGGGGGACATGGGCGACCAAGACGCTCACCGTGCCGGTCGGCGCGGGAAGCAACACCATCCGCCTCAACCCGACCGCCTCCACCGGCCTGCCCAACATCGACTACGTGGACGCCGAGGTCTCCACCGCGACGACGGGCACCGTGCTGTACGTGTCGCCGAACGGCAGCGACAGCGCGGCCGGAACACAGTCGGCCCCGACGACGCTCACCTCGGCGATCAGCCGCATCACGCCCGGCGGCACCATCTACCTGCGCGGCGGGACGTACAACTACTCCTCGACGGTCACCGTCCCGCAGGGCAACGACGGCACCTCCGGCGCCCGCACAACCCTGTCCGCCTACCCGGGCGAGACCCCCGTGCTGAACTTCTCCGCCCAGAGCGAGAGTTCGTCGAACCGCGGACTCCAGCTGAATGCCTCGTACTGGCGCGTCTACGGCATCACCGTCGAGCACGCCGGTGACAACGGAATCTACGTCGGCGGCAGCAACAACGTCATCGAGCGCGCGGTGACGCGCTACAACCGCGACACGGGACTGCAGCTCGGACGGATCTCCTCCAGCACCCCGAGCAGCCAGTGGCCGTCCAACAACCTGGTCCTGAGCTCCGAGTCGCACGACAACGCCGACTCCGACGGCGAGGACGCGGACGGCTTCGCCGCGAAGCTCACCACCGGCACCGGGAACGTCTTCCGCTACGACGTCTCCCACAACAACATCGACGACGGCTGGGACCTCTACACCAAGACCGACACCGGCGCCATCGGCCCGGTGACCATCGAGTACTCCCTCTCCTACAACAACGGCACGCTCAGCGACGGCACCGTCAACTCCAACGGCGACCGCAACGGCTACAAGCTCGGCGGCGACGACATCGCGGTCAACCATGTCGTCCAGCACAGCGTCGCCTACCACAACGGCCATCACGGATTCACGTACAACAGCAACCCCGGCAGGATGGCCATTTCGAACAACGCCAGTGTCGACAATGCCGAGCGCAACTTCTCCTTCGACGCCGGGACTTCGGTGTTCCGGAACAACACCTCGTGCCGGTTCGCCGGCAGCGGGTCGAACGACAAGACCATCGGTGACGCCGACAGCTCCAACCAGTTCTGGACCGGCTCGAACGGGTCCCGGTGCTCCTCGTACTCCGGCGCCCTGGGCTGGTCCTTCGCCGCGAACGGCAGTCTCGTCGTCACCTTCGGCGGCAAGGTGGTGACGCCGTAACCGGCCGCCCCGGCCATCAACCCCGGCGTCGGCGAGGGCACGCGACACCCTCGCCGGCGCCCCTTGCGACGTTGGACGACCGCCACAGTGACACTGTCGGCGGGTGCTGCGCTGTACGGGATGACCCCGCCACGGGGCACGCGGTACCCCTTTCGATCCTGACTTCCCGGAGGGGTATCACCCACCGCGGCAGGCAGGCGTACTCCTCCCCCCGTCGCCTGCCTGCCCCGGGCGTTCGGGCGGGACGGCCCGGATCGTTCGCGAATCCGCCCCACACGGGACTCCGCCGAACGGATGAGGGAGAAACCTTCCCTTTCAAAGTCTCCACGTACGAGGCCGGGTGAGAGGTAAAGGTGCGGTGGTCTTGGCGTCTTTCAGGAAACGAGAACTCCGTGCGTATCCGGCACTCCATCTCCGCAGCAGTCGGTGCCCTTGCCCTCACCGCCGTTCTGTCCACACCCGCGCATGCCGCGACCGGCGACTTCAGCTACAAGTTCATCGGCCTCAACGGGAAGCCGTACCCGGCCACTCTCCACAACCCGTCGAGCGGCGCATGCCTCGTCATCCCGGAGGCCGCGGACCCGGGCGCCTCCGAACCCGCCTTCGCCCCGCACAACGACACGGACGAGA
The DNA here is from genome assembly GCF_042895285.1 of Streptomyces sp. NPDC001406. Lineage (NCBI taxonomy): Bacteria > Bacillati > Actinomycetota > Actinomycetes > Kitasatosporales > Streptomycetaceae > Streptomyces > Streptomyces sp. NPDC001406. Next base: position 44,277 of record NZ_JBIAWG010000011.1, read on the forward strand.
TCGCGGTGGTCTTCACCGAGCCCGACTGCACCGGCGCCTTCTGGATCCTGCGCCCACACGGTGCGCCGGCCACCGACCGCTTGAAGCTGCGCTCGGTCGTCTTCCTCCGGTGAGCGCCTCCATGCCGCTCAGCGAGTCACGGTGAAGTCCGCTGCCTTGGGCACGAACACCGTGTCGCCGTCCTTCGCGGTGACAAGGACCGCGACGTGCCACGTCCCGCGCGGTGCCGTGGCGGCGTCCGTGCCGGAGACCTTCGCGGTGTACCGGCACGTAGCGGCTGCGTCCCCGGCCGCCGTGCACGTGGCGGACTCGACGGCGGACATCTCCTTGGCCGTCGGGGTCGGCTTCATGCTTCCCGGCCAGGCCAGAACCTTCACGCTCCGCACTCCCGAGTCGTCCGTCACACGGGTCGTGAAGGAGATCGAGCCGTCGTGGCCGGTGGCCGGCGCGATGTAGTCGGCGGAGCTGTCCTTCACCGCCGGTCCGTCCTCGGAGGCCTGCGCCACGAAGGCGTAGGCACCGGCCGCTCCCAGCACGGCAACAGCGGCGAGCCCGGAAACGATGATGCGCCTGGACATGAAACCAACCCCCGTAGACAGGTCAACCGCCTTGTGTGTCCACCGCGTTCGCGGCGTTGGCTTCATCCTTGTCCAGCCGCTGACCGTGCGGCATGAGCACAACTACTCATGCCACGTACTCAGGTCACGCACGGGCTACCGGCACGACGTGCATCGACACAGTGCTGCGCGGATGGCGGCCTCGACCTGGGTCGCCATGTTGGCGTGGCCGACGGCGCGTCGTGGCCGACGCTGGAGGTGGCGGTGTCGACGTAGGTGTCCGCAACTGACGTCGGCCAGTCTCACTGCTCGGCCCGCGGGCGGGTCGGCGGCGAGCTCGCGCTCGACGAGATAGGGATAGGCCCCTGTCGTGCGGGCGCATCCGTCTCGATCCGCGCTGCCCAGCGGCGGGGCAATGACGGCGGAGGAGACCGCCGCCTTCGAGCAGGACCCCCACTTCGAGGCGGCGGTGGCACTACGACGCGCCGATGACGCGGGCAAGGTCGTCGGCCTACGGGTGCCGGGGCTGGCCTACTGGCGCCCGACGGTTGGTGGGGCGCCATCTCTGTGGCCGCCCGCGTCCTTGAGGACCGGGGACGTGTGGAGGAGGCAGTCGAGCTGGTGCGGGCACAGGCCGAGGCCGGGGAGCGTCTGGCGCTCGCCGAGTTGGCGGGGCTGCTGGCGCGGCACGGGCGGGTCGGCGAGGCGATCGATGTGCTCCGCCCCCACTTGGCGGACTGGTTCCTCCTGGAGGCACTGGCCGAGGCGACCGAGGGACACGGGCGTGATGCGGAGGTCGCCGACCTGGTCAGAACCCTGGTCGAGAGCGAGACAGGCACCGGGAAACCGGGGAACGCCGTGATCGTGCTGAGTCGGACGCTGGAACGACAGGGCCGCGCGGACGAGGCCGTCGAGGTGCTGAGCGCCCATATCGACTCCGGCCACCACAGAAACGTCAACACGCTTGAGGAGTTCGCCGGACTGCTCGCCCGTCAGGACCGGCTGGGACTACTACGGGCCTTTGTCGCAGGCCCGCACGGCCTGTACGGCGTGTCCCCGCTGGCCGAGCGGCTCGCCGAGCTGGGACGGCTCGACGAGGCCGTCGAGGCGTTGCGGCCCTTCGCCGACGCCTCGGCAAACGCCGCGAGTTCCCTGGTGGACCTTCTCGGCCGGCACGGGCGGGTGGACGAGGCGATCGAGGTGGCACGGCCCCACCTCGCCGAGTCGGACTGCACCTGCATGCTGGCCGTGGTCCTGGAGCTGATGACCGATCACGGCCGGGCCGCAGAGGCGCTCGGTCTCCTGGCCGAGGTCGTGGAGCACACTCGCGCCGAAGAGCGGGATTCCCTGGCCCACTACCGCATCTGGCTCCTTGGCGAAGCGGGCAGAACAGAGGAGGCGTTGGCCGAAGCCCAAGGGCTCGGACAGGACGCGTATCCGTCTCGGGCCGTTTCGGTGGCACGCCTGTTGGCGGACAGGGGCCGGAGGGAGGAGGCGATCGCCGCCCTCCAGGGGACCACGGAAGACTCCGACCGCCGCGAACTGGCCCACCTGCTCATCGAACAAGGCCGCCCGAACGAAGCGGTCGACCTGCTCCGTCTGTCCGCAATACATCGGATGAGTTAGGGCTCATCGCTCGATTCAGCCGCTCAACATCCGTTGACAGGTACACGAAGCGCGCCTAGGTTCGCCAATACACCCGATGTATTGAGGATCCGTCAGATAGGGAGGACGATGATGCCCTCGCAGCCGGGGAAGCGCTCGCCGGTGTCCCGCACAGCCGCCGCGCTCTGCGCCGCGCTGGTGGCCGCACTCTTGACCGCCGTGCCCGCGCGGGCCGAACATGACATCGGGCAGCGCGAGCACGTCTGGGCCGTGTCCGCGGCAGCACACGCTCCGCGGGCGCGGGTGTCCCTGGACGACACCACCGGCGCGCTGAGTCTCTCGGTGTCCCGTGGCGGCCGTACGGTCATCGAGCCGTCGCCCGTCGGCATCGTCACCGAACGGTCCGACTTCTCCCAGGGCCTGCGCTTCCTGCACCTCAAGGACCGGCTGGTCAGCGAGCGGTACCGGACGAAGTCCGGCAAACGGCTGGAGCGCCGGGTCCTGATGAACGAGACGCGGCTGTCCTTCGCCACCGCGGCCGGAGCCCGGCTCGACCTCGTCGTCCGTGCCGCCGCCGACGGCGTCGCCTACCGCTACGTCCTGCCCGCCGGGTACGGCGACGTGCTCGGCGAGACCTCGGCGTTCAACCTGCCGCCGGACGCGAGCGCCTGGCTCGGTGCGTACCGGGTCGACAACGAGGGCCAGTTCGCGCAATACACCGCCGCGACCGCGCCCACCCGCGAATACTCGGACCAGGCACTGTTCGCGACCGACGGCGGCTACACCCTGCTCGCCGAGTCCGATCTCACCGGCACGTACTCCGGCGCCCGGCTCGCCCACGACCAGGGCACGGGCACCTATCGGATCAAGCTCGCCGACGACCGGATCCACGCCGACGGCCCGCTCGCCACGCCTTGGCGGGCCATGGTCACCGGCGACCTCGCCACCGTCACCCGGTCCACCTTCACCGACGACCTCGCCCCCGCCTCCAGGGTCGCCGACGCCTCCTGGATCCGGCCGGGCACCGTGCTGTGGACCTGGCTCGCCGGCGGTCGTGCGGCGGGCCAGAGCCTCGGCGCGCAGAAGGCCTACGTCGACTACGCCGCCGCGCGGCACTGGCCCTACGAGGCCGTCGACGCGGGCTGGTACTTCAAGACCGACGCATGGGACACCACCGACCCCGACTGGCAGAAGAACAGCTGGATGCCCCAACTCGTCGACTACGCACGCGCCAAGGGCGTCGGGATCATCGTCTGGATCCATCAGCGCGACCTCGACACGCCCGAGGAACGGTCTCAGTGGCTGCCCACCCTGGAGCGATGGGGCGTCAAGGGCGTCAAGGTCGACTTCATGAACTCCGAGGCGCAGTCCATGCTCCAGTGGTACGACGCCGTCCTCGCGGATACCGCCGCCCACCACCTCATGGTCGACTTCCACGGCTCCACCGTCCCCAAGGGCATCCAGCGCACCTGGCCGCAGGTCATGACCATGGAGGGCGTCGGCGGAGAGGAGAAGCGGACCAACAGCGCCGGCCACCTCACCACCCTGCCCTTCACCCGCAACGTCATCGGCTCCATGGACTTCACCCCCGGCGGTTTCCAGCGTGTCGGCCTGCGCCCCAACTCCGACGCGGCCGAGGTCGGGCTCACCGTCGCCTACGAGTCGGGCCTCCAGATGTTCGCCGGCACCCCGGAGTCGTACGACACCCGGCCACTCGCCCGGGACTTCCTCGACCAGGTTCCCGCCGCCTGGGACGACACCCGGCTGCTCGCGGGCCACCCCGGTCAGGACGCCGTGCTCGCCCGTCGCAGCGGCGACCGCTGGTTCCTGGGCGGGGTGTACGCCGGTGTCGCCCACACAGCTGACGTACCGCTGTCCATCGGCCGGGGACGGTGGCTGGTCGAGACGGTCCGGGACGGCGCCGACGGGCTCGTCCAGGAACGGCAGGTGCTGCGCGGCGGCGACACCTTCAGCGTCGATGTCGTCGCCAACGGCGGCTTCGCCGGGATCGCCTGCCCCTGGCGGCCGGGCGTGACCACCTGCTACCGCTGAGGGCGCGGGTTGCCTCGGTCATCGGTTCTGTTCGACGGGTAGTTCCAGGTGGAGTTCGTAGCCGCCGTCGGCCGTGGGACCGGAGGTGACGGAGCCGCCGAGGAGTTCGGCGCGTTGGCGCAGCCCGGCGAGGCCGTGGTGGGCGCTGGGCAGGGCGAGTACGGGGCGGGTAGGGGCATCGTTGGTGATGAGGGTGTGGATGGTGCCGCCCTCTTGGCGGATCTGGACGGTTGCCGAGGCGCCGGGCGCGTGCTTGCGGACGTTGGTGAGGGCTTCCTGCACGGTGCGGTAGACGGCGCGCTGGACGGTGGGCGGAAGGGAGGTCGGCAGGTCGGTCTTCAGCTCTGTTTCGATACCGCTGCTGTCGACGAGGCTCTGCAGGTCGGCCAGGGACGGCTGGGGGGTGAGTTCCGTGGGGCGGCTGCCGGAGGCGCGCAGCACGCTGACCATGTGCCGCAGTTCGTCGAGGGTCTGCACACTGAGCTGCCGGATCGTGGCCGCGGCCTTCTTGGTCTCCGCGTCCTGGCTGCCCACCTGGAGCGCTCCGGCCTGTACGGCGATCAGGCTGACCTGGTGGGAGACCACGTCGTGCATCTCGCGGGCCAGTTGGGCGCGTTCCTGGGCCAGGATGCTCTGGGCGGCCAGCTGCCGTTCCTGCTCGCGTGCCTCGGTGATTTCTGCGAGCCGCAGCGACAGGTCGCGTCGGGCCTGCACGAGCTGGCCCAGGAAGACGGGCGCCACCGCGGTGGCCAGTGTGTAACTGAGGTGCAGGAGGGTGTCGATCTGGTCGAGTTCGGCGGCCTCCAGGGACGACCAGGGCCAGGGCAGGAAGTCGATGACCGCGTAGGTCAGGGAGCAGCCGACCAGCAGGACACGGTGGCGGCTGAGCGAGGAGAGCGTGTACAGCGCGGCGATCGTGGCGAACACCGCGTCGGAGAGCATGGCCGTGGGCAGGGTGAGGATGAAGGTTGCCAGTGGTGCGCGGCGCCGCAGGGACAGGGCGCCGGCGGCGAGCAACGCGCAGGCCATGGCCAACGGCGCCTGGACGCCGACCCGGACCCAGGCGTCCACCAGCGCGACCAGTACGAGGACGCCGTCCACCAGCGGAGCCGACACCCCTCGGCGGCTCACCCGGCGTCCTCGTCCTGCGGTGGTGCCAGCAGGCCCGCTCGCTCGGCGACCAGCACCGCCTGGACGCGGCTTCCGACGCGCAGTTTGCTGAGCACGGCGCTGACATGGCCCTTGACCGTGCCGGTACTCAGATGCAGCCGTTCGCCGATGTCGGTGTTGGCCAGGCCCTGGGCCATCAGAACGAGGACGGCGCGCTCGCGCTCGGTCAGCCGGGCCGTGAGGTGGACGGCGGGCTCGCGCACGTCCTTGTCGAGGTAGGCGTCCACCACCGCGCGTGTGACCTTGGACGACAGCACGGTGCCGCCTTCGGCCAGGGCTCGCACGAGGTGGGGCAGCTGCTCCGGGTCGGTGTCCTTGAGCAGAAAGCCGGCCGCGCCCGAGCGCAGGGCGGTCGCCACGTATTCGTCGGCGTCGAACGTGGTGAGCATGGCCACCACCGGGGGGTCCGGCATACGGCGCAGGTCGGCCAGGACGGTGAGCCCGTCGACGTCCGGCATGCGGATGTCCAGCAGAACGACGTCGGGGTGTGACTCGCGCACCGTTCGGACGGCCTCGCCGCCGGGGACGGCTGCCACGACCTCGATGTCGTCCGCCGCGTTGAGGATGTGGGTGAAGCCGCCGCGGACCAGGGCTTCGTCGTCGACCACCAGGACCCGGATCACGTGCGCTCCGCTCGTCGCATACTCCCGTTCGATCCGTACCACGGCGGGGGCCGTTTCTCGGCGGGCCGAAGGCGATTCCCGCCGATTGGCGGCGCCGCTCCGGCCGGTCGACCTGGGTGTCTTCGGCCGGTCGGCGGGGTGGTTCGGGCCGGTCGGGAGGGGATCTTCGGATATGTGCCCTGTGAGCGGGGTCCGGGATTCGGCACACTCTGAAGACATGACCCAGAACGCATCGCCGGACGTACCGGCGGCGGTGTCACGTCCGCTGAAGACGCAGTGTCCCTCCGCACCGGCCGATGCGCCGTCGCGCGGGCGACTGTCGCCCGGACGGCTGATCGGCATAGACCTGGCCCGCGGCATCGCGGTCTTCGGCATGTACTCCGCTCATGTCGGCCCGGACGTGTCGATCGGCGGACCTCTGGGGTTCCTGCTGGAGACGGCGCGGGGCCGCTCGTCCGCGCTCTTCGCCCTGCTCGCCGGGTTCTCGCTGGTCATCATCACCGGACGGCCCCGCCCCCGGACCGGACGCCCCGGCCGACAGGCGGTGGGCCGAGTCGTGATCCGTGCTGTCGTCCTGTTGATGCTCGGATACGCCCTGACCGCCCTGGGCACCGACGTCGACGTGATCCTCAGCTTCTACGGGCTGCTCTTTGTGACCGTCCTGCCGCTGTACCGGTTGCGGGCCGGGACGCTGGCGCTCATCGCCGCCGCGGGGGCGATGATCCTGCCCCAGGCGCTGCATGTGATCCGGAATTCGATCGAGGAGGGGAACTGGGCGGACACCGTCGCCGCCTGGGACCCGTTGGCCCGGATGACCGGCACCGACGGCATCACCGAACTGATGTTCACCGGGGCGTATCCGGTCCTCACCTGGGTACCGTTCCTGCTCGCGGGCATGGCAGTGGCCAAACTCGATCTCACCCGGCCCGGCGTCCGGGCCCGACTGGCGCTCACCGGTGCGGTGCTCGGCCTGCTCGGCTACGGCGGCTCCTGGCTGGCCCTGCGTCTGGTCCCGCACGCCCTGACAGCCGTCGCGGATGCCACGGGCGGTTCGGCGGCGTCGGCATGGTGGTCCGACACCGTGGGCGAACCCGACGGTCACGCCCCGCTCTCCTGGTTGCTGGTGGCCGCACCGCACAGCCAGACGACCTTCTCCATACTCGGCAACACCGGTGTCGCCCTGCTGGTCGTGGTCGCATGCCTGACCGTCGCGGACCGGATGCCACGGCTCACGCGGCTGGCCACACCCGTCTCGGCGGTCGGCATGATGGCGCTGACGGCCTACGTCCTGCACATCGTCGCCCTCTGGTTCTTCACCGACGTCTGGTACGTGGCCGCGGTCCACGACGACACGATGGCCGCGCTTCCCGCTCTCCTCGCCTTCATGGTGGCCGCCGCACTCCTCGCGACCGTATGGACCCGCCTGTTCCGTCGGGGCCCCTTCGAGCACCTGCTCCACGTCGCCACCCGGCCCGCGCAGCACATCAAGTAGCACCGCCATCCAGGACTGCCGTCCGGGACTGCCGCCTAGGACGCGGATCCAGGACAGAACCAGGCCTACTTCATATCTATCGTCGGCGTTGACGAACAACATCGGCGAAAGGACCGCCATGCCCGACCAGACCAACACCGCCGCACCTGAGGGCTACACCACCGTTGCGCCCTGGGTCGTCACGGACGACACGGGGGCCTTCCTCGACTTCGTCGCCGAGGCGTTCGGCGGTGAGGAACTGGCGCGAGTGCCGACCGAGGACGGGTTGATCGGGCACGCGGAGATCCGAGTCGGCGACACCATCGTGCTCGCCTTCGACCGACACGCGGACTGGCCCGCCATGCCGAGCCTGCTGCGCGTGTTCGTCGCCGACGCGGACGCGGCGTTCTCGCGAGCCGTGGCAGCCGGCGGCCGGGTCGTCACTGCCGTGACGGACAGCGCCTTCGGCCAGCGCGGAGGGCGTATCAAGGACCCCTTCGGCAACATCTGGTGGGTGGTCAGCTGCGTCGAAGAGGTCTCCGAGGACGAAATGTGGAAGCGGCTCCAGGACCCCGTATACGCCAAGACCATGCGCGTGGCTCAGGAAACACTCGACGCCGAGCTCAGCGGTCGCGGGCACGGCCACAGCAGCGCACCCGTGAGGACGGCCGACTGACCGCAGCGAGGTGGCGGAGGTGGCGGGGGCTTGCGGGGGAGGCACCTTGAACGAGCACGAGATTCCGCGGCCGCACCGAGCGGCCGGACCCCCGCCGGCGGCCCGTCAACTGGTCGCGAGTGTCGCCCAGACCCCTTGCGGATGCTCGGTCGGCTTCAGCCACAACTGCGGCTGGGACTGCCGGTAGTGCTCATCGGTTCCCGGCTGCCAGAGCTAGCGGCCCTGCGCGTCGAGCCTGCCTGATGAGAAGGAAGAGTCACTGGTGTCCGGGTGGGTCCTGTCGCCGAGAGAGGGTCAGTCTGCGTTGCTCCCGGTCGATTGCCGCGACGACGACCGTGACCTCGTCGCCGGCCTGGACGACATCCGACGGGGATTCGACTGGCTCCGGGGTGAGTTCTCGTAGGTGGACCAGTCCCTCGATTCCATCGGCGACCTGAACGAAGACACCGAACGGGACCAACTTGGTTATACGTCCATGTAGTTCCTGTCCTACGGCGGTGCGGTCGGCGAACGTCTGGAAGGGGTCCGGCCGCGTCGCCCGCAAGGACAGTCTGGCCTCCAGATTCCATGTGTCGAACTGGAGGAACTCACAGGAAACGCGCCGGCCGACCTGCACGACGTCCGAAGCCGCTTCGAGACGCGTCCAGGACAGTTCGGGGACCGTGATGAACCCGACGCCGGGGAAGACCGGGTGGTCGGGGCCGTCGTCCAGCGACACGAAGACGCCGAACCGTTCGATCGCCGCGACGGTGCCGGAAAGGAGTTCGCCGCGGTGCAGTGAATCCAGGAACGCCCAGAGTTCCGGGTGCTCGGACTGTCCGCCCATGCTGCCCATTTTTTCATGCGCGAGCGGTGCGCCGCTGACGGTCGCGGCGAGTCCGTCGAACCAGGTCCGTGGCAGCTCCCTCCCACTCGGGATACGCAAAGCCGAACCCGGCCGCGCTCAGCCGACCCGGTACCACCCGACGGCTCTTGAGCAACAGTTCCGTGTCGGTACGCAACGCGAGCGCCCCCAGCTCCGCCATCCATCGCGTCGCCGGCAGGCCTACCGGCACGCCCCGGGCCGCGCGCAGCACCCGCATGAACTCACGGTGCGGAAGGGGGCCGGGTGAGGAGATGTTCACGGGCCCCTCGATGTCGTCCTGGGCGATCAAGAACTCCACCGCGCGGACGAAGTCCTCGTCATGGATCCAGGAGACATACTGCGCACCGCCGGCGACCGGCCCGCCCAGCCCCAGCCGGGCCAGCCACAGCAGTACGTCGAAGACCCCGCCCCGATCCGGGCTCATGACCATGGCCGAGCGCAGCGCCACCTTCCGCGTCGCCGGTGTCCGCGCCTGGGCCTGCGCCTGCTCCCAGTTCTTCGCGATCTCGACGCTGTACGACCAGTAGTCCGGCACCCCGGCCTCCGAGCCGCCGATCACTCCCGTCGCCTCGTCGTGCGCCGCGTCGAAGCGATGGACGTAGATCGTGGCGGTACTCATCTGCAGCCACACTCGCGGTGGCCGCGCGGCGACGGCGATCGCCTCGCCCACCACCCGCGCCGATTCCACCCGCGAATCCATCATGGCTTGCAGGTTCTCGGCGGTGTAGCGGCAGGAGACGCTGCGTCCGGCCAGGTTGATCACGACGTCGGTGCCGTCGATCGCGTCGGCCCAGGGGCCCAGCGCGCGCCCGTCCCAGCCGATTTCGCGCTCCCGCTCCGGACGCCGGGTCAACACCGCGACCTCATGCCCGGCGGCCGTCAGCGCACGGTCCAGGATCGTGCCCACCTGCCCGGTTCCCCCGGGTAGCACTACCTTCATCGATCCCCCTCAACTTCGGTGGGCACAAGCGTAGCCGCCAGATTTGAACGTGTTCAACTGGGGGGTGTGCCTCATCCGGGTGGGAATTCTCGTCGCCGTCACCCGGAGTTGTAGCCCCACGGCCGCGCTCAACGCGCGGGCGAAGAACGTCCAGTCGCCGTGCTCGGGCATCTCATGGTGGAAGTTCCCGTACCAGCCGGGGGCGTCGTTGATCCAGGCGGCCAGCGCATCCAAGAAGCGATCCAGGGTGGCGAGTGGTGCGGCTCATCAGGTTCCCCAGCCCGGGTGAAAGGGTCGGGACATTCGGGCCGTTACGCCGGGCACCACGCGTGAAGGGCGGCATAGTGACGGGGTCTCAGCACCGGACGCGCAGGAGGAAACGTATGCTCGGCACCGACTACCGCGCCGGTTCGCCCGTCTGGATCGACCTCGGCAGCCCGGACCTGGACGCGGCTGCCGGCTTCTACAGCGCCGTCTTCGGCTGGCGGTTCATGTCGCTCGGGCCCGAAGCGGGCGGGTACGGGCTCTTCCAGCAGGACGGGAAGACCGTCGCCGCCCTCGGGCCGCTGACCGAGGAGGGTGCCCAGTCGGCCTGGACGACGTACTTCCGCAGCGACGACATCCAGGCCGCCGCCCGTGATGTGGTCACCGGCGGGGGCCGTGTGCGCGTCGAGCCGATGAGCGTGGGCGAGGGGCAACTGGCCCAGTTCACCGATCCCCAGGGTGCGGAGTTCGCCGTGCTCGAAGCCGGGGCGGGCCTGGAGAAGACGTCCGAGGACAACACGCTGGTGTGGGTCGAGCTGCAGGTCGCGGACCCGGAAGCGGCCATCCGCTTCTACCACGGGCTGTTCGGCTGGCGCTCTCAGGAGATGCAGGCGCCCGGCATGACGTACCGGGTCCTGAGCATCAGGGACGGCGACCAGGAGGAGGGGTCCTTCGGCGGTGTGGCTCCGCTTCAGGGGGAGCACGAGGTGGCTCGCTGGGTGCCGTACTTCGCCGTTGCGGATGCGGATGCCGTCGTCACCGCGGTGCAGGCAAACGGCGGGACGGTGCTCATGCCGGCCGCGGACGTGCCGGACGTCGGACGCATCGCCTGGCTGGCGGACCCGGCCCAGGCGGTGTTCGCCGTGCTGAAGCCGAATCCACGCCAGACCTGACGGCCGTCGGCAACCATCGTGCCCGGAGGCGGGTATGCGGTGATAGCGTCCGGCCGGAGGCGCACCTGCGTGTCTCCCCGGACGAGATGTGCGCCGTACCCGGCCCGCCAAGACGACGCACTTCGGGAGGCGTCATGTTCGGTGCGGGCGAACCGGGTGGCCGGAAGTTCAGCGCGGAGCCGCTGGGTGTGGCCTGGATTCACGGGTCGCCGTCGGCCAAGCACAACACCGATCCCGATCTTCAGGTGCACTGGTACGACGAGCACACGGTGGTGCTGCGGCAGAACAAGGCGATCGACTACGAGGCGCCGTTTCTGTATCTGCTGTTCGGAGAGCGACGGGCGGTCCTGATCGACACCGGTGCCACGGCCTCGCCGGAGTTCTTCCCGGTGCGCCGGACCGTCGATGGTCTTGTCGAGGCGTGGCTGGCTCGTCATCCGCGTGATGGCTATCGGCTGCTCGTGCTCCACACGCACTCGCACGGCGATCACATCGCGGGCGACGGCCAGTTCCTCGATCGCCCGGACACGATCATGGTCGGTGCCGAGCGGGATGCGGCGTGGGCGTTCCTCGGCTTCGCCGACGACCCGGACGCGGTACGGCCGCTCGATCTCGGGGGTCGGGTCCTGGAGGCGCTCGCGACACCGGGCCATGACGCCGCGGCGGTCACCTACTACGATCCGTGGACCGGGTTCCTGCTGACTGGAGACACCGTCTACCGGGGCCGGTTGTACATCGAGGACTGGTCGGCGTTCTCACGGACGATCGACCGGCTGATCGCATTCGCCGGCCGCCGTCCGGTCACGCATGTGCTGGGCTGCCACATCGAGATGACGCGCCGGCCCGGCGTCGACTATCCGATCGGGACCACACATCAGCCGGACGAACCCCCGCTGGAGATGACCCCCGACCACCTCCACGCCGTACGCGCGGCCCTGGACGAGGTCGGGCCCGAGCCCGCTCGCCGGGCGTTCGCCGACTTCGTCCTCTGGCCCAAGGGCTGACGGTCGGACCCGTCCGGCAGGGCCGGCTATCCGACGCGCTCCCAGCCACGGCGCGGCGCCCTGGCGCCGAGGCCGACGTCGCGGCTGCGGTAGACGATGTAGGGGCGGGTGAGGTAGCCCAAGGGCGCGGTGAGCATATGGACCAGGCGGGTGAAGGGCCAGGCGGCGAAGAGCAGCAGGGCGCTGATCGCATGGAGCTGGAAGAGGATCGGCGCTCCGGCCATCAGGGCCGGGTCGGGCTGAACGTAGAAGATGGAGCGGAACCAGGGGGAGATGGTCTCGCGGTAGTCGTAGCCGCCGCCGACGATGTTGGCGGCGACGGTGGCCGCCAGGCCGAGCACGATGGTCGCGGTGAGCGAGACGTACATGGCCTTGTCGTTGCGGGTGGTGGCGGAGAAGACCGGGCCGACGGTGCGGCGCCGGTAGATGAGGATGGCGATTCCGCCCAGGGTGCACACGCCCGCCACGGTACCGAGCGTGACGGCCGTGACGTGGTAGGTGTGCTCGCTGATGCCGGCCGCCTCGGTCCAGCTCTTGGGGATGAGCAGCCCGCCGACGTGGCCGAGGAGCACCAGGAGGATGCCGAAGTGGAACAGCGGGCTGCCGATGCGCAGCAGCCGGTTCTCGTACAGCTGGGAGGAGCGGGTGGTCCAGCCGAACTTGTCGTAGCGGTAGCGCCAGATATGGCCCAGGACGAAGACGGCGAGGGACAGATACGGCAGGACGACCCACAGCAGGATCGCGCCGGTACTGGTCTCGGCCGCCATGGTCAGGCCGTGTGAGGGTGCGGTCATCGCGGGCCTCCCGCGGGGTCGGGCAGGTACTGCGCGGGTGTGTACGGGTCGAGGCCGACCTGTTCTTCGGGTGGGCCTTCGGCGGCGAGGCGGGCGACTGCCTCTCGGTCGTCGCCCGCGAGCTGGGGAAGGGTGGCGGAGACGGACCGCAGGACGCCGGCCCAGGCTGAGCCCTCGTCCTGCAGGGCCAGGCGCAGCAGTTCCAGTCCCGCGCGGTGGTCGGTGAGCAGGCCGAGTCCGGTGGTGGGGTCGGTGGCGGCGAACTCGAGGACGACGGCGAGGTGGTCCGGCAGTTCGTCGTCGGCCAGGCGCCAGCCGGCGGCGGCGTACGTCTGCTTCAGGCGGAGCAGTGCGAGGCCGCGTTTCCGGGTGTCGCCATGGGCGTAGTAGGTGAGGTAGGGGCAGCAGCGTTTGCGGTGGTCGAAGGTGGCGACGTAGGCGGTGGCCAGGTCGGCGGGGGCGGTCCGGTCGGCGTGCGCCACGAACTCCAGGAGGGGTTCGGCGACGGGCCGCGGGAGGTGGGTGGCGACCTGGCGGGCCAGTTCGAGCCGGGCGGCGAACTGGTCGTCAGGGTAGGCGAGCAGCAGGGACTGGGCCTGCCAGGCGTGCGGCTGCCAGGGCTCGGTGCGCGATGTGGCTTTGGTCTTCCTTCTCACGGCTTCGGTTCGACCTCCCCGCCCGCATCGGTCTCCTCGCCGCCGGACGCGGTCCCGCCGCCGGAGGGTGGGAACAGGCCCGGCGGGGTGCCCTTGCCGTCCCAGTTGAGGAGGTTGACGCGGGTGGCCTTGTCGGTGGGGGTGGCGGGAGTGTCGGCGGACTGACGGTCGCGCAGGGCCCGGTAGGTCTCCACCGCGATCGGAGCGGCGCCGCCGGAGGTCTCGCCGAAGGGGCCGGAGCCTCCCATGCCGGGCCCGCCCTCGTAGTCCAGGCTGCACTCGGTGGCGAGTTCCTCCAAGTCGTGGGCCTGTTCGGCGTGGGCGGGCGGGATGACGTACCGCTCGTCGTACTTGGCCAGGGCCAGCAGCCGGTACATGTCGTACATCTGCTGCTCGCTCATGCCGACCTGTTCGGGGATGGCGGCATCGGGCTCCCGGCCGAGGTTGATGTCGCGCATGTAGGAGCGCATGGCGGCCAGGCGTCTCAGCACGGCGTCGACGGGTGCGGGGTCGCCCGCGGTGAAAAGCTGGGCAAGGTAGTCGACGGGGATGCGCAGGGCGTCGACGGCCGCGAACAGGTTGCGGTGGTTCTCGGCGTCGTGGCCGGTCCCGCGGACGGCGTCGACGACCGGGGAGAGCGGCGGGATGTACCAGACCATGGGCATGGTGCGGTACTCCGGGTGCAGCGGCAGCGCCACCTTGTAGGTGTTGATCAGCGCATGGATGGGTGACCGCTGGGCGGCCTCGACCCAGTCGCGGGGGATGCCGTCGCGCTCGGCGGCGGCGATGACCTCGGGGTCGTCAGGGTCGAGGAAGACGCCGCGCTGCGCCTCGTACAGGTCGGTGTCGTCGGGGGTGCAGGCGGCGTCCAGGACGCGTTCGACGTCGTAGAGGACGAGTCCGATGTAGCGCAGCCGGCCGACGCAGGTCTCGGAGCAGACGGTGGGCAGGCCGACCTCGACGCGCGGGAAGCAGAAGGTGCACTTCTCGGCCTTGCCGGTGCGGTGGTTGAAGTAGACCTTCTTGTAAGGGCATCCGGTCACGCACATCCGCCAGCCCCGGCAGCGGTCCTGGTCGACGAGGACGATGCCGTCCTCGGTGCGCTTGTAGATCGCACCGGAGGGGCAGGAGGCCGCGCACGACGGGTTGAGGCAGTGCTCGCAGATGCGCGGCAGATAGAACATGAACGTCTGCTCGAACTCGAACTTGACCTTTTCCGCGACCTCGTTCAGCAGCACGTCCTTGCGGCCGTGGTCGGACGAGCCGCCGAGGCTGTCGTCCCAGTTGGCCGACCAGGAGATCTTCATGTCCTTGCCGGTGATGAGCGACTTGGGGCGGGCGACGGGGGTGTGCTCCTGCAGCGGGGCGTTGGTCAGCGTCGCGTAGTCGTAGGTCCAGGGCTCGTAGTAGTCGTCGAGCGTGGGCAGTTTGGGGTTGGAGAAGATGCTGGCGAGCTTCTTGAAGCGCCCGCCGGCCTTGAGGGTGAGGCGGCCGCGGTTGTTGAGGGTCCAGCCGCCCTGCCAGGTGTCCTGGTCCTCGTAACGCCGGGGGTAGCCCTGGCCGGGGCGGGTCTCGACGTTGTTGAACCACACGTATTCGACGCCGGTGCGGTTGGTCCAGGCCTGTTTGCAGGTGACCGAGCACGTGTGGCAGCCGATGCACTTGTCGAGGTTCATGACCATCGCCATCTGGGCCATGACGCGCCCGATGGCGCTGTCGCCGCGGGTCATCAGTACGTCACCTCCTGGTCGCTGCGGCGGCGGATGACCGTGACCTCGTCGCGCTGGTTGCCGGTCGGGCCGAGGTAGTTGAAGGCGTAGGACAGCTGGGCGTAGCCGCCGATCAGATGGCTCGGTTTGATCAGCAGGCGGGTGAGGGAGTTGTGGATGCCGCCGCGCCGTCCGGTGGTCTCGGTGCGGGGCACGTCGATGAGCCGGTCCTGGGCGTGGTGCATGTAGACGGTGCCCTCGGGCATGCGGTGGGAGACGATGGCGCGGGCGGCGACGACGCCGTTGCGGTTGACCGCCTCGATCCAGTCGTTGTCGTGGACGCCGATCTTCGCCGCGTCGGCGGTGGACATCCAGATCGTCGGGCCGCCCCGGGACAGCGACAGCATGAACAGGTTGTCCTGGTACTCGGAGTGGATGGACCACTTGTTGTGCGGGGTCAGATAGCGCACGGTCACGCCGAGTTCGCCGGTGTCCCCGATCCGTGGCTCGCCGAACAGGGCGTGCATGTTCAACGGGGGCCGGTAGACCGGTAGTTGTTCGCCGAGGGCGGTCATCCAGTCGTGGTCGAGGTAGAAGTGCTGGCGGCCGGTGAGGGTGTGCCAGGGTTTGCTGCGTTCGACGTTGACGGTGAACGGCGAGTAGCGGCGCCCGCCCGTCTCCGAGCCGGACCACTCGGGGCTGGTGATGACCGGCACCGGGGCCGCCTGGGTGTCGGCGAAGGTGATCTGCTTGCCCTCGTGCTCGGCGGCCAGGTCCGCGAGCGGGGTGCCCGTGCGGGATTCGAGGGTGTGGAAGCCCTGTGTGGCGAGGTGTCCGTTGGTGGTGCCGGACAGGGCGAGGATCGCCTCACAGGCGTGCACGTCACGGGCGATCACCGGGCGGCCGTCGGCCACTCCCCCGCGCGCGGTGCCGTTCTTGCGCCGCAGGTACTCCAGTTCCCGGTCGACCTTGAAGGTGATGCCCTTGGTGGTGGCGCCGAGGGTGTCGAGCAGGGGGCCGAGTGCGGTCATCTTCTCGGCGACGGCGCCGTAGTCGCGCTCGATGGTGAGCAGTTTGGGCATGGTGCTGCCGGGCACGGGCTCGCACTCGCCGGCCTTCCAGTCCCGCACGCGGCCGTGCGGGTTGGCCAGTTCGTCCGGTGTGTCGTGCAGCAGGGGGGCGGCCACCACGTCCTTGCGCACGCCCAGGTGGTCCGCGGCGAGCCGGCTGAACTCCTTGGCGATGCTGTTGAAGGCGTCCCAGTCGGTGCGGGTCTGCCACGGTGGGGCGATCGCCGGGTTGAACGCGTGCACATAGGGGTGCATGTCGGTGCTCGACAGGTCGTGCTTCTCGTACCAGGTGGCGGCCGGCAGCACCACGTCGGAGAACACGGTGGTGCTGGTCATCCGGAAGTCCAGGGTGAGCAGGAGGTCGAGCTTGCCCACCGGTGCCTCCTCCCGCCACACCACGTCCCGGGGCCGGTCCTGCGGCGGTGCCTCCGTCGCGTTCACCGAGGAGTCGGCGCCGAGGAGGTGCTTGAGGAAGTACTCGTTGCCCTTGGCCGAGGAGCCGAGCAGGTTGGCCCGCCAGATGGTCAGTACGCGGGGGAAGTTCTCCGGTGCGTCGGGGTCCTCGCCCGCGAACCGCAGCCGCCCGGCCTTCAGTTCCTCCACCACGTGCTCGCCGACGCCCCGGCCGGCGGCCTCGGCCTCGTCGGCCAGGTCGAGCGGGTTGCGGTCGAAGGTGGGATAGGAGGGCATCCAGCCCATGCGCGCCGAGGCGGCGATGACATCGGCGGTGGCCATGCCCGCGAACGGGCCGCCGGAACCGGCCGCGGCGAGGGTGTCGGCGGAGAACGGGTCGTAGCGGAACTGGTCGGCGTGCAGATACCAGTACGCCGTCTGGATCATCTGTCGCGCCGGACGGTTCCAGTCGGCCGCGGTCGCGATCGCCGAATAGCCGGTGATGGGGCGGACCTTCTCCTGTCCGACGTAGTGCGCCCAGCCGCCGCCGTTGACTCCCTGGCAGCCCGTCAGCGTCGTCAGGGTGAGGAACGCCCGGTAGATGGTGTCGGAGTGGAACCAGTGGTTGGTGCCCGCCCCCATGATGATCATCGAACGGCCGTGGGACTCCTCGGCGTTGGCGGCGAACTCGCGCGCGATCCGGGCCGCCCGGTCCGCATCCACGCCGGTGATCCCGGCCTGCCATGCGGGGGTGTACGGCTCGGTCGTGTCGTCGTAGCCGGAGGGCCACCGGCCCGGCAGGCCGGCGCGAGCCACCCCGTACTGGGCCAGCAGCAGGTCGTACACGGTGGTGACCAGCCGCCCGGCCACGCGCCGCACCGGGACTCCGCGCCGCAGTCGCCGTGCGCCGCCGTCGGGGGCGTCGAAGCACGGCAGTTCCACCTCCACCGGTTCCTCGCCCCCGCGGTCGGCCGACAGCAGCGGATCGACGTCGCCGAGGTCCAGATTCCACTTTCCGGCGCCGGACTCTCCGAACCGGTGGCCGAGCGTCCCGTTCGGCACCGTCGGACGGCCGGTGGCGGCGTCCAGCAGGACGGTGCGGAACTCGGCGTTCTCGGAGGAGGCATGCTCATCGCCGAGGTCCGCGGCGGTCAGGAACTTCCCCGGCGCATAGGTGCCCGGCTCCCGCTCGTCGAGCGCGACCAGGAACGGCAGATCGGTGTACCGCTTGACGTAGTCCTCGAAGTACGGGGTCCGACGGTCGACGAAGAACTCCTTGAGGACCACGTGCCCCATGGCCATGGCCAGCGCCCCGTCGGTGCCCGGGTGGGCGGGCAGCCACTCGTCGGCGAACTTCACGTTGTCCGCGTAGTCCGGGGAGACCGCGACCACCTTCTGGCCCCGATAGCGGGCCTCGGCCATCCAGTGCGCGTCCGGGGTCCGGGTCACGGGCAGGTTCGAGCCCCACATGATCAGATAGCCGGCGTCCCACCAGTCCCCCGACTCCGGTACGTCGGTCTGGTCGCCGAAGACCTGCGGGGAGGCGACCGGCAGATCGGCGTACCAGTCGTAGAACGACAGCATCACCCCGCCGAGCAGCGAGTAGAAGCGGGCGCCGGAGGCGTGCGAGACCATCGACATCGCCGGGATCGGCGAGAACCCGGCCAGCCGGTCGGGACCGTACTCCTTGATGGTGTGCACATGGGCGGCGGCGATCATCTCCAGCGCCTCGTCCCAGCTCGCCCGCACCAGGCCGCCCTTGCCGCGCACCGACTTGTAGCGCCGGGCGCGCTCGGGGTCGGAGACGATGTCCGCCCAAGCCGCGACCGGGTCGCCGAGCCGGGCCTTCGCCTCGCGGTACATCTGGAGCAGCACACCGCGCACATACGGGTAGCGCACCCGGGTCGGCGAGTAGGTGTACCAGGAGAAGGCCGCGCCGCGCGGGCAGCCGCGGGGCTCGTACTCGGGGCGGTCCGGGCCGACGGAGGGATAGTCGGTCTGCTGGGCCTCCCAGGTGATGATGCCGTCCTTGACGTACACCTTCCACGAGCAGGATCCGGTGCAGTTCACTCCGTGGGTGGAGCGCACCACCTTGTCGTGCGACCAGCGGTCCCGGTAGAAGTCGTCCGCCTGACGGCCGCCCGCTCTGCGCAGGGTGCGCAGATCGCCGGACACCTCCGCCCGGGTGAAGTACCGGCGAGAGCGCACCAACGCCTCCGTCAGCTCACCGTCCAGCCCCGCCGGGTGGCCAGGGCTCGTCTGTTGGGTGCGGGAACCGGTGCGATCGGCCACCGTCTCACCTCTTTCCGGGCATGTGCCCGACGGTGTTCTCTGTCAGCCGGCGCGGGGCCGAGCAAGCCACACGCGTTCCCTCATGCGGAACATCCGCACCAAAGTGCGCCGGCCTGTTCGCATTCTTGCCTTCACCTGGCAGCGGCGCCACGGGAAGGATCAAATCCGCCTGGAACGCGGTTACTGCTCCTGCGGCTGGGCGACCCGAGTGCGCCGGGCGACGGCGTGGCGGACGCCGGTGGCGGTGAACACCAGCGCGGCGGCGGCGACCAGGGCCAGTAGGACCAGGCCCAGCGTGTAGGAGCCGTAGGCGCCGTACAGCGAGCCCATGACCAGGGGCGGCAGGAATCCGCCCAGTCCGCCGGCCGCGCCGACGACTCCGGTGACCGAGCCGACCCGGTTCGCGGGGGCCAGCAGGGCCACCAGGGCGAAGACCGCTCCGCTGGCCGCCCCGAGCGCGGCGGCCATGGCGAGGAAGGCGATCGTGCCGACCGGCGCCAGGGAGGGGGTCGGGGACTGCAGGAGCGCGCCGACGACCACCACGGCCAGCGCCCCGACGAGGACGCGCACCGCTCCCACGCGGTCCGACAGCCAGCCGCCGACGGGCCGCATCGCCACCGCGAGCAGTACGAATCCGGCCATCCGGTTCGCCGCGTCGGCCTGGGTCAGCCCGTAGGCGGTCCTCAGATACGTCGGCAGATAGACCGAGAAGGCGACATATCCGCCGAAGGCCACCGCGTACAGGGCGGAGGCCTGCCAGGTGACACCGAGCTTGAGCGTGGCGGCCAGACGACGGAAGAGCGGCTCCGTCGGCACCACGCGGCCGGGGGCGTCGCGCAGCACCAGCGCCGACACGACCGCGTACACCGCCAAAACGGCGGCGGTGATCAGGAAGGGGGTGGCCATGCCATGGGCATCGACGAGCTTCACCGTGGTCAGCGCGCTGATCGCGGTGCCGCCCATGCCCATGCCGAAGATCCCGATGGCGAACCCTCGTCGCTCGGGCGGGAACCAGGCGCTGACGTGGGGCACCCCGACAGCGAAGGCGGTGCCGCCGATACCGAGGAAGAACCCGCCGACCAGCAGGGCCGTCAGGGAGGAGTGGCCCGCGAGCCCGAGATAGAGGACGGGGACGATGGTGGCCGCGGAGACCAGCGGGAACATCACCCGTCCGCCGAACCGGTCCGTAAGCGCTCCGACCGGGATGCGGCCCAGCGAGCCCACCACGACCGGCACCGCCACCAACAGCGACTGCTCGAAGGAGGACAGGTCCAGGGATTCCTTGAACCGGGGGCCGAGCGGGCTGAGCAGCGCCCACGCCCAGAAGTTGACGGCGAAGCCGATCGTGGCCAGGGCCAGCATCAGCCACGCCCGGTCGGGGACCGGTGCCGGCCCTGCCTCCTGCTGAGTCGGTACCTGCGCCATCCTGTCTGCTCCTTCGTTCTCACCGGTCCGATACGGCTCACCCGGGCCGGTGAACCGTATCGGCCGTGGTCTCAGGGCTGTGCGGGTGCACGCGGGGTCCGGCCGCCCTCCGGGCCGTATCCGAAGCGGATCAGCAGTTGCGGACTGCAGCGCCGCTCAGGTCCATTGCGCATCGCCCACCGCAGATCCGGCCACTCCAGCGCCTGGTGCAGCATCGACGTGCGCACTCCGTGCGCGGTGGCCACCAGCAGCACACGCTGCAGCGCCTGACCCGCCCGTAGCCAGTCCACGCGCCGGTCCCGGGTGGTGCACAGCAGGGCCACCTGGGCGTGCCGCTCGAAGCGGAGCCCGGGCAGGCCCCGGGAGCGCTGGGTGCCGACGAAGTCCCGCACGGGCATCCGTCCGGCCGAGTCCTGCGGCCCCAGCGCCGTCACCGGAATGCCGTACGGGCCTTCACCCGGCGCAGTGATCCACGCTCGGCTCTCGGCCGCACGTCCCGCGTCGGCGTGGTTGCGTGCCTCTCCGGCCGCGGTCAGGTGCAGCAGCCGCCGGGTCCCGGCGAAGTCCGGTACCCGCAGCCTCGCCCCTTCGAGCCGGGCGGCCTCGGTCATCTGCGCCACGACGGATTCGGGCACCGGACGCCCGGTGAACGGCATGCGGCTCGTGTGCCGCCGCGCGACGGCCCCGTACAGATCGAGCTCCCGCCACTGGTCGGGCTGGAGGAAGTCGGAGCGGCCGCACGGCCATACGACGGCCAGCAGCCCGGGGTCGGACGGGTCCGGCAGCAGCCGCACCATCGCCTGCAGACCCAGGTGATCCACGGCGACGCGGAGGTTGAACAGCGCCGCGCCGACCGACAGATACTGGGCCCGGAACTCCGGATCGGTCAGCGAGAGCGACTTCCGCGGTGCGGCGCGGACCTGCAACACCCCGGTGGCAGGCTCCAGTCGGAACCGCCACGGCTGGGTGTTGTGGATCGACGGCGCCGCCGTCGCGGCCGCCAACAGCGTCTCCAGAGCGGTGGCATCGATCTCCGATATGCCTGATGCGTGCATGCGCTTCTCCTGACGACCGCCGGAATGGGGGCCGGTTGGGTACGCCCCGTGCCGAGCCCCTGGTCCGGCCGCCCGGAAGTCAGGGCAGACAAGGCGGGCGGCCGGACGGCGACCGAACCGGTACGAGCGCCGCGCCGACTCAGGACGGAGAAGCCGAACGGGTGAGCGCCCGTTGGATCCGTACACGTGATCCTCCGGTTCGGTCGCCCCCAGCTTGGCCGACCGTCCGGCGCGCCGCCCACGGCCGGACGGGCCCCGTTCAAGGGCCACCGGGCTCCGATACGGCCGGATTTCGGGGCCCGCCGGTCTCCCGGTCCGGGACTTTCGGCCCAGGCGGACAAGGCTTACGGCGGTGACGGCGCCCTCCTGCGACGGGCCTCGGCCCCATTGCCGTCCGGGCGCACGACGACACCGGCCTGCCGCATCGGGCAGACCGGTGTCGTCCAGCAGCAGGCGGCGCCGACCGCGTTCATCAGCGGGAGGCAGGGGCGGCGCCGCTCACCGCGCGGCTGTCAGTCCTCGGCGTGCGCCAGCCACAGGTCGGGGCCGAACACCTCGTAGCGGATGTGGCGCGCGGGGATGCCGGCCTGGAGCAGCTGGCTGCGGACGGCGCGCATGAAGGGAAGCGAGCCGCACAGGTACACGTCGGCGCCGGCGGGCAGCTGGAGCTCGTCGAGGATCATCAGTCCGGTGCGGGCACCGGCCTCGCTGTCCGCTTCCTCCTCGTACCAGAACTCCGCGCGCGCGTTGGGCAGTTGCTCCACCAGACGGCGGGTGTCGGCGCGCAGGGCGTGGTCCTTCGGGGCGCGGTCGGCGTGCAGTACCCAGACCGGCCGGGACGAGTCGGTGGCGGCGAGGTGTTCGAGCATGCCGACCATCGGGGTGCAGCCGATGCCGGCGGAGACCAGCAGCAGGGGGGAGTCCGCGTCGTCGAGGACCACGTCGCCGAACGGCTCCGACAGGGTGAGCTCGTCGCCGGTCTTCACGGTGCGGTGCAGTTGGTTGGAGACCTCGCCCTCGGGGGCCTCGGCCACACTCTCGACGCGCTTGACGGTGATGCGGCGCAGCTCGCCGTCGGGCGCTCCGGAGAGGCTGTACTGGCGCAACTGGTGGATGCCGTCGGCCATTTCGACGCGCACGCTTACGTACTGGCCCGCGCGCGAGGTCGGTACGGGCGATCCGTCGGCCGGGCGCAGCAGGAAGGAGACGACGTCCGGGGTCTCCTCGCGGCGCTCGACGACGGTCCACTGCCGCCAGGGGTGCCGCGGGTCGACGTCGGCCTCCTGGTAGAGGCGGGCCTCCCGGGCTATGAGCGCACCGGCCATCAGCCAGTACACCTCGTCCCAGGCTCCGGCGACCTCGGGGGTGACCGCCTCGCCGAGGACGTCGGCGATGGCGCCGAACAGGTATTTGTGGACGATCGTGTACTGGTCCTCGGTCACACCGAGCGCGGCGTGCTTGTGCGCGATCCGGGACAGCAGTGCGTCCGGGCGGGCGTCGGGGTCGGCGAGGAGCGCCTGGGCGAAGGCGGCGATGGACCCGGCCAGAGCCTGGCGCTGTTCACCGTTGGCCTGGTTGCCCCGGTTGAACATCCCGTCCAGCAGCTCGGGTTGGTCGCCGAACATCGTGCCGTAGAACCGCGTCGTTATCTCGTCGAGGGCCCCGCCCACAGCGGGCAGAGTGGCGCGGACGACAGCGGCGGACTCGGGCGAAAGCATGGCTCTCCTCGGAATTACAAACGTGCGCGGGCGGGCGCTCACGCATCACAGCTGCAATCCATTAAGCCGCGGTCCGGGGCCGATCATGGGCCGGAAAAGCCGAACGAGGCCGAACGGCTCGGTAAGTCGGTACGCTTGGCCCCGGTTGTGCGGCCCAATGGAGGCCGGATGGCCCTAGCGTGTTGCCCACCGCTCCTGGTTGCGATCCCGGCGCGCCACATGTCCCCGGCAAGCAAGGCTCCCGCTGCCCGGGAAGTCACTGCCTAGGCGATGTCGAGGACGTCCCGCACGGGGCGGCGGGGTGTGGCGGGGCCGGGCGGGCCGTAGCCGAGCCGCAGCACCATCTGGACGTGGCCCGTGCCCGACACCGGATCGCGGGCCAGGAGGCGCAGCTCGCGGCTCTCCAGGGCGTGCGAGGTCAGGGCGGTGGCCAGACCGGCCAGGGTGGCTCGCAGGAGGACACATTCCAGCGCCTGCCCGGCCAGCAGCCAGTCGGCAGGCGTGTCGGTGTGGGTGCTCAGCAGCGCCAGATGGGGGTTCTGTTCAAAGGGTGCGCTGTCGTGCTCGGCCACCGCCCGGCGTCCGGCGAAATCGCGCAGCGGAGCCCGGCCGCCCGACGGTCGCGGCCCGAACGCATACTCGGGCACTCCGTCGGTGGCGGTTTCCGCTTCCGGGCCGATCCGGGTCCAGTGATCGAGGTCCGCGCGGCCTCCGGGATCCAGGATGTCGCGGCTCTCGGCGTCGCGGACGAGTTCCAGCAGGGTGTCGATGTGCCAGGGCCCGGGGAAGAGCAGTTCGGCGCCCTCCCGGGCGGCCGCCGCCCGCAGCCCGGCCTGTACATCGTCGGGGATGCCCTTCTCGTCGAAGGGGTGGCGGCTGGTGTGCCGCTGCCCGATCGCCGGATACAGCGGTCGAAGGTCGTCCGCGGCCGGCGCGCCGGGTTCGGTCAGCTGCACGGCGGCCAGCAGCAGGGGATCCGCGGGGTCGGGCAGCAGGACGACCTGCGGGGCGAGCCCGGCGTGTGCGGCGGCGACCCGCAGATTGAACAGCGCCGCCCCGCATCCGATGTGCAGGGCCCGGTTGCCCGGGTCGGACCGGTGCATGGCCCGATCGAGATCGGCAAACAACAGGAGGAGACCCTCGGCGGCCACGAAGCGGAAGCTCCACGGCTGAGCGTTGTGCATGGACGGGGCGGCCGTGGCCTCCTCGACCAGTGTGGACACCGTCTGCACGTCGAGCGGTCGCATGGCCCTTGCAGCCTCCTCACCCGCCGCCCCTCGGCGGTCCGGTTCGGCGGGCACCCGGGACGGGCGCGTTCGGGGTCGGGCACGGTCCTCGTTCCGGTCCCCGGCCAGGTTCTCACGCGCCGGGGCAGCCGGTCCCAGTATCCGCCGAAAGGCCTCGGCCCGTCCCCACGAGCAGCGGCCGGCGATCCCGGCTAGGCCTCCCCCACCGGCGCGTGCCAGACCAGTGTCGTACCACCGCCGGGCCGGTCGGTCAGTTCCATGTCCCCGCCGAGTTGCTGGGCCCGTTCCTTCATGTTGCGCAAGCCGCTGCGGCGGCCGTGGGCGGGGATGCCCACGCCGTTGTCGGAGACCGTCAGCCGAATCTGCCTGCCGTCGGTCTCCAGCGCCACCTCGGTCTTGGAGGCGTGCGCATGGCGCGCGACATTGGTCAGCGCCTCGGAGAGCACCGCCATCACCTGTTCGGCGGTCTCCCGGGCCACGTCGGTGTCCAGCAGGCCCTCCATCCGCAGGCTCGGGGCGAAACCGAGCAGTGGGGCGGCCTCGCCCACCGCGCGTACCGTCCGCGCCCGCAGGGCGGGACCGGTGGCGGTGTCCTGCGCCCGCAGGCCGAAGATCGTCGACCTGATGATCTTGATCGTCTCGTCCAGGTCGTCCACCGCCCGCAGCACCCGGCCGGAGGCCTCCGCGTGCTCGATGAACCGCCCCGCGCTCTGCAGCGTCATTCCGGTGGCGAACAGCCGCTGGATCGCCAGATCGTGCAGGTCCCGGGCGATCCGGTCACGTTCCTCCAGCACCGCGATCTGCTCGGAGTCCTTGCGCCGCTCGGCCAGCTCCATGGCCACGGCGGCCTGCGCCGCGAAGCCCTGCAGCGGCTCCGTCTCCTCCTCGGAGAACGGGGGCCTGCCCGCGGCACGGACGAGCAGGACGACGCCTCGTACACCCTCGCCGGAGCCGATGGGGACGGCCACCGCGGGGCCGAGTCCGTAGAACCGCGGGGGGCCCGACGAGACGCGTTCGTCACGGCAGACGTCGGCGCTGGTGATCGGGGCGCCGCTGGAGAAGGCCCGCCCGATCAGGCTGTCGTCCACGGGCAGCACCAGACCGCGATGGGCCTCCGCCTCCTCCCCGATCGCCAGTTCCACGGTGAGCGCGTCGGTGTCCGCCATCGGTACGGCGACCACGGCGAGGGACGCCGAGGTGATCTCCCCGGCCCGCTCGGCGATCAGTCTGAGGACCTCGCCTCTCTCGATGCCGGACATCAGCCCGTGAGTGATCTCGGTGCTCGCGCGCAGCCAGCGCTCGCGCAGCCGTGACTCCTCGTACAGACGGGCGTTGTCGATCGCCACGCCGGCCGCCACGGCCAGCGTGGACAGGACCGACTCGTCCTCCTCGTCGAACTGCGCGCCGCCCCGCTTCTCGGTGAGGTACAGGTTGCCGAAGACCTGGCCGCGTACCCGGATGGGGACGCCGAGGAAGGTGTTCATCGGCGGGTGGTGGGGCGGGAAGCCGTACGACGCCGGGTGCTCGGCGAGACTGGCCAGCC
The DNA here is from genome assembly GCF_042895285.1 of Streptomyces sp. NPDC001406. Lineage (NCBI taxonomy): Bacteria > Bacillati > Actinomycetota > Actinomycetes > Kitasatosporales > Streptomycetaceae > Streptomyces > Streptomyces sp. NPDC001406. Next base: position 70,299 of record NZ_JBIAWG010000011.1, read on the forward strand.
GCAGCGGTTCGGGGTGCCGGATCAGCTCGCCCAGAATGCCGTGGCCCTGCGGGAAGGGACCGATGCGGGCGATCTGCTCGTCGCTGACGCCGACCGTGAGGAAGTCCGAGAGCAGCTTTCCGTCCGGTCCGATCACGCCCAGCGCCGCGTACTCCGCGTCGACCAGGACCGCCGCGGCCTCGACGATGCTGCGCAGCGCCTGCTCCAGGTCCAGCTCCCGGCCGACCGAGAGGACCGCCTCCAGCAGGCTGTGCACCCGGTCCCGGGTGCCGCGGGCGGCGTCCAGGCGGGCCTGCAACTCCTCCAGGAGCTCGTCCAGCCGCAGCTGCGGCAGCCGCATGCGCGCCTCGCGAGCGTCGTCGGAGCTTCCCACCGTTGTCCTCCGTCCCTGGTCACGGTGCCGGCACCGATCCTTCTGAACATCTGCCACGGTATCGGGCCGGGGACGGGGGGCGGCACGGAGGATCCGCTTACGCGTCCGCGCGCCCGGGGGAGGGGCCCGCGAAGCAGGGCCGGACGCGGTCCGCGCAGGGCCGAACGGCCCTGGCACGACCGGCGCGTGGGCCATTTCACTGGTCTGATCGAGGTCCCTGAACGCGGACACCGGACGCACGGCGGACATGACGCTCGGCGGACACCGGACGCAACGGCGGACACCGGACGCACATGATTACGTGCCGAACCCCTCCTTACGGACACACGCCATGCCTATCAAGAACGCCGAGCCGGCCCTTGTGGAACCGCGCCGGAGCGCAGAACTCGACAGTGCCGAGGCCCTACGGCTGCTGGGCAGCGTGCCCATGGGCAGGATCGTCTTCACCCGGAGCGCGCTGCCGACCATCCGCCCGGTCAATCACATCATCGACGACGGTCAGATAGTCATCCGCACCCACGAGGGCGCGGCCCTGACCTCGCACACCCGCCAGGACGGCAGCCCGGGCGTCGTCGTCGCCTACGAGGCCGACGTGATCGACCCGGACACCCACCTGGGCTGGAGCGTGGTCGTCACCGGTTTCGCCGAGCTGGTCACCGACGAACGGGACCTGGCGCGCTACCGGGAGATGCTTCGCCCGTGGGTGAGGCAGACCTTGGACCAGGCGGTGCGCATACGGCCCGATCTGGTGTCCGGCATCCGGGTCACCGAGGCATGAGTGACCCTCTCGACCGACCGGCTTCCACACGAGCACACATGACGAGCACACATGAATGACGCCCGGGCCGCGGCATCCGCCGTGGCCCGGGCGTCATTCATGTGTGTCAGCGTTTCGGTGCCCGCGTGAGACCGCCGACGCGGAGCCGTACCGCGTCCACCATCTCCCACTGCTCGGTGTCCAGGACGGACAGTGCGGCGGGGAAGACGCCGTCCTGCTCCTTGAGGATGTGCTCGCGCAGCAGGGCGAGCACCTCCGTCAGCCGGTCCGGCCAGCCGGGATCGGCCGGCACCTCTTCCTCCGCCTCCTCCAGCACCGCCTCGATACGGCGGTGCTCGGCTTCCAGAACGGCGATCTGGCCGGGAAACTCCTCGGCCATCGCGGGGAAGAGCGCGCCTTCCTCGACCGCCGTGTGCGGGGCGAGCACTGCGGCGATGTCCCGGGCCCGCTCCACCATGCGCGTCAGGTCACCGTCACGCCGGGCGTCGTGCACTTCGCCGATCAGGTTCACGACGGTCTCGTGCTCGCGGGTCAGTTCGTCGATGGCTGCCAGTGACTGGCATCCGCAGTACTCGCACATCGTGTGGTTCCTTCGTGTTCGACCTTGTTCTACGGGGTTCTACGGGGTTCTACGGGGCCGGGGTCAGTGCGACTGCGCGGTGGCCGGGCGGCGCGAGACGGCCTGGCGCACGCCCGTCGCGGTGAAGGCCAGGGCGGCGGTGGCGACGATTCCGAGGAGGCTCAGGCCGATGCCGTACGAGCCGTAGGCGCCGTAGAGCGAACCCATCACCAGCGGCGGCAGGAAGCCGCCCAGTCCGCCCGCGGCACCCACGACGCCGGTGACCGAGCCGACCATGTTCGACGGAGCCAGGAGCCCCACCAGCGCGAACACCGCGCCGCTGCCGGCACCGAGCGCGGCGGCCAGCGTCAGGAAGGCGACCGTGCCCACCGGGGCCAGCGACGGCGTCATCGCCTGCACGAAGGCACCGACGAGCACCAGGCCCAGCGCCCCCGTCAGCACCCGCACCGCGCCGATACGGTCCGACAGCCAGCCGCCCACCGGCCGCATCGCGACCGCCAGCAGCACGAACCCGGCCATCCGGTTGGCGGCGTCGGCCTGGGCCAGTCCATAGCCGGTCTTCAGGTAGGTCGGCAGGTAGACGGAGAAGGCCACGTAGCCGCCGAAGGCCACCGCGTACAGGGCCGAGGCCTGCCAGGTGATGCTCAGCTTGAAGGTCGCCGCCAGACGGCTGGCCAGCGGCTCGGTCGGCACCGTGCGCCCGGGTGCGTCCCGCAGCAGGAGCGCGGAGACCACCGCGTAGAGCGCCAGCACGCCCGCGGTGATCAGGAACGGGTTGGCCATGCCGTGCGCGTCCACCAGCTTCACGGTCGTCAGGGCGCTGATCGCGGTACCGCCCATGCCCGCGCCGAAGATGCCGATCGCCGCGCCCCGCCGCTCGGGTGGGAACCAGGCGCTGACCAGGGGCACACCCACGGCGAAGGCGGTGCCGCCTATGCCGAGGAAGAAGCCGCCGATCAGCAGCGTCGTCAGCGAGTCATGGCCGGCGAGACCGAGGTACAGCACCGGCACGATGGTGGCGGCCGACACGAGCGGGAACATCACCCGGCCGCCGAACCGGTCGGTGAGCGCGCCCACCGGGATCCGGCCCAGCGATCCGACCACGACCGGCACCGCGACCAACAGCGACTGCTGGAACGAGGAGAGGCCGAGGGAGTCCTTGAACCGCGGGCCGAGCGGGCTCAGCAGTGCCCACGCCCAGAAGTTCACGGCGAAACCGACCGTGGCCAACGCCAGCATCAGCCACGCCTGGCGCGGAACGGATACCGTCCCGCTGTCCTTGTTCTGCGATGCCTGCAGCATTTGTGCCTGCTCCTCTTGCTCACAGGGTCCGGACCGGTTCATCCGGTCCGGATCGGGTGGCCGCGTTCCGCGCGACCGCCCGCCATCAGATTCGGTGACGGAGCCCCGTTGCGGGGTGGGCCATCAGTCCCTACCGGCCCGCCGAGAGGACCACGGCATCAGGGCCGTTCTGGGGCCCGTTGGGACCTCCGGCCGGCACCTCGGGACAGGGCCGCCGCCGGCGCCCTCTCACCATGGTGATGCGAGAGGCCGGGGACGCCAGAAGCCGGGGTACGCCACGGTGGGCGTACCCCGGCTTGTCGCGTCCGGTCAGGTGGCGGGCAGTGCGGTGGCCAGCAGTACGACACCGAGCGAGCCGACGAGGGAGACGACGGCGAGGGCCTTGGCCAGTTCGGCGCGGCCCTTGGCATGGGCCCAGCCGTGGGCGGCCGCCGCGATCATGACCACGACGAACAGGCCCAGTTTGGCCGCGAGGGTGCGCCCGTAGCCGGGCTCGCCGAGAGAGGCCCAGGTGACGCCCTTGTGCCAGGCGATGGCCCAGCCCGTGCCCAGTTGCAGCGGCAGGAACAGCGCTCCGGTGAGCATTCCGAAGCGGCGGCCGGCCGCCGCGGAGAACCGGGCGAATGCCTCCGTGTCGAGCAGTCGGCGGCCCAGCGGCAGCACCACCAGGGACAGGGCCAGCTGTCCGCCCACCCACACCACCGCGCCGATGACGTGGGTGAAACGCACCAGGCTCCACAGGTTGACGGATCCCATCACCGGGTCACCTCGATCGTCCCGTGCGCACCGGCTTCGGCGTGGCGCATGTCGTGGTCGACGAAGGAGTAGTGACCGGCTTCGGCGAACGTGGTCTCCACGAAGCCGCCCTGGGCCGCGGACAGATCGAGCACCTGGGATCCGCCGGGCTGTTTCGGCGTCAGCAGGTACGCGCCCTCCTTGTAGACGGTGTCGAAGACGGCCCCGACGATGTGGAAGGCGATCCCGTCGCTGGGTCCGGCGGCCACCACCCAGAAGCGGGCCCGCTCCCCGGCCTTCATCTTCAGAGTCGCCTTGTCGTACTGGGCGGCGATGCCGTTGAACACCCAGGCGTCCGGAGTGTCGTTGCGCATCTTGTCGACCTGGGCCGTGCTGCCGGGCGTGCCGAGGTAGATCTCGGAGGAGACCAGGGCGTACTCGTGGTCGACCTTGGGCAGTCCGGGCGGGTCGATGATCACGGCGCCGTACATGCCGTTGCCCATGTGCTGGAGCATGGGCATGGTGCTGCAGTGGTACAGCCAGGCGCCGGCCCGTTCGGCGCGGAACCGGTAGACCAGCCGCTCCCCCGGGTCGATGGTCCGCATGGGCTTGTCGGGGGCGAGGGCTCCGGCGTGGAAGTCGATGCCGTGGCCCATGCCGGTGTCGTCGTTGACGAGCGTGATCTCGAAGATGTCGCCGATCCTGCCGTGCAGGGTGGGGCCGGGGGCGGTGCCGCCGAAGGTCCACATCTGCTGCTTGACGCCGGGCGCGACCTCGACGGTGCGGTGGGCGGCGTGCAGTTCGACCTTGTGGACGGTCGCGCTGCCGGCGGACGGCAGGTCGGCCGAGCGGGATTTCCAGCCCGTCGAGAAGTCCTTGGCCAGGTCGAGTCCGCCACTGCCGGAGGAGTCCATGGAGTGCCCGCTGTGGTCCATCTCCATGGCGGAACCGGACGACGCGGTGCTCTGGTCGGTGGCCGCGCCCGTGCCGGACTTCACGACGATGTCCATCTGCATTCCGGCGGCGCGGTGGCCGGGCACGGTGCACCACAGCTGCAGGTCGTCGGTGACCTTCCCCAGGTCGAGGGTACGGCTCTGGCCGTGGGACAGCAGCGGGATCGCCCGGCCGTTCTCGGCCTTGAGGTCGTGGCGCTGGGCGTCGTTGTTGGTGACCTTCAGTCGCAGGGAGGTTCCCTTGGCGACCTCGATCCGGTTCGGGCTCAGAGTCATGCCCCTGATCGAGACGTTGACGGTGCGGGACCCGCCGGCCGAGCCGGCTGCGGCGGCGGCCGTGTCGGTCGAACTGCCGGTGTCCCGGCCGCCGTTGGCGACCAGCACCGCCAGTACGGTGATCACGACCCCGGCGGCGGTGCCCAGCAGCGCGGGCCGCCGGGTGGCGGTCGGTGTCGTCCGCTCCGGTCCGGAACCGGCCGGCGCCGGGTCCTGACCGGTGCGACGGCTGTGAGCCAGCACGAGCACGACCAGGACCAGGAACGCGGCGGCCGACGCACCGGCCAGGCCCATGCCCACGAAGTCGCAGGGTCCGGGCAGCGGAAGCGCCACCAGCGCCACGCCGGCGTTCAGCGCCACGAGCCGCGGCAGCCATCCCCGTTCCAGCACCGCCCGCACGGCCGCGCGGTCCTCGTGGCCGCGGCTGAGCACCACGGGCAGCAGATAGGTCAGGGCGCCGATCAGGACCTGTGCGACGAAGCCGGCGAGCAGCACCGGCACCAGGTCCTCCAGCACCGTCTGTACCGCCGTGACCGACCGGGCGGCCAGCATCACCAGATCGACCGTCACGGAGATCAGCAGCCAGCCGGTGGCGGCCGCCAGCATCCAGGCCGCCGCCGCGGAGACGGGCCGATTGCCTCGTACGGTGCGGGCGAGCAGCCCCGCGGCCACGGCGGTCCCGGCCGCGTATGCGGCCAGTCCGGCCGCGGCCGGCCAGCGCCACTGCAGGGCCAGCCCGACGGCGGCCACCGCCAGTCCGCTGCCGGTGAGCCACAGCACCCACCGAGACACCCGGGTGGTGAGCTCCTTCATCCGTACGCCCAGCACGGTGGGCCACAGCATGAACAGGGTTCCCAGGATGGGGAGTCCGATCCAGCCGAGCAGCGTGACATGGATGTGGGCCAGGCGGAGCCCGGCGTAATGGGCGGCGCCCGCGTGACCGGTGGCCAGCAGACCGCCCAGCACGGCCCCGGCGATCAGGGCCGCGGTCGCGATGCGGTAGTAGCCGACGACCGCCTTGAGCCGGCCGCCGAGGGCGCCCCGGCCCATGCGTATCAGCACCACCAGGTGTGCGGTGGCGACGGCGACCAGCAGCAGACCGGCGATGCCGGTCAGTACCGGCAGGTCCGCCCATACGCCCACGACGATCCCGGTGACGGCCACGTTGGCTCCGGCCAGGCGGGCGTCGCTCCACCGCTCGTCGGGGATCCGGGCGTGCAGCAGCGCGACGGCGAAGTGTTCGCTCCATATGAGGATGGCGGTGGTCGCGCCGCCCAGCAGGAACAGGTGCACCGCCAGCCAGCGGGCCACCGGAAGCGACTGCTGGGCGGCGGCCGCCAGCAGGGCCAGTGCGAACCAGGCGACGACGAGCACGTGGGCGCGCAGATGGCGGACGCGCAGGCCGGACTCCCGGAATCTGCTCGGGTACTTGGCGGGCCCGCTCGCGCCGCCGGTCTGCGTGGGGCCGCGCCCGATGGTGATCATTCCGTTCCGTCGGGGGTGTCGGGCAGGAGTTCGGCCAGCTCCCGCTGGTAGGGGAAGGAACCGGGGCGGTAGTCGCACCAGGGCTCCTCGGCGTAGGGGTCGCCGGTGACCGCGAAGGCACGGGAGCGAGATCCGCCGCACACCCGGCGGAACTCGCAGCTGCCGCACCGGCCGCCGAGCCGGTCGGGGTCCCGCAGACCGGTGAAGAGCTCGGAGTTGCGGTAGATCTCGGTCAGCGGGGTCTCCCGCACGCTGCCCGCGCTCTTGGGCAGGAAGCCGCTGGGATGAACGGTGCCGTGGTGCGACACGAAGACGAATCCGCGGCCGGCGTTGACGTCCAGTGGCGGCCTTCGGGTGCGCCGCTCGCCGGCGTCGAGCCCGAGTTCGGCGACCCGCTTGCGGAGCCGGCCGTAGAGCTCCCCGAGCCCGAGGACGGCCACATGGTCGTCCCCGGCGTCCTCGATGATCCGGCGCTGCAGGGCGACCCGGCGGAAGTGGTGGGCCTCGGTGGTCTTGGCGGGCACGGTCAGCCCGACGTCGTACACGAAATTGAGGACGTCCTCGGTCTCGGCGGCGGTGAGCGCGCCCAGCGACTTGCCCCGGCCGGTGGGCACCAGGAAGAAGGCGCTCCACAGCATCGCTCCGTGCTGGTGGACCAGCCGGACGATGTCGGGCAGGTCGTGCAGGTTGTGCCGGGTGACCGTGGTGTTGATCTGCACCTTCATACCGAGGGCGCGGGCGGTGTCCCAGGCGCTCAGTGTCCAGCCGTAGACGCCGTCCACGCCGCGGAAGCCGTCGTGCAGTTCGGCCGTGGAGCCGTCCAGGCTCAAGGAGAGCCCCTTCGCGCCCGCCTCGTGGACGGCCCGCAGCCGGTCCGCGGTGAGGGTCGGTGTGCCGGAGGGCGAGACGGCGACCGGCAGACCGATCTGCCGTCCGTAGCGGATCAGCTCCAGCAGGTCGGGTCGCTGGAAGGGGTCTCCACCGGTGATCACGAACAGCGGCGCGGGATGCCCGAAGGCGGCCACCTGCCGCATCAGGTCCTGGGCGGCCTCGGTGTCCAGCTCCAGCGGGTCCCGGTTGGGTACGGCCTCGGCACGGCAGTGCAGGCAGGCCAGCGGACAGGCCCGGGTGGTCTCCCAGATCACGATGAACGGCCGGGCCGCCGCGTCCTGGTGCTGATGGCGCAGCACGCGTGGGGCACTCATCGTGCCGCCCCCGGGTGTGCGTTCGCCCGACGGCCGGGTCGCCCCGGCCCGGGGCGGCCGCTCGTACAAGTGCCGGTTCCGGCCGCCCGGCCGCGGTGGCAGTCGCGGTGGGCGGCCGGCCGGTGACCGGACCGTTGGGTACGCCCCGCCTGCCGTGGAACTGCCTGGGGGGACTGTCCGGGCAGGCGCCCGATGCGGTCGTACACGTCAAACCTCCGGTTCGGTCGACGCAAGCATGTCCGTACGCCCCCTGCCGGCGCCTGGGCCGGCGGTCCCTGCCGCGCGGGCCTTCGGTCCCTGGCCAGAGCGGGTTTCTCGGGTCCGTCAGTCCCTGGGGCAGGGCCGTTCGGCCCACGTGCCGGCCACCCCCCGCCGCCTAGCGTTCGCAATCATGGAGAACGACGAGATCAACCGCCCCGCCAAGCAGCGTGCCGGAGAAAAATGGCCGCTGGCGGCGCGGCGGCTGCTTACGCGCCGTGAGGTGTCGGCGGACGGTCGCGCGGTGCTCGGAGAGGGCGACCCGCGGTGGGAGAGCTTCTACCGGGACCGCTGGGCGCACGACAAGGTGGTGCGCTCCACGCACGGCGTGAACTGCACCGGTTCGTGTTCGTGGATGGTGTACGTCAAGGACGGCATCATCACGTGGGAGCACCAGGCCACCGACTACCCGTCGATCGGCACCGACTGCCCTGAGTACGAGCCGCGCGGCTGCCCGCGCGGGGCGTCGTTCTCCTGGTACACGTACTCCCCCAGCAGGGTCCGCTACCCGTATGTGCGCGGCACGCTGCTGAAGATGTGGCGGGAGGCCCGGCGCCGGCTCGGCGACCCGGTGGCCGCCTGGGCGGAGATCACCGGCGACCCGGCGAAGGCGCGCGCGTACAAGCGGGCCCGCGGCAAGGGCGGCCTGGTGCGCGCCGACTGGGACGAGGTGTCCGAGCTGGTCGCCGCCGCCCATGTGCACACCGTCAAGAAGTACGGCCCCGACCGTGTCGCCGGCTTCTCGCCGATCCCGGCGATGTCGATGGCGTCCTTCGCGTCCGGCGCCCGCTTCATGTCGCTGATCGGCGGCACGCTGCTGTCGTTCTACGACTGGTACGCCGACCTTCCCGTCGCCTCCCCGCAGGTCTTCGGTGACCAGACCGACGTGCCGGAGTCCGCGGACTGGTGGAACGCGGGCTATCTGATCATGTGGGGTTCGAACATCCCGGTGACCCGCACGCCCGACGCGCACTTCCTGACCGAGACCCGCTACAACGGCACGAAGGTGGTGGCGGTCAGCCCCGACTACGCGGACAACGTGAAGTTCGCCGACGAGTGGCTGGCCCCGCACCCGGGCACGGACGGGGCGCTGGCGATGGCCATGGGCCACGTCATCCTGCGTGAGTTCCTCATCGACCGCCAGGTGCCCTACTTCCAGGACTACTTGAGGAAGTTCACCGACGCCCCCTTCCTGGTCACGCTGCGCGAGCGCGACGGCGGCTTCGTCCCGGACGGGTTCCTCACGGCCACCGACCTCGGGGAGACGAGCGAGCACGCGGAGTCGAAGACCGTCCTGGTGGACAGCGCGACCGGCGAGCCGGTCGTCCCGAACGGCTCCCTCGGCTTCCGCTGGGGCGAGGAGGGCAAGGGCCGCTGGAACCTCGACCTGGGCGACACCGTGCCCGAGCTGAGCCTGCTGGAGCGGGCCGACGAATCGGTCCCGGTGGCCCTGCCCCGCTTCGACGAGGGCGCCACCGAGGGCGGCTCCTTCATGGTCCGCGGGGTGCCGGCCCGCCGGATCGGCGGCCGCCTCGTCACCACGGTGTTCGACCTGATGCTCGCCCAGTACGGGGTCGAGCGGCCCGGCCTGCCGGGCACCTGGCCGTCCTCGTACGACGACGTGAGCCAGCCCTACACCCCGGCCTGGCAGGAGACGATCACCTCGGTGCCGGCCGAGCAGGCGGCCCGGATCGCCCGGGAGTTCGCCCGCAACGCCGAACGCACCAACGGCCGTTCCATGATCGCTCTCGGTGCGGGAACCAACCACTGGTTCCACTCCGACACGATCTACCGGGCCTTCCTGGCCCTGACGACGATGACCGGCTGCCAGGGTGTCAACGGCGGCGGCTGGGCGCACTACGTCGGCCAGGAGAAGGTCCGCCCGGTCACCGGACAGCAGCACCTGTCGTTCGCCTTCGACTGGCAGCGGCCCACCCGGCACATGGCGGGCACCTCGTACTTCTACCTGAACACCGACCAGTGGCGCTACGAGGCCTTCGGGCCGGACGAGCTCGCCTCGCCGCTCGGTGAGGGCCGGTTCAAGGACAAGGGCTTCGCCGACTGTCTCGCGCAGGCGATGCGCATGGGCTGGACGCCCGGTCACCCCGGCTTCAACCGCAACCCGCTGGATCTGACGGACGAGGCGGCGGCGCAGGGGCGCGAGGTCGGCGAGCACATCGTCGAGGAACTGAAGTCCGGGCGGCTGCGGTTCGCCGCCGAGGACCCGGACGACCCGGCCAACTTCCCCCGGGTCATGACCGTGTGGCGGGCGAACCTGCTCGGCTCGTCCGGCAAGGGCAACGAGTACTTCCTGCGCCACCTGCTGGGCACGGACGCGGCGGTCCGCTCCGAGGAGACTCCGCCCGAGGCCCGCCCGAAGGAGGTGGTGTGGCACGAGGAGGCCCCCGAGGGCAAGCTCGACCTGTTGGTCACCATGGACTTCCGGATGACCTCGACCAGCCTGCTCTCCGACGTCGTGCTCCCGGCCGCCACCTGGTACGAGAAGGACGACCTGTCCAGCACGGACATGCACCCCTTCGTGCACGCCTTCACGCCGGCCATCGCCCCGCCCTGGCAGGCCCGCACCGACTACGACACGTTCCTCACCATCGCCGACAGGTTCAGCGAGCTGGCCGCCGACCACCTCGGCACCCGCACCGACGTCCTCGCCGTGCCGCTGCAGCACGACACACCCGACGAACTCGCCCAGCCCGGCGGCGTCGTACGGGACTGGAAGACGGGCGAGTGCGATCCGGTTCCCGGACGCACCATGCCGAAGCTGGCCGTCATCGAGCGGGACTACACGGCCATCGCCCAGAAGATGCGTGCCGTCGGCCCGCTCCTGGACACCCTGGGCACGACCACCAAGGGCGTCACCGTCCACCCGGACCAGGAGATCGAGGACCTGCGCCACCGCAACGGCACCGTCCGCGACGGTGTCGCCGCCGGACGCCCCTCCCTGGCCACCGCCTCCGACATGTGCGAGGCGATCCTCGCCCTGTCCGGCACGACCAACGGACGGCTCGCCACGGAAGGCTTCCGGGCGCTGGAGCGGCAGACCGGCAGCGAGGGCCTGGTGGAGCTCGCCGCCGAGCGTGAGGCGGAGCGGATCACCTTCGCCGACACCCGCACCCAGCCGCGCTCCGTGATCACGTCGTACGAGTGGTCGGGCTCGGAGACCGGCGGACGCCGCTACTCCCCGTTCGTCATCAACGTCGAGCACAAGAAGCCCTGGCACACCCTCACCGGACGCCAGCACTTCTTCGTCCAGCACGACTGGATGTCCGAGCTCGGCGAGCAACTGCCGGTCTACCGACCGCCGTTGAACACGCCCCGGCACTACGGCGACGAGCATCTGCGCGACGGCCGGGCCGAGGTCACGGTCCGCTATCTGACCCCGCACTCCAAGTGGTCCATCCACTCGAACTACCAGGACAACGCCCACATGCTGGCCCTGTCCCGCGGTGGCCCGGTGATCTGGATGTCCACGGGGGACGCCGAGAAGATCGGCGTCAAGGACAACGAATGGATCGAGGCGTACAACCGCAATGGTGTGGTCGCCTGCCGTGCCGTGGTCACCCACCGCATGCCCGAGGGCACGGTGTACATGTACCACGCCCAGGACCGCAACGTGAACGTGCCGAAGACCGAGGTCAGCAAGAAGCGCGGCGGTATCCACAACTCCCTGACCAGGCTGCTGCTCAAGCCCACCCATCTCGCGGGCGGCTACGCGCAGTTCACCTACGCCTTCAACTACTACGGCCCGACCGGAAACCAGCGCGACGAGGTCACGGTCATCCGCCGTCGCTCGCAGGATGTGGAGTACTGACATGCCCCGTGACGGAGTCACTATCGGACGGGTGATGGCCCAGGTGGCGATGGTGATGAACCTCGACAAGTGCATCGGCTGCCACACCTGCTCGGTCACCTGCAAGCAGACCTGGACCAACCGGACCGGCGTCGAGTACGCCTGGTTCAACAACGTCGAGACCAAGCCCGGTGTCGGCTACCCCCGCCGCTACGAGGACCAGGAGCAGTGGAAGGGCGGCTGGATGCTCGACAAGCGCGGCCGGCTGGTGCTGCGCTCCGGCGGCCGGGTCAAGCGTCTGCTGTCGCTGTTCTCCAACCCCGACCTGCCGTCCATCGAGGACTACTACGAGCCGGTCACCTACGACTACGACAACCTCGTCACCGCCCCCGCGGGCGACGACATGCCCGTCGCCCGCCCCCGCTCCGTCCTCACAGGCAAGCCCACCGACATCACCTGGGGCGCCAACTGGGAGGACAGCCTGGGCGGCGCGCCCGAGCACGCCGGCGCCGACCCCAACCTCACCGGGGAATGGGCGGAGAAGGTCAAGTTCGAGTTCGAGCAGACCTTCCTCTTCCACCTGCCCCGGCTGTGCGAGCACTGTCTCAACCCGGCCTGTGTCTCCGCCTGCCCCTCGGGCGCGATGTACAAGCGGGTGGAGGACGGCATCGTCCTCGTCGACCAGGACCGCTGCCGCGGCTGGCGCATGTGCGTGACGGCGTGCCCGTACAAGAAGGTGTACGTCAACCACGCCACCGGCAAGGCCGAGAAGTGCACCTTCTGCTTCCCGCGCATCGAGGCCGGGCAGCCCACCGTCTGCTCCGAGACCTGTGTGGGACGACTGCGCTACCTCGGACTGGTGCTGTACGACGCCGACCGCGTCGGTGAGGCCGCGGCCACCCCGGACGAGAAGGACCTGCTGGACGCCCAGCGCAATGTCTTCCTCGACCCGTCCGACCCCGAAGTGATCGCCGCGGCACGCAAGTCCGGCATACCCGAGGACTGGCTGGACGCCGCCCGCCGCTCCCCGGTGTACGCGCTGATCTCGACGTACAAGGTGGCACTGCCGCTGCACCCGGAGTACCGCACGCTGCCGATGGTCTGGTACGTGCCTCCGCTGTCGCCGGTGCTGGACGCCGTGGACGCGGCGGGCGGCAACCAGGACGACCCCGACCATGTCTTCGCCGCCGTCACCCGGCTGCGCATCCCGCTGGAGTACCTGGCGGAGCTGTTCTCCGCCGGGGACACCGACGTCGTCGCGGGTGTGCTGATGAAGCTCACCGCGCTGCGGTCGTACATGCGCGAACGCATCCTCGGCGAGGCCGGCGACGAGAGCGCGCTGAAGGCCGTGGGCCTCACGGTCCGCGAGGCGGAGGACATGCACCGGCTGCTCGCGGTCGCCAAGTACAAGGACCGGTACGTCATCCCCGCCGCGCACAAGGAGGACGCCGCGGCACTGTCCGCGATGGAGAACCGCTGCCCGGTGGAGTCCTCCGGCGATCCCCAGCCCACGGACGGCCGCCGCGTCATGCTCGGCATCCCCACCCTGCGCCGCCGCAACCCCGACGCCCCCGCCGGAGGCCACCCGTGAGCCCGCTGCCCACCTCCGTCCCCGCGATCGTACGCACCCGTATCCGCGCGGCCACCCGCCGCCGGGCCCCGCTCACCCCGCGTGAGGCGGAGGACCGGGCCCTGTTGCTGCGGCTGATGTCCCTGCTGCTGCAGTACCCGGACGCCGAGCTCGTCGCCGCCCGGCAGGTCGTCGCCGCCACCGTGGACGCCCTGGAGCCCTCACCGGCCGCCACCGAACTGGCCGCCTTCACGGCCTGGTTCACCGCGCAGGAACCCGACGCGCTGGAACGCCACTACGTCGAGACGTTCGACCTGCGCCGCAAGAGCGGCCTCTACCTCACCTACTACCTGCACGGCGACACCCGTCGGCGTGGCATGGCCCTGCTCGCCATGGCCCAGCGCTATCGCGCCGCCGGCTGGGACACCGACGGCGGGGAACTGCCCGACCACCTCCCGGTCGCCCTGGAGTTCGCCGCGCTCTGCGGGCCGGGCCCCGGCGAGGCCCCGCTGCGCCAGCACCGGCGCGGCCTGGAGCTGATCCACCGGGCGCTGACCGACATGGACTCCCCCTACCGGCATGTCCTGGCCGCCCTGCTCAGCCTCCTGCCGCCGGCGACCGAAGCCGACCTGAAGGCCGTGGCCGAGCTGGCCGCCCAGGGACCGCCCAACGAGGACGTGGGCCTCGACCCGTACGGCAGCGGGGAGTTCGCCCCGCCCGGCACCTTCGTCCCGCCCGAGCAGGCCCCGCCGACCCTCATGCCGCCCCTGTCCTCCCCGGAAGGCCACCGATGAGCACCGCCGCCTCCCTCACCACCACCAGCGGCGCCGACCTGCTGCTGTGGGTCGCGTTCCCCTACATCTGCCTGGCCGTGTTCGTCGTCGGGCACATCTGGCGCTACCGGCAGGACCAGTTCGGCTGGACCTCCCGCACCAGCCAGCTCCTCGAACGCCGCTGGCTGCGCTGGGGCAGCCCGCTGTTCCACCTGGGCGCGTTCATGGTCATCGGCGGCCATGTGATGGGCCTGGTGATCCCCGCCTCCTGGACCGAGGCCGCGGGCATCAGCGAGCACCAGTACCACACCACGGCCATATGGGGTGGCTCGGTGGCGGGCGTCGCCATGGTCACCGGACTCGGCATGCTGTGCGCCCGACGGCTGCTGACCCGCCGGATCCGCCTCGGCACCGACCGCAGCGACAAGTTCCTCTTCCCGCTGCTGTCCGCCACGGTGCTGCTCGGCATCACGGCCACCGCCGCGCACAACGTCTTCGGCCCGGGCTACGACTACCGGGAGACCATCTCCGTCTGGTTCCGCGGCATCTTCACCCTGCAGCCCCAGCCCGAGGCGATCACCGGCGCACCGCTGCTGTTCCAGCTGCACGCCCTGACCGCCTGCCTGCTCTTCGCGGCCTGGCCGTTCACCCGCCTCGTCCATGTGTGGAGCGTGCCGATCGGCTATCTGGCCCGCCCGTACCTGGTCTACCGCCGCCGGACGAGCACCCCCGTGGCGACGCCCAGGACACGGCAGAGCACCCGGCGAGCGGCCTGAGCCCGGCCCACGGGGCGCACGGGCAGTACTGAGAACGGAGCCACACTCGATGGACCGATGGATCGACGCGGTGAAGGACGAGCTGGGCATCGACCTGGAGGTCGACAGAACCGTCCTCCTCGATCTCGCACGGGACACCGCGCACGGCGTCGCCCGGCCCGCCGCGCCGCTGACCACCTTCCTGGTGGGTTACGCGGCAGGCCTGGAGGGCGGCGGCCCCCAGGCCGTGGCCGAGGCCGCCCGTCGTGCGGCTCAGCTCGCCGCACGATGGACCGCCGAGACCCACCACGGAACAAGCGCCGGCGGCTGAACACCATGAACGGTCTCGTATCCCTCACTCTCGACGGCGGGTTGCGGCAGGAGGAACGCCCTCGCGTTCCCCACTCCCCCGGCCTCGCGTCCACACATGGTCACGGGCGTACGGACTGGTTCGAAGCACATGACACGGCGGGCAGCGCGGCAGTCGCGCTGCCCGCCGTGCGCCTGTCCCTCTCCGAGGCGCTGGGGCATGTGCTGGCCGAGCCGGTGTCCGCGCTGACCGACCTGCCGTCCTTCGACACCTCGGCCATGGACGGCTGGGCCGTGGCCGGTCCCGGGCCCTGGCGGCTGTCCGGTCTCCTGCTCGCCGGACAGTCACCCGGCGGCCGGCTCGCGGACGGCCTGGCCGTACAGATCGCGACCGGCGCCGCCCTGCCGCCCGGAGCAACCGCCGTCCTGCGCCGTGAGCACGGACGCATCGACGGCTCCCTCCTGCACGCCCTGCACACAGGGCCCGAACCCGGCCGGGACATCCGGCCGCGGGCCCAGGAGTGCCGGGCGGGCGAGGCCCTGCTCGGTGCCTGGGTGCCGGTCACCCCTGCGGTGCTCGGGCTGGCGGCCGCCGCCGGTTACGACGAGTTGTCCGTCACCCGGCGTCCCCGTGTGGAACTCCTCGTGCTCGGCGACGAGTTGCTGGAGAGCGGTCTGCCCTCCGACGGCCGGGTCCGGGACGCGCTGGGTCCGCTGCTGCCGCCGTGGCTGAGCATGCTGGGGGCGGAGGTGAGCGTCGTACGGCGCATCGTGGACGACGCGGACGCCCTGCTGGAGGCGGTCACCGGGACCAGCGCGGACCTCGTCGTCACCACGGGAGGGACGGCCGCCGGTCCCGCCGACTTCGTCCATCCCGTTCTCCGCAGGATCGGCGCCGAGTTGCTGGTCGACGGCGTCGCGGTGCGGCCCGGTCATCCCATGCTGCTGGCCGAACTGCCGTCCGGCGGGCATCTGGTGGGGTTGCCGGGCAATCCCCTGGCGGCCGTCTCCGGCGTGCTGACTCTCGTGGAACCCCTGCTGCGCACGCTGGGCGGCCGAGTCGCTCAGGCGTCGGTGACGGCCGCGCTGGCCTCCGATGTGCCCGGCCATCCCACCGACACCCGTCTGGTGCCCGTGACCCTGGACGGCAGAGCACGGGCCGTGCCGCTGCGCTTCCACGGCCCGGCCATGCTGCGCGGGCTGGCCGGTGCCTCCGCCATGGCGGTCGTCCCGCCGGGAGGGGGCCACACCGGTACGCAGATCACCGTGCTGCCCCTGGACTGGGGAGCGCCCGGAGCATAGGAACACGGACTGCCGGAACAAGACGCCGGAACGAGCGAAGGACCGCTCGGCTCACATGCCGAGCGGTCCTTTTCCCATGCGCGGAGTTCATCCCGCGCGGAGTTCATCCCGCGCGTCGTACGGCCGGGAGCCGTTTCGTCAGGCCGGCCACGGACTTCGAGGAGCTCGCGTTCCTGACGGCCACGAGGCTCGGGCAGCGGTTGCGCAGTTGCTGTTCCAGGCGCTGGTGCAGGGTGATCCAGGAGGCCGGGCAGCCGTGGCAGGCGCCGGCGAGGCGCACGGTGACGACGCCGTCCTGGACGCCGACCAGTTCGATGGCACCGCCGTGGGAGCGGGCGAACTGCCCGACCGCCCCGCCGAGGAGGTCGCGTGCCGCGCGGTACAGCAGCGCGTCGTCGGCCGCCGCCTCGCCTGCATCTGTGCCGTCGGCTGCGCCTGCCGCGATCCAGCCGGCGCGGTCGTCGAGGGCGGAGTGGATCGCGGTGCGGACCCGGGCGCCCTCTCGGGACCAGGATCGGCCGGGGCCGAGGGCGGTGACGAGGGCCGCGGGCTCCGCCGTGACGGAAGCGAGGGTGCCGTCCTCGACGAGCGTGGCCAACGGGGCGGGAAGCGCGGCCGGCGGGCCGGTGCAGGGCAGCGTCCCTGCGGGCACCATCCAGCGCAACTGGTCGGGGCGGCCCGGGACATGCTGGGGGTGAAGCGGGATCATCGTGCCTCACCCGCCCAGCGCGCCGGTGACCGTGGCCGCCAGGTACGCCATCAGCCAGGCCAGCCCTGTCAGGTAGGTGAAGGCGATGGCCGGCCATTTCCAGGTGCCGGTCTCCCGTCGTATGACCGCGACGGTGGCCATGCACTGCAACGCGTAGACGAAGTAGACCAGCAGCGCGGCGATCGTCGGCGCGCTGAACACACGTTGCCCGGCGCGCGGCCCGTCGGGGTAGGTCATGTCCCGCAGCGCCGCCTTCGGGTGTTCGGGGTCCTCGGCGGCGGCGACCTGTCCGAGGGTGGCGACAAAGGTCTCGCGGGCCGCCTGTGCCGACATCACACCGACGTTGATGCGCCAGTCGAAGCCGAGTGGGTCGTAGACGGGGGCGACCAGACGGCCGAGATCGGCGGCGTAGCTGTGGTCGACGGTGTACGCGGCGACGGCGGTCGGCTTGGCGGTGTCGATGCCGTCGGCGCGCATCTGCGCCACCGAGTGCAGCGGCAGGTTCAGCAGCAGCCACAGCCCGATGCTGGTGGCCACGATGATGGTCGAGCACTTGCGCAGGAAGGCCTGCGCGGAGGTGCCCATCGCGATGAGCACCGAGCGCGGCGCGGGCAGCCGGTAGGGCGGCATCTCCATGTAGAACGGCACGAGCGGGCCGCGGAGGTCCCCGATCTTCTTGAACGCCCAGGCGGCCAGCATCGCCGAGACGGCACCGAGCAGATACAGGCCGAACATGGTCAGGCCCTGCGCGCCGAACGGGCCGATGTGGTCCGACGGGTCGACGAGCAGGCTGATGAGCAGGATGTAGACGGGCAGCCGCGCCGAGCAGGTGATCAGCGGAGCGGCCATCATGGTCGCCAGGCGGTCCTTGGCCGAGGGCAGGGTGCGGGTGGCCATGATGCCGGGGATCGCGCAGGCGAACGACGACAGCAGCGCCACGAAGGCGCGGCCTTCCAGCCCGACGCGGGCCATCACCCGGTCCATGAGGAAGGCGGCCCGCGACATGTAGCCGACGCCCTCCAGCAGGGCGAGGAGCAGGAACAGCAGCAGGATCTGGGGGACGAAGACCAGCACGCCGCCGACGCCGCCGATGAGGGCGTCGCCGAGCAGCCCGGACAGCCAGCGGTTGCCGACGTGCTCGGCGACCAGGCCGGACAGCCATCCGAACAGGGACTCGACGTAGCCCTGGAGGGGGGCCGCAAAGGTGAAGACGGTCTGGAAGAACAGCATCATCACCGCGAAGAACACGACGGTGCCCCAGAGCGGATGCAGCAGCACCGCGTCGATGCGCCGGGTGAGCCGGTGCAGTTCGGGGGCCCGGTAGCCGGCGAAGGCGAGCACCGACTCGGCCCAGGCGTCCCGTTCCGCCGGCTCGGTGGGCGGGGCGAGCGGCGGGGACGTCCAGGTCTGCCAGGAGGCGAGCTGCTCGCGCAGCTGCCCCATGCCGTGCCCGCGGTGGCCGATCACCGCCACCACCGGGACACCGAGGGCCTGGGCGAACGCGTCGATGTCCAGGTGCCCCTGGCGGCTGGTCAGCTCGTCCATGAACGTGACCACCACACAGGCGGGCAGGCCGCGCGCCAGAATCTGTGCGACCAGTCCCAGGGACCGGCGCACAGTGGTGGCGTCCACCATGACGAGCAGTGCGTCCGGGCGGGCCGCCCGGTCCTGGCGTCCGTCGAGGACGTCGACCGTGATCTGCTCGTCCGGGCTGACCGGGTCCAGGCTGTAGGTGCCGGGCAGGTCCTCGACCACACAACTGCGTCCTCCGGTGCGGCAGGTGCCGACGAACCGGGAGACGGTCACTCCGGGGTAGTTGCCGGTCTTGGCGTTCAGGCCGGTCAGGCCGTTGAAGATACTGGTCTTGCCCGAGTTGGGGCTGCCGACCAGGGCGATCCGCGGCTCCGTGGTCAGGGTTCCGTCCGTCTCACCGACGCCGTGACATCCCGCGGTCACCGGTCCGCTCCGACCGTCCGCACGCACGCGGCCTCGGTGCGGCGCAGGCACACCTCGTAGTCCTTGACCCGGTAGACGACCGGATCACGCAGCGGGGCCCGGCGCACGACCTCCACCACCGCTCCGGGGGTGAATCCGAGGTCGCCGAGCCGCCGGGCCACGGCGGCCGACCGGACCACGAGCACGTCGACCACGGTTGCCCTGGCACCGGGCGGCAGATCGGCCAGGGGGAGTATCCGGCCGTCGGGGAGCACCGCCGGCGAAAGGCCGGCCTCCCCTTCGAAGTCCATGCCAGCGCTGCGCATTCATGCCTCCACCACGCCATGCCGGGACGAGCCCGCCAAGTGCCGTATTCAGTAAGGCGAGGCTAACCTCACTGACGGCTGGTTCTACGGGGCCTTTCCTCCCGTACCGGCTGGGCCGTTCGGCCCCATTGGGCGAGCCGGGTCGGCCCCCTCAGCGGCGCGTGAAGACCAGCCGCCAGATCTCCGGACCCCGTTCCGTGTACTCCACGGCGAACCTGCCGGGCGAGCGCTGTTCGATCTGCGCCAGCAGCGGCAGCGGGTCATGGTGTGCGACCAGGACGATCCCTCCGCCGGCCCGGACGGCGTCGAGCGCGCCGAAGACCGTGGCGTGCCGCAGCGCGTGCGGTACGGCCCGGACGTCCAGTTCGGGAACGTCCGGCTCCTCCCCGCCACCACCGCAGCCGCAGGCCCCGCCGCAGCCGCCGGTCCGCTCCTCGGCCTCCTTCTGCGTGAACTCGTCGTCGCCGGCGTCCGGTTCGGGCCCGTAGAGCTCGTGCAGGGCCTTGACCAGGACGGCCAGGGAGGTGCCCGGCCGGCCGGCGAGCAGGGGCAGCACGAGGTCGTTGTCCTTGGCGAAGTGTTCGCCGCAGAGCACCTCCAGCGCGCGTGCCTCGGCAGCGGCGACTTCCGCCGTGGGTGCCGTGCGCAGAGCGTCGACGAGCGCCATGACGCCCCGGCGTTCGGAGATCAGGCTCTCGATGAGCAGCCGGGCCTCGGCAACCTGGTGGGCGGCGGGGTAGAGAACCGTCTCCTCGGCGGCGAAGTACGGCAGGAGCACGCGTTCGCAGTAGTCGACCAGACCGGTGCGGATGTGCTCGGCGGCACCGGGATCACGTTCGGCGGCCCCGAGAAGCATCGCGACGCGTCCGGCGAGTTCACCGGCCAATCGGGTGTGGTAGGCCTCGGCCGCGGTCGCGGCGGCGGCTTCCTCGGGGGTCGACGCGAGGGTGACGGTGTTCATCTTCGGTATCTCCAGCGGGACTTGACCGGTCGGATGCGACCGGGGCCGGTGACAGCGCTGTGCGGGCACGCGCCCTGGACGCTGTCGTCGGGGTCCGTGTGAGCACGGGGGCTGCCGGACGGGCACGGCACATGCGTCCGGCCGCCTGGGTGGCCTGGCAGGCGGCCGGACGTCGACCGAACGGGGAAGGACACCGCCCCCGACCGCGGCCTGCGCGCGAAAGCCTGGCCGCCGTCCGGCGCGGTATTCCGTGGCGCCTTCCCCTCCGGTCCCTGATGAGCATTCCTGGCCGACCGCCCACGGTGCCTGGGCCGGGCGGGTCCAGCACCCTGGACCAGTGGTCCCCGAAGACCCTGTCCGACATGGGCCGGTCGGCCGCACGACATGGGCAATTCGGCCGGGTTGCGCCAGCCCGGGCTGCTCTACCGTTCGATCCCATGGAGAACGGCAACAACGCGCAGCCCTCGAACGCCCGCTGTCGGCGGCCCCTTCGGCTCGCCACGGGACGAGACGCCGCACGATGTCGGCCGACCCGCCCGAGGAAGGTGTCCTCCCGCCCGTACCACCCCGTCCCGAGCCGACCGTCGGCATGCTGCGTCCGCCGCCTGTGCGTCTGCCGGCGCCGCAGATCACCGTCCGCCTGAGCCGGTGGGTGAAAAGCATCCCCATCGCTCGCTCCGGCCCGCCTCCTCGGCCGCCGGCACCAGCCGTCCCCGGACAGCGGTGCCGGCGGAACCGGCGTCTCCGGAGCCCACAGAGAGACATCGCATGATCGTCGAAGATCTCCGCACGGCCTGCCGCAAGGACCCTGCGCTGCACGGCATCAACGTGGTCGAGGTCCTGCTGTATCCGGGGCTCTGGGCCATCTGGTTCCACCGGCTGGCACACCGGCTGCACCGCATGGGGCTGCCGCTGCTGCCCCGGGCACTGTCCCAGTTCTCCCGCGCCATGACCGGGATAGAGATCCACCCGGGGGCCGTCATCGGCCGGCGCTGCTTCATCGACCACGGCATGGGCGTGGTGATCGGCGAGACGGCGGTGGTGGGAGACGACGTAATGCTCTACCACCGCGTGACCCTCGGCGGCACCGGCTGGTGGCGCGACCGGAAGGCCACCAAGCGACACCCCACCGTCGGTGACCGGGTGGTCCTCGGCGTGGGCGCGACCGTGCTCGGCCCCGTCCACGTCGGCGACGACACGGTGGTCGGTGCCCATGCCCTCGTCCTGAGCGACGTCCCCGCCCACTCCAGCGTGCGCGCCGGTCACGCGGACGTCACCACCCGCACCGTTCCCGTCACGGACCCGTTCGGCCAGACCCCGGCCGCTTCCCCTCTCCCTCCCCCCGCATCGACCGAAAGACCCCAAGAGGACAGCCATGGCAGCGATACACCCTTCGATCACGGCGCTCATCGGCCGGACACCCCTGGTGGAGCTGTCCCGGTACGGTGAGGACCTCCCGGCACGCCTGGTCGCCAAACTGGAGTCCGCCAACCCGGGCGGCAGCGTCAAGGACCGCATCGCCCTGGCGATGATCGAGGACGCCGAAACCACCGGCGCCCTGCGGCCCGGACAGGGCATCGTGGAACCCACGAGCGGCAACACCGGCATCGGTCTGGCCATGGTGGCCGCCGCCAAGGGCCACCCCGTCACCTTCACCATGCCCGAGAGCATGAGTGTCGAACGCCGGGCCCTGCTGCTCGCATACGGTGCCGACCTCGTCCTCACCCCGGCTTCCGAGGGCATGACCGGAGCCGTCGCCCGCGCCGCCGAACTCGCCGAGGCCAACGGCTGGTTCATGCCCCAGCAGTTCACCAATCCGGCCAATCCGGATGTGCACCGGCGCACCACCGCCGAGGAGATCTGGCAGGACACCGACGGACGGATCGACCTGCTGGTCGCCGGGGTCGGCACCGGCGGCACCGTCACCGGAGTCGGTCAGGTGCTGAAGGCGAAGAACCCGGCCGTCACCGTCGTGGCCGTGGAACCGGCGGAGTCGCCCGTACTCTCCGGCGGCTCGCCCGGCCCCCACGGCATCCAGGGCCTCGGCGCGGGCTTCGTTCCCGAGGTACTCGACACCTCCGTCTACGACACGGTGTGCAGGGTCTCCGTGTCCGAGGCCCGTGCGCAGGCACGCCGGCTCGCCCGCACCGAGGGCATCCTCGCGGGCGTCTCCGGAGGTGCCGCGCTGCACGCCGCCTCGACCCTGGCGCGCCTCCCGCAGCACAAGGACGCCTTGATCGTCGTCGTCCTGCCCGACACGGGCGAGCGCTATCTGAGCACTCCGCTCTTCGAGGACCAGTAGCGGACTCCACGACACAGCCGGCGCCCCGCCGGACCCCCCTCGCATGCAAGGAAGAACACCGATGACATACACGAACCGCGGAGCCGACGCTCTGCTCAAGGCGATGGGCGCGGCCATGCTGGCCGCGGGGCCCGTGATGCTGTGGCGCAGCCGCAGCGGCAGGAACGAGATACGCACCGAACTCACGGCCCAGAGGATCACTTTCCCGGAGCGCGGGCTGCCCGCGCACCTGGCGGCGTTCGCCGGCCGGCCCGTCGAGACCGGACCCGAGGCGCGGGCCTTCGCCGACATGATCAAGGGCCACCTGGCCCAGGCGACGAACGGCCGCACCTACTCCGAGATCACCGCGGAGCTGCACGCCACCGGGGACGACGAGAAGCTGGCCAAGCTTCGGCAGACCGCGTTCATGGGCGAGACGTTGCGCGCCTCGCTGATGTCCGCCTACCAGGCCTGGCAACTGACGTCGCTGGTCACCGGTCTCGGCGCACTGCTGACCGGGGTGGGCGCGGCCCTCGTCGTCTCGCCTCGGGCAGGCTCCCGTACGGCCCGCTGAAAAACAAACAGTGCTGAAAAACAAACAGCCGGGTGCGGCCAGCCGCACCCGGCAAGTCAGTCACCACTCGTCAGCGGTGGCTGAGCCGCAACCGCCAGGCCTCGGGGCCGCGCCGGAGATACTCCACCGCGAAGAGCCCGGGGTTGCGCTGCTCGATCTGTGCCAGCAGGGGAATCGGGTCGTGCGGCGCGACCAGGACCATGGCCTGGCCTGCCGGGACGGCCTCAAGAGCGCCGAACACGGTGGCGTGGCGCAGTGCGTGCGGGATGTCGCGGACGTCGAGTACGGGTTCGGTGGCCTCCTCGCCGCCACAGGCACATCCGCAGCCACCGCTCTCCTCGGTCTTCATCCCTCCTGCCTTCTCTGCATCGTCCGCGGCAGAGGCGCCACCGTTCGACGGGGTATGAGCGATCCGGTGGTGCAGTCTCTCCAGCAGCCGGGCCAGGCGGACCCCGGGTGCCGCGGCGAGCAGGGGCAGCACAAGGCCGTTCTGCTTCGCCACATGTTCCTCGAAGACCACCTGAAGAGCGCGGGCGTCCGCCGCGGCACCGGCCGTCGTGGGCGCGGTGCGCAGGGCGTCCACCAGCGAGGCCAGGCAGCGGTGTTCACCGATGAGACCCTCGACGAGCAAGCGCGTGTCGGGCAGCCTGCGGGCCACGGGATACAACGTGGCCTCCTCGGCAGCCGTGTGCGGCAGGAGTTCACGGTCGCAGAAGGCCACGAGGCCCGCGCGGAAGCGTTCGGCGGCACGCTCGTCACGGCCGGCGGCGGTGAGCAACAGCGTCACGCGTCCGGCCAGTTCCCCTGCCATACGGGCGTAGTCCGCCTCGGCGCTGTAGAGAGCCTCGGCATCCTCCGGGGCCGATGCGAAGGTGAGGGCACTCATTCAGGTGTCTCCAGCGGTTCAAGGCCGGAAGATACGGCCGCTTCTGGTCCGGACTGCACGTTCCGCCACGTCCCCGGAGCGGTCGGCGCACCGGGCGGCCTGGGCATGGTGAGCGCCGTCACCGGGGCCGTGGCGGAACACCGTCCGACGGCTGCAGAACGGTGGCCGGACGGTGACCGGTCCGGGGGCACCACGCGCCTGCTGCGGCCCTGCACACGAGAAGACGGGGCCGAGCAGCCGAAACGCGACGGTCCGTGTCGCCTCCCGACCGGTCGCCGACCAGCCTTTCGCGCCGCAGGCTTCACGGCATGGGCCGTGCGACCCCGTCCACACCGCCCACCGGTCCACAATCCCGACGCCGGACAGGGCCGAACGGCCCCACGCAAAGGGCCGTCCGGCCCAAGCGGCGAAGGCGACCTCGCCGCATCATGCGCAGTCCCCCGGGCGCCCGTGACAATCGGGCCGGAAGGGCCGCCCGACCCGGGACGTTCGGCCCCAGCCCCGGGTCGGGGGCAGCGCCTAACGTTCCCGACCATGGAGAACGATCACAACGCTCGACGGGGACAGTCGCGCGTGACCGAGGGCCGACCGGCGCCGGCCGCCCTCACACTGCTCACCCGCTCGAAGGCCCGCGCCCAGGAAGGGACCCGCGACAGGGGCCGCCCGGTGTGTCGACCCGCGACCCCTGCGCCCCTGCCGCGCACCCGCGCCGCATGACGCCGCCGCACACCGCCGGGGCCGACCGGCGCATCGGCTGGCTGATGGCGCTGACCGGGGTCATCGGCTGGCTCGCCTCCCTGCGCCTGGCCATCGACGACTGGCTCGTTCTCAAGGACCCCAGCTACCAGCCGACCTGCAACATCAGCCCGGTCGTCGGCTGCAGCAACACCATGGCGAGCTGGCAGGGCAATCTCTTCGGCTTCCCCAACATGCTGCTCGGCCTGGGCGCGTTCGCCGCCGTCGCCGCGCTCGGCATCGCGGTGCTCGCCGGAGCGCGCCTGCACAGGGTGCTGTGGCTCGCCCTCGACGCGGGAGCGCTCGTCGGCGTCGGATTCGCTCACTGGCTGATCTTCCAGTCGCTGTACGAGCTGAACCGGCTGTGCCCCTACTGCGGCGTCGTCTGGGTCATCACCATCGCGCTGTTCTGGTACGTCACGCTGCACAACCTCAAGCACGGCATCATCCCGGTGCCGGCCCGCGGCCGCCGCCTGCTGAATCTGGTGCTGGAGAGCCACTGGCTGCTGTTGGCGGCCTGGTACGGCGTGATCGTCATGCTCGTTCTCACCCGCTTCTGGTCGTACTGGAGCAGCCTGCTGTGACTGGGCCGTTCGGTCCGCCCGATTCGGGACATTCGACCCACACGCATCCCGCCGCCCGGAGTTAGCGTCGCCTTATTGACTCTCGAAGAAGTGCAGGTAGAGAGCGAGGCACGGATGGCGACCACGGACCATGACCAGCCGCTCCAGAAGGATCTCCCCGCACCCGGTGCGGGACTGGACACCTCCCGCATGCCGGGCCACTGGCTGCTGACCCGGCTCGGCAAGCGGGTCCTGCGCCCGGGCGGCGTGGAGCTCACCCGGTGGATGCTCGACACCCTGGACATCGGACCCGACGACCGGGTAGTGGAACTCGCGGGCGGTCTGGGCGCCACAGCGGCACTGACGCTGCGGCGCTCGCCGGCCGGCTACACGGCCGTCGACCGCGATCCCGCCGCGGTGGCCGCGCTGAGCGCCCTCACCGTCCCCGGCCGGACCCATGTCCGCGCCGTGCGGGCGGACGCCTCCGACACGGGTCTGCCGGACGGCTCGGCGACCGTCGTGTACGCCGAGGCGATGCTGACGATGCAGCCCCAGCCCGCCAAGCGGCGCATCGTACGGGAGGCACGCCGGCTGCTCACCGACGTGGGCGGCCGCTGTGCCATCCACGAAATGTGCCTGCTGCCGGACGGTATCGACCCGGCCCTCGCCGACCGGATCGCCAGGGACCTCGCCGACACCATCCACGTCGGCGCCCGCCCGCTGACCGCGGCCGCCTGGCAGGAACTCCTCACCGACGAAGGCTTCACGGTCACCGCGCGGAAGACAACGCCCATGGCGCTGCTCGAACCCCGCCGAATGGTCGCCGACGAAGGACTGGTCCCCGCCCTGGCCATCGCCCGCCGCGCTCTGCGGGACCCCGCGGCCCGTCGCCGAGTCCACGAGATGCGCCGCGTGTTCCGCCGCCACCAGGCCCATCTGGGCGCCATCAGCCTGATCGCCCAGCCCACCACGCCCACTGAATAGGGAGGCCCCCCATGCCCGCCACGGTGATCACCGACCTCGTCGACGAGTTGGCCGTGCCCGAGGACGGCACCCTCAGCCGCGTTCTGTACCGCGACGACCGGTTGCGAGTGGTCGGCTTCGCGTTCTCCGCCGGCCAGGAACTCACGGAGCACACCTCGGCCCTGCCCGTCGTCATCCAGGTCGTCCGAGGGAGGCTCGAACTGATCCTCGGTGACGAGAAGACGGTGGCCACGCCCGGCAGTTGGATCCACCTGCCCGCCCGGCTGCCGCACACGGTACGAGCCACCGAGGCCTCCGTCATGCTGCTGACCATGCTCCCTGCTCCGGAACCCACGAAAGCCGACGATTCCACCGCAGCCTGACCCGTCGCCGACGGCAGAACTCCACGGTCCGGACCACCCTGGGGGCGTGTGACACTGACGCCATGGGGTGGGACAGATTCCGTCAAGGGAGATGGGTGCCGCTTGCGGTGGCGGCGGTGCCCCTGGGGGCGGCGCTTGCGGGCGGCTGGTCGCTGGCGGGCGAGATCTCTGACGCGCGGCGGATCGATGCGTCACCGGTGCAGGTCCAGGGTGTCGTCGACCGGGCGGTGCCGGTCAAGGGCGGGACCGAGTACCGGGTGTCGTACCGGGTCGGCGGTCGGCGGTTCGCCACCGGAGATCTGCCGGTGGGACAGGGGGCGGAGCCGGCAGATCCCGAGGTGGGCACCGCGGTGTGCCTCGAAGCCTCGGCCGAGCGCCCGGAAACGGTGCGGCTGTGCGGCCAGAAGTATCCGGGCGGCGACAACTTGATTCCCGCCGAGGGCCTGTTGGTGGTGGCGGGCACGACAGGCACCCTCATGGCCGTCGGGTGGTTCGTGATGGTCGGCCGGGAGAGGTTCGGTGGAACCATGGCGCCATGAAGTACATGGTGCTGATGTACGCCGATCCCGCGGCGACCGAGGCGATGTCCGAGGAAGAGCGGGCCGATGTGTTCCGCAGACACGAAGCACTCCACCGGGACTTGGAGGGCACCGGCGAGATGCTGAACGGGGCCGGGCTGGCCTACCCGAAGGACACGACGACCCTCCGACGGCACAAGGACGGATCGGACGCGGCGGATGGCCCGTTCCGCGAGGCGACCGAGCAGCTGACCGCCTACTACGTGATCGACTGCGCCGGTCCGGAACGGGCACGTGCGATTGCCGAACGTGTCCTTGATTTTCACGTCGTAGCGGTCGAAGTCCGGCCGGTCCACGACGCGTTCGGCATGGGCGACGCCTGAAGGCGGGTCTGCCGGTCATCGGCAAGGGCTCGATCCCGCTTCAGGCGTCTCGTCCCACGGTGTCCGCGAGGGCCTCGGTCCGCCGCGAGGGCCTCGCTCAGCTGCCGACGTAGGCCGCGAGGTGCTCGCCCGTGAGGGTGGAGCGGGCGGCGATGAGGTCGGCGGGGGTGCCCTCGAAGACGATCTTGCCGCCGTCGTGGCCGGCGCCCGGGCCGAGGTCGATGATCCAGTCGGCGTGCGCCATGACGGCCTGGTGGTGCTCGATGACGATGACCGACTTGCCGGCGTCGACGAGCCGGTCGAGCAGACCGAGCAACTGCTCGACGTCGGCGAGATGGAGGCCGGTGGTCGGCTCGTCGAGGATGTAGACGCCCCCCTTGTCGGCCATGTGGGTGGCCAGCTTGAGCCGCTGCCGCTCGCCGCCGGACAGCGTGGTGAGCGGCTGGCCGAGGGTGAGATAGCCCAGGCCGACGTCGGCGAGCCGTTCGAGGATCTTGTGCGCGGCCGGCGTACGTGCCTCACCGGCGCCGAAGAACTCCTCGGCCTCGCTCACCGGCATCGCAAGCACCTCGCTGATGTCGCGGCCGCCGAGGTGGTACTCCAGTACCGACGCCTCGAACCGCTTCCCCTCGCACTCCTCGCAGGTGGTGGCGACGCCGGCCATCATCGCCAGGTCGGTGTAGATGACGCCGGTGCCGTTGCAGGTGGGGCAGGCGCCCTCGGAGTTGGCGCTGAACAGCGCCGGCTTCACCCCGTTGGCCTTGGCGAACGCCTTGCGGATCGGATCGAGCAGCCCCGTGTAGGTCGCCGGATTGCTGCGCCTGGAGCCGCGGATGGCGCCCTGGTCGACCGACACCACACCCTCGTCGGCGGGGATCGAGCCGTGCACCAGCGAGCTCTTGCCGGAGCCGGCGACGCCGGTGATGACGGTCAGCACGCCGAGCGGCACGTCCACGTCGACGTCGCGCAGATTGTTCGTCGCCGCGCCGCGGATCTCCAGCATGCCGGTGGGCTTGCGCACCGTCTCCTTGACGGCGGCCCGGTCGTCGAGATGGCGGCCGGTGATGGTGCCGGCGGCACGCAGCCCCTCGATCGTGCCCTCGAAGCAGACAGTGCCGCCCGCCGTACCGGCGCCGGGGCCGAGGTCGACGACGTGGTCGGCGATCGCGATCATCTCCGGCTTGTGCTCCACCACGAGCACCGTGTTGCCCTTGTCGCGCAGCCGCAGCAGCAGGTTGTTCATCCGCTGGATGTCATGCGGGTGCAGGCCGATCGTGGGCTCGTCGAAGACATAGGTGGTGTCGGTGAGCGAGGAGCCGAGGTGGCGGATCATCTTGGTGCGCTGTGCCTCGCCGCCGGACAGCGTGCCCGAGGGCCGGTCCAGCGAGAGGTAGCCGAGACCGATCTCCACGAACGAGTCGAGGGTCTCCCCCAGCGCCGACAGCAACGGCCCGACCGACGGTTCGTCGAGCCCGCGGACCCATTCGGCAAGGTCGCTGATCTGCATCGCGCACGCATCGGCGATGCTTATGCCGTTGACCTTCGAGGACCGGGCCGCCTCACTGAGCCGGGTGCCGTCGCAGTCCGGGCAGACGGTGAACGTCATCGCCCGCTCGACGAACGCGCGGATGTGCGGCTGCAGCGCGTCGACGTCCTTCGACAGCATCGACTTCTGGATCTTCGGGATCAGACCCTCGTACGTCAGATTGATGCCCTCGACCTTGATCTTGGTCGGCTCCTTGTGGAGGAGGTCGTGCAGCTCCTTCTTGGTGTACTTGCGGATCGGCTTGTCCGGGTCGAAGAAGCCGCAGCCCTTGAAGATGCGGCCGTACCAGCCGTCCATGCTGTAGCCGGGGACCGTGAGCGCGCCCTCGCTGAGCGACTTGCTGTCGTCGTACAGCTGGGTCAAATCGATGTCGGTGACCGTGCCCCGGCCCTCGCAGCGCGGACACATGCCGCCGGTGATGCTGAAGCTGCGCCGCTCCTTCACGGTCTTCCCGCCGCGTTCGACCGTGACGGCCCCCGCGCCGCTGATCGAGGCGACATTGAAGGAGTACGCCTTGGGCGAGCCGATGTGCGGCTTGCCGAGCCGGCTGAAGAGGATGCGCAGCATGGCGTTGGCGTCGGTGGCGGTGCCGACGGTGGACCGGGGGTCCGTGCCCATCCGCTGCTGGTCGACGATGATCGCGGTCGTCAGCCCGTCGAGGACGTCCACCTCGGGCCGGGCCAGCGTGGGCATGAAACCCTGGACGAAGGCGCTGTACGTCTCGTTGATCAGCCGCTGCGACTCCGCGGCGATCGTGTCGAACACCAGCGAGCTCTTGCCCGAGCCGGAGACGCCGGTGAACACGGTCAGTCTGCGCTTCGGGATCTCGATGCTGACGTCCTTGAGGTTGTTCTCGCGCGCGCCGTGCACGCGGATCAGATCGTGGCTGTCGGCAACGTGCGGCGCAGGCGACCGCGTCTCCGTCGTCTTGTCCATGCTTATCGTCTCTCCATACGTTTCACGGGCCGCGTTCACCGTCCCCGTCGGCGTCGCCTGGCTCGATCCGACCAGCCACGAGCGGTGGGTGCTGTTCCCCTGTGTCGGCGTGGTCGCGGCAACGCTACGCCGTTCCCCCGAACGACGGTCAGGCTAGCCGCGGCGCCATGGCTCGCGCTTCTTCATTCCTGATCGGTCCGGTCACCTGTTCGGCCACGCACGGAATCAAGTAGTCGTACGGCGACTCACCGTAGGCGCGCCGGAACCGGCCGCGCCGCACCCCATCGCGGCGCGATGTCCAGTTCGCACATATAAGATACTTTTTGTGATCAGGTCAGGACGGCCGCGGCACCGCCGCCCTCCCTACGGTGGCCGACGCGAAACGGTACTGCTGTCACCGTTGCTGCTCACCGCCCTCATCACCGGCCTGGCCTTCGCCACCCCGAGGGAGATCGCGTTCAGCCGCCTGCTGCCGGCGGCACCCGCCCTCGCCGCCGCGTTGTGGACCGTGCTGCCCACGGTCCTCCTGGGAGTGTTCTGCCTGCTGGTCATGATCGGGCTCAGCATGGTCTACTCCGACCTCGGAACGCCGTACACGGCTGCCGCGATCATTGCCGTGACCCTGGCGGCCGCGTATGCGAGCCATCTCCGTCTCCAGCGGGAGGAGATGCTCTTCCAGGTGCGCCTCGTCGCCGACGCCGCCCAGAAAGTGCTGCTGCGCCCCCTGCCGTCCCGCATCCAGGACGTCGAAATCGAGTCGCTGTACCTGGCGGCCGCGGAGCACGCCCGGATCGGCGGCGACTTCTACGAGGCGGCCGACACCATGTACGGGGTCCGGCTGCTCATCGGTGACGTGCGCGGCAAGGGACTCCAGGCGGTGGGGGCGGCCTCGGCGGTGATCAACTGCTTCAGGGAGAACGCGTACGACCAGCCCGATCTGAAGGCCATCATCCATCGCCTGGAAACCAGCATCATCCGCTACAGCGTGGCGACCCGCTCCGCGGATCAGTCGGAGCACTTCGCCACCGCTCTGCTCGCCGAGATCCCTTACGACGGCGGGCAGGTCAGAATTCTCAACTGCGGGCACCCACCGCCACTGCTGGTGCAGCGCGGGGAGATCCGCGTCATCGAGCCCACCACCCCCTCACCGCCGCTCAACCTGGCCAATCTGCTCGGCGACCACTACAGCGTCGACACCGTCGCCTTCGCCTCGGGCGACCAGATGCTGCTCTACACCGACGGCGTGTCGGAGGCCCGCGACCGCGCCGGGCGGTTTTTCCCGCTGGCGGACTGGATGCGCCGACTCGGCCCGGCGCCGCCCCGTGAGCTGCTGCGCCGGCTGCACGAGGACCTGGTCCACTACAGCGGCGGAAGGCTGGAGGACGACATCGCGGCCCTCGCCGTACGCTCCGGCTGCCCTCGCGCTCACCACCACCCGCCGCAGGTGTAGCGGAGCGGATCAAGCCGTGGTGGCGCTAGTAGCCGCTGCCCGGGGTGGAACTCCCACCGCCACCGCTGCTGCCGCCACTGCCGCCGCCGACCGTGATCTCCGCCTTCATGCCCATGTCCTTGTGCCCGCCCACCGGGCAGTACAGCTCATAGGAGCCCTTCTTCAGCATGACCTTGAGCTGGGCCGACTGGCCCGGCTGAAGGCCGTGCGGCAGTCGCATCTCGGTGCCCTGGCCCTCGATCTCCAGGGAGTGCACGATGTGCCCGGCGTTCTTGGCGACAAACGTGTAGTCACCGGCCTTGAACGTCTTCGACGACAGGGCCAGGTGGTACTCGGTCAACTGCACCGTCACCGTCGTGGACCCCGCCTTGGCGTTCTGCGGCGGGCTGGACGTGGCCCCCGCTCCCCCACCCGAGCCCGAGTTCCCACACGCGGACAGCGCGGCGGCCAGCGCCACCGCGCACGCCCCTGCCGCCGCTCCGCTCCAGTTCGACTTCAACCTTCCAGCCACGGTCGGTCCTCCTCCCGTGTTCCATCCCTCATGGACAGATACGGGACAGGGCCCGTGATGGATTGCGGGGTGACGGGGCACAGGGATTCCGTTTGCAGCACGTGGTCACCTCGGTGCTGACACATCGGACCTATCTCGTCATGTTGACGAGGATGAGACCCTTCTCTACGGTGCGACACGGGATAGCTCCGATGAATCACCGAGCCGCCTGGAGGCAACGTGCCCAGCTCCGCCGTGCCCCGCCCGTCCAGACGAACCGTCCTCGCCACCGGATCCGCCCTGGGCGGCACCCTGCTGACCACGGGCCTGCCCACGCAGGCGACGGCAGCGGACCGCGCCGAGCCCGCGGCGAACCCCTCCGACCCCTGGCGCACCGTTCTCGACGACGCCGACCTGGTCTGGCAGCGGATGCCGACGGCCTGGTACGAGGGCCCGTTCCTCGGCAACGGCTTCCTCGGCTCCGGGATCTACGCCGAGCCGGGCGCCGCAGCGAAGGCGGTGCGGTTCAACATTCAGCATTCCGAGGTGCAGGACCACCGGCCCGAGTTCGGCTCCCTCTTCGGTCTGGCCCGGCTGCCGATCGGCTACTTCACCCTGGAGCCGGTGGGCGCGATCACCGGCCTCGACTGGCGGCTGGTGCTGCACGACGCCGAACTGTCCGGCACGATCACCACCGACACAGGCACCCTGGCCATGCGCGCCATGGTCCACAACGACCGCTCGGTCCTTGCCGTCGAGGTGACGCCGAGCGCGGGCGAGCGGGGCTTCCGCTGGGTGTTCCACCCCGCCGACGCGATCAGTCCGCGAGCCGCCTTCAAGCCGCTCCCGGACGGCTACCGGGGCAACCCGCCCGCCGAGGTCACCGACCACGACGGCGTGACCGCCGCCGTGCAGCCGCTGCTGGCGGGCGGACAGCACGTCACCGTGTGGCGGGAGCGGACCAGGGGCCGGACGCGAACCCTGTACGTGCACGTCGCGCACTCCTACCCGCACACCACGGCCCTGGACCGGGCTCTGAGGTCGGTCCGCGCCGCAGACCGCCTCCCCTATTCCGCCCTGGCGGTGGACCACCGCGCCTGGTGGCACGCCTGCTACCGCAAGAGCTTCCTGTCCCTGCCCGACGCCCGCATCCAGCGCTTCTACTGGATCCAGCTGTACAAGGCCGCCTCCGCCGCCCGCCGCGACGCCCCCGTGATGGCGACGAGCGGCCCCTGGCTGGAGCCCACGCCATGGCCCAACACCTGGTGGAACCTCAACGCGCAGCTGGAGTACTGGCTCATCCATGGCTCCAACCACCTTGAACTCGACGCGATCACAAGGGCGTTGAGCGAGTTCCGGGACAACCTCGCCAAGGAGGTTGCACCGCCGTACCGCACCGACTCACTCGGCATCCCCCGCACCACGGACCCCCACCTGGTCAACGGCGCGGCCGGCACCCTCACCGGCTATGGAGTCGGCGTCCCGGGCCAGGACCCGCCGACCCCCGAGGTCGGTGATCTGACCTGGGCACTGCACAACGTCTGGCTCAGCTACCGCCACACCATGAACGAGTCGATCCTGCGGGACGTCCTCTTCCCCCTGCTGCGCAAGGCGATCAACTACTACCTCCATTTCCTGGAGCCCGGCACGGACGGCAAACTGCACCTGCCCGCCACCTTCTCCCCGGAGTACGGCGGCAACTCACGCGACTGCAACTACGACCTGATGCTGCTGACCTGGGGCTGTCGCACCCTCCTCGAATCCGCTGAACTCCTCGGCATCGACGACGCGTTGGCACCCCGCTGGCGCGAAGTGCTGGCGAAACGGGCGCCGTATCCGACGGACACGAACGGCTTCATGATCGGCGCGGACATCCCCTTCGCGAAGTCACATCGCCACTACTCGCACCTGCTGGCGGTCTACCCGCTGTACGAGGTGACCGGCCGCACCCCCGACGAACTCGCCCTGATCCAGAAGTCACTGGCGCACTGGGTGGGCTTCGAAGGTGCCCTCCAGGGCTACACCTTCACGGGCGCGGCCTCGATGTCGGCACTGCTCGGCAAGGGCGAGGACGCACTGAAGTACCTCGGTGAGCTGATGACCCGTTTCATCCAGCCCAACACCATGTACAAGGAGTCGGGACCGGTCATCGAGACACCCCTGTCGGCGGCCCAGTCACTGCACGACATGGTCTGCCAGTCCTGGGGCGGAGTCATCAGAGTGTTCCCCGCGCTTCCCGCGGCTTGGGCGGACCTGGCCGTGCACGACTTCCGCACACAGGGCGCCTTCCTGCTGAGCGCGGCCCGACAGGACGGCACCACCCGCTGGGTACGGCTGTTCAGCGAGGCCGGCGCGCCCTGCGTCGTACGGCACGGGATCACGGGACCCGTCGACGTACGGGACGGGCGCGGCCGCCTCCTGCGGTACACCGACATCGACGCCGCCACCCTTCAAGTCACCCTGCACAAGGGCGAGTCGGCGCTGATCACGGCCGAGGGCGACCGGCCCGACCTGTCCGTCATGCCCGTACGTCCGAACGGGGACGCGCCCCGCTGGGGGCTGCCTCTGTCAGGCGAGGACGCGGGCGAGGAAGTTGCGGATGTGCTCGGTGATGACGGCAAGGTGGCTCTCCAGGGCGAAGTGTCCTGAGTCGATCAGGTGGATCTCGGCATCGGGCAGGTCCTGGCCGAACGCCCTTGCGCCGTCGGGGCCGAAGATCGCGTCGTTGGCTCCCCAGACCGCCAGCAACGGAACCCGGGAGTCACGGAAGTACTGGTGGACCTGGGGGTAGAGGTCCACGTTGGTGGGGTAGTCGCGGAAGAGCTTGAGCTGGATCTCGTCGTTGCCGGGCCGGTCCAGCAGCGCCTGGTCGTGGACCCAGTTGTCGGGGCTGACCAGGCTCGGATCGGCCACTCCGTTCAGATACTGCCAGCGGGTGACCTCAAGGGTCAGGGCGCCGCGCATGGGCGCTTCGGTGCCCGGTCCCGGAGACGCGGTGTAGGCGAAGACCTCGTCCCAGAAGGGCTTGACGAAGCCCTCTTCGTAGGCGTTGCCGTTCTGCGTGATGATCGCGGTGACGCGGTCGGGGGCCTGGAGCGCGAGCCGCCAGCCGATGGGGGCGCCGTAGTCCTGCACGTACATCGCGAACCGGTCGATGCCCAGGTGCTTGAGCAGGCCGGAAGTGACCTCGGTGAGGGCGTCGAAGGTGTACGGGAAGTCCCGCAGGGCGGGCATGGCGGACTGGCCGAACCCGATGTGATCGGGAGCGATCACGTGGTAGCGGTCGGCGAGCGCCGGGATCAGCTGGCGGAACATGTGCGAGCTGGTCGGGAAGCCGTGGAGCAGGACCACGGCGGGGGCGTTCGGATCACCGGCCTCCCGGTAGAAGACCTCGAGACCGTTGACGGTGGCGGTGCGGTGGTGGACTGCGGAGACCATCTCTCTAACCTCTCTTCTAAGCTTTACCGGTTATGTCTCCAGTCGAGCACGCTCGATCTAACCTGTCAAGCCTCTTTCATCAGTTAGACTTCAGTCAGACTCGTTCAACCGATCGAGCAAGGCAATCCGGATCCGGGGAGGAGGCGGCCATGTCGGCCGGTCGAGAGCCGCAGGACGCGCTGCTGGAGCTCCTCAACAGCACGCCGGTCGTCGACGGGGCGGTCCTGGACCAGCTCGCAGATCCTGAAGCGGCAAGGAGCTGGCAGCGGACCCACGGCGGCGACGGCAGCGCGGAGGAGCGTCGGCACCTCCTGCATGCGCGCGATGCCCTTCAGGGTGTGGTGCGCGGCAGTCGGCCGGCCACGTCGCTGGCTCCGCTGCTCGGCGACGTCGTCTCCCGCCCTCGCGTCGGCCCCGATGGGGTGGCCTGGGAGCTGGACGCCCCTGCGGAGCGCCGGTTGGCGGTGGAGGCCGTCATGGCCTGGAGCGCGCTGCAGGAGACGATGCCCGGCCGGCTGCGGCCGTGCGCCAACGCGGAGTGCCGACGGTTCCTCCTCGACCGCAGCAAGCCCAACAAGGCCCGCTGGTGCTCCATGGCCGTCTGCGGCAACAGGATGAAGGCCCGACGCCACTACCGGCGCACCCGCGACGCCGCGGCCGCCGACCACTCATGATCACGGAATCGCGGCACCACCGGCACACGAACTAGGATCAGCCCGAGCGCACGGTTCACTGCGCCATGGGGGCTGCCCCGGCCGGACACCGCGCAGGAGGTCCGCAATGGCGACGCTGCTGTCCGTCAACACAGGAACGCCCAAGGACGTCTCCTGGCAGGGAAGGACCGTCCGCACCGGAGCCTGGAAGTCCCCCGTGGACGGCCCGCGGACGGCACGGCGGCTGAACATCGACGGAGACGGTCAGGGAGATCTGGCCGGACACGGCGGCGAGATCCGTGCCGTGCTCGTCTACCAGTTGCAGTCCTACCAGTACTGGCAGAAGCAACTCGGCCGCGACGACCTGACCTTCGGGATGTTCGGGGAGAACTTCACCGTCGACGGCCTGCCCGACGACGAGGTGTGCATCGGCGACCGGTACCGCATCGGCGAAGCCGAGTTCGAGGTCACCCAGCCGCGCGTGACCTGCTACCGCGTCGGCCTGCGCCTGGGCGAACCCACCATGGCCTCCCTGCTGGTCGCCCACCACCGCCCCGGCTTCTATCTGCGCGTCCTGACCGAGGGACGCGTCCAGGCCGGCGACGAGATCACCCTGACCCGAAAGGGCCCGGAACAACTCAGCGTCGCCGACACCGACGCGTTGCTCTACCTCCCCGACCGTGACCCCGCCAAGCTCCGCAAAGCACTGAACATCCCGGCCCTCAGCCCCGGTTGGCAGCAGTCCTTCCGTGAACTCGCCGACGCGCAGCCGCCGAGGCAGGAAGGGGGATGGCCGGGCTTCAAGCCCATGCGTGTCGCCCGCATCGTCCCCGAGACCCCGACCGTCTCGTCGATCTACCTCGACGCCGCCGACGGCACACCGCTGCCCGAGGCCCGCCCGGGCCAGTACCTCTCCGTCCGCCTCACCATCGGCGATGCCGCTCCCACCGTGCGCAGTTACTCCCTGTCGTCGGCGCCCACGGCCGACAGCTATCGCATCAGCGTCAAGCACGAGCCGCACGGGCAAGTCAGCGCCTACCTACATGCCGCGCTCCGCCTCGGGGACCTCGTGGACATCGCCAGCCCCCGGGGAACGTTCGTGCTGGAAGACGGCGCCCGGCCGGTCGTCCTCATCTCCGCGGGGATCGGTGCCACTCCCGTACTGGCCATGCTCCACCGACTCGCAGACACCCAAGACCCACGCCCCGTCTGGTGGATCCACACCGCGCACGACCGCGCCCACCACGCCTTCGCTGACGAGACCCACGCGCTGCTGGCCCAACTCCCGCACGCCCACGAGCACATCTACTACAGCACCGGAGCCGTCCCCGGTCGCGACGAGCCCCACATCACCCAGGGGCGTCCGACCGCCCGGTCACTCGCGGCCATGGACATTCCCACCGACGCCGACGCCTACCTGTGCGGACCGCCCGCCTTCATGGACGACCTGGGAGGCTTTCTGCG
This sequence comes from Streptomyces sp. NPDC001406, assembly GCF_042895285.1. NCBI lineage: Bacteria > Bacillati > Actinomycetota > Actinomycetes > Kitasatosporales > Streptomycetaceae > Streptomyces > Streptomyces sp. NPDC001406. Next base: position 107,955 of record NZ_JBIAWG010000011.1, read on the forward strand.
CGATCATGGCCTGCGCCCCGAACGCATCCATACGGAACAGTTCAGCGCCCTGTCCGCCATCAATCCCGGCGTAACGTCCACCACCGCGGTACGGCCGCACCAACCCCCCGGTCCACCGGGCACCGGACCCGTCATCACCTTCGCCCGCAGCGGCATCACGACCCCGTGGTCACCGGCTCACGCCTCACTCCTCGACCTGGCCGAAGCCTGCGACATCCCCACCCGCTGGTCCTGCCGCACCGGTGTCTGCCACACCTGTGTCACCCACCTCCTGTCGGGCGACGTCATCTACACCACCCCACCCCTCGAACTCCCCGAGGCCGGTACGGTCCTCGTCTGCTGCAGCGAGCCGACCACCGAAGTCGTCCTCGACCTCTAGCGGGCCGTCGGCGGAAGGCCGGATGCCCCGTACGACCGCGACATCGGCCACCGACCCGTCGGATCAGACCGACGTGGCGGGGAGGGGCTGTTCGGTCCAGATGGATTTGCCGGTGCGGGTGTGGCGGGTGCCCCAGCGCTGGCAGAGCGCGGAGACGAGCTGCAGGCCGCGGCCGCCCTCGTCGGTGGCGGAGGTGTGGCGGATGTGCGGTGTGGTCAGGCTCGCGTCGGAGACCTCGCAGATGAGTGCGCGGCTGCGGAGCATGCGCAGCCGGATGGGGCCGCAGGCGTGCCGGACGACGTTCGCGACCAGCTCGCTGACCAGGAGTTCGGTGGTCATGACCAGGTCCTCGTCGGTCAGGTCCCAGTCGTTGAGCTGTGCGCGGGCCAGGTCGCGGGCTTGGCCCGCCGCCACCGGGTCCTCCGGCAACGGCCATTCGGCGACGTTCTCCGCGTCCAGCGGGTGGGTGCGGACCAGCAGCAGGGCGGCGTCGTCTATCAGCTCGCCGTGGGCGGGCAGGAGAGCGGAGGTGAGGGTGGCGCAGAGGGTGTCCAGGTCGGACGCGTCCACCGGCAAGGCAGGCATGGCATTCACGGACTCGAAGAGAAGCTCGGCCAGGCGGTTCATGCCGGTGGTGACATCCCGGTCCTTGCTCTCGACCAGGCCGTCGCTGTAGAGGGCGAGCAGGCTGTCGGCGGGCAGCAGGGTCTCGTGGGTTTCGAAGGGCGGGGCGGCCACCCCCAGTGGCGGGTCCGGGGTCATGGGCAGGAAGGTGACGGTGCCGTCGGGATGGGCCACCGCCGGGGGCGGCTGACCGGCGCTGGCGTACGACAGAAGCCGGGTCACCGGGTCGTAGATGCCGTACAGGCAGGTCACGAAGGCATCGGTGCCCTGCTCGCCGACGATGTCGTTGAGGTGGCCGAGGATTTCGTCGGGTGGCAGTTCCAGTTCCGAGAGGGTGCGGACGGCTGTGCGCAGTCCGCCCATGGTGGCGGCCTCGGCCATGCCGTGGCCCATGACGTCGCCGATCACGAACGCGACCCGGGCCGCGGAGAGCGGGATCACGTCGTACCAGTCGCCGCCGACGTCGGCTCCGTGCTTGGCCGGCTGGTAGCGTGCCGCCGCCGTCACCTCGGGCAGCTCGGGCAGTTCCTGCGGCAGCAGGCTGCGCTGGAGGGTACGGGCCCGGGTCGTCGCCTCGTCGTAGAGCCCGGCCCGCTCCAAGGCCTGCGCGATCAGTCCGCTGAGCGCGGTCAGCAGCGTTCGTTCGTCATCGTCCAGCACCCGCGGTCGGCCGAAGCAGATCACCGCCGCGCCGATCCCGCGCCCCGACACCGCCAGCGGCAGAAAGGCCCACGCCTGCGTGCCGCCCTCCCTGATCAGGATGTCGGTCTCCGGGTAACGCCTCAGGAACTCCTCGGGGGACGAGATGTAGAGGGGGGTGCGGGTACGCAGGGCGTCCCCCACCGGGTTAGTGGTGTCCCGCACTGCCCACTGCCCGTCCAGCAGTCGGGTGAAGCGCTCCGAATGTCCCCGGGAGCCGACCACCTTCAGCCGGTCGCCGACCACGCCGACCATGATGAGTCCGGTCGCCCCGAGGGGTGTCATCACGCCGTCGGCCACCGCCGCCATCACGTCCTGGGCCGTGACAGCCTCGGCCAGCTCCCGCGTGATCCGCTGCACCAGGGCCGCGCGCTCCGCGGCAGCCCGCTCCGCGGCGGCCCGCTCGGCCTCCCGCAGATGCCGCTCGGTGGTGTCGGTGATGTAGAGGGTGAGGCCTTCCGGCACCGGCACCAGCCGCAGGTGGTACCAGGACCTACCGTCCGACCCCGGTACGTCGAATCCGGCCGGCTGGCCCTCGGCCACCGTGGCCCGGCACCGTTGTTCCAGCCCCGGCACGGCACGTACGACGGGAATGTCCCAGAGCAGGGATCCGGCCACGTCTCCCGCGGCGCCGAGGAGTTGCTCGGCGGCCTGGTTGAGAAATCCGATGCGCCAGTCCGTGTCCAGGGAGACGAAGCCGTCGCTCATGTGTCGCAGCGCCCGCCCCACCGACTCGGCGGCGGCATGCGTTTCGCTGCTGTCCCGGAGGGTGCCGATCACCTTGACCGGCGTCCCCTCCTCATCCGTGATCGTCCGGGCACAGGCCTCGATCCAGAGGTAGGTACCGTCCTGGCGGCGGATCCGGTACTCGTTCTGGAAGCCGCCGCGCATCTGGATGCCCGTGTCGAAGCCGGCCACCGCCCCTGGCAGGTCGTCCGGGTGGATCAGCTCCGCCCACGCCTCGATGCCGCCGTTCATCACCTCCGGATCGATGCCGGCCAGCACCTCCTCGACGGGCAGGTCTGCGGTCAGCGCGCCGGTACGCAGGTCCCAGGTGTACGTGATGGAGGGCATCCGTTCCGCGTCCCACGGGGCGGCGGCCTCCCGTGGTCCTGGCCCGCTCTCCAGCGCGCGCAGCAGGGTGGGCGACGGATTGAGGATTCCGGACGCCCTGAGCCTCCCGGACATCCACGCCGCCACCTCGGTCAGAAACTCACACTCCGCCGCGCCGGGCTCGGCGCCCGGGGCGAAGAGGACGGAGAGCGCGCCGCGCCGCCAGCCACCGCTCGGAATGGGGACGGCCAGGTGTCCGATGCCGGCGGGGAGTCCGGAAGGCCACAGGGCGGCGGGGTCCCGGCCCGGCACCGGGTCGGGCGGGGCCAGGTCGGGCTGCCAGCTGGTGGTGTCGTTGCGGGCGGCCCTGCTGGGCGGCGCCGTGCCCCGTACCGGGATGATCACCCAGGGCCGGGTCATCGTCTCCGGCAGGCCACTGTCGGCGACCAGGTAGAGGATGCCGCTCATGCCGCCGCCAGGCAGATGCACCATGCCGCCCAGGCCGTGCACCTCGGCCACCGCCTGCTGGAGCGCGGTCAGCAGCACTTCGACGTCGCGCCGGTCCTCGTCCACGGCGTCCAGCAGCAGCATCCGCATGCGGTGTCGCTCCGAGGGCCGATCGGTCTGTATGGTCCCCATGCCCTGCGGCTGGTGCAGCACATGGGGGACGTGGGATATGGACGGGCCGCCGTGGTCCGCGTCGCCGCCTCTGGTATTCACCACTGCCGACCCTCGCCTCCGCTCACCGCTTGGGTATCCCACTGGGACGCATGCGATCGGATGTGGACCAGCAGCGATCTACATCCGTTCAATCCATCGTAATCGGAACAACCTAGGTGATTTCATTTACATACGGTACCGTTCGCACCCGATCAACCGTATGTAGCGTCGGCTCACTCCTCGTCGCCGGGCGGCGCGGCGTCGTCGACGTAGTCGTGGTGGGGGGACTGAAGTGACACGGTCCAGCGGCGGTCACGTGGGCATGTCGTCCGTCCGCTCGCCCTCTGCCTGGGAGGGCTCGGTCCTGGGGACGTCCGGGTGTTGCTCCATGGCCGCCCGCTCGGTCGGCTCCTCGCGCTCCCCTTCGGCCTGGGAGGGGGTGTGAGAGTACAGCCAGGCGTCGTAGTCCGAGGCTCCGGTTTTCATGGCGGGCCTCCCTCGGTCGCTCATGTTCCATGGTCCTCCGCGGATGGCGGCAGCGCCAGGTCGGCCCGGGTGCCCGTCAGACGCCGCCGGCCACCGCCGTACCGAGAATCAGCAGTACGACGCCGGTGACGATGCTCAGCCATCGACCAACCCCCGGCCTGGACACCAGCGCGCGGCCCCTGCCGACGGCCCAGGTGAACAGGACGTACCAGCAGACGTTGACCAGGGCCCACATCACCCCCAGGGCGATGCTCGACAGCATGACCGGTCCGTCGGCCGTGACGAATTGGGGCAGCACAGAGACCGCGAACACGCCTGCCTTGGGGTTGCCGAGGTTCGTACCGAGTCCCGCGGAGTAGGCGCTCCACCAGCTCGGTTGCCGTGTCGTCGCGAACTCCGCGGGCGCGGTGGACGTCGGTCGGGCCGCCCGCAGCGTGCTGATGCCGAGGGCGATCAGGACGATCCCACCCGCGATGCGTACGACCGCGTAGGCACCGGGATTGGCCAGCAGGACGGCCGACAGCCCGGCCGCGGCGGCGGTGGACCAGATCACCAGTCCCGTCGCGTTGCCGGCGATGGTCGCCCGGGCCAGGCGGGAGCCGCCCTCCAGGGTCTGCCGGACCATGAGCGCCTGTCCCGCGCCCGGAAGCATCGCCAGCAGCCATGTGGTGATCACGAACACGGGCAGGTGGGTGGGCACGTCGATCAGACCTCTCTGGAGTTGGTTGCCTTGCCCCACCCAGGCTGGCCTGTTCGAGGAATTCAGAGAAGTCGGGGATCAGCCCATCAGCATTAAGATAATTGAATGCCATCAGACCCTGGACAGCTCCGGCTGCTCGCGTTGATCGAACGCCACGGCTCCCTCACCGCGGCCGCCCACGTCCTCGGCCTCAGCCCCGCGGCGGTGACCCAGCAAGTCGCCCGCGCGGAACGGGACTGGGAAGCCCCCCTCGTCCTGCGCGGGCCGCGCGGAGCGGCCCTCACCGCCGCCGGTGCCCTGCTCGCCCAGCATGGACGCGTCATCGACCAGCACATGGACGACGCCGCCGCACAGTTGTCCGCCCTGCTCGGGCATCTCGCGCTGCGCCTGAAAGTCGGCGCCTTCCAGGCCGCCGCGCTCCACGTGCTCCCGCCGGCCCTGACCGCTCTGCGCCACCGCCATCCCGACGCCGACGTGTCGGTCCAGGACGTACTGTCCGAGCACGGGATCGAGGAGATCGCCGCGGGCGGGCTCGACCTTGCGGTCATCGCCTCCTGGGGCGCGTTCCCCGAGGCGCCGGCGCACGTCACCCTGCACCCGCTGTTGCTGGACCCCATGGTCGTCGTCCTCCCCGACGACCACCCCCTCGCCGCACAAACACCCCGCGACGCCCCGCTGCGCCTCGAAGATCTCCGCGACGAGTCATGGGTGACCATCCTGGCCGGCCACGCCGCACGGGAGCAGTTCGACCAGGCCGCGGCCGGCGCCGGCTTCACGCCCAGGATCAGGTTCCAGACCGCCTCGTACGACGTCGCCCAGGCCCTGGTCGGCACGGGCATCGGCGTCGCACTGGTCTCCCGTCTGGCCCTGACCGGGGTCCCCGGGACCACCCACCGTGAGCTTGCCCGACCCCGGCTTCACCGCCTGCTCCACGCGGTCACCGCGACCGAGACCGCCCTCACCCCCTTGGTGGACGTCTTTCTGACTCTCCTCAGGGACGTTGCCGAGGACCTGACCGCGACATGGACACATCCGGCGGCAGATTGAACGGCGTGACCACCTGGATCGCCGAAGGGAGGGTCGGCGCGTCGTCCGGCAGTGCCTTCTTGGCTCGCATGATGGTCTGGCAGGCGCGGCGCACATCCTGGCGCAGGTCGTGGTGAAGCACTGCGGAAAGGCGGCGCTCCCTCAGCAGCCGCGTGTTGTCCTGGTCGAGGTCGTGTGCGACGAACACGGCACATGACCTCCCCAGGGCGTCGAACGCGTCCAGGGTGGCGAGGTTGCCTCCGCCCATCGAGTAGACCGCGACGATGTCCTCGTCGCGCTTGAGCGCTTCGAGAACCAACTCGCGCTGGGTGGCATCGAGGCCGTCGCTGTCCGTCACCTCCACCAGGGAGCGCTTGGGGTCCGCGAGGCGCATCGCGCTGCGCAAGCCCATCTCGCGCTCCTCCTCACCGCGGAAGGAGCCACGGCTGATGGTGGTGAGCACATTGCCGGGCCGCTCGCCGAGCCACTGCTGAAGGAGGTAGGCGGCGGTGGCGCCCGCCGCGCGGTTGTCGATGCCGACGTACGCCAGGCGTGCGCTGTGGGGCAGGTCGGTGACCAGAGTGACGACGGGGATGCCGGCCGCGACCAGCCGCCCCACGGCGGCTCCGATCTCCGGCAGGTCCGGGGCCTTGAGGATCACGCCCTGTGCCCCACGCTTGGCGATCTTGTCCAGGATTCCGATCAGTTCGTCGGGAGGACAGGTCTCACGGAAGTGGAAGCGCGAGCGCACCACCGCGGGCTGCAGGGAGGGCAGTTCGGCCTCCAGCGCCTCGCGGACGGCGGTGGAGAACCGCTCCGGTGCCTGCATCACGATGTCGATCATGAAGGTACGGCCCCCGATACGGACCTGGCTCTGCTGCCGGTCCAGGTCCTTGATGGCTTCGTACACCTCCCTGACCGTGCCCTCCCGCACGTTGCCCCTGTTGTGGAGAACGCGGTCGACCGTGGCCGTGCTCAGTCCGGCCTGGCGGGCGATTTCCCTGATCGGATAGGGGTGGCGCATGAGTGATCCCCGGAGACGGTGATGGACTTTTGATGTATTGCTGAGGGTTGAATGATGGGTTCGGGTTCCCAAGACTGGCAGAAAGGCAGGCACTGCGAAAGGACCCGAATGTCCTCCACGACTGCGGGAGAGCCGACCTGGTTCACCGAGGCCGACTGCAATCTCGACGCGTTCCGCTCGCTCGTCGAGCGGGAGACCGACGCCCATGGCCACCCCTTTGCCGAGCGGGCGGAACAGGGCGTGCTGCTCTACGACAGCGACCGGCTCCGCGGCCTCACGAGCACCACCGAGGGCCGTCGCAACGTCCAGAGTGAACTGGTCCGGGCGCTGCTCGACGGTCCCGGCATCGTGGTCCTCAAAGGCGCGTTCGCCGACACGACCGTCGTGGACCGGACATCCGAAGCCTTCAACGCACTGATCGAGGAGGAGCGCGCGACTGGTGGCGCCCGTGGTGACCACTTCGCCGCGCCGGGCACCAACGACCGGGTCTGGAACGCCCTGGAAAAGCTCGCCGTGCGCGCACCGGAGGTGTTCGCCGACTACTACGCCAACGACATGCTGAGCCTGATCGCCGAGGCCTGGCTGGGCCCCGCCTACCAGGTCACCTCACAGGTCAATGTCGTCAATCCGGGCGGGGCCGCCCAGCGCGTGCACCGCGACTACCACCTCGGTTTCCTCACCCAGGAGCGCGCCGCCGCCCATCCGGCGCACGTCCACCGCCTGTCGCCCGTACTGACCCTGCAGGGCGCGGCGGCCCACTGCGACATGCCCGTCGAGTCGGGCCCGACGCTGTACCTCCCGCACTCGCAGAAGTACGGCCCCGGCTACCTCGCATGGCGACTCCCGCAGTTCGTCGAGTACTTCGAGTCCCACCACGTCCAACTCCCCCTGGACAAGGGCGATGCCGCCTTCTTCAACCCCGCGCTCTTCCACGCCGCCGGGCACAACCGCTCCACCGGCATCCGTCGCATGGCGAACCTGCTGCAGATCTCGTCCGGCTTCGGGCGGGCCATGGAGTCGGTGGACCGGGAGGCGATGACGAACGCGCTCTTCCCGGTGTTGCTGCGCCGCAAGGCAGAGGGTGCCTCGGAGGACTGGCTGCGCCGCGTGGTCGCCGCCACCGCCGAGGGCTACCCCTTTCCCACCAACCTGGACCTCGACCCACCGGTCGACGGCCTCGCACCTCCCTCCCAGGCGGACACGGTCTGGCAGGCCGTCGTCGGGGACTGGAGCCCTGAGCGGTTGCGCAAGGAACTTCAGGAGGGTGCCAAGCGGCGTCGGAGCTGAAAGGACACAGCGTTCACGCGTAAATATCAGGTGGGCGTGTCCGGGCGGGGGTCGGGCTCGGGGCTCACCGTGGGGGCCGAGTTGCTCCCCGACGAACTGCGGCGCTGGTCACGGCTCAGGACGAGTGTGCGCCCGAACGTGGTCAATGCCGCGAGCCCGGCAAGCAGACTTCCGATCGCCGAAATCGTCGCTGCCCCGGATCCCCCGTCGGTGCCTGTTCCGACGACAAGGACCGTCTGCGTGACTACGGGCACGGCCTGATCCGTCGGTTGACCGCTGGGACGGTCCGGTGTGCCGACAGTGGCCTGGCCCGCGGGGTCGGCGCTCCGAGTTGGCGTCTGCGTGTACCAACTGGTCGACGTCAGCGGCTCGGGCGACCCCGTGACATCCGCGTCCACGCTGCGGGCCGCCAGAACTCCGCTCAGGACCAGAAGACACAGAGCAACGGCCATCCAAAACGCGGGTTGTGTGCGTAAGTTATGTCTTCCCCCCATGACTCCCCCTCCTTGCAAGGGTATTGCGGGCGCTGTACCACGGGGAACGGATCGGCCAAGTACCACCCGGCCGGATGGCCGCGAAATCCGGACGCGCTGACACACGCGAGAGGGGAGGATGGGCCCATGACTGACATGGGCGGAAACCGGGACATACTTGGCAGCGCCGTCGACCAGTTGGCCGACGAGTGGCTCAGTGGACTGATGATGAACCCCGCACTGCCTGGCACGGCGCTGGCACGGCTGCTCACTGTCGAGCAGTTGCCGGGTCACAATTCGTCGTGGCTCGCCTGGCGCCCTCTCGATGCCGAGACCACTGCCATATTGGTGAACGCCCCGGAGGTCGAACGTCGGATGGATGCTCTGGCGAACCCGAAGGCCGACGTCGAGATACTGGCGCGGCTCGTTCATGACGCCGAACCCCGGGTGCGCCGCGTCTACGCCGGACTCGTCGGTGACTTCGGCCGGCGCATCCCGGACGGGGTCCTGGAGACTCTGGCCACGGACAGTCATCCGCGAGTCCGGCGGATGGTGGCTACTCAGCAGGAGCTGCCGGTGGCCACTCGGGCACGGCTGTCCGAGGACGACGACGCCTCCGTGAGGGCAGTCGCCCTCAGCCGGGAGCTGTGGCCCGTACTCCCGGCCGACGTGCGCGAAGCCCTACTGGCCGACCCGGAGCCGGAAGTCCGGCAGGCCGTGGCCAAGCTGCTCGCCCCCGAGACCGAGCCTGAATCCGATCCCCGTCTCCGCGTCCAGGATCCCGATCCCCGGGTACGCCGCGCTGCGGCCGAAGACCCTCTCGTGCCGACCGAGGTGGCACTGCGGCTGGCGGACGATCCCGACGACGACGTCCGGCTCGCCCTGTCCATGCGTGAGGACCTCACCGAGGAGCAGCGCTCCGCGATCCCCTACGTCGTACCGGGCGGCTATCACACGCCCCCATGCTGGGTGGTGGAACGCGGTCACGAACCGGAGGTCGCCCGCCGGGCGGCCGCGTCCGGTCATGTCCTGCTGCGGCGCAGCATCGCCATGCACAAGCATCTCCCGTCCGATGTGGTGAACCGGCTGGCCGACGACGAGGACTTCTTCGTCAAACTCACGCTCTGCCAATCCTGCGCCGATGCCCCTCATGAGCTCGTGGTCGAGATGTACGCCTACTGGCACGGTCTCAAATGGAGCTTCCTTCGCTCACACCCGAACTTCGCCGAGCCGGGCCTCGCCCGCTTCGCCGACCATCCCAACCCCCGGCTGCGGCGCGCCGCGCTCGAGGACCCGGAGGGCGGACCGGAGCTGGTCCTGCGGCTGGCCGACGACCCCGTGGTCGGCGTCTGGGCGGTACGCGACCCACGACTGCCCGCCGACGAACTCATGCGACGGCTCACCGATCCCGACAGCGCGTCGGCTGCCACAGCAAACCCCACCCTGCCTCCTGCTGTGATGCACCGCCTGCTGGACCTCGCCGGTGCGGCCAAGGGGTGACTGGAACACCGCCGGGCCCGGAGGATCGTAGGGTGCGGGCATGACCTCGCAGGCGTACCTCTCCGAACTCTTCTCGCTGGACGACCGCGTCGCCGTGGTGACCGGCGGCAGCTCCGGCATCGGCCGGGCCATCGCGGTGGCCCTCGCGCGCGCGGGTGCGAGCGTCGTGGTCGTGGCGCGCAAGGAGGAGGAACTGGCGGCAACGGTGGGCGAGTTGGCGGCCCATGGCTGCCGAGCGGCCTGGGTGAGCGCCGACCTGAGCACTCGGGACGGTGTGCGCGCGGCGGCCGAGGAGGCAGCCGAGGCGTTCGGGGAGCCCGACATCCTCGTCAATTCCGCCGGGGTCAACCTGCGCCCTCCCATGGGAGAACTGGGCGAAGAGGTGTGGGACACCACCATGGCGGTGAACCTGGAGGCGCCGTACCTGCTGGGACAGCGGTTCGGACCCGGCATGGCCGAGCGCGGCTTCGGACGCATCATTCACATCACCTCCCAGCAGGCCCATCGGGCGTTCGTCCAGAGCGGTGCCTACGGCGTCTCCAAAGGCGCGCTGGAGTCGCTGGCCCGCTCGCAGGCCGAGGCGTGGTCGCCGTACGGCGTCACCTGCAACACGCTCGTACCGGGCTTCGTCATGACGCCGCTCAACACACGACTGTCGTCCGACCCCGAGAGGGTGGCGGCGCTCGCCGCACGCACGATGATCGGGCGCAACGGCCTGGCCGAGGACTTCGCCGGCGCAGCGGTGTTCCTGGCGAGCCGTGCCTCGTCCTATGTCACCGGGCAGGCGATCTTCGTCGACGGCGGGTTCTCCGTTCACTGAGCCCATTCAGCGATCGGGCGCTCGGATGAGCACCCCTGGATCTCGCCGTTGACATTATGCAGGCAGTTACCTGCATAATGAGAATGTGAGCCACGAAGCGACGGCGATGGACTCGGTCTTCAAGGCGCTGGCCGATCCCACCCGACGACTGCTGCTCGACCGTCTGCGTGAGCACAACGGCCAGACGCTGCGCGAGCTGTGCGAGCGCCTGGACATGGCGCGCCAGTCGGCGACACAGCATCTCGACATTCTTGAGCGGGCCAACCTCGTGACTGTCGTACGGCGCGGGCGGGAGCGGCTGCACTACCTGAACCCGACACCCATCCACGAGATCGAGGAGCGCTGGATATCGGGGTTCGACAGGCCCCGCCTACAAGCACTCAGTGCCATCAAGCACCAGGCAGAGGAGTACGCCATGACCAACGAACCCACGTCCGTGCCGACGTATGTCTACGTCACCTACATCCGCGCCGGCGCGCAGCAGGTGTGGCAGGCCCTGACCGACGCGGACCTGACCGCACGCTACTGGGGACACGCCAATGTGTCGGACTGGCAGCCGGGCTCGCCCTGGGAGCACCGACGCGTGGACGGATCAGGCGCCGTCGACGTCGTCGGCCGGGTACTGGAGGTTGAGCCTCCGACGCGCCTGGTCATCACCTTCGAGGACTCCCCCGACGCCGAACAGCCGAGGGAACCATCGGTCGTCACCTTCCTCGTCGAACCGCACCAGGACATCGTCCGCCTCACCGTGACCCACGAGAACCTCGCCAACTTGGACATGTACAAGGGTATTTCGCAGGGATGGCCGGCCGTGTTGGCGAACCTCAAGTCGCTGCTCGAAACCGGCGACGTCCTCCCGCAGGCGCCTTGGGAAATGCATCGCGCACACACGTGAGACAGAAGGAGTCATGATGGACACCACCCCCCTCCGGGACGCCTACCGCGCGCTGCTGGACGCCGCCACCACCGTGGCCGGCTCCGGCGACCCGAGCCCCGTCCCGCCGGCCGGCGAGTGGAACGCAGACCAGATTCTGGCGCACGTCTCCGTCATCAATGCCGCCACCATCGCCACCGTCTCCGCTGTGGCCTCGGGAGCGAACACGACGTACGACAACCGCATCGCGCTCGACACCTGGACCATCGCACGCGTCATCGCGCGCGCCGGCGGCAACGCGGGGCTCCGGGACCGCATCCGCGCGCAAGGAGACGCCCTTTGCATGCTCGGCGGACCGATGCTGAGCGAGGCCGAACTCGACACACTCGTACCCACCCTGCTGCTGTCCGACGACACCCTCATGGTCGATCAGCCGATGCCGCTGAGGGACCTCATCGCGGGCCTCGCGGAAGTGGAGCTGCCCGGCCACACCAAGCAGCTCCTGTCCCTTCTGCCGGACGGCGCCGGGGCCGCCGGTGCCGCAGCCACGGCGTGACATTCCCGGTCCGCTACCGGGACACGCACAGGTCGCTACGACCGGGCGAAACGGCGCTGGATGTCAGGCCGCGTCCGCAGCCGCTCCGGGTAACCGGGCCCCATCCGCGGGGAGGTGTCCTCGGAGCGCATCGGCTCACCGCACGCCGAACAGACCGTCTCGGCGTGGGCGTCGTGGCCGCACACCTCATGGTGGAGGGTGACGGGCACGCCCTCCGCCCCCGCGAGCCACCTGTCGCCCCACCGTGTCATCGCGGCCAGGACAGGGAAGAAGTCCCGCCCCTTCTCCGTCAGCACATACTCATGACGGGGCGGCTCGCTCTCGTAGAGCCGCTTCTCCAGCAGGCCCTCGTCGACGAGGCGCCGCAGCCGGTCCGCCAGGGTGTTGCGGGCGATGCCCAGCTCCTGCTGGAACTCGTCGAAGCGACGGATGCCGTAGAACGCCTCACGCAGGACGAGGGCGGTCCAGGCGTCACCGATCACATCGACCGTGCGGGCGATGGAGCACGGCCAGTTCGCGAACGAGGGGCGCGCCGGACTCATGACTCTTCGCTCACTTCGCGGACCAGCTCGATCGCCCGTCCCAGAGTGTCGAGTTTGGCTTCCATGGTCTCCCCGGCCGGATAGAGGCGTACGGTGTCCACACCCGCGTCGCGCCACACACGCAACCGCTGCCGCACCATACCCTCGGTGCCGATGAGCGTGGTGGCAAGCACCATGTCATCGGTGACCAGGCCGGCCGCGCCCTCCCGGTCGCCCGCCTGCCAGCGTTCGCGCACCTCCGCGGCCACCCCTGACCAGCCCTGGCGGCTGTAGGCCCGGTTGTAGTAGTTCGTCGACGCCGATCCCATTCCGCCGAGGCTGAAGGCCAGTTCCTTCTTGCGGCCGGCGACCATGGCGCTGAGCGCCTCCTCGTCCGGCGCGAAGGCGACCTCGGCGCCCTGACACACGTCGAAGTCGGCACGGGTGCGATTGCTGCGGGCCAACCCCTCGTCCAGCGGGGCGAAGTAGGCGTCGCCGGCGCCTTCCGGTACGAAGCTGGTGCCGAGCCAGCCGTCCGCGACCGTGCCGGTGAGCCGGAGCATGGCGGGTGACAGGGCGGCGAGGTAGACGGGGACCGGATGTTCGGCCCGCAGGGACAGCCGCATCGGCTTGGCTTCCCCGCCGGGCAACGGAATCCGGAACTCCTCGCCCGAGTAGGAGATCCTGCCGCCTGCCACCACCTGCCGGACGATCTCCACGGTCTCACGGACCCGCACCAGGGGGCGGGCGAAGGGCACGCCGTGCAGGCCCTCCATCACCTGGGGACCGGAGGGGCCGAGGCCCAGCAGGAAACGTCCGCCGGAGAGATTGGAGAGGGTGATCGCCGCCTGCGCGAGCGCCACCGGGGTACGTGTGCCGACCTGCATCACGGCGGAGCCGAGCAGCATCCGTTCGGTGCGGGCCGCGTAGAAACCGAGGGCCGACGGTGCGTCCGAGCCCCACGCCTCGGCCACCCAGCACACGTCCATGCCCAGCTTCTCGGCCTCGACCACGAAGTCCGCCTGCCGGCTCCAGGAGTCGAAGCCCGACGCCTCGACCGTCGTCGCGGTCCGCATCAGGCCTCCGCCAGCTTCTTGATGTGTTCCAGGGTCACGCCGATGTTCCGCTCGAACTCGCGCATACGGACGAACACGATCTTCTGCTCCTTGTCCGGCATCGCGTCGATCGCGAACGACAGGCCTGAACGCCCCGGGCCCATCTGCATCCACTGCGTCAGCGACGTCCCGCCGCTCTCCGGTTCGAGCCAAAATCGCCAGACCGCGCTGGGCTCGTCCGGATCCTGCACCGCCCATGCGAACACCTTCGGGCGTTCGCACTCGATCACGGTGGAGGTGGTCTCCCACTCACCGAACGACTCATGCCTGCTGCGGCCCACGAACCGGGTGCCGACCGCCGGCCGGCCGACTCCGTCGAGTCCGTCGAGCCACTCCACCGACTGCAGTTCCTTGCTCATGCCCGGCATCAAGGTCACGTCCGACACCAGCTCCCACACCCGCGCCGGGGCGGCGTCGATCCAGGTCCTCACCTCGACGTTCGGCTTGTCCGCGTACCGCGCGCCAGTCCACTCCACCGTGAGCCGCCTCCTCACCTTCAAGGGTTCGGAGAGACAGAGTTTCGTAATGAGACTTTCCTGGTCAATAGCTGGGCTCGATGGTGCGCCGGCACCTCACACCACATATGCACCCAGTCCTGGACAACTCACCCACCGCAGATCGCCGGCCGGAGCGGACAGATCAGCCGCAGGTTGATGCATGGCGCGGACGCCCGTCTCGCCGTACGAGCAAGTAATACGCGCTGACACGTGAAACGGATAACGATCTCGGTGCGCACCTTGCGGAACCGCTCCTCCCATCTAGCCTCCGTGCATGGCATTCCTCTCAAGTCGTCGCAGAAGGGCACGCCTCGCCCCCGAGCTCGATGACGCTGCCCTCAGCAAGCTGCTCAAGTCCCTCCAGGCGACGATGAGCACGGGCACGATCGCGACGACGGATCTCTGCACAGCCCAGATCTCCCGCCTCCTGGACGCAGACACGGAGGACTGGGACCGCCGCACGCACCAGATGTCCGTCCTGGCGTACCGCCTGTCGGAATCACATGTGCCCCGGGCCTGGGCCACGCGTGAGCCGCGCAATGTGAGCGCGCTGGTGCTGCACGCATGGGCGCAGCTCGTACGCGGACGCTCGCAGGGGCACCTGGAGGACGCCGCCGCTGTCGCCGACGGCTGTTTGCGTGCTGCGGAACTCGCCCCGGCGGATCCCACCCCCTGGGTGGTCCTCCTGGGTCTGGCACGGCTGCAGCGCCTCAATCAGTCGGAGGTGTTCGGCCTGTGGAACGAGGTGCTGACGCGTGACCGCTGGAATCGCGAGGCGTACCTGAACATGCTGGCCTATCTGGGTCCGGAGGAAATGGGGTCGCGCATCCAGGTACTGGACTTCGTCGACGCCGTCCGCGCCCGCACCCCCGAGAACGCGCCCTGCGCCGCGACGGAACTCACCGCCCAGGTCATGCAGTACCAGTCCGTCCTCACCCTGGGCGGGGTGGAGGCGCTGATGGCGCGCAAGCACTGGGACCACGCACCGGCCGCCGAGGCCCTCGACCGCGCGGCCCGGACGTGGGCCCAGCCGGGGTTCTTCCAGCACGCCGCCGCCGTTGCCGACCTGAACCTGCTTGCGTACGCGCTGCTGGCCGCGGAGCGGCGCATCCTGGCCCGTCCGGTCTTCGAGGCGATCAACGGCGCCGTCGCCGCCTGGCCCTGGCGTGTCGGCGGCGATCCCGTCTCCGAGTTCGAGAGGGCGCGGAACAGGGCCATGGCCGGCATGTGAGCCTCTGCACGCCGGCCCCGGCGGTCGAGAAGGCCGGCATCGTCATCAGCGCCTCAGCCGGTCGAAGCCGAACGGTGTGAGGATTTCGGGGCGTCGGCCCGTGCTGATGTGTTCGGCGAGGCGATGCCCGGTGGCGGGTCCCAGGGTGACGCCGAGCATGCCGTGGCCGGTGGCCGCGAAGGCGTTGTCGTGGCCCGGGAGGCGGTCGATCAGCGGGAGGCCGTCGGGGAGGAACGGCCGGCCGCCGACCCAGGGATCGCGAATCAGGCTCACCAAGTCGTCGGGGTCGTCGAACCAGCGGCCCAGACAGTGCCGGCTCGCCATCGCCACGGCGACCACCCGGCGCCAGTCGAGACGGTTGTTGTTGCCGCTCGGTTCCATCGTGCCGGCGATCCGTGTGGTGCCGCCGATCGGTGAGGCGACGGCCCGGCGCTCGCCGAAGTACAGCGTGTGCCGGGGCGCGGGGTCCAGTTCCACCGAGAAGCTGTAGCCCTTGCCCGCCTGCAGGGGCAGCCGGTGCCCCAGGGCCGCCAGCAGGCGGGGCGAGCGCATGCCCGCCGCGATGACGGCCGCCGAGCAGGGAAGCTCGTCCTGGGTGGTGCGCAACGCGGTGACCCGTCCTCCCGTGGTGCGCAAGCCCGTCACTTCGGCGTTCTCGTGGACCTTCACCCCCGCGGCCGCGAGTGCCTCGCCGAGCGCATGCGCGAACGCCCCCGGATCGACCACGCCCTCGCCCTCGACGAGGTAGGCCGCCCGGATCCGCGGCGAGAGTGCCTCGTCCAACAGATGTGCCTCGGCGCCCGTGGTGATGTCGTCGGGCACCGGATAGTGGCCGTCCGCCATCTCCCGCTGGATCGCGAGGTGATGACGGGCCTCGGCCGGTGACAGGAACGCGTGCACCATGCCGGGCCGGGTCAGTGTGGTCGCCACCCCGGCCTCGCAACAGCCCGTCGAAGAGGTCGAAGGTGTCGTGGTTCAGCGCGGCGATCGCCGCGTAGCCGCGCCGGAACGCGGACGGTGTGCTGCTGCGCCAGAACCGCCACAGCCAGCGCGGGAAGTCCGGGTCGGCGAGCGGCCGTACATACAGCGGCGAGCCCGGGCGTCCGAGCGAGCGCAGGACATGGGCCAGGTGCTTGAGTGGTGCGGGGCCTGCGTGGAGACCTGTTGCGGCATACCGAGGGCCGACCGGCCGACGACGCCGCACTCGTCGTACTGGAGCAGCACAGCGGCCCGCACCGGGCGTCATGTCCCTCGTCCGGGTCGTCGGGCTGAGCAGTCGTGCTTGCCGGATGGGTACTACTCGCTCGGGTTCGCGTCACGGTCCTTCCGCCCTGCGCGGCGCACCAGCTCACCCGCCGTCAACGTCGCGGTGGCCACGGCTCGCGACCAGCGGGGCCCGCCTCGTGCCGCCCACACCACGCAGACACAGCCTCCAACGGCCAGCACAAGAACGCCCACCAGGACGAGCAGAATCATGTCGTTCCCCCTCACTGCGCTTCGGTCCCCGCAATCCTCTCAGCCCGCTCGGGCGACCGTCGAACCCGCTCCCGGCGCGGACGTTGCCGGTTGCCGGTCGCCATGAGCGGACCGGACAGCCGGGTCGGCAAGGAGCGATCAGCGGTTCGGCGGGCGACAATGGCAGTGAAGGCTGTCGCGGAGGTGATGCGCCATGCCTGCCGAACCGGCCGTTCCCCATACCCAGGGCCGACCTGATCTCGCCGACCAGACGGTGGTGGTGATCGGTGGCGGCGCGGGGATCGGACTCGAAACCGCACGCCAGGTCCGCGCGGGCGGTGGCCGGGTGATCCTGGTCGGGCGCAATCCCGAACGACTGCAACGGGCCGCGGACGAGGTGCACCCGCTCGGCACCGCGGTGTTCGACGCCACCGACGCCGACCGCCTGCGGAGCTTCTTCCAGGAGCTGTCCGGCCCTGTCGACCATGTGATGGTCACCGCCGGCGGCCCCTTCTACATGCCTTTGGCGGAGATGGATCTCGCAGCCGCCCGACGCGCCTTCGACGAGCGCCTGACCATCACGCTGGGGACCGCCCTCTACAGCCGTGGCAAGGTCCGGGCCGGTGGCACGCTGCTGTTCATCGGCGGCACCGGGGGCCGACGCCCCGGTGTCGGCAAGGCCGTCGTGTCCGCCGCCACCGCCGCTCTGCCCGCCCTCATCGCCAACCTGGCGCTGGAGCTGGCACCGACCCGGGTCAACCTCATCGCCGCCGGCTTCGTCGACACGCCCCTGTCGGCCTCCCTCCTGGGCGAAGAACTCGAGGCCCGGCGCGCGAAGTTGCGTGCCACGTTGCCCATCCGACGGGTCGTCGGACCGGCGGACGTCGCCGCTCTGGGCGTACACATCATGTGCAACGGCGCGCTCACCGGCGCAACGTACGACATCGACGGCGGACAGCAGCTGCTCCCTCAGTGAGGTTCCCTCGGTGCGCAGGGCGACGGACGCCAGTGTCGATGCTCCGGTAACAACACCGGAGAGCCCGTTCCCCCAGCTTTTCACGAGTCCCGGATCCGGTCCGGCGGTAGCCTTCTGGGGAGGGCAGCCATGGCCGAAGAGGTACGTATCCGGCTCCTCGGCGGCTTCGCTGTGGCGGTCGAGGGCCGCCCGGTCGCCGCCGGGGCGTGGCGGCTGCGCAAGGCCCGGAGCCTGCTGAAGCTGCTGTGTCTGTCACCGGGCCACCGGATGCACCGGGAGCGGCTCTACGACCTTCTGTGGCCGGATCTCGACGGGACGGCCGCGTCGAACAATCTGCACCAGGTGCTGTACGCCGTGCGGCGCGCACTGGCCTCCGCCGGGGCGTCCGGAGACATCGTCGTGCTGCACGACGACATGGTGCTGCTGGGCCCCGACGGCGGTGTGCGGATCGACCTCGACGAATGGGACGACGCGGCCCGGCGGGCCTCGTCCGGCGGCGGCGCCGCGGACTACCGTGCCGCGCTCACCCTGGCCGAACCGGGGCTGCTGCCCGAGGACCGTTACGAGCCCTGGGCGGGCGAGGCGGCCGAGGCTCTGAAGGCGCGGCGTACGGCCCTCAGACTGGGACTGGGCGAGGCGCTTGAGCGCGATCACCGCACGGCCGAGGCGATCGACGTGCTGCGGGCCCTGGTCGCCGAGGAACCCCTGCACGAGCCGGGCCACCGGGCGCTGATGCGGGTCCTGGCGGACGCCGGGCGCCGCCGGGAGGCGCTGGCCGACTACGAGTGTCTGCGGGACGCGCTCCGGCGTGACACGGGCGCCGACCCCGACCCGCAGACGCGCAGCCTCTTCCGTGGGCTGCTGGCCGACTCCGTCGAGGCCCGGGAGCAACGGCCGGAACCCCCACAGCTCCATCTGCCGGCACCGGCGACCGCCCTCATCGGACGGGAGCGCGAGATGGCCGAGGTGGAGCAGCAGCTGCTCGGACGGAGCCGGCTGCTGACCCTCACCGGGGCCGGCGGCTGCGGCAAGACCCGGCTGGCGCTCGCCGTGGCGGCCCGAAGGGGCGCCGACTTCCGGGACGGGGCCTGGTTCGTCGACCTCGCCGGGCTGACGGAGACGCACCTCGTCCCGGAGGCGGTCGCCGCGGCCCTGGGCGTGCAGCTCCCACCGTCCGGCGTGGGCCGCGACGCGCTGATCGCACAGCTGGGCGGCCGGGAGCTGCTGCTGGTGCTGGACAACTGCGAGCACCTGATCGACGCGTGCGCGGCCCTGGCCTCGGAGATCATGGCCCACTGCCCGGGCGTCCTCGTACTCGCGACCAGTCGCGAGCCGCTGCGCAGCTACGGCGAGCGCACCTTCAGGGTGCCCTCGCTGGGTCTGCCGGATCCGCACCAGGTGCCGCCGGTGGCGGAACTGGGCCGTTTCGCCTCGGTACGGCTGTTCGTGGAGCGGGCTGCCGACGCGGTCCCCGGATTCCGGCTGACCCCGCACAACGCGGAGGCCGTCGCGCAGATCTGTTTCCGGCTCGACGGGATGCCCCTGGCCCTGGAGCTCGCGGCGGCTCGGGTGCATGTGCTGGCCCCACGCCAGATCGCGGAACGGCTCGACGACGCCCTGGCCCTGCTCGGACGGGGCAGCCGGCGCGGCGCGACCCGGCAGGAGACGCTGCTGGCCACCCTGGACTGGAGCCACCGGCTGCTCGACGACGAGGAACGGCGCCTGTTCCGCCGGCTGGCGGTCTTCGCGGGCGGGTTCTCCCTGGCCGCGGCGGAGGAGGTGTGCGCGGACGGTGCCGGCGACATGCCGGTGCTGGACCTCCTCGGCAGGCTGGCCGACAAATCCCTGGTGTGGGTGGAGCCCCGGCAGGACGAGGTCCGCTACCGGCTGCTGGAGACGATCCGGCAGTACGCCACGGAGCGGCTGCGGGCCGCCGGGGAACTGATGACGACCGAGGCCCGGCACCGCCGCTTCTATCTGGCACTGGCCGAGGCGCAGGACCGCGAGCCGCCCACCGGAGTCACAGGGGCCACATCGCTGGAGCTGGAGGCCGACTACGACAATCTCCGTGCCGCCCTGCGCTCCTTCCTCCGCCACGAACCGGACAGTGCGCTGCGCATGGCCGTCGCGCTGCGACTGTTCTGGCCCGAACGCGGGCGCCTCGCCGAGGGCCGCCGCTGGCTGGAGGACACCCTGGCCGCCGCACCGGAGCCCACCCCGCAGCGGGCCCGGGCCTTGATGGGGCGGGCCGTGCTGGCGATCCGCCTGGGGGACGCCTCCTGCCTGGAGGACAACGCCGAGCAGATCGTTGCGATCCACCAGCGGTGGCCGGACCCGGCGGCGCTCGCCCGCGCCCACTGCCAGCAGGCGATCCTGCTCTGGATGTGCGGCGCGTGGGACCGTGCCCGCACCGCCCTCGACCGGGCCGGCACGCTCGCCCGCGAGGCGGACGCCCCCTCCGTCCTCGCCGTCGCCGCGCACCTCGAAAGCGTCTGGGCCGTCTGCCGTGGTGAGGGCACGGTGGCCCGCGAGGCCTGCGGAGAAGGCCTGCGGCTGCTGGACGCCGTCGAGGCAGGGACCGGTCGGTTCTTCCCGGTCATGACACCCGGATACGCGGTCACGGACGACGAGGCGGGACAGGTCACGGTGCTCTTCGAGGAAACGGTCCTGGCCGGTCGTGCGGTCGGCCCTTCCCGGGCACGCGGCTACCTCCTGGCGAATCTCGCCTGGGCGACCCGGCTGGAGGGCGACACCGGCGCGTCCATCTCTGCCGCCGAGCGCAGTGTCGACTGCTTCCGTACGCTCGCCGACCCGCACGGCGAATCCCTGGCCCTCAACGCTCTCGGCAACATCCACCGAAGCCGGGGCGACCACGACGCGGCAAGGAAGCACCTCGACGCGGCACTGGCGATCAGGCGCCGGCTCGGCGACCGCCGGGAGGAAGGCATCACCCTCGGCTGCCTCGGCCTGCTCCGGCTCGCCGACGGCGACACCGAAGGCGCACAGGCGACCTTGGCCCACGTCCTCGCGGGCTTCGAGGAGACCGACGACATCCCCGGCACCACCAACAGCCTGCTCCACCTCGCGCACGTGGCCCGGAGCGCCGGTGACACGACACGAGCCCGCACCCTGCTGACCCAGGCCCAGGACCTGGAACACGTCGCCGGTTCGACCTCCGCCACCGCCTGGGTCCACCTCATGCTGGCGCAGCTCCTGCGGCAGACGGGCGACCGCGACGCCGCCGAGACGGCCGCCGCCCGGGCCGCCGGCCTGTTCAACCGCCTCGGCGACGCCCGTGGCCCGGCCGTCCTGCGACGCACACTGCCACCGGCGCCCACCGGGCAAAGCGGCTGCTGAGTGGATGCTAAGAGCCGCTGCCTACGGTCCTGAGTACTGGTTCAAGCACCACCTTCACACCCACCCGCACTCTCACTCGTACCAAGGAGCCGACCATGTCGATCGACACGGCAAAGGGCATCCTGGGGGACGCCACCGTCGCCGAACTGGAAGCATGCCTGCGCGGCAGCGTCGTCCGCCCCGGCGACGACGACTACGACGAGGCCCGCGCCGTCTGGAACGCGGCCCATGACAAGCACCCGGCACTGATCGTGCGCTGCGCGGGGACCGCGGACGTGATGCGCGCCGTCGAATTCGCCCGCAGCCAGGACCTGCTCGTCGCCGTGCGCGGCGGCTCCCACAGCATCGCCGGCTTCTCGACCTGCGAGGACGGCATCGTCATCGACGTGTCGCCCATGAAAGGCGCCATCGTCGATCCCGTACGCCGCCGGGTGCTCGCCCAGGCCGGCCTGACCTGGGGTGACCTCGACCATGAAACGCAGGCCTTCGGCCTGGCCGTCACCGGCGGTCTGATCTCCACTACCGGTATCTCCGGCTTCACGCTCGGCGGCGGCGTGGGCTGGCTCCTGCGCCGCCATGGCCTGACCTCCGACAATCTGACGGCGGCCGAGGTCGTCACCGCGGACGGCCGCGTGGTGCGCGCGGACGAGCAGGAGCACCCCGAGCTCTTCTGGGCCCTGCGGGGCGGCGGCGGCAACTTCGGCGTCGTGACCTCGCTCGAGTACCGACTGCACCCGGTCGGGCCCCAGGTCCTGGCAGGCTTGATCTTCTATCCCGTCGATCAGGCCCGGCAGGTCGTCACGGGTTGGCGCGAGCTGACCGCAAGCATGCCCGACGATCTGACGACGCTGATCAACCTGACCACCGCCCCTCCGCTGCCCTTCCTGCCCCCGGAGGTCCACGGCAGCCGCATCGTGGTGCTGGCCGGCATGTACGCGGGCGACCCCGCGGCCGGTGAGGCGGCCGTCGCTCCGCTGCGGACGCTGGGGACACCCATCGCCGACGTCATGGGACCCATGCCGTACACGGCCATGCAGACACTGCTCGATCCGCTGTGGACTGCCGGTGCCCACAACTACTTCACGTCGGCGTTCATCGAGCCGTCCGACGCCGCGCTCGACGCCGTACTGCGGCACCATCTGACGTCGCCCACGCCCGCAAGCGAAGTACATCTGCACCAACTGGGCGGTGCCTTCGCCCGGGTGCCCGCCGGGTCCACGGCGTTCAGCCAGCGGGACGCGAGCGTGCTGTGCAACGTGGTCGCGCGTTCCGCCGACGCGACGGACTTCGACTCGCATGTCGCATGGGCCCGCACCGCCCGCGAGGACATCGCACGCCACGGACGCGGGACGATGTATGTCAACTTCACCGGCGACGGCGCCGAGGACAAGGTGCGCGCCTCGTATCCGGACGCGGTCCACGAACGGCTCGTGCGGGTCAAGGACACCTACGATCCCACGAACCTGTTCCGACTGAACCAGAACATCCGCCCCTCAGGGGGCAGTCGGGGGTGAATGGCACGCCCCGTCAGCGCTGCATCATCATCATGGTGCAGGTGACCGTGGTCTTCCCGTTGGGAGTCTTGACGACCCACTTGCTCCCACTGAGACCGCCGAGGTCGAACCGCCCCATCTTGCTCGTGGAGACGGTGCCCGAGGAGGATCCCGAGTAGGTCACCTTGGTGCCGCCGGGGAAGCCCACGCCCCAGACGTGATACTTGCCGTTCGACTCCTTCTCCACATGACATGCCGCGCGGGACGTGGCGCCGGGCGCGACGCCGGTGGAGGCGTGGACGGCAGCGGCGGGGCCCACCGCGAGCGCGGGGGTGACGAGGAAGGCAAGTGCTGCGAGACGAGTCCGGTTCATGATTCAACCTGCTTTGGGTGCTGTCGATGCGACCGGTGGGGCGTGACGGCTCCGTCACCCGCGGCAGCGGTCGCACAGAACACCGAGGCCGGAATCCTCGCTCCATCACGCCGTGCGCGTATCACCCCACATGGACGATGCATGCCGTTCGCTTCACGAGGCATTTGTGAGGTCTGATACGACTCCCATCGTATCGTCCGGCATGTCGCCCAGCATCTCGCGGATCAGCAGGGGCCGGGCCCTCAACTGCCCACGAGCGCCTAAAGAAACGGTGTCTTCAGGAACCCGCGGCGTGCGGAGTCCCTCTGCAGAGATGACGCTGCGCAGCGCCCGCGTCCTCGGCCGTCCCGACGCCGAAGGCGGGCGGACGGGAAGGACGGATCGTGCGGAACCGGGAGACGGCGGCGGCCGTGCCCAGGGACGGGGCGCGGATCGGCCGGATCGGCCGCTATCCGGTGCGGTGGCACAACGTGCTGCTGACCTTGTGGACGGCCGTGTGGTTCGTCGTGGCCGAACGCCATGGAGGCGTGTCCTGGCACTATCTGAGAACCGGCCAGCAACTGCTGTTCAACCAGGTGCCCGGCGGCGGTCTCGCGCTCTACGCCAACCACCCCGAACTGCAGATAGGGCCGGTCAGCTTCCTGGTCGCCGGGCTGTTCGCACCGTTCCCCGCCGACGTGGGCGAGAAACTCGCCGACGCGTTCATGTCGGGCCTGGGCCTGTACTTGCTGGTCATGGTCGGGCGGGCCGCCGCCGACCACTACCGCGGCACCGGGCTCAACCACAAGCGCCTCCAGCAGCGCGTGCTGGTCGCCGGTGCGGCCTTCATCCCCATGTGGGTGGAGGTCTCGGTGCGATTCGCGCACCTCGACGACGTCCTGGCGCTGTTCTTCACCGCGCTCGCCGTGCGCGCGCTGGTCCGCGGCAAGGCCACCGCCGTGGGCGTGTTCCTTGCGCTGGCCGTCGACTCCAAGCCGTGGGCGGTCGGCTTCCTGCCCCTCCTCCTGGCACTGCCGCGCCCCGCGCGTCTGCGCGCCGCCGCATGGGTCTTCGGCCTGGTCGCCGTGGCCTGGCTCCCCTTCTACCTCAGCCACATGGAAACCCTGGCCGCGGCCCGCTTCACCATCCCCAACCAGCCCGCGTCGTCCCTCCGCTGGTTCGGTGTGTACGACACCGCCACCCCTTGGTGGGACCGTCCCGCCCAAATGGCCCTCGGCATCGCCCTGGGGACGCTGGCCGTACGCCAAAACCGCTGGCCGGCGGTCGTCCTGCTCGCCGCCGACGCCCGTATCGTCCTGGACCCCAGCGTGTACACGTACTACAACGCCTCGGTCCTCCTGGGCACCCTGATCTGGGACTCGATCGGCCAACGCCGGCTGGTCCCCTGGGTCAGCTGGATCGCCCTCATCTCCCTGTACGGCAGCGCCCTGCTGATCCCCTCCGCCTCCACGCGAGGCCTCATCCGCCTCGCCTTCGCGGTGGGCTCCGCCGCGTACGTCCTGTGGTGGCCCCAGCGCACACCCCGGGGCAAGCGCCGCGGCAGACGGTCACAGGATCCACCGACGACCCCGGCGGCGGTCACCCATGACTGCCTCCCTCGGCACGCACGGTGAGGCCTCCTCGAACTCCCGCTCCGGAAGCAGCCGCTGCACGGCGAGATCGACAACAAGCCACGCGGCACGAGCCGGAGGTAAACTACCTGGGTGTCCGGGCTGTCACGTGGCCGCGAACAGCACCAGCCTCGGTGAGGTGGAGCGATGAGCACGGACGTCGATGTCGTGGTCCTGGGCGCCGGCCCGGGCGGATATGTGGCGGCCATCCGCTGCGCCCAGTTGGGACTTCGTACGGCCGTCGTGGAGGGCCGGTTCTGGGGCGGTGTCTGTCTCAACATCGGATGCATCCCGGCCAAGGCCCTGTTGCGCAATGCCGAGGTCGCGCAGTTGTTCCTGCATGACGCCGAGAAGTTCGGGGTGAAGACGAGCGGGGACGTCACCCTGGACTACCGCACCGCGTATGAGCGAAGCCGTGTGGTTGCCGAGGGGCGCGCGAAGGGCGTCTCCTATCTGATGCGCAAGAACAAGATCACGCAGTTCGAGGGCCAGGGCACCTTCCTCGACCCCCACACCTTGCAGGTGCGGATGAGCGACGGCGAGGAAACACTGTCCTTCCGCTCCTGCATCATCGCGACCGGCGCGACCGTGAAGCTGCTTCCCGGCACGAGGCTCGGCAGGCGGGTCGTCACCTTCGAGGAACAGATCCTCGCCGACCACCTCCCCGCAAGCCTGATCATCGCGGGCGCGGGTGCCATCGGAGTCGAGTTCGCCTATCTGTTGCGGTGCTACGGCGTCGAGGTGACCTTGGTCGAGTTCCTGGACCGCATCGCGCCCTTGGAGGACGAGGAGGTCTCGGCGGAGCTCACCAAGCGCTTCAAGCGACTCGGGATCAACGTGCTGACCTCTGCGCGCGTCCGGTCCATCGAGGAGGCCGAGGACCGCGTCCGCGTGGTGGTCGAGCGGGGCGGCAGCCCCCAGGTCCTGGAGGCGGAGAAAGTACTGCAGGCCACCGGCTTCCAACCGCGCACCGCCGGCTACGGCCTGTCCAGCACGGGGGTGCGGCTCACCGAGCGGGGCGCCATCGACGTCGACGGACACTGCCGTACCAGCCGGCCGCACATCTACGCGATCGGCGATGTCACGGCGAAGCTGATGCTGGCGCACACCGCCGAGGCGATGGGCATCGTCGCCGCCGAGAGCATCGCCGGCGCCGAGACCATGGAGCTCGACTACCGCATGATCCCGCGCGCCACGTTCTGCCAGCCCCAGATCGCCAGCTTCGGCTGGACCGAGAGCGAGGCCCGCGCCGAAGGCTTCGACGTGCGCGTGGCGAAGTTCCCGTTCACCGCCAACGCCAAGGCACACGGATTCGGCGACACGGTCGGATTCGTGAAGCTGATTGCTGACGCCCGCTACGGCGAACTGCTCGGCGCCCATCTGATCGGCCCGGACGTGACCGAGCTCCTGCCGGAGCTGACTCTGGCTCAGCAGTGGGATCTGACGGTGACCGAGCTGATCAGGAACGTCCATGCGCATCCGACGCTGAGCGAGGCCGTACAGGACGCCCTGCACGGCCTCGCCGGACACATGATCAACCTTTGACCAACCAGCAGTGAGGCAAGGACATCACACTGTCGTTCTGGGAGGTTCGTCATGCAGCACCTGCCCCCGCCGCCCACTCCTCAGCTGGAGCCCGCGGCGAAGGAACTCGCCGACGCCACCGCACCCCACCCCCGCATTTACGAGATCCCGCCCGACCAGGGGCGAGACCTCCTCGCAGGCCTGCAGACCGGGGAGGGCGTGGAGAAGCCCCCCATCGACGAGGACTCGGTCAGCGTCGATGCCGGGCATTGGGGCACCGTCCGGGCCCGCATCGTCAAGCCCAAGGGCGCCGACGGCCCCCTGCCCGTGATCCTCTACATCCACGGCGCCGGATGGGTCTTCGGCGACGAGAACACCCACGACCGCCTCGTACGGGAACTCGCCGTGGGCGCCGACGCCGCGGCGGTCTTCCCCGTCTACGACCGCGCCCCTGAGGCCAAGTACCCGACCCAGAACGAACAGAACTACGCCGTCGCCCAATGGGTCGTGGCCCACGGAGCCGACCATGGCCTCGACGCCTCGCGCCTGGCCGTGTGCGGCGACTCCGTCGGCGGCAACATGTCCGCGGTCCTCGCCCAGATGGCCAAGGACCGCGGCGACGTCCGCCTCGCCGCCCAGGTGCTGCTCTACCCGGTGACCGACGCGAACTTCGACACGCCGTCGTACCTGCAGTTCGCCGACGGCTACTACCTCACCCGGGACGGGATGATGTGGTTCTGGGACCAGTACACGACCGACAACTCCCAGCGCAAAGAACGCTATGCGGCACCACTGCACGCCTCACTCGACGACCTGAAGGACCTTCCACCCGCCGTGGTCATCACCGACGAGGCCGATGTACTGCGCGACGAGGGCGAGGCCTACGCGGCACGTCTGCGTGAGGCCGGCGTCCCGGTCACCGCCGTCCGCGTCCTCGGAATGGTCCACGACTTCCTGATGCTCGACAGCCTCCGCGACTGCTACGCCACGAATGTGGCCCGCCGAATCGCCGTAGGCGCGCTGAGAAACGCTCTGCACGGCAAGTGAATGACGCCGGCGCTGACGCCTGTCACGTGGTAGTACGGTCATCGAGTGATTGAACTGCCCGGCAGTACAAACGCGTTGCTGGTACGTACCGACTTCTCCGTCCCACCCTCATGGGAACGGTTGCAGGCAGTCCTGGCCACTCCGACCGAGGACGGATTCCTGGCCCACGTCGATTTCGTCGACGACCCCCGGTTCACCGGGTTGACGTGTGAGCAGGCGTTGACGCTCCTGCCGTCCGACTACCAGCACCCACTACTCGTCCTGGCGGACACGACAACCCTGAGCTCACCAGAGCTGCCGCTCCTCGTCGTTGACCTGCGCGAACCTCTCGATCTCGAACATGTACTTCGAGGAGTTCGCTGCGATCGTCGACAAGGACGGTGTACTGCGGGACTGACGATCCGCCGAACGAGGAAGGGTCCGGCTGATGCCGGACCCTTCGTCTCGTAGCGGGGGCGGGATTTGAACCACGCGACCTCTGGGTTATGAGCCCAGCGAGCTACCGAGCTGCTCCACCCCGCGTCGGTGACTCCACAGTACGCCACACCCATATGGCCCGCAGGGATTTTCCCGATGCAGTGCCTCCTGGGCTGCCGCCTACCCTGTTCGCATGTCGCGGAACGAAAGCATGGTGCGGCTCATCGCACCACCGACCGCACCCGTCGACGCCCGCGGTGACTGGACCGCCGTCGAACGCGAACTCGGCGTCCGACTCCCCGACGACTACAAATGGCTGGTCAACACCTACGGCTGGGGGGGAGTTCTGCGACTGTCTCTACCTGCAGACCCCATTCGGAGCGAACCATCACAACGGCATCGCGTGGCACCCCACTGCGGGCGCACTCCTGATCTGGGGCACCACCATCGACGCCGACCGACTGTGCTGGGCCACCGACGGAGCCCCGGAGCAGTGGCCCGTCGTGGTGCAGAGCGGCGAGGGCTGGTGCGAGACCCATCTCATGGGAGCCGCCGAGTTCATCGAGGGCTGGGCCCGCGGGCAGGTCAGCTCCCGCTTGCTGGGAGACATGGAGCCGGATCTGGCGCCGTGGTTCAACGCCTTCCGTCCCCGCACCCATCGGTGTCTGCGTCTGTCCGAAGGCCCGTTCGCCCACTCCGAGCGCTTGCGACGGCTGCGCGAGGCACTGGCTCCCACCACGGACCGCGGCACATGGCGGTCGGAGCACGGCGACATGGGACAGGACCACTTCGCCACCACCGAGACCGACTGGCAGCTCACCTACGACATGTCCCACCCGGGGGCCTCAAACCCCGTTCAGGCGGGTGAAGATGTCCGGCCACGGCGTTCCGAAGTCGCCGCGGCCGGCCCAGGACGCGGTGCGGCGGAGGGGTTCCAGGAGGGGGGTCGGGGTGTTCGGGTGGCGCATGAGGGCGTACAGCTCCGGGGAGATGTCGCCGAGCGTCTGAGCGGCGACCTCGACGAGATGGCGGGCCATCCACACGTCCCGCTCGGCGTAGTCGAGGATCACTTCCTTGAGCACGGCCCGTTCCACCCGGCTGAGGATGCGCAGATAGGGGCGCCAGGTATTGGCGGCGGGGTTGCGCCACTTCTGCTGGGGCCGGGGGTCGGCCTCGTTCATGGTGCGGATCGCCGTGTCCAGCAGGTCCTGAGCCCGGGTCGGGTGTCCGGCGCCGGACAGCCGCACGGCCAGGGCGGGCAGGTGGCGCAGCCGACGGCGCCAGCAGTGGGGGCGGGCCTCCTTGTCGTCGGGCGGCAGATGGAGGCCGAGTGGGGCGAAGGCGAGTTCGTCGACGCGTGCGAGGGAGGTGTGCAGGGCGGGCGTGGACAGGTCGGCGAAATGGGCGTGCAGGGCCACCAGGAAGAGATGTGCCTCGTGGCCGGCGAGGACGATCTGGCGGGCGTGGTGGTCGGCCGGGTCGTAGTGGCGCAGTTGCTCGCTGCCGAGGGCGACGATCTCTTCGATGACGGGGGTGAGGACGCGCAGCGGGTCCTCTGCGCGCCACAGGCCGTTGGCCCTGGGCAGGTGCGCCATGGTGAGGTCCATGATCTGGCGGCGGTAGGCGGCTTGCCGGGTGGTACGCAGTTGGTCCGCCGTGTCCTCGGCGGTCGCCGGCACCAGCAGGCCCCAGGAGACCAGCAGGAGGCGCAGCCGCATGCCGGCCAGCCAGTCGGGGCCCGGGACGCTCTGCAGGTGTCGCGCGATGGCATGCAGTTCGTCCAGGTGGGCCGGGTCGTCCAGCCCGTTTCTGAGCAGGTCCCGGTCCAGTTCGGCCAGCCGCCGCAGACCCTCGCGGCGCCCGGAGACGGCGGCCTCGGCGCGCAGCCAGCCGAGGAGATGACCGGAGCCGTCGGCGGCCCTGCGGGCGACCGCCTCCCGCAGCCGGGCCGTGGCCGGATTCCGGGCGCCGTCGGTGGCGACGAGCGTGAGCTCCAGGGCGAGTCGGGCGTGCGGGTGACCGCCTCCGGCCGCGGCCGCGGTCAGCGCCGGGGACCAGGAGGGGGCCAGCCAGTGCGCGAGTTCGCCCGGCCGGGGCTCGACGGGCTCCTCGGTCCCCGGGTGGATGCAGTCGGCGACGGTGGTGCTGGGGAGCGGCACCTTGTCCGTGTCGAGCGCCTTGGCGATCAGGCCGGTGACGCCCGTTTCCCGGTCGGTTCCGGGCGCGGCACGCAGGCGTGCTCGGCACCAGGCGCGCGCCGCGCGCGGGCCCGGGAGGTCGCCGGGTACGGCCAGCAGCGGCGCGACCAGGTACTTGGCGCCGTCGGCCGCGGCCACCGGGGAGCCGACGGCCGCGGCAACGGTGTCGAGGACCTGGTGAACCGTCTGTTCGCCTTCGGTGCCCAGCAGTTCGGCGACGCCGCGCAGCAGGGCGCGGTCGGTCACCGTGGTGGTGCCGCTCGCCAGCGCCTCGGCACAGGCGACCGCGATGTCCAGCGGCACGACCTCTGCGCGGCGGGCGGCCGCCCAGGCGACGGCCGCGGCGACGATCAGGTCGTCGAAGGCGCCCGCCCACGGTTTCTCCTGCGGCAGCAGGGCCAGCTCCGCGGGCCGTCTCGCGGCGCTGGCCGCATAGGTGGCGGGCTGCTCCTCGGTGAGCCGGGCCAGGGCGTACAGGGCGCGTTGGTAGACCGTACGGTCGCGGAAGCGGGCGGCCGCCTCGATCAGCCGGTCGCAGCCCCGCGCGGTCGCCTCCGGATCGGCCGCGTCCAGTGCCAGCAGCAGCTGGACCAGGGCCCCTCCGGGCGGCAGGCATTTCAGGGACTGCGCATCGGGAAACCGCAGCAGCCGGATCTCCGCGACGAATCCGGCCGCGACGCGGGGCTGTTGCCGGGCGAGGTGGATGAGGGCGGTCAGCACGCGGCGGCGGGTCTCCTCCTCGCCCCGGTCCCACAGGGTGCGCAGGAGCACGGGCCAGGCGTACCAGGCGGGCTCGCTGGTGCCGTTGAGAACCGTCAGATAGGTCACCGTCTCCACGGGATCTGCCGTGGTCAGGACGCGGGCGCCCTGCTCGACGGCCTCCTCGGGCGGCCGGCGCAGACCGGCGTGGATGCGCAGGGCGGTCAGCCGGGACACCGCCTCGTCGGCGTCGAGCAGCGCGCCCAGCGGCGGATACCAGTCGTAGGAGCCGTCCCGGTCCGCGGTGTGGAAGGCGTGCCGGACGGCCTCGGCCAGGAGCAGGTCCTCCGGGCGCTTGGCCACGCGTGCGGCGGCCAGTGCCAGCGCGCCGGATCCTGAGTGGCTGAGGGCCCGTCCGGCCGCGTATTCGGCGAACGCCTGGTGGTGGAATGCGAGGTGATCGCGCTCGAGTGCACGCAGCACACCGCGGCGCAGCAGAATGGACAGGATCTTGTCGCCGTCACCCGGTGGGATGCGCAGCCGCTTGGCCAGGACGTCGCGTGCGCCGGTGCGCGGCAGCTCGGGTTTGCCCGCGCGGAGCATGGCCAGCCCCAGGAGGCGAGTGGCCGCGGACAGGTCACGTCCCGCCTCGGGTCCCGTCGGACCGGTGTCGCCGACCGTGTGCCTGGTATCGGCGACGACCCGGTTCTCCCAGTAGTGGTCGAACAGGCCGGTCGCGTCCAGGTTCTCGTCGCCAGGGCCGGTCGGAGCGTACAGGTCGAAGATCATGCGCAGGGACAGCGGATGCCGGACCAGTTGTCCCAGGGGCAGGCCGCAAGCGACGGCCCCGGCGAGAATCCGGCGCATCTGTCCGGCGCGGGCCGGATCGAGCGGGCGGGCCGCCGCCGTGCCGACCCCCTGGCGTGGCGCCGGGTCGCCGGGCGCCCGGCAGAAGACGCGCAGGTGTGTGTCGACCGCCCGGCCGAGTTCCGAGTCGGGGGCCCATCCGTCGCGGATGCCCGCATCCGCCTCGGTCCGGCCGTCCTCGTAGCTGCCCAGATGCCGTTTGCACAGCAGCTCGGCGATGCGATGCTCGGTCCCGTCGGCGTACCGCTCCTCCAGCATCCGCGCCTCCGCCGACCGGCAGGCCAGGACGACGGCCACACCGCTCGCCCGGAC
Source organism: Streptomyces sp. NPDC001406 (assembly GCF_042895285.1). Lineage (NCBI taxonomy): Bacteria > Bacillati > Actinomycetota > Actinomycetes > Kitasatosporales > Streptomycetaceae > Streptomyces > Streptomyces sp. NPDC001406. The sequence goes on from NZ_JBIAWG010000011.1 coordinate 139,808, forward strand.
GTCCTTGGCCACCGTCACCAGCCGGTCGGCGTCCACGGAGTTGTGCATCAGCAGGTCGGCGGTGTCCAGCAGCAGGGCCGGCGGCCGCCCCGGCTGCTCCCGCTCCAGCCGCTCCCGGTACGCCTCCAACCCCCCGAGCAGCGCGGGCACGCCGAGGTCGGCGGGCTGGTCCGGGCCGCCGAGCAGGGCGGCCGCGGAGATGGTGACCACGGCTCGTCCCTCCTCCAGGAGGGCGCGGCGCAGTCCCCACAGCACACAGCTCTTGCCGCTTCCGGGGTCCCCCAGCACGGCGACGGCCCGCCGGTCTTGGCCGGCCCACTGGGCTCGCAACTGGTCCAGTAGTCCCTCTTGTTCGTCGCGGGTGACGTACAGGTCCGACAGCCGTACCGCCGCGACGTCCGGGGACTCGGTGCTCGGGAGCACCGCCTCCAGGGTGCGGACGGTCCGCCGGTCGACCGCCAGCAGCGCGGCCTCCGCCTCCTCCGGCCGCTCAGCGGACCGGGCCGGGGTGACGGGTCCGGGCGGAGCGAGGGGCGTCCCCGTGTCGGGCGCGCGCAGCCGGTGCTGCTCCAGCAGCGCTCCACCGGCGTGCGCCGCGAGCCGGAAGAACCACCAGCGCCCGGCGGGCAGGAGGTTGTCGTAGGTGGTGAATCGCAGGGCGGTGGCCTGGAGGCTGAGGAGGAAGTGGTCCGTCCAGTGGTCGCGCCAGGTGTCCGGGACCGATTCCGCGCACGCTCGGCGCACCGCCGCGACCAGCTGTGCCGACTCCGGCACGATCCGTCCCAGGTCTTGGTCCGACGGGTCCACCAGGTGGCGCAGCAGGGCGAGTTCCTGCTCGTCGGGGAGTTTCTCGCGCACCTTCGGTGCCAGCGCCGACAGCAGCAGGGTGGCTATGTCCCGGGACAGCGGGGCGTCCTCGGCGAAGGTCGCCAGGTCGATGAGCCGGAAGCCGTCGTACCGGACGCGTCCGTGCCGGTACGGCACCATGACGTTCTGCAGATGCAGGTCGCCGTGCGCCCGGCCTCGTACGACACTGACCTTCACCACGGGGATCCCCTCCGACCCGGCGGCCATGGCCAGCGGGTTGGGCAGGACATGCCCGTCGACCTCGATCCAGGGCGGGGTGGGGGCCAGGGCCGCGATGCGGGCGCCGTAGGCCCGTGCCGATCCGGCTTCGGAGAGCAGCGCGCCGAGTTCGCCCGTGAGTACGTCGGCGGCGGTGGTCGGCACGGCGGTGCCACCCTGGATCCCCTGGTTCCAGCCGGTCAGCAGCCACCGGGTGAGGTACGCGCACGCCTCATCGAGATGCTGTCCCGCGAGCCCCGCCAGTGTGTCCACGTCACGCAGACTGCCGGCAGCGGGGGCCTGGAAGGTCAGCAGGCGTCCGTCGCCCACCGGCCACGGCCGGAACGCCTGCCGCGCCACCCGGTCGCCGCCGACTCGCTCCGCGCGGGTGTGCGCGTCCGGTTCGGACCGCTGGTCGGCGGCGCACACCTTGACCACCACGTCCCCCACGCCGGGGGTGACCGTCACGGCGGTGAGCAGGGCGCCGGTGGCGCTCTCGCCGGAGGGGCGCCAGCGGGGCTCGACCGGGAGGACCGTACCGCCGTGCCCGCCGTGCCGGGCCCAGTCGACCAGGGCGCGTCCCGCCGCCGCGTCGTCGAGCAGGTCCGCGAGTTGCGCGGCCGTGTCGACGTCGTCCGGTCCCTCGGCCGGTGGTGCCGACGGCTCGGGGCCCGGTGCGCCGTCGGCGGAGCCGGTGGGCGTAGGGGTCATCGGGTCGCCTCCAGGTCGTCGGGGGCGGTCGGGTCGAGGAAGGTGCCGATGGGGAGCAGCGCGCCCCATTCCCGGACGGGGCAGTCCCACATCGCCGGGAAGTCGAAGGCCGCCGTGATCGCGTGGTGGACCGCGTCGTCCACGGTGCCGTGCGCGCCGTGCGGCGCGTCGAGCACCTGCCGTACGAACGCCTCGGCCACCGGGGTGTCGTTGAACTCCCCCACCGTGGCGAGCAGTTCGACCGTCCCTCTGGCGAGGGCGAGGACGGCGATGCTGACCGGGTCGGTCATCGCGCGCCCGGGGATTCCCCAGCAGGTGACCGGGTACAGCCGCCGCGGCGGGAGACCGCGCAGGACGTCGGCGGGGAGCAGCCAGTTCTCGCCGTCCAGTTCCAGGTAGTGGCCGGTGCCCGGGCCCGGGCGTCCGTGGCAGACGACGATCACCGTGTGACAGCCGGCGCCCAGGCGTTCCTTGACCGAGCCTGCGTCGATGGGCCGCTCCAGCTCGCGCCCGGGGACCGCAAGCGGTTCGTGATGGGTGATGTACGGGCTGCGCCAGAAGACGGCCGGCGCCTCGGACGGGCCGGCCGGGCCGCGCCGGCGCAGCACGCGCTGCAGGAAGAGGGAAGGGCGCACGGCGAAGCGGGCGGCCTGTCCGAGGACCAGCCCGTCGCGCAGCGGTACGGCACCCCACGGTACGAGCCACAACTCGCCTACCGGCAGGAGCAGAAGCCTGTGCTTCCCGGGCTGGGCCAGCTGGTCCCGCAGTTGTTCGGGGACGAGATCGGCCAATGCTGCCAACTGCCCCGGGAGCAGGGCACTGCGTTCGGCGCTGTCCTCCTGCAGCACGGCCAGCAGCCGCCGGCAGGGCTCGGAGAGCGGAGCGCTGCCGAGGACCGGGCGCCCGTCGGCGGTGTGCCACAGCCAGTGGACCCGGTCCGGTGCGTCGGGATCCACGACGAGTCGGAGAGCGTGACAGCCCGGCGGCAGATCGCGGATCAGCTCGGCACCGTCCTCGGGGGGTGGGAGATACACGCTCGCCAGGACGTCCTCAAGCGCCTCCTCGGCCGGCTCGCGCAGACCCTGCGGTACCGCGAGGGCCCCCATCATGCGCAGAATCCGCCGGCGCCGGTCCGTGCCCGGCGGCAGGACGGGGCCGTGCCCCGGGCCGCGCCGGCCGGCGGCCCAGCGCTGGTCGGCGTGCACGATCATCTGCTGCGCGAACTCCGCGTCGGTCACCGAAGCGGCGTCCGGGGGCGCCTGGGCGGCCGCGTCGTCGAACGCCCGCCGGTGGGCGTCCGGTTCATGCCGGTTGTCCTGTGGTACGACCTTGGCCACGAGGTTCAGGTCGTCGCCGCCCGGGGGTGGCAGTACGAGGGAGGCGACGAAGGCGTCGGTGTAGCCCCGCGAGGTCCATGGGGCGGCGGGCAGGGACACCGTCCAGCCGGAGGTGCGGCGCCACCGGGCCAGGCCCTGGGCGGCGTCCTCCCCCACTAAGTCGGCGAGTTGCCGGTCCGTTTCGCCGTCGGCCGCCCGCGTCTCCACGCCACCTCCGCATGCGCCGGTGTCCAGGCAGATCAGTGTGTCAGATCGGGCGCGGCGGGACATCGCGGTCGCGGCGGTGTGCATACGTTCGCACTAGGCTGCCGGTCACCGGCCACGGCGGGCCGCGGGGAAGGGAGTTGGCCGGAGGAGCGACGGTCCGCAGGGCACGCGAGGACCGGCCGGTCGCCACGAGTTGTACTCAGAGGACGCCGTCATGGGTGCCGCCGACCGTGCTGGAGGCGGAGTTGACGATCGTCCGCCAGCTGCTGGTGGTGGACCGCCGGACCGCGCTGATCCGGGAACCGGGAACCGGGTCACTATCTGCTGTCCTTCACCGAGGGCACCTTCGAGCCGTTCGACCCTGGCCTCTCGTTCCGCATCTCGTGAAGGGGCTCGGCCCGGCCGGGGGGTTGCCCGCCGTCTGCGTTGCCGCCGTCGCCGGCCATGTGAGCAGCCCAGGGGCCTGAGGTCAGGATGCCCAGGGCGAGGATGGCCAGACCGCAGCCGACGATGATCCACCAGACGGCGGGGCGCGTCCCGGCGGCGATCACGGCGCCGCTCATCGCGATGCCGAGCGCGGCGCCGACCTGACGGCTGGTCGCGGCGATCGCGGCGGCCACCCCCGCCTGGGCCCGCGGCAGACCCGAGACCGCCGTGTCGGTGATGGGTGCGTTGACGAATCCGAAGCCCAGTCCGAACAGCGCGTACGCCGCGTAGAGCAGGATGCCCGTGCCGTCCCCGGAGCGAGTGGCGGGCACCGCCAGCGCGCCGCCGGCGGTGATACCGGCGCCGGCGATCAGCAGCGGGACGCGCGGCCCGCGGCTGCCCCCACCATCCGCCCGGACAGGGGCGGGCACAGCAGGCACAGCACGGCCATCGGCAGCAGGCGCACCCCGGCATCCAGCGGACTGAGCCCCAAGTCACCTTGCAGATGGAGAGCGTTGGCGAACAGGAAGCCGCCGAGCGCGATGAAGGCGCAGACCGCCATCACCGTGGCCCCGCTGAAGGATGCGCTGCGGAACAGACGCGGGTCGATCAGCGGTTCGTCACGTCTCCTCTCGTACGGCACGAGCCCGGCCAGCGCACCCGCCGCGGCGATCAGGCAGCCCACGATGACGGGTGAGGTCCAGCCCCGGCCCGGCGCCTCGATGACGGCGTACGTCAGCGTGCCGAGCGCCGCGATCACCAGGAGTTGGCCCACCGGGTCCACCCGGCGGGGCCGTGGCGCACGGGACTCCGGTACGTACAGGGCGGCGAGGACCAGCGCGGCCAGCCCGATCGGCACGTTCAGCCAGAACACCGACCGCCATCCGGCGATCTGCACCAGCACGCCGCCGAGGATCGGTCCGGCCGCCATGCTGATGCCGACCACGCCGCCCCACACGCCGATGGCCCTGGCCCGCTCCGACGGCCGCGGGAACGCGTTGGCGATGACGGCCATGGCGACCGGGGTGAGCATGCAGCCGCCCAGGGCCTGCGCCATACGGAAGACGATCAGCCAGTTCAGCGCCGGTGCCAGGCTGCACAGTGCCGATCCGACGGTGAACAGCACGAGCCCGAGTTGGAAGACGCGCCGTCGGCCGACCCGGTCGGCCGTGGAGCCGGCGCATATCAGCAGCGAGGCCAGCACGATGGTGTACGCGTCGAGGGTCCACTGCAGGCCCGCCACGGAGCAGTGCAGGTCTTGCTGTATCGAGGGCAGGGCGACATTGAGGATGGTGGTGTCGAGGCTGACCAGCAGGACGCTGAGACAGCAGACGGCCAGGACCAATGGCGGTCTGCCGCGGTCGGGTTCGGGCACGGGCGGCCCTTCCGGGGTCAGGGCCGCGGCCGGTCGGTGGCGTGGGTGTCGGCGAAGTCCCAGACCACGGGGAGGAATTGCTCGGGCGTCTCGGTCTGGGGCATGTGGCCGGTGCCCTGCAGCAGCCGGAACTCCGCGTCGGGGATGGCCTGCGCGTACGCGCGTCCGTAGTCGGCGTCCACGACCTGGTCGCTTGCGCCCCACGCGACGAGGGTCGGGTGGGTGATCTTGGCCAGTCGGTCGGGCAGGGTGGGGTCGGCCATGGCGTTCGTGCCCGAATAGACGCGCAGCGTGGCACGGTTGGCGGCCACGACCGCGCGCTGCGCCTCGGAGAGTGTGCTGGGGTCGAAGCGGAACTTCGAGGGGTCGTGGAAGGAGAGACGGGACAGTTCGACGGGAGTCAGGGAGAAGGCGTCCGCGATCGGGTGGCCGGGGACGTCGATGCCGACGGCGTTGACGAGGGTGACGCTGCTGATCCGGTCGCTGCCCAGCGCTGCCAGTTCGGCGGCGATCCAGCCGCCGACGGAGTTGCCGACGACGGTGACGTCCCGCAGGTCGAGTGCGTCGAGCAGCCGTGCGTAGACCTGGGCCAGGGTCGTGACGTCGGTCAGCCAGTCGGGACGGTCGGTGCCGTCGAAGCCGGGGTGGACGGGGGTGAACACCCTGGCCGGACGCTGCTCGGCGAGGAGTCCGGCGAACGGCGTGACGGTCTGCGGACCGCCGCCTCCGTGCAGGAGCAGGAAGGGGTGCCCCTGCCGGCCCTGGAGGTCGACGGTGACGTCGAGGGTGCCCTGGTCGACGGTGAGGGTGTGGGTGCTGCTGGTCATGTGAGGCTCCTGGAGTGGGCGGCCGCGACGGGCCGCTGCGAGGGAAAGGGCCGGCGGGACAGCGGCCGTCAGGCGTAGTCGGTTGCGGGAACGGTGGCGTAACGGCTCATCACCGCGACGGTCGACTCCGGGGTCAGCTCCTGACCGCCGGCGATCATGTCCCGCAGGTCCCGGAAGTACTGCACATACAGGTCGGGCGTGAAGGTGTTGAGCATCACGGCAGGCTCGTCGCCGAGGTTGGCGAAGGTGTGCGGAGCGCCGGGCGGGATCATCGCGAGCGTGCCGGCCGGGGCCACGTGGGTCGTCTCCCCGACGGTGAAGTGCACGGTTCCGGAGACGACGTAGAAGCCCTCGTCGTGCTGGGCGTGGCGGTGCTGCGGCGGCCCCTGGGTGTGCGGGGCGAGGGTGATCTCGCCGATCCCGAGGCGGTGCCCGGTGGTACTGCCGTCCTCCAGGATGCGCATCTGTGTCGGGCCCAGCTGGATCGTCTCGCCGTCGTCCGGGCCGACCACGGAAACCGTACTCATCGCTGTCTCCTTCGTGAGAGCTGACTCTCATGAGAGTAGAGAAGCCGAGTCTCGTTATGCAAGTCAACTCTCACGACGAGAGCTGAATGCTAGGATGAGGGTGAACGCACAGAAGGAGAGGTCCCACGATGACGGCGCAGGCGGGCACCGGCCGCACCAACCAGAAGCAGCGCACCCGCACGGCGATCGTGGCGGCCGCCCGCGAACTCATCGGCACGGGCGCCGAGGTGACCATGCCTCTGATCGCCCGCGCGGCGCTGGTCTCCGAGGCCACCGCCTACCGGTACTTCCCCGACCTCTCCTCACTGATCAGCGAGGCCCTGGCCGGCGCCTGGCCGCCCCCCGCCGAGGCGCTCGCGCCGGTCGGCGACTCCACCGACCCCGTCGAGCGGGTCGCCTTCGCCTGCGAGTTCCTGCTCCGCGGCATCATCGCCCGCGAGGGAGCGGTACGGGCGATGATCTCGGCCACCATCACCCGCCCCGATGCCGCAACCGCCCGCCCCAAAATCCGCTTCGGACTGATCGACCACGCGCTCCTCCCGCTCGAAGGCACCCTCGGCGCGACGGACTTGGAAGCCTTTGCCCAGCTCAAACGAGACCTCGCGGTGACCGTGAGCGCCGAGGCACTCTTCATCCTCACCGACCTGTGCGGGCTCGACCCCGACGAGGCGATCAACAGCGCCGTACGGACGGCGACGACGCTCACGGAGGCCGCGGTCCGCTCGCGCGGGCCGTCGGCTGGCCCCTTCCAGTGACTGACGGACGACGCGCGCATGGATCGTGCGTCGCGGAGGTACAGCGTCTCCGCCGTGAGAGCCCCGGAATCGTGAGGAGATCAGCCGTGTACGCAGCCGTCAGACGATACGAGGGAGTGACCGATCCGGCCGAAGCGGGGCGTCGGGTGAGCGAGGGCTTCGTGCCGCTCATCCGTCAGATCCCCGGCCTCCTGGCCTACTACTGGGTCGACGCCGGGAACGGAGTGATGATCTCGACCAGCGTCTTCGAAGACGAGGACGGGGCGCATGAATCCATCAGGAAGGCGGCGGTCTTCGTACGGGACCACCTCGCACCGCTGCTCCCCAACCCTCCCCAGGTCATGTCGGGCCACGTCGTGGCCTTCGCATAGCACAAGGGGAGGCACATCCAGGTCGCACCGGTTGCCTGCCGGTGGCATGGCCGGTTCCCATCATCACGCCCGAAGCGGAATGCAATGATCACCGATAGCGCGGCACTCCCGCGCGCGAGTCCCAGTGGGGGTCGAGAGACCCCCTTCCAGGCAGGTGGCACTGTGGCTGACACAACGCGTGAAGAAGACGCCATCAGCGGCGTCGTGGAACGTCTGAAGGGTGCCTTCAGCGCGACGCACAGCCAGGACGAGATCGAGGCGGCGGTAGCCGAGGCACACGCGTCATTCATCGGACGACCCGTTCGCGAGTTCGTCCCTGTGCTGGTTGAACGCAAGGCGAGGGCCAGGCTCCACGAGTCCTCCGGCTGAAGGCGATCCTGCCGTGCGTCTGATCACCGACGGAGTCATCCCGGTTCCCCGGCTGGCGCTGATCGACACGATTGAGACGGATGACGGCCACTTCTGCGAACTGGCCGGTCCGCTCACGCCTGCTGGTGCGTGGGGGGTGCGCTGCATCCATCTGCGCACCACACATGCCACTGAGTCTGCCGAGTCCGCCCAGGCGACCGCATGAGTCGGCCCACACACGGCACACTGCATCACGTCGAGTTGTGGGTGCCGGACCTCCAGCGCGCACTCGCCTCGTTCGGCTGGCTGCTTGAGGCACTGGGTTACGCCGTCCACCAGAGCTGGGACGACGGCCGCAGTTGGCGGCTCGGGCCGACCTATCTGGTCATCGAGCAGTCGCCGGCCCTCACTGCCGGGCGGCACGATCGCTGCCGTCCGGGACTGAACCATCTGGCCTTCCATGTCGAGGACGCCACCGCTGTCGAGAAGCTGGCTGCCGACGCCGCTCAGCACGGCTGGCAGCTGATGTTCCCCGAGCGGCATCCATACGCCGGCGGTGGGCAGCACTACGCCGCCTACCTGGAGAACGACGACGGCTTCGAGGTCGAACTCGTCGCGATCAGCCCATCCGAACGCAACTGAGATCAACCGGGCTGCAGGTGACCGTGGGCCAGGTCCAGGTGCCGTCGGGCGACGGAACATTCATCGTCACCGTCCAACTGCCGGCACCACTCACCGAGACATTCAAGTTGTACCGGTCACTCCACTGCTGCCCCGCGGACAGAGTCGCCGTACAACCACTACCGCCGCCGCCAGAGCCGGAGTTGCTCACGGTGATGTTGGAATTGCCGCTGCTCTGGTAGCCCCTCCGTGGCGAGTAGGTGCCGCCGTCGCTGGTGGCGGTGCCCTTGTACGTGCCCGTGGGCCGGTATGTGCCCCAGTTGTCGACGACGTAGTACTCGACCAGCGGACTGGTTGTCCACCCGTACAGTGACAGGTACGCATTGCCTGTTCGTGCCGGTTCGGTTCGTCGTGATCACCGTGTCGGCAGCGGCGGTCCCAGGCAGGAGCAGCGCGACTACGGCGACCAGCAGCATGAGTAAGTGGCCGCGTCCGCGGCTCCTCGGACGTGCGGGTGCGTTCATGTACGTGTTTCCTCCTCGTGAAGGCCCATGCGGGTGGCGAACAGTGTTGGTTTGAGCACGTCAACCGTCAAAAGTTTCGGTTGTGAGTTCGAAACATTCGAAGCCTTCAGGGGCGCATCTTGAGCGCATTCAGGAGTGGTCGAGACTTTCGAACCACTCATCAGCGCCTCCGCGCCGACGCCACCCGTTGCCGTCGACAGCCTCCGGTTGCCGACGGCCCGCCACCCCGAGAGGCTGTGTGAAGCATGCCGAAAGCCACCAACGGGAGTGCATCATGACGCAACTCGGTCTGCTGGCACGCATCGAGGCCAAGCCGGACTACGCGGACCAGGTCGAAAGCCTGCTGCGCGAGGCGGAGCGACTGGCACAGCAGGAGTCGGACACCGTCACGTGGTTCGCGTTCCGCCAGGGCCCCACCACCTTCGGCATCTTCGACGCCTTCGACGACGAGCAGGGGCGCCAGAGCCATCTGCAGGGCAGGATCGCCGCCGCGCTGATGGAGGCCGCCCCGGAGATGCTCGCCGAGGCGCCCGACATCAAGCCCGTCGAGATTCTGGCCGACAAGCTCCCCTGAGCGGCCCCGCACCGGTGCGGCAGGGGAAAGGCTTTTTCCGCTATCTTGTTGCCGCAACGTAGTTCAGACCTCAACAACGCCTGTCTGCACGCCAGTTGCTCATCCCTGACTGTCATGTGCACGTCAATATGCTCGCTACGCCCCCACGCCGGAGGCCATGGCCCTCCGTCCGCCGAGGTACCGCTCACCGAAAGCCCCCCACTCCGTGACCGTCTCCCTCTACGAAGGCCAGCCGGCCGGCAGGCACGCGGCCGTGCCCTCCGGCAGCCTGTTCCGGCGCGTCTACGCCCCGCGCGCCTGCGATGCCCTCGCCTTCTCCATGTCCACGTATGCCATGCCGCTCCTCGTCCTCGCGGTCACCGGCTCGGCGTCCCTGACCGGCTTGGCCTTCGCCCTGGAGTGGACTCCCCGGGTGGCGGCGTTCAGCCTGGCCGGTGCCCTCGTGGACCGCTCCGGCGCGGCGATCGTGTGCTTCCTCGCCTCCCTCGCCCGGGCCGTGCTGGTGTCGGCTGCCGCTGTCGTACTGGTTGCGCTGCCGACGGGAACGGCCGAGACGGCCACCGTCATGACGCTGGCCGCGGTGACCGGCACGCTCACGCAGTTCAGTTTCGTCGCCAACGAAGCCGTCGGTGCCGTCGTCAGCCGCCGGACGGAAGAGCACTCCCACAAGGTGCAGGCCACGCTCATCGGCATCGACCAGACGGCCACCCTCGTCGGCCCGGCACTCGGCGGTGTCCTTCTGCTGAGCGGGCCGACTCGCATGCTTGTTTGCCTGAGCCTGCTGTCCTTCGTGTCGGCCGGTCTCGCCCTGCAGACCCCGCCCACACCCCTGCGCGCCGCCCAGCGGGGCGCGCAGGGCCCGGCCGGCAGGCCTGCGGAAGGGTGGCGGACGCTTCGTTCACTGCCCTCCCTGAGCCGGCTCGTCGCCGGACTGGCCTGCTCCAACCTGGTGCTCGGGCTGCTGCAGTCGGCCAGCCCCGTCATCGTGGTGGACGACCTCGGCCGGTCTCCGGCAGCCGTGGGCACCCTCTGGTCGGTCGCCGCCGCGGCTACCCTCCTCGCCCTCGCCTGCTGCCGGTTCGCCCTCGACCGGCTGGGGCTGTGGGGAGTCGGTGTCATCAGCTCGACCGTTGCCGCCGCGGCCTGCCTCGCCCTCCCTTACGCCCCCTCCTACGGCACCTACACGGTCCTCCTGTCCCTCTTCATGGCCGCAGACGGAGGACTCACCGTCGTCCTGCGCACCGTGCGCTCGCTGGTCATTCCGCCCGCGGCCTTCGCCACGACCCTTTCCCTGACGATCCTGCTCCTGCTGCTGCCCTTCCCCGCGGCAGGAGTCGTCATCGCCCTCACCCCGCCGAACCACCTGACCGACGTCATCGCGGCGAGCGGCGTACTACAGGCCCTGGCCCTGCTCGTCACGTTCACCCGCCTGCGCAACGACCCGACACTGCGCGGCCGCGTGCCCTGACGTGGCACTCCGACCGGAGCAGGAAGGCACCTCCCGACGACGACCCGCAACTCCTCTGACACTCCGACGCCTGGCCAGGCAGGACGTGGCGACTGGCAGCGCGCATAGTTGGCACCTGGAGGAGAGGATCCACCAGAACCGAAACGGAGTGTGCGGGTGACGACGCCGCCGATCGACTACCGGGCGCTGTTCGCGGCCACACCCAGCCCGCACCTCGTGCTGGACCCCGGCCTGGTGATCGTCGACGTCAACGAGGCCTACTGCCGCGTGACCGGGCGCACCCCGGAAGACCTTGTCGGGCAATACCTCTTCGACGCCTTCCCGGACAATCCCGAAGACCGCGATGCCGACGGGATGCGCAACCTCAACGCCTCGCTCCACCGTGTACTGCACTCACACGAGGTGGACACGATGGCCGTACAGAAGTACGACATCCCCGTGGCCGACCAGCCAGGAGTGTTCGAAGAGCGCTGGTGGTCGCCGATCAACGCTCCTGTGCTCGGGCCGGACAGACAGGTGGCATGGATCATCCACCGGGTCGAGGACGTCACCGAGTTCGTGCTGGCCCACCCGCTCCCTGCGCGGTCGGGCCAGACGCTCAGCGAGCGGGAAGCCATGGAGGCCGAACTGTACGCGCGGGCGCAGGAGCTCCAGCGGGTGAACGAAGAACTGCGCCAGGCCCACGCCCGGGAACGCCAGGTCGCCGTCACGCTCCAGGAAGCGATGCTGCACTCCCCCGATCTGGCCCGGCACCCCAACGTCGTCGTGCGTTACCTGCCCGCCGCCGAGGGGCTGAACGTGTGCGGCGACTGGTACGACGTGGTGGACATGTCCGACGACGCGTTTGCCGTGGCGGTCGGGGACGTGGTCGGCCACGGCCTGGAGGCGGCGGCCACGATGGGCATGCTGCGCAGCGCGCTGTCCGCCGCCGTCCGCGCACTGAGCGAGCCCGCCCGGGCGATGGAGGTGCTGGGCCTGTATGCCCGCTCGGTGGAGGGAGCGCTGGCCACGACCGCCGTCAAAGCCGTCATCAACACCCGTCGTCAGCACATCACCTACAGCAGCGCGGGGCATCTCCCACCCGTCCTCGTGCACGCCGACGGCACGTTCGTCCTCCTCGACCAGGCCACCGACCCTCCGCTGGCAGCCCGCCCCCTCCATGTCCCCGGCCCGCAGGCCGCCGTCCCCTACAAGCCCGGTGACACGCTCGTGCTCTACACCGACGGCCTCATCGAACGCCGCGACGAGGACATCGACACCGGCCTGCGGCGCATGACCGACATCCTCTGCGACAACGCCCGCCTCACCCCCGACCATCTCGCGGACACCCTGCTCGCCCGTCTCGGTGTGAGCAACGGCGGTACCGACGACATCGCCCTGATCGTCACCCGCCTGTAGCAGGGCTGGTAGCTGGTCGGAGTCGTCACAGCAGCCTCAAGAATTCACCGAACTCACGTACAACCCTTGCCGTTTGCCGAACGTCTTCTGATCGCAGCACCCGGACATCGGGAGCCCGCCCCATCTGGAGACACTTACGTGAAGCACCCCCTGCCCGGAACCACGGCCCTCGCCGCCCTGCTCGTCGCGGGCCTCACCCCCTTGGTCCTGTCTGCTCCCGCCTCCGCCGCCCCCTCCGGGCTCGCGGGCGACTTCAACGGCGACGGCTACCGGGACGTGGCCATCGCGGTCCCCGCCGCCACGGTGAGCGGGAAGTCGTGGGCCGGGCAGGTGGCCGTGGCCTACGGCACGGCGAGCGGGCTGAATCCCGCCAAGCACCAGCTGATCAGCCAGAACACCGCGGGCATACCCGACAGCGCCGAGAAGGACGACGAGTTCGGCGAGCAGCTCGCTGTCGCCGACCTCAACCGCGACGGCTACAGCGACCTCGTCGTCGGCGCCCCGCACGAGAAGACCGGCAGCGCCGAGGACGCCGGCACGGTCGTCATCGTCTGGGGCTCCCGCAGCGGCCTGTCCGGCGGTACGACGGTGAAGAACCCGCAGCCCTTGTACGGCAGTTACTTCGGCCTGAGCATCGCGGCGGCGGACTTCACCGGCGACGGCAAGCCCGACCTCGCGATCTGCGCGCAGAGCGACTCGGGCAGCCCCACCTGGCGGATCCGGCTGATCCGGGGCCCGTTCAGCAAGTCGGGCACGACCGGCAGGGTGTCCTCGTACTCCCCGGGCATCGACAAGCCGGTCCTCACCGCCGGCCGGGTCAGCGGCGACACCAAGGCCGACCTCGTGGTCACGGGCCAGAAGCCGAACCGCGACCAGCTGGCAACCGCCGCCTACTACAAGGGCACCTCCGACGGCATCAGCAGGACGACGACCCTGCGCGCCGCCGAGACGGCCGCGATCGGCGACCTGAACAAGGACGGCTACGGCGACATCGTCCTCGGCAACCCCGAGGATCCGGCCGACGAGCCCTCGGCCTCCGCCGGCGGCAAGATCCACGTCATCTACGGCACCTCGTCCGGCCCGAGCGGCACGCGCCGCGTCACGTACACACAGAACACCACGGGCGTCCCGGACACCTCGGAGAACGGCGACGGCTTCGGCCAGGCGCTGGCGATCGGCGACTTCGACAAGGACGGCTATGGGGACCTCGCGGTCGGCGCGCCGGGTGAGTCCTTCGGGGACGACACCCACTACTTCCCCTCCGCCGGGGCGATCACCCTGCTGAGGGGCTCGGCCTCCGGTGTGACCACGTCCCGCCCGGTGTTCCTGACCCAGGACAGCCCCGGCGTGCCGGGCTCGGTGGAGGGAATCGACAACTTCGGCCAGACGCTCCTCGCCTCCGACGTGAACCACGACGGCCACGCCGACCTCACGGCCGTCGCCGCTCAGGAGAACGACCCCGAGGGCGCGGCCTGGTTCCTGCCGGGCGCATCGTCCACGCTCTATTCGACAACGGCGTCGACAACCTTCGGTCCGACCAAGGTGGGCCTGCCGCCCCACAAGTACACCGGTTTCGGGTCCGACTTGGCGGGCTAGTTCACCGGACAGTTCAGCTCCGGCGGTGCACGTGCGGCCCATCAGCGCGTGGGCAGTCGGTCATAGGTTCTGAAGGTGTAGGCCGCGTCGTACGTCATCAGGTTTCCGCTCGCGGCCGGGAGGCCGAGCCGCTGGTTGAGCAGTTTTGTCAGCGGCCCGCAGTGCTCGGCGGCGGGTGCGGCGAAAGTGTCGTCGTACGCCGAGAACTTGATCAGCGGCGGGTCCTGCGAGACCCACTGCGAGGGACCCGACCGCTTCAGCTGGAAGTCGACCGGCGCGTTGGCCCCGATGGTGCAGTTCGGCGCCAGCAGTGGGCTCAGCAGGCGGAAGCGCAGGCTGAACTGTCCGGTGAAGAAGTCGGATCGGCCGCCGTACTCCGGTTGTATCGCCAGTCCCCGAAGCCGCGCGTGCTCGCCCACGGCGGCAGCGGGGAAGCCGGCCGGTACGGCGGTCGGTGTGCTGTGCATGGCTCCCCACACCTGCCCGTTGGTGCCGTCGGGCAGCGGCCCCTCGGCATGGGTCATGGTGATCGGAGCGAGCGTCACGGTCACCTTGCCCATCGTCAACTGCGGTGCGGCGGTGTGAACTTCACACCGCCAGCGGGCCGGGTCCACTCCTGCCGGGAGGGCCGGGCAGTCGCTGAAGTCGGTCAGGGGCTGGTCTGCGGAGGTCGGCTCGGCGTACGCAGGACCGGGCGAGTAGGCCCCTGTGACGGCTGCCAGGGCAGCGGCGCCGGCGAGGGCAACGGCGGCGCGGCGGGTGAGAGCGGGGCGACGTCGATCGGCGGTGGTGTGCGACATGAGCAACAGCCTGCCGCTCACTCCCCGGCGTCACCATTGGTGACATCCCCGTCCCTACCCTGAAGCAACCCTGACGTCGCGTCAGGGGCATACCCTCAGAAGGGTGTTCCTGCTCCGCCCTCCGTCGGCTCGGTGGTGTCAGAACCGAATGTCCGGGTCCCGGAGGACCACGCGCAGTCTGTCGTCGGCATGGTCGGTGTCGAGCTCGGGGCAGAACCAGACGTTCTGCCTGGGGGCGGCGGCCGGGTCGTCCGCGACCATCACCCACAGCAGCAGCCCCCAGAGCACGGTGGGTGAGTGACCGGCCAGTCGAGCGCCCAGCCCGACGGGTACGGCGGCGCCGATGCGTGGTGGGGGCGGGCTGTCCACATCGGGCGGCGTGAAGTCGCAGGCGCCGTACCCGGCGAGGACCAGTGGGGTGTCCTTGACCTTGAGCCAGTGCACCTCGATGCCCTGCGCGACGCGGTCGAGCGCGGCCGCCAGCCATCCCCGCACCGACGCCTCCGGATCGGGGAGCCAGTTCAGCGGGCCGTCGGGGTCGGTGGCGTGGCTCAGATCGTCCCGCGGAGGGCCGTAATCGGGGTTCTCCACGGATTCCCCCACCACATTGCCTTCCCTGTCCACCAGCCACCAGCGTCGTACGGACTCCGGCGGTGCCCAGGTTTCCGAGGCGTACTCTGCGTCGATCTCGTACATCCAGCGATCCCCGTTGTCGCTGTGGCTCGGCAGAGGCAGGTTCCGCAGTCCTTCCGGCAGCGTCGCCGGCGGCCACGAATCCCGCCGCGGGTCCGGTCTCCGTCTGCGCCCGAAGATGCCCATTCCCTGCCCCCACCCCCCGGCCGGTCCAACCGGCCGGGCGTGAACATCCCTGCCCATGACGGCGCCGGGATAGGCCTGGCCGACGAGGCCGAGCGCTTGCGGGCGCCCGCGCGGCCGACCACACGAAGTACGCATAACCTCGGCGCGGCAGGCCTCGGTGGCCGTAGCGTGATGACGCTATCCAATCCCCATCCGGATCGATCATTCGTGGAGCAGGAATGGGCAACGCCGACACGGTCATCGCCGTGCTGCGCAAGGGACACGACGCTCTCGCCGGCTCGGTGCCCGGTTTCAGCGGCGACGACCTGGCCCGGCCGTCGGGCGCGGCCGAGTGGGACCTCTCGCAGGTGCTCAGCCATCTCGGCAGCGGTGCCGAGATCGCGCGGGCCGGAGTCGAAGCCGCCCTCGATGGCGCGGCGAACCCGGGCCCCGACTTCAACCACTCCGTCTGGGACAAGTGGAACGCCATGACGCGGCGGGAGCGCGCCGACGGCTTCCTCCAGGCGAATCACGCACTGATCGAGCTGTACGAATCCCTGGACGCCGGCACTCGCGCGAAACTCCGGATCGACTTGGGCTTCCTGCCCGCCCCCGTCGACGTGGCGACGGCGGCGCGGCTTCGTCTCAGCGAGTTCACGCTGCACTCCTGGGACATCCGCGTCGTCTTCGACGAGCGGGCGGCACTGCCCGCCGACGCCGCCGCGGCGCTCCTGCACGGAGAACCGGACCTGCTCGCCTGGACCGGCAAGGCCGAAGTGCTCGAAGGCCGGCATGCGGCCCTCCACGTCACGACGACCGAGCCCGCCTCCGACTTCGTCCTGCGGCTGCGGACGCCGATCAGCGTGGACTTCGACCTGCCCGAGCGACCCGACGGCACACTGGTTCTGCCCGCCGAAGCATGGCTGCGACTGGTCGCCGGCCGGCTCTCCGCCCGGTACACACCCGACGGCGTGGTCACGACGGGCGCCGCGGATCTGGATCTGCTGCGCCGGGTCTTCCCCGGCTACTGATCCACGCGGTGAACCGGAACTAGTCGCCCGTCCGCCCGTCGGTCATCTCGCGCAGGATGTCGAGGTGGCCGTTGTGGCGGGCCGTCTCCTCCACCAGATGCAGCAGGATCCAGCGCAGGTCCACGGCGCTGCCGTCGCGCCGCTTCGTCCGGGCCTTGGTGTCCAGATCGTGCGCGGCGACCAACTCGTTGTAGCGCGCGGACTGTTCGGCGTACTCGTCGAGCAGTTGCGACAGCGGGAAGTCGACGGCTATGCGCATCTCACGGTCGGGGTCCTCGTCGGTCCAGGGGCCGTTGTCCTCTTCGCCGAGAAAGACGACCTGGAACCAGTAGTACTCGACCCAACGCAGATGGTTGATCAGGCCGCTCAGGGTCATCAGCGGCGAGCCGGGGAGGAGTGCCTTGCGGGCGTCCTCGTCGAAGAGTTCCTCGCACTTGGCACGCGCGGTGGCGCGAACGTAGTCGAGGAAGGTGGTCAGCTGAGTGCGCTCGTCCCAGGCGGGAGGCGTATCGGTGCGTGTCATCGCCCGCAGCATCTCCCGCCACGCAGCACCGTGTCGAGAAGATTTCCCAACTTGTCGATCTTGCCGGTGGATTGCTGAGCAGCCGTAGCGCCTGTCACGGCCAACTCCCCCCAACCCGAACAGGCGTGCGCAGGATCCGTATGCTCCGCGCATGAAATTCTTCCGGTCGCGCGGTCGCAACAACCCCGGGCAGACGACGAGCTCCCCTTTGACCCAGGCCATGGCCCTGTACCAGGCCGGGCGCTACGCCGAGGCGGAGGCCGCGGCCCGCGCCGTGGCCGAGGCCCGCTCCCGGCTGCGCGACGACATGTACGCACCGCTGGCGCTGAACCTCGCCGCGATCGCGACGAACGCGCAGGGCCGCCACGCCGAGGCCTGCGCCGCACACGACGCCCTGCTGCCCGTCTTCGGCCGGATCTTCGGCGCCGAACACCCGCAGACCCTGAAACTGCGCTCGGACCGCGCCCAGACGCTGACCGCGCTCGCCCGGCACGCCGAATGCGAGGCGGAGTGCGCGGCCGTCGCCCGTGTCGCGGCCCGCGGCACGGGGCCGGAGATGCCGTTCATAGCGGCAGCCGCCCGCAACGGACAGATCTACGCCCTCAACGCGCTGGGCCGCCACGAGGAGGCCGAGGCGCTCGCCCGTGAGGCCCTCGCCGCCCACGGCACCCCGGATCGGTTCAGCCTGGTCCTGCGGCTCGGCCTGGTGCGAAGCCTCAACGGTCAGGGCCGCCACGAGGAGGCTCTCGCCGAGGCGGAGCGCGCCGACGAGCTGCGCAGCAGTCGGCCCCAGGAGCAGCACGGTGCGGAGACCGGCGCCGTCGAGCTGGCCCTGGCCACGGCCCTGCTCGGGCTGGGCCGTGGCACCGAGGCCCGCACCCGGGCCGCGGCCGCCCACGACGCCTGCCTGGCCGCCTTCGGCCCGGACCATCGCCGCACCACCGAGGCCCTGGCGCTGCTCGACCGCGTCGACGGCGCCCGACCGGGCCACTGAGCGCTTTGCGGCACGCGCCGCAGGGCGCTACAACCGGAAAGCCGAACTAGTGTTGGTGTGTGAAATACGACTTTCCTGACGATCTACGCAAAGCACAGAGCGATCTCGAACAGGTGCGTGGCGATCTCGCCTGCCTGATCGCGCGGCTGCCGTATTCCGTGGAGCCCATCGAGGCCTGGGAGCGCCCGGAGGGCTACTGGCGCGACGGCTCCCCCGCCTATCCCGACTCCCCCGGCTGGACCCCCGAGGAGCAGTCGAAGGTCGCCGCGCTGCGAGAGCGGGAGCAGGAACTCGCCGTCACGATCGTCACCCACACCTACTGGGGCACGCTGGAGCCCGCCGAACGCCCGGCCGCCCGCGACGCGCTCAAGCACGCCCAGGACGCCCAGGACGCCCAGGACGCCCAGGACGCCCAGGACGCCCAGGACGCCTAGGGTCGGCAGGACCAGCCGGCTTGGCGGCCAGGAGGACCAGGCCCAGCGCGAGGACGGCCAGCCCGGACCAGGAGACGGCCGGAAGACGCTCACCCAGCACGGTGACGCCCAGGACCGCTGCGACCGCGGGCTCGGCCAGGGTCAGCGACGTGGCCACTGATGCGGGAGTGTGACGCAGTCCGTGTCCGAAGAGCCGGTAGGCGAGCCAGACGGTGAACAGGGCCAGGTACACGGCCACCGCCGCGCCGCGCGGGGTGGCGAGCCGGCGCACGTCGGTGAACACGACGACGGGGAGGACGAGCAGGCCTGCCGCGCCGAACAGGACGCCCATCACCGCATCGGACGCGTGCAGGCGCGCGATGAGCCTGCCGCCGATCAGCGAGTAGACGGCGTACGACAGCCCGGCGCACATCGCGAGCAGGACTCCCGTCAGGTCAACCGGCGTACCTTCCCCGGCCAGTTCGGGGCCGAGGACGAGGAGTGTGCAGCCCACCACGGCGGCCCCGGTGGCGCCGGTCCAGCGTGCGGTCGGCCGGGCCTGCCCGGTGATCCAGGACAGCAGCCCGGCGAAGACCGGCGCGCTGCCCAACGCGATCACGGTGGCCACGGCCACGCCGGTGCGTGCCACGGCCGGGTAGAAGGTCACCGGATAGCCGGCCACCGCGAGCGCGCCCAGGACGATCAGCCATCGTTCGGCACGTGTGCAGGCGGCGGGCAGGGAGCGGGCGCCCCGCGAGGTGAGGAACAGCAGGATGCCGCCGAGGCTGAGACCGGCGCAGCCGATGGCCGCCGGAGCCGCGCCGGACGGTGCCAGGGAACTGGCGGTCCCGGTCGTGCCCCAGAGCACGGCCGAGGCGAGGATGGGCGCGGGGCCGCCGAGGAAACCGGTGCGAGAGGGGCGCGGGGCGGCGGTGGCCGGGCGCGCGGGAGTCAAGGGGGAAGTGCGGTTCGGCACAGTCGTGATCTTCCGTAGTCGAATGCGTCTGGGACTCGATCCGAAACGGGCGCACGACACGAGCCCCTGACCGCCCTGCGGGGTCGGTCGGGGCCGGAGATCAAACTGTCAGCGTCTGCGCCCGGTCAGGCGCAGAGCGGCGGCAGAACGACGTGCCAGTAGGTGTTCACCCGGCGATCGTACCTGTCGGTGACGCACCCCGGGGACGTCGAGGCGCTAGCTGGTCCTGCTCGGCCGGTCGAGGTCGAGGGAGTGGGAACGCCGGTGGGCGGCGACCCGTTCGCGGGTTGCGCAGCGGCGGGAGCAGTAGCGGCGTTCCGGGCCGCTGCCCTGGCTGATGAAGACGTTGTCGCAGCTGGGTGACGCGCAGATCCTCCCGGGCGGGCGTTGACGGTCCCAGACGAGGACGGTCAGCGCCATGCACGACGAGGCCAGGAACCACTCGCCCCAGGGGGCGTCGTCGTCATGGTCGAGGTGGGGGTGCCAGGGAGTGCTGCCGCCGTGCGAGGTCAGGCGGAGCGGTCCGGTGTGTTCCCGCAACAAACCGTTCAGCGCGGCGGCCGCTCGGTCGACGTGCTCGGCGGCGAAGACGTCCCTCAGCAGAGCCGCGGCTTCGCGCATCCGGGCGAGTTCACGGCGGGTGAGGTCGACGGGACCTGTCTCGCCGTATGCGCGCAGCACCTCGGCGACATCGCCGGGCTCGGTGTGGTCATCGGCGAGGGCGTTGACGAGGGCGGCGGTGCGCCGGGCCATGGTCAGTACGGAGTGCCGGGTCGACCAGTCGTCGTTGGTGGACACCCTCCGAATGTAACGCATATTGCATGGTTTTGAGTTACCTCCGTAACGTCCTGTGGGTGAAAGAGCGTTACTCGACGGGTTCCTTTCTCGCCGGAGCGGTGGCAGCCCGCACCGGGGACGAGATGTCGGGACCGGCGCTGATGCTGGCGGGATTCGCCCTCGCCGGATCGACCGCCGAAGCGTCGGCGCTGCTCGCGGGCATCACGGTCTCCGCCGTGGCAGGGGGGCCGGTGCTGGGGGCGCTCCTCGACAGACATGAGCGGCCCGGACGCCTGCTCGCCGGAGCCCTCGTCCTGTACGCGGTGGGCCTGGGGGTGATTCTCGTGACGCTCGGCCGTCTTCCGTTGGCCGTCACAGTGGTGATCGCGGTGCTCACGGGACTGATGGGGCCGGCGTTGTCGGGCGGCTGGACGGCTCAACTGCCCCGGACGGTGCCGGGCGAGCGTCTGCCGCGGGCGAACGCGCTCGATGCGATGACCTTCAGCGCGGCAGGCCTGGCCGGTCCGGTTCTCGCCGGTGGCGTGGCAGAGGTCCTCGGGGCGCCGACGGCCGTGCTGGTCTCCGCACTGCTCATCGGCTCGGCGATCCCGGCGGCGTGGCTGCTGCCCGCGCAACCCCGCCGGGACCGGGTCGCGCAGCCGACCTCGGTGATCGGCGTCCTCGCTGCCGGAATACGCGTCATCGTCAGGAGACCCCGCTTGGCACGAGCGACGCTCTCCTCGGCCGTCTCCTGTGCCGCTCAGGGCATGGTGACGGCCTGCGTTCCGCTTCTGGGCGAGCGTGTCCTCGGCGGGTCCGGCCGGGGTGCCGTGCTGCTCTCCTGCGCGGCGGTCTCCGCGCTGATGGCCAATGCCGTACTGGTGCGGTTTCCACGGTCCTCGACCCCCGACACGATCATCTGGGCCGGCGCCCTGGTCCAGGCAGCCGCATTCGCATTGGCCGCCTCGGGCCGGCCGGCCGTGCTCGTCGTGGCCCTGCTCATCGCCGGGATCGGTGAAGGGCCGCAGCTCACCGCCCTGTTCGCGGTGCGCCACCGGGAGGCTCCCGAGCAGCTGCGCGGACAGATCTTCACCACGGGCGCGAGCTTGAAGATCACCGGGTTCGCGGTGGGAGCGGCGGTTGCCGGGCCCATCGCAACCTGGTCCCTTCCGGGCGCATTGGCGGTGGCAGCCTGCGTGGCGGTCCTTGCGGCACTGGCCTTCTTCGCATTCCCGTCGGCCGCCTGATGCAGGCGGCCGACGCGGGCGTCAGCCGAGGGGGTTGCTCGTATCGCGCAGGACGGCGAGTACGGGGGCGTACATGCGGGCCTTGATGGTGCCGAGGGTGTCGCCCGCCTTGCCCGACTGGGCCTGAGCCAACTCGACGGCGGCACTCAGGACGGCATCCTCGGCGACGGCACGGTCGACGATCCCGGCGGCCGCCGCATCCTGGCCACCGTAGCGGCGGCCCGTGACCATGGCCTCATGGGCGGTCTGCGGGGCCAGACGGGCCTGGATGAGCGCGGACATGCCCGGAGTGAAGGGGATGCTGATGTCGACCTCGGGCAGACACCAGAATCCGCGGTCGCCACGCATCACACGGAAGTCGTTGGCCAGGGAGAGCATCGCCCCTGCGGCGAAGGTGTGTCCCTGCAGCGCGGCCACGGTGATCACCGGCAGCGACAGGAACCGGGCGAAGAGTTCGTGCACGGACACGACGTAGTCCTGGTACTCGTCGCTGTGGGCGAACAGCCACTCCAGGTCCAGGCCGTTGGAGAAGAACTTGCCCGTGGCGGCGGTCACCAGGGCGCGCGGCCCCTCCGCCTTCTCCACCTCGTCCAGGGCGTCGTTGACGGAGGCGATCCAGTCGGGGTGGAAACGGTTCTCGCCGTCTCCCAGGTCGAGGATGTAGACGCTGTCCTGTCGGTCGAGTGCGGGCATGGTGGCTCCTCGGGTCGGGCGGGGTCGGGTCAGCGGGTCAGTGGGTCAGTGAGTCGGGACGGCGGGTCACGGTCACGGACCGGGGTCCGCGTCGGGCCGGTCCCGCAGGGCGTGGACCAGCAGGTCGTCGATCTCGGCGGCGGCCGCGTCCAGCGGAGCGGTGCTCCGCTCGGCCCGGCACATGATCACCGCGCCTTCGACCGCGGCGATGACGAACACCGCCAGCCGCCTGCCGCGCTCCTCGCGCAGGCCGTGGCGGACGAACAGGGCGGCCAGCGCTTCCTGCCAGCGGGCGAACACCTCAGCGGCGGCGCGGGCGAGTTGCGGGGCCTCGTCGTTGGTCTCCACGGCCACCGCCACGATCGGGCAGCCGACCCTGAAGTCGCTCTCCACGAGCCGGTGGCGCCACAGCGCCAAGAAGGCGTCGATCGCCTTCAGCGGGTCCTCGGCCCGCGTGGCGGCGTCGATGGCACCCGTGATGAAGTCACCGGCGAGCGCCACGGCCTCGTCGATCAACTGCGCGCGCCCGCCCGGGAAGTGGTGATACACCGAGCCACGGGGGGCACCGCTGTGCGCGAGGACCCGGTCGATGCTGGTCGCGCCGGCGCCGTATTCGCGCAACAGGACAGCGGCACTGAGAACCATCCGCTCCCGGCTGTCGCTCTTTCGCCGACTCACCTCGCAGACACCGCCCTTCTGAAGTCCTTCAGCCCTTCGAGCGATTACCTGCCAGTAACTTATGGTGTATGGCATAGAACATGCAAGACCCGACAGCTAAGGCCGTACCCTCCGTCCGGCCTAACAGCACGTGCGCGCCTGGCGGCCCACCGCATGTGATGGATGCACCCCACCTTCGACAAGGGAGACCACATGCGCATCCGCACCGCTGCCGTGACCGCCGTCCTCACCGGCGCCCTCGCTCTCACGGGGACCACGGCCGCCTTCGCCGCCGACCCCGATCCCGTCGGCGTCGCCAGCAACAGCCCGGGCGTACTTTCCGGGAACGTGATCCAGATTCCCATCGACATCCCGGTCAACCTGTGCGGCAACACCCTCGACATCCTCGCGTTCATGAACCCGACTTCCGGCAACACCTGCACCAACAGCTAGCGCGGCCGAACAGACCTCCCGCCGGACCCGGCTCGGGAGGCCGCAGGTCGGCAGACGAAGCCCCGGGCCCACGACGGGCTCGGGGCCTCGTTCGTCCGCCGGAGTGGCCGGGCCGGGCCGCCGGCATTTTCGGCCACGGGCAAGCGGCTTCCTGAGTCACGGCGTCGCCGTCGTCCGATCCTGGAGCGATCCGAAGCGTTCATTGGAATTCATTGAAGGAAATAGCGTGATTTTGCGCCCGCCCTCCATGGCATGTTGGCCTTCCTTTCTTCTCCCCATGGAGGCCACGCGTGCGCAATGTTGTGCCCGGCTCCGGGACGACGCCCGTCCATCCCAAATGGTCGGACCGCCTGATACGGCAGATCGACACCTTCGTGGCCCGAAGGTCCAGGGCGGCGAAAGCACCGGCTCTGGTGCTGGTCAGACAGGACGGCGGCGACGTCCGGGCACCGGCCCATCTGGTCCGGGAGTATGAGCACCGGCTGACGCGAGGCCGGGGCAACTCCCTTTTCCAGGTGCCGCACGCCGTGGTGGACGACGCCGAGCTGAGCGGCGGGTTCATCGAGGCGTTGGATCAGGTGGCACTGCGGTTGGAACTGACCATGCCCTCGGGGAGCCTGAAGTTGTCGGCTTTCCATACCTGCCGGGCCGTACTCGACCTGGAGCGTGGCGCGGGAGATGTACGGGCCCGGCAGAAGCCCATTCTCGACGGGCTGCATACCGCACTGCTCGAGCGGCGCCGGGTGCTGGGTCTCGGCGCGAAGATCGCGGGATTCTTCGGACAGCATTTCCTGACCGGCTGGATCCAAGGACTGGTGGCGGCACTGATCGTCGGCATTCCCAAGGCCTTCTACCGGTTCCGGCTACGGCACTGGGGCCTGCGCTGGGTCGCCGACGAACTCCACGCCTCCTGCTTTCTGGACGCCGCCCTCACATTCTGCCGGGAGAGCGAGCTGGACCGGGAGGACCCGCGCGTGCGCCGGATCCTGCTGCGCGCCCTGCTCAGCGATCTGCGCAGGGCCACCCGGCGCCGGACTCCCCTGAGTCACCGCTGGGCCCGCCGTCGGTGGGCCTTCGTGGTCCTGATTCCCGAGATCGACGACGTGAACGGACCAGGGCGCGCGTTTCTCGGCACGTTCGAAGAACTCGCTCGCGACGAGGCGTCCTCGCCGCTGTTCATTCTGGCCGCGAGCGCAGGGACGCCACCGGACTACGCCGTCCCCCTGGGTGCCGACCCGACCCGGCCGAACGGTATCGCGGACAAGATCTTCACCTGCCTGAACGAGGGCAGCGCCGAGCCGGTACGCCTCGTCACGCTGCCGGCCGAGGACGACGACGCGGAACGCTCGGCGGAGAACGGGCTGAAGACCCATCCCAGTGTCAACGCCCGCACGGACAGCGGCCTCGACTGGCTCCGACCGAGCGCGGTGCCGTTCCTGGCCGGGCTGATCGCCCTCTTCGTCGTCGCCCCTGGCTACATCTGGCCGCCGCCGTCACCGTCACCGTCCGCGCCCCCCTCGTGCATGACGGTCGCGACCGGTGAGCGCGTCGGCATCACCGACGGGAGCGAGTGCGACCTGGCGGTTCGGGGAGAGCGCGGAAAGGAGCTCAGGGAGCTGGAGCGGCAGGTCGCCGAACAGAACGCGCAGATCGCGGACGGGCGGTATCGCACCCTGGTCTTCCTGGCACCGCTGAGCCTCCAGGACGGGGTCTACGACGACCCGCCCATCGGGCTGCAGGTCCTGCGCGGGGCGATCGCCCAGCAGCGCAAGCTGAACAGCGAGGACCGGCAGAACAAGATGCCGATCCGCCTGCTGATCGCCAACACCGGCCAGTACTTCCGCTACGGATCGCACAACACGTCTGCGCCGAACGCCCCGGACGTCAGCCGGATGATCGTCGAGCGTCAGGAGCGGGACCACATCGCCGCCGTCGTCGGGCTCACCCAGAGCCGGCCCGAGTCCCTGGACGCGGCTCGCGAGCTCGACCAGGCGGGCATCCCGGTCATCGCCAACGGAGTGACCGGCAGCGCCATGGTCGGACCCGACTCTCCCCAGCGCTACTTCCAGATCTCCGCGCCCAACACACGGGTCGCGCCGGTCCTGGCCGACTTCGTCCGTCATTCCCCCGCGGTCCGGTCCTTCACCGCCGGCACACCGCACGCCGTGGTCGTGTACGACCCGACCGACGCGTACTTCAGCACGGACCTGAAGAACCTGTTCGTCGATGCCTACCGGGCATACGGCACGGTCGACGAAGTCACCTACAGCGAGAAGCCCGGCGCCACCACACCGGCCACCATCGCGACCGATGTGTGCAACAAGGTCACGGCGACCCAGGGCATCGTCGTCTACCTCGGCCGTTCCGGAGTACTGCCGAGCCTTCTCAACGCCATGCAGAGTGCGGGCGGCCAGTGCCAGCCCCCGCAGGGCACCACGATTCCGCTGATCGCGGAGAGCGCCCCGATCGACTTCCAGATCGAACCGCAAAAGACGGCGCAGGCGTACCCGTACATGACGATCTTCTACGAGACGGCGAACGCGCCCACGCGGGATTCCCGTGACCCCTACGCCCAGTTCGCCCGGAACTTCGCCAAGGTCTTCGGTGACCGAGGAGCCGACGCCGATGCCGCGGGCGGCTACGACACCGTGGGAATCGTCACCCAGGTCATCGAGAACGTGCTGCCCACGTCCCCCGACTTGGACATCAAACCCAATGACATCTATCTCTGGCTGACCGCCCACGGTGTGTCCCAGTACCCGGGCGCCTCCGGAGTTCTCCAGCTGGACGGCCGGAACAAATATCCCCCCGACAAGGCGGTGTTCATCCGCGAGATCCGGCAGCCCGACGGCATCACCGACACGCTGCTCAGCTGCGGACTCCTGCCCAACCGGCAGAATCCCGCCCGGTGGGGCTCCGAAGGCCGGACCTTCCCCTGCCTCCGGGACCACGACTGACCCCGCCTCGCTCCTCAGCTCAGGGCGCTCCCGGGCCGGCGCCGAGGGGCGGGAGCCAGCGCCTGCGGCTGCCCTCGGTGCGCAGGAGGGTGCCGACGCGTACCGTCTCCCGGATCATGTCGGGCCAGCGGCTGCTGTCGGCGATCGCCAGCAGATACGCGGCCGGTTCGTCGGTGCGCTTGCGGATGCCGGCCCTGATCAGCAGCCGCAGGAGCTCCTCGGGACCCTCCCAGGACCCCTCGACGAGCTGCTTCCACTGCTCGGCGGTTGCCCGTTCGACGAGGCGGGAGACCGGGCGGTACCAGCGCTGGGTCAGTGACATCACCTTGCCCCTGGGTAGTGCGCGCAGGGTCCCGGCGGCCGCGTTGACCAGCTCGACGGCGTCCTGTGGCGCGGTTTCGGTGAGGCGCTCGACGAACCGCCCCAGCACGGTCACCTCGTCCACCTGGGTGGCCTTCGCCAGATAGCGCAGCGCGCTCGCCCGTGCCCGGGCGACGCGTTGCGGCGTGTCCAGCGCGTGGTGCCGGCACACCAGGCCCATCAGGCATCGGCCGGCCACCGCCGCGACGCCTTCGTGCCGTCGCCTGCCGGGCCCGGTCCGCCCCGCCGTGTCTTCGGCGCGGGTGAAGTCGCGCAGGGTGGCTTCCAGTTGGTGCCACTCCTGCGTGTCCAGGGAGCCGTTCGGGCTGTGGTTGATGACGGTCTCGACCATCAGCAGCGCGGCCCTGAGGTCGTTCGGATGGCCGAGCAGGGCAAGGATTTCACCGATCCGGCCGGCGGTCGGGGGGCCGAGGACACCCCGGGCGATGAGCTTGCCGCGCAGATGGAAGGACTGCTGGGCGACCGCGGAACCGTAGTCACGGGTCCAGGTGACGTCGCACAGCCGCTCCAGCGTGTCCGCGTGCCGGTGCAGCGCGGCGGTCAGCCGACGGTCGACGTCGGCTCCGGGCCGCCGCAGCGCCTCGTTCAGCCAGCCCGGATCCAGCCGGGGGTCGATGGTTCCCCCGGCGAACAACTGGTCCAGCAGTTCCGGGTGTTCGGGGAGCAGTCGTTGCAAGGTGCCCGAGATGTCGGCGTCCGCGTCGGCCACGCCCGTGCCGCGGGAGAGTCCTTTGACGTCCCCCTTCTCGGCCCGGTCGGCCCGCCACAGCCGCAGGGCCTGAAGTGCGTGGGGGTGCCCGGCTGCCGCGGCGGCGATCAGCAGCTTGGCCGCGCCCTGGTCGGACAGCCAGTTCCGGCGCAGTCCGTCCTGCGTGCCCGGCTCGTCACGGCCGCTGTCCGGCCCCTCCGCGCCGCTCGTGGGCCAGGCTTCGGCGACCAGCCGGGCCGTGGTGACCACATCCAGGTCACGGCCCCAGGTGTGCACCGCAAGGCGGTGGGCGAAGTCGACCGGACCGGGGCGGTCGAGGGCACGCAGATTCCGGGCCAGCCAGCTCCGGACCACCGCTGTGGCGACGGGCTCCGCCCCTGCCGTACGGCTCGGCGGTGTGTCGCCGCCGATCGTGTCCACGGCACCCTGCTCGGCGGTGAGCAGGGGCAGCAGCAGAGCGTCGGTGAGCAGCGGCATCGATGCCGGACGTGCGACCTCCTCCACCACGTCGAGCAGATGCCGGACCTCCTCGGGCGGCGCCTGGAGCGCCAGTTCGCCCACGGCCCGCACTTGCGGGTACGACATGGTTTCCTCGGGGCGCCGGGCCGCGGCGGTCAGGACGGCGTCCAGCGAGGGTGGCCGACCGTTGGTCGGCCATCCGCTCGCCATCAACCGTCCCAGGGCCGCCTGGAGTTCGCGGCCGTTCTTGTTGCCCGGGCGGGCACGGCCCCAGCGATGGCGAACGATGGGCCGTACGACGGAATAGGGCCGCTCCGGCCAGTCCTGCCGTCGGGCCGCCAGCCGCAGACAGCGTGCGATCGGCAGCAGGTCCCGGCGCGGATCCGTCATCAGCGCGCGCAGCCGGGGCCACACCCAGTCGGGGCGCTTCGGCGCGAGTCCCTCGAGAGCGGCCAGGAACTTGTAGACCTCCGACTGTTCGAGGGTCAGCAGCCAGGCCCACAGACATTCCCGCGGAGCGCAGCGCGTGCCACGGCAGGTGTCGCGGCCCCCAGCAGCGTACGGACAGGTCCGGTCGATGACCTGGATCACGCTGTCGGGCAGGCTCTCGGCGAGCCAGCTCAGGGCGGTGAGCAGCGGCATCTTCAGCTCGTCGTGCCCGCCGCGCCAGATTCCCAGCAGCTCGTCGACGATCCGCGCACCGTCCTGGTGGCAGGTGGTGGGCAGTGCTTCCAGATAGATCCTGCCCAGTACGGGAGGCAGGGCGGCGACCGCCGGTGTGAAGTGCCGTCGCAGTTCGGCGTCGGGGGCGGGCAGCCGGGCGTAGACGCGCATCTGCATGGCCCGCAGCCCGTGCAGCTCGGGCCGGCCGTCCCGGGTCTCGGCGAGCAGCCCTGTCAGCAGTGCCGTGCACGCTTCGGCGGATCGGCCGAGCGCCCGTCCGGCCTGGACGAGTGCCTGCTCGGCGACGGCGAGCCGGAACTGGTCGTCGGGGTGTTCCTTCAGCCAGTCGAGCAGCAGACTCAGGTGGGACGGGCGGTCCGGCGTCGCGGTGTGGGCGAGCCGGCGTCCGGCCGCGTACTCGAACAGGGTCTGGTGGAAGTACGAGTAGCGCTCCGCGGCCCCGGCGCCCTGCCGTTCGACGACACCGCGCGATACGAGCCCTTGGACGTCGTCGACCAGTTCGGCGACGGCGTCCGCGGTCCGGGACGGCGTACGCAGACCGGCGCCGACCTCCGCGGCCGTCAGGTCCAGCCGGCCCTCCTGGAGCATCAGCTGGGCCAGCGCCTCTCCGGACTCGGAGAGGTCGGACGGGCGCGCCGTACCGGGCAGCGGCGCGTCGCCCGCCCGCTGGTCCCGGCCCAGGCGGTGGGTCCAGTACAGGTCGTACAGCGTCGTGGCGTCGATCTCCTTGAGCGTCGGCTGCTGTGACTCGAAGGTCTCGAACAGCATGCGCAGGGTGAGGGGAGCGCGGCACACCTCACGCATCGGCAGGCCCCGCACCGCGGCGTTGGCGACGGTGCGGCAGACCTCGGCCTCGGAGACCTCGGGCTGTCCCGCGTAGAAGTACCGGGCGTGCGAACGGATGGCCGCGTCCTGCTCGCGCGGGCTGTACGGGCCGAGTTGCTTCCACTCCAGAGCGAAGTCGCTCACGTACGGCCGAAGGGTGCGCGCCTCCCTTTCCCGGCAGGTCATCAGGACCCGTACGGAGTGCTCGGCGGCGATCGTGAGCAGTTCCTGCACCAGGATCCGGCCCGACGTGTCGGAGACCAGCAGGTCGGCGGTGTCGAAGAGGAAGACGGCCGGGCCGGGCAGGACACGGCACGCGGCACGCACCGTCTCCAGGGTGAGTCCGGCGCCGGGCGCCGTGTTCCAGAGGTCGCCGGCCCTCAGGAAGTAGGGCCGCGGGCCTTCGGGGACCGAGGCGAGCTCACGATGGAGCCGCCACAGCAGCGTTGTCTTGCCCGTGCCGGGCGCGCCGGTGACGCACGCCGAGCCTCCCTTGTCCAGCACCCCGAGGAGCGACCATTCGAGGTCTCTGGGGACGGCGAGCGCGGCCAGGTTCAACGGCTGGGCATCGGCGCCCGAACCGCCCTGGTGCCCCGCGGCGACGAAGGCCGTACGGCTGTAGGCCTCGAGCCGGCGCAGTTCCTCGGGCCGTTGGGTGACGAAGCGGTCGGAGCCGCAGCGGCCGCCGGCCCGGGTGGCAGGCGCGCGCCGAGCGTCCTGCGGGTCGGCTCCTGCGCTCGTCGGCGCGGTGACCGGCCGTCCGGTGGGGCGCGGCCGGTCCTCATGCCGCTTCAGCAGTTCCCCGCCGGCGTGCGCGGCGAGCCGGAAGAACCACCACCGGCCGATGTCTCCCACGTCGTCGTAGGTGCTGAAGCGCAGGGCCGTGGCCAGCAGGGAGAGCAGGAACTGGTCGGCCCAGACGTCGTACCAGCCGTCGGTGACGGCGTCGGCGCAGGCCTGCCGCACGGCGTGCACCAGGCGGCTCGTCCCGGGCACGATCCGGTCCAGGTGGCTCGTGCTTGGGCACACCAGGTGGCGCAGCAGGGCGTGGCCGTGCTCGGGCGACTGCGGCTCGCGGACCTGTGGGACCAGGGCGGACAGGAGCAGCGTCGCCACGTCCCGGGACAGGAGGGCGTTCTGCGAGAACGTCGCCGGGTCGATGAGCTCGAACTTCTCGTACTGGGCTCGCCCTTCCCGGTACGGCAGCATGATGTTCTGCAGGTGCAGATCGCCGTGTGCCCGGCCACGTACGACGTCGAACGCCGGGTTGGGGAGCCCGGCGGCACCGGTGGCCATCGCGAGGGGATTGGGCAGGTCGAGGTCGTCGACGCGGATCCAGGGGGTGTTCGCCTCCAGGCCGTCGATCCGCGAGCCGTAGGCGAGGGCCGAGCCGCCGCGGGCGACGAGTTCGCCGAGTTCGTCGCGCAACAGGTCGGCGGCGGCAAGCGTGACGGCCTCGTTGCCGCCCAGGCCGTCGTTCCATTCCGTCAGCAGCCACCGCGTCACATGGGCGCAGGCGTCCGGCAGTTCGTCCGCGTCGAGGCGGCCCATCGTGTCCACGTCGCGCAGGCTCTTGCCCGCCGGGGACTGGAACGTCAGCAGCCGGTCGTCTCCCACCGGCCACGGCGCGAACACCTGCGGGGCCAGGCGTCCGCCCGCGGTCCGCTCGGCCAGGGTGTGGGTCTGCCCCTCGTCCCGTCGGCCGGGCGCGGACACCTTGACCACCACGGCGCCCGGACCGGGGGTGACCAGTACCGCGGCCAGCAGGGCTCCGCTGGCGCTCTTCCCGGACGGCCGCCAACGGGGTGTGAGGGGCCGGACTTTGCCGCCGTGCCCTCCGTATCGGGCCCACGCCTCCAGCGCGCGTGAGGCCGACTCGTCGTCGAAAAGATCCCCGAGGCTCTCGCTCTCCACCGCGCCTTCCCCCGTCCACGCCCGCTTCCGCGCTCAGCCCTGGCCGGAAGGGGGCCTGGGCCGCGCGCCGACGCGAGCCGGTGCTGACGGCACATCAGTCTGTCAGACCTGCACCGCCGAGGCATCGTGAGCGGATACTCAAGTCCGTTGCGGCCGGCCTCTACCAGGGCCCTCCGTGGTCGGAATCAGAATTGGACCGGCAGGTGGCGGGGGCCCCGAAGCATGGCGTTCTGCCGATAGGGCGGCGGGTCCTGGACCAGACGTGCCGTGCTCAGGTGGGGGATCAGCGCGCCGAGCGCCGCCTCGGCCTCGATGCGGGCGAGGGGTGCGCCGTAGCACAGGTGGATGCCGCTGCCGAAGCCGAAGTGTTCGATGTCGGGCCGGGTGGGGTCGAAACGGTCGGGCTCGTGGAACCGCTTGGGGTCGCGGTTGCCCGAGGCCAGGACCAGCACGACGGACGTGCCCGCGGGGATCGTGGTGCCGGCGACGTCGACGTCGGCGAGGGGGATCCTCTCGCGCATCTGGACCGGGGGTTCGTAGCGCAGCAGTTCCTCCACCGCTTGCGGCAGCAGGCCGGGGTCGTGACGGAGCAGGTCCAGCTGCTCGGGATGGCGCATCAGGGTGAGCACCCCGTTGGTGATGAGGTTGACCGTCGTCTCGTGTCCCGCGATGAGCAGCGGTACCGCGGTCTGCGCGAGTTCGTCGCGGGTGTGCCGCAGGGCCGGATCCGGTTCGTCGACGAAGGCGGAGAGCATGTCGTCGGTCGGGTGGCCCCGGCGCCGCTCGGCGAGGTCCAGCAGGTACCCGCCCATTTCGAGCTGTGCCTGGCTGCCCGCCTGGTGGCGCTCGGTGGGGTCCTCACCGGGCAGCGGGTAGGCGAAATCGTCGACGATGTCGAGCTGCCGGCCCGCCTGCACGGACTCCATCAGTTCCTTGGTGATCTGGTCGATCTCACCGCGCATGGCATCGCCCATCAGGCCCCAGTTGCACCAGACGCCCCCTCTGTCACTTCGGGCTACCGGCCCTGACACAGAGAAAACGGAGAGAGAATTGGAATATGGCCTTCCGTTTCCGCAACGGCGCAGCAATCTCCTGGCGGGGGCGAACCGTATATACAGGTATGTCGAGATTTCGGTTCCCCGTGGGCCGCCTCCCGGATGAGGCTCTGCTGTCCGGGCTGGCCACCGGAGATCCGGAGCTCGCCGTCACCTTCGTCCGTAGGTTCCAGCACACGGTCTTCGGTGTGGCCATCGCCGTCACCGGGGATCCGCAGCTCGCCGAGGACATCGCCCAGCAGACGTTCGAGCGCGCCTGGCGCCACGCACAGATATACGACGCACGGCGCGGCTCGGTACGGACCTGGCTCACGGCCATCGCCCACAACCTCGCCATCGACGCCGTCCGCTCGCGGCAGCCGGAGCCGGTGGCGCCCGAGGATCTCGAGTCGATCCTCGGCGTTGTCAGCGACACGCCGGAGCAGCACGCGCTGGCCGACGAGGCGTCCTCACGGCTGCGGGAAGCCGTGGCGGAGCTGCCGCCCGAACAGGGCCGTGCCCTGGTGATGGCGGGCATCTACGGCATGACCGCCCAGCAGATCGCCGACTCGGAGAAGATCCCGCTGGGCACCGCCAAGACACGCATCAGGACGGCGATGGGCAAACTGCGCTCCACGCTCGCGTCTCCGAAACGAGGCGACCATGTCAAGTGATGTGACCTGCGAGAAGCTTCGGGAAGTCGGTCCCGAGCTGGCACTGGGCGTGCTGCCCGGCCGTGAGCGGGCCGGGGCCGTCGCCCATCTGGATGCGTGCGCGGACTGCCGGGAGTACATCGAGCAGCTGACCCTCGTGGGTGACGGACTCATCGGGCTGCTGCCGGGAAGCGAACCGCCGGTCGGGTTCGAGACGCGGGTGGCGCAGTCCCTGACGCAGGTGACGCCGGCGCATGAGGGGCATGAGGGACACACACGGGAGGCCACCGTCCCGCGCAAGAGCCGCCGTGGACGGCCACGGCTGCGCATCGCCTCCGCAACGGCCGCGGCCGTCGTCGCGGTCGGGTTCAGCGGCTGGGCGGTCGGTTCGGCCATCGAGAACGTCGTGGCCGGCCCCTCCACCTCCGCCGTGCCGGTCGCGGACCTGCTGTCCGGCGATCTGACCTCTGTCGGCGCCAACGGGAAGCCGGTCGGCGAGGTCTATGCCCATGCCGATCCCAAGGGCTGGGTCTATATGACTCTGAACCTCCCCCACGCCGGCACCAGCTACAACGGCAAGGTCGTCTGCTTCCTGGAGCGCAAGGACGGCACCACGGTTCCCGTCGGCGCCTTCTCCATTCGCGACGGCAGCGGCTCCTGGGGTGCCCCCGCCCCCGTCGATCCCTCGACGCTCTCCGGCGCCCGGGTGACCACGCTCGACGGCACCATGCTCGCGAGGGCGCCCCTGGGCCAGGCCAATCCGAACGAGTAGGGGGTCGGTGGCCCGGCGGGGCTGCGCGGAGGACAGCCCCCTCTCGGAGCGCCCTGGCATGCCTTCAGGCTCGGGCGGCGCGGGGACCCTCGCCGGGGGGTGTGGCGCCGAGGGCCCCGGCCAGCTCGGGGATCGTGAGCCGGGCCGCCGGGTCCGCCCGCAGACACCCGTCGATCGCCGCGGCGAGAGCGCGGGGCAGACGCCGCCGTGACGCGATGGGCGGCACCTCGCACATCGCCTCGGACTCACCGGCTCCTGCACGCACGAGCGTGACATCACCCGCGGCCACCTCGTAGAGCGTGATGCCGATGCCCCATACGTCGGCCGGTGTCGACAGCTCCCCGACGTGTTCCTGTTCCGGTGCGCGATACCAGCGCGTGCCCAGTCCGGCGGGAGCGCGGCCGGGCGGCCGGGCCACGCTGAGGTCGAACACCTTGGCGTGCCCGCGTTCCACCACGACGTTGGACGGCTTGAGGTCCAGATGCAGCAGGCCCTGGGCGTGCAGATAGTGAATCGCGGAACACAGCTGCACGCCGAGGAGCGCCACGTCCGCGGCGGACGGCCGGCGCCGCAAGCGGTGGACGATGTGTGCCAGCGTCTCCCCGGTCAGCGTCTCCAGGACGACGAGCGGCTCCGGCAGGGTGAAGGTCTCATAGGCCCGGACCAGGTGCGGATGGCTGAAATCCCGCAGCCACCGGCCCTCGCGCAGCAGGCGGTCGTGCAAGCCCGTCTCGCCGCGCCGGTCCGGCCGCAGTGTCTTGAGCACGCAGCGGCAGGCCCGCTCCTCGCTCCAGGAGTCGTACACGTCCAGCCAGCTCGTACGCGTCAGATGGCCCAGGACCTGGTATCCGGGAACCGGACGGGTGCCGGGCGCCATCGGCGGGGCGGGTTCCGCCTCCGCGCCGTTCATGACAGCACCGTCCCGGACGGGGCGGACTCCGGCTGGGCGAGGCGTCCGGCCGCGGGGCTCATCCGGTGCAGCCGGGCATAGGTGCCGTCCCGGGCGAGCAGCTCGTCGTGGGTCCCCGACTCGACGACCCGTCCGCCGTCGAGCACCACGATCCGGGTGGCGTCCCGGACGGTGAGCAGGTCGTGGGAGATGACCACGGTCGTACGCCCGGCCATGAGGCGGCGCAGCGGGCCCATGATCCTCAGGCCGGACCGTGCGTCGAGGGCGGTGGTCGGCTCGTCCAGGAGCAGAACGGGCGCATCCCTGATCATCGCGCGCGCGATCGCCAGCCGCTGGCGCTGCCCGCCCGACAGGGTCCGGCCGCGCTGGCCGACCACGGTGTCATAGCCGTCCGGGAGCAGCTCGATGAACTCATGGGCGTCCGCGGCACGCGCCGCCGAGACGATCTCGGCCTCGCTCGCCCCGGGACGGCCGTAGGCGATGTTGTCCCGCACCGTGCCGTGGAAGACGAACGTCTCCTGCAGGACCACCGCGACGCTCTCCCGTACGTCGGACAGGAGCAGGGTGCGCAGATCCTGCCCGTCGAGACGGACTGCGCCCCGGTCGGGGTCGTAGAACCGCAGCAGCAGTTTGGCGACCGTGGACTTGCCGGCCCCGCTGGCCCCGACCAGCGCCAGCACCTCTCCCGGAGCGACGTGCAGGGACACCTCCGACAGGGCCGGGCGTGCGATCCCGGGGTAGCGGAAGGACACGCCGTCGAGCTCGATGTCGCCGCGCGCCCGGCCGATCCGCCGCGCGTCGGCGGCCTCGACGACCTGGGGCCGCTGGTCCAGCAGCTCGATGATCCGTTCAGCGGAGGCCGACGCGGCGTAGAAGGTGTTGCCCAGCCGGGACAGGCCGCGGATCGGGCTGTACAGCTTCCCGATCAGGGCGAGGAAGACCAGCAGCCCGCCGAGGGTGAGCTGGCCCTGGGCCAGCTTCCAGGTGCCGAGGCCCATGACGGCGAGTCCACCGGCCACCTCGATGACCTCGACGAGCGAACCGTAGACGGCGTGGATCCGCGCCGAGGCCATCGTCGCGTGGAACCTGCCGAGGCTCTCCCGCTCGAAGCGGCGCTCCTCCCAGTCCTGCCGGTTGTAGGCCTGCACCAGGGTCACATTGCCCAGCGACTCCTCGGCGACCGCGCTCAGCGAACCGCTGCGGCGTCTGCGCTCCCGGGACGCCTCCTTGATCAGCCGGGAGAAGTGCCGGGCGGCGCGCCAGAACAGCGGCACGATGAAGAGCGCGAGGAGCGTCAGGTCCCAGCGCAGGTAGAAGAGCAGGCCGACGAAGACACCCAGCCGGACCAAGTAGTACAGGCCGTCCACCACACCCGAGAGCAGGAATGTCTCGACGGCGTCCACATCACCGGTGACACGCGAGAGCAGGTCCCCGAGCCGCCGTCGTTCGAAGAATCCGAGCGACAACCCCTGGACGTGCCGGAAGACGTCGGCGCGCACGGCCAGCAGAAACCGCTCGCCCACCCAGGTGGAGGTCACGTCGTCGGCGAACCTGAGAGCGCCGGAGGCGACGACGAGCCCCAGATAGGTGGGCGCGATCCAGATGAAGGGCCGCAGATCGCGTGGTACGAGCACATCGTCCACCACGATCTTGAACAGCCAGAGTTCGGCGGCGTCGGCGAGGGGCCCTATCAGGCTGAAGAGAACCAGGGGCACCAGCCAGCGCCGACGGCCGCGGGTGTAGGGCCAGAAGCGCCGGAACACCTCACGCGGCGGCAACGGCGGCGCGGCCGCGACAACGGCGTTCGCGGCATCGGCATCACCGCCCACCGCCAGCAGGCGCTGCAGGAAACGCCGGGGGACAGCCACCATGGCACGACTCCGTCGCAGACCGACGGCGGAACGGACCGGCTCCCCCGGTCACCGGCCCGCTCAGCCTGCTTTCACCTGCGGTGATCGGAGTGGTCACCCTTGTGGTCTCCACGACCCTCGTGGTCACGGTTCCTCTCGCCGTGCCCGTGCCCCGATTCCGAGTCCCTTCCGTGGTCACCATGTCCGCTGCTGTCACCGTGGTCGCGGTGACTGGCCGGGAAGAGCTTGCTGAAGATCGCCATGCTGTTCCTCCTGTCGAAAAATCCCTCGTATCACATACGGTGTAGGACGGGAATTGGATGGCAGTAGCGGGACAAAAGACTCAACTTTCTCCCTCGGTAGACCCCATGGACACACCGGGTATCGGTGTCACCAGCGCTTCGATGCGCCGGGCCCCGCCGAGACCGGCTCACGCTCCGCCCTGGAGGGCAGCCTGGGCGCGACACCGTGTGCGGCCCTGTCGCCGTACCAGGCAAGGAAGGCGACGACGAAGAGCCCTTCGACCAGCAGGGACAAGGGGCCGTACGGGGCCTCCCAACCGGGTTCGTAATAGCCGGACGGCAGGCCGACGGTGCGCGACAGCGCAAAGCCGACGATCATGCCGAGGCTGACCAGCGTCCCGGTCAGCCAAGCGATCAGGGGACGTTTCACGACGACCAGCGCCAGCGCCACGGCGAGCATGATCCCGCTGCCCGCGGCGAACAGGACGCCGATGTAGAACATCTCCTCAAGATGATCGGGGACAAGGAGCGTGTGCAGCACCGTGTTGCCAGCGGCGCAGCACACCCCCACTCCCCTCAGAGTGACTTCGGCACCGTTGGTGGAGTACATCGCGACTCCAGGTGTTCAGAGGTTTCCCCCTGTGAACCCATACGGGAAAGAGCCCCAGTTGGATTGCACCTTCCGACACCTGCTACAAACCCCTTCCGCAGGTCAGCCGTCCGTGCCCTGCAGCAGATCGGCATAGGTGCGGGCCTGCTGGGAGGCATTGCGGTGCCAGTCGGCCTGCATGCGGTGTTCCTCCGCCAAGGAGGGCTCGGCCGTGACGAGTTGGTCGTACACGTCGGCGATCTCCTGGTGCACCGCCGCGATGGCAAGCCGGTTGGCGCGCACCGCGTCGGCGTGTCCCCGGTAGGCCGCGATCACCAGCGGGTCCCCGCCGACGGGCGCCGCCGCGGGGCCCTGCGCGTGCAGTGTGCCGTACTCGTCGTTCAACCGCGTTGCCCGCGCGTCCAGTTCGGTACGACGGCTGTGCAGGGCGGAGCCGCGGGTGCGCAGACTGGCCTCGTACGCATGGGAGCCGGGGAAACGGACCGCGTCCAGGCCCGAGGTGACCGCGTGCGGCCGGTCCGGCCGCAGCCTGGCATAGCGGGCGTCCGCCTCCGCCGCCACTTCGAGCGTCCTCAACTCCGGCGGCAGCGCGCTGCGTCCGGTTGCCGCCCACGCGTGGACGTCGCCGTACCACTTCTCATGCGCGGACTGCCGTGTCATGCCCGCGGCTTCGCCGATCTGGTACCACGTGGTGCCCCGCTCCCGCTCGGCGACCACGGCCTCGCGTATCACGTCCTCCACCCTGCGCTGCAGCCGAAGTGCCGTACGCAGTAGGTCCCCCGGCGCGGGATCCGGCTCGACCGGCACGGCATCCAGGACGGCGTCGGCGAGTTGACGAAGTGTCAGTGCGAGGGCGACTCGGGATTCGTCACGGGGTGAGAGCCGGCGGAGCTCGTCCGCATCCGGAGCGGAGGGGGTGCCTGCGATGTCGGCCATTGCGTCAGGCTATCCCTGACACACCCGATCATGACACCCCGACAACGACATCCAGGCCGCGGCAGGCAGCCGAACGGGACGTGGGTCAAAAGGCCGTGTGGGCGAACCAATTGTCGAGCAGCGCGGTATCTCCCGACACCTCGAAGGCATCGTCTTGGTACGTACGCCGCCCGTACAGCAGCAACAGCAGGTCCGCTGCCCGCCCGCGCACCACCGACTGTGCCTCGCAAGGTGCGGCGTCGGTGGCCGGCCGCGGCAGCAGGCGCAAGCCGTCGGGGTCCAGGCGTACGCGCCACTCCTCACCGGTTCCACGTGTGTGGTCCGAGCACTGGAAGGCGATCGTCTCGCCGCTGCCGTGCAGCTTCGTCACGGCCGGGGCGAAGAGACCGGCGTAGGGGAGGTTGACCAGGAACTCGTCGACTCCGTCCGCCGCGAGTACGGGGTCGATGTCGGAGTCCCGGCCCACCGCACGCTCCGCGTCGACCCGGTGCACCAGCGTTTCGAAGAGCATCCGCCGGGCCCAGAACCGTGCGTGCTGGTCCTCGCCCCAGGCCCACATCGGCGCCCGGGGGTCCGTGTCGCGCAGCACCACCGCCACGGCGGGCACGCCGGCCGCCACCCAGTCGGGATACTCCCGCGCGGCTTCCGGCAGCCCCAGCTCCAGCTCACGGGTGCGTGGCGGCTCCTGCACCAGCCGGGTCAGCAGCGTGCTGAACCAGCGCTGGAGCGCGCCCACGTGCCGGGTGAGGTCGGCCAGCGTCCAGTCGGGGCAGGAGGGCACGGCGGTCTCGGGGGCCATGCCTCTGGCGATGTCGGCGAAGTGCAGCGTCTCGCGCTCGATCGCCTCGCGGTAGGTGTCGTACGGCAGAGGATGCCCCGCCCCGGTCGTCGTCTCCATCTGCTGCCGCCATTTCTTCCCCAGCGCGGATACCGTCGCGATCAGTGTGGGTGCTGGAGTGCACTCGAAGGCAAATCCGGGGGCGGGCCCGCAGTGCCCGCACGCGGTTCCCGTGCCGCACCCGTCCCGCACCCGTCCCACGTGGTCAGCGGCGCCCGCTGGTGCGACGCTGGGGGATGAGAGGTGTCCGAGGAGGGGAACCCGGGAGGGCCGATGGGACGCGACGTCCCGGCGATGGTCTTCACCCGCGAGGACCGGCGCCGGTACCGGATCAAGATGCACGACTGCCTCGACGCGTTCGCGCAGATGCTGCGCGAGGAGCGGTTCGAGTCCGAGCGGCCCCAGGTGGGGCTGGAGATCGAACTCAACCTGGTCGACGACCGGGCGGAGCCGGCGATGCGCAACAGCGATGTGCTCCAGGCGATCGCGGACCCCGCCTGGTCCACGGAGCTGGGCCGGTTCAATCTGGAGATCAACGTTCCGCCACGCCGTCTGACGGCGGGCGGTCCCGACGCCTGGGAGTCGGAGATCCGCGACGCGCTGAATCACGCGGAGCAGCGCGCCATGTCGGTCGACGCACATCTGATCATGGTCGGCATCCTTCCCACCCTGCGGGAGGAGGACATCGGCGAGGCCGCGCTGTCGGAGAACCCGCGCTATCGCCTGATCAACGACCAGGTCTTCGCGGCCCGGGGCGAGGATCTGCTCCTCGAAGTGGACGGTGTCGACCGGCTGCGGACCTACGCGGACACGATCAGCCCGGAGGCCGCGTGTACCAGCACCCAGTTCCACCTCCAGGTGTCCCCGGACGAGTTCGCGGACTACTGGAACGCGGCGCAGGCCATCGCCGGAGTCCAGGTCGCGCTGGCGGCCAACGCCCCGTTCCTGTTCGGCAAGGAACTGTGGCACGAAACCCGTATCCCGCTGTTCGAGCAGGCCACCGACACACGCCCGCAGGAGATCAAGGTGCAGGGGGTACGGCCCCGGGTGTGGTTCGGAGAGCGGTGGATCAACAGCGTCTTCGACCTCTTCGAGGAGAACCTGCGCTACTTCCCGGCACTGCTGCCCCTGTGCGACGAGCAGGACCCGGCGCAGACGCTGGACCGCGGTGACATCCCGGAACTGGCCGAACTGACCCTGCACAACGGCACGATCTACCGCTGGAACCGCCCGGTCTACGCCGTCTCCCACGACAAACCGCATGTCAGGGTGGAGAACCGGGTGCTGCCCGCCGGCCCGACCGTCGCCGACACCCTCGCCAACGGCGCCTTCTACTACGGGCTCACCCGCGCCCTGGTGGAGGAGGACCGGCCCGTGTGGTCGCGGATGTCCTTCTCCGCCGCCGAGGACAACCTGCACACGGCGGCGCGCAACGGCATCGAGGCACTGCTGTACTGGCCCGGTATGGGCGAGGTGCCGGTGCCCGAACTCGTCCTGCGACGCCTGCTTCCGCTGGCGCACCGGGGGCTGGAGCACTCCGGCATGGACGCGGCCTGGCGGGAACCGCTCCTCGGTGTCATCGAACAGCGATGTGTCACCGCCCGCAACGGGGCCGTGTGGCAGAAGGAGATGTTCCACCGCATCGACGAGTCCACGCGCGGCGGCCGCCATGAGGCCCTGCGCCGGATGACGCAGCTGTACATCGACTACATGCACCTCAACGCCCCGGCTCACACTTGGCCGGTCGACTGAGCCATGGCCGCTCCACCGATCCTCGGACGGGCTCCGCCCTCACTCGTCCGGGGCACCGGTCGGGGCGTCTGCCCGCGTCGGCATGCGCGGGCGGCGAAGCGTGCGCAGGCTGATACCGACGGGTCCTGTGACAACAGTGAGGGGCGATGATCGTATCGGTGGTTTCGATGCCGG
This sequence comes from Streptomyces sp. NPDC001406, assembly GCF_042895285.1. Classification (NCBI taxonomy): domain Bacteria; kingdom Bacillati; phylum Actinomycetota; class Actinomycetes; order Kitasatosporales; family Streptomycetaceae; genus Streptomyces; species Streptomyces sp. NPDC001406. The sequence goes on from NZ_JBIAWG010000011.1 coordinate 181,000, forward strand.
AAGGGATCGTCACTCGCACCGACGTGTCGGAGGCACGTGAGCGACTCGCCATGTCCGACTTCCTGCTCGTCGACATCGAACTGCCGGACGGGGAGGTGACCGACGAACAGCCCGTCGCCCACCAGCTCGGCCTGGAGGCCGAGAACATCCACTGGTTCGGCCGGGCCGGCGAACATGCGCGGGCCGACTTCCTCGGGGACATGGCAGGCCTCGTCGTGCCCGTCGTCGCAGGCGTACAGGTCAGTCATTTCCATGCCCTGGTGACCGACCGGCATCTGATCACGGTTCACCAGGGGTCGCCCGGCCCCCTGGACAACCTCGCCGTGCAGCTGCGGTTCGAGAGGCCCTCCGATGCCGTGGCCATGCTGTTCCTGCTGCTCCAGGACGCCTTGGAGACCTTTCGCCGGGCCGCGGTGTCGGACCTGCTGCTGGTGGAGGAGCTGGAGGACGAGATGTTCGAGCGACGGCGTCCCGACCAGGTCTACCGTCTGTCACGACTGCGCCGGCACTCTGCCCTGCTGCATCACTCACTTCTCCCCTACCTTCAGGTGACGGACGAGATCCTCACCCGGCGGATGCTGAGCGGCATCTTCCCGGCGGAGCGTCAGCGCCTCGCCCGTCAGTTTCAGCACGCGGGCAGGCTGGCTCTCGCGGACATCGAGTCCCTCCAGGACGCCAGCCGTCGCGCCTTCGCCAGCTACTCCTCCCTGGTCTCGGGCGAGCAGAACGGAGTGATCAACCGCCTGGCCATCGTCTCGACGATCTTTCTGCCCCTGTCGTTCCTGACCGGGTACTTCGGCATGAACTTCACCTACATGACCGACGAGTTGGAAAGCTCCGTCGTGTTCTGGCTGCTGGCTGTCGGTTTGCAGGTCGCCGTCGTGTTCGTGGCCCTCTACGTCCTGCACCGCACCAGAATCTGGCGACGGCTCCGGGACGACGAGGGGGTGGAGGACCGGTGAGCCGGGCCGGTGCGCGCCTGCTCCGACGGGCCCGAAGCGCCCGCCCGGCTTAGCCTGAACGGGTGGGGGGTCAGGCATCCGGGCACCGTCGCCTGCCGGAAGGGACGCCGTATGGATGACTACCCGATGATCGAGAACCATGGCCTGATCGGGGATCTGCAGACCGCGGCTCTCGTGACCACCGACGGAACGGTCGACTGGTTCTGCTGCCCGCGCATCGACTCACCCAGTGTGTTCGGTGCTCTGCTGGACAAGCGCAGGGGCGGGCACTGCACGGTACGTCCCGCGCACGAAACACACGCCACCAAGCAGCTGTACCTGCCCGACACCGCCGTGCTGGTGACCCGGTTCATGACCGAGGCGGGCGCGGGCGAGGTCGTGGACTTCATGCCGGTGACCGGAACGACGGTCACACCCCGCCATCGCCTGGTCCGCATGGTGCGTTGTGTGCGCGGCACCATGACCTTCGAGGTCGACATCGCCCCACGGTTCGACTACGGCCGCCGGCCCCACAAGGTCGAGCTCACCGACTACGGGGCGGTCTTCGCGTCGGACGGGCTGGAGCTGACCGTCCACACGGTCCACGAACCGGACGACGCGCGAGTGCCCACGACGGTCAGTGGGGAGAACGACCTGCACCTGTCCGTGACGCTGCAGGCGGGCCAGCAGCGCGGCTTCGTCATCGAGTCGGCCGCCGACGGCCCGCCCCGGCAGATCCGGGTGGCGGAGTTCCAGCAGCTCTTCGAGGACACCATCCGGTTCTGGCGGACGTGGCTCAGCCAATCGCGGTACACCGGCCGGTGGCGGGAGATGCTGGAACGCTCAGCGGTGACGCTGAAACTGATGACCTACGCGCCCAGCGGCGGACTGGTGGCCGCGCCCACCGCCGCCCTGCCGGAGCAGTTGGGCGGCGAACGCAACTGGGACTACCGGTTCACCTGGATCCGCGACGCCGCCTTCTCCGTGTACGCCCTGCTGGGCATGGGGTTCGTCGACGAGGCGAGGGCATTCATCGACTGGCTGGCCGACCGGGCCCAGGACAAGGCGGGCTGCGACAGCGGCACCGGACCGCTGAACATCATGTACCGGGTCGACGGCTCGGCCGACCTCGACGAGGAGATCCTGGATCACTGGGAGGGCTACGAGGGGTCCGGTCCGGTGCGCATCGGCAACGGCGCGGCGACACAGTTGCAACTGGACATCTACGGGGAGGCGATGGACAGCATCTCCTTCGCGCACCGGCACGGCTTCCACCTCGGGCACCGGGGCTGGAACTCCATGCTCACCGTCCTCGACTGGCTCGCCGACAACTGGAACCAGGCCGAAGAGGGCGTGTGGGAGACGCGCGGCGGCCGCCAGAACTTCACCTACGGGCGGGTGATGTCCTGGGTCGCGTTCGACCGCGCCCTGCGGCTCGCGCAGGAGAACGGCAGACCGGCGGCGACCGACCGCTGGAGCACCGCCCGGGACCAGATCTACGACCAGGTCTGGACGAAGGGCTGGAACGACGAGCGCGCGGCCTTCGTCCAGCACTACGGAAGCGAAGTCCTGGACTCCTCGCTGCTGCGCATGCCGACCGTCGGCTTCCTCACGCCCGGGGACCCGGCGTGGGCCACGACCATGGACGCGATGCAACAGGAACTGGTCAGCGACAGCCTGGTCTACCGGTACAACCCGGAGGCCTCGCCCGACGGACTGCGGGGCTCCGAGGGCACCTTCTCGCTGTGCACGTTCCTGTACGTCGACGCGCTGGCGCGAGCGGGCCGCCTGGACCACGCCCGGCTGGTCCTGGAGAAGATGCTCGGGTACGCCAACCATCTGGGCCTGTACTCCGAGGAGATCGATCCGACCGGCCGCCAACTGGGCAACTTCCCCCAGGCCTTCACGCACTTGGCGCTCATCGACGCGGCCATCACCCTCGACAGCGCCCTCAACGCCCGGAGTTAGGCGCTGCGGGGCTCCGGCCCCCTGCGTCAGGCGTCGTCATCCGCACGGCCGCGCAGATCGGCGTCGGTGAGGGGTTCGAGAGCGCCATGGGTGTCCAGCCAGTACAGGTAGGCGACGGCGGGGAAGACCAGCACCACGGCCACGACGGTGACCAGCATCAGCCAGCGCAGTGTGGTCGTGGCTCCCGCGCCGTCGGCGACGGTCAGCGAGACCGGGATGAGATACGGCCGCTGCGCCAGGCCCCAGGCGAAGACCCCCGCGGCCACCGCGACGACGGCCGAACTGCGGGACCACCGGGCCTCGGCCGTACCCAGGAGCAACCAGCCCGTGACGAGTGCGGCCACGACCGCCAGGACGACCAGGGCGAGCCCGACTCCGTGCGTGAGGCCGTGCCACACATGGGGCGCGTCGCCGTGGGTGACGAACAGCATGACCACTGTCAGTACGGCGACGGCGGCGAGGGCGAAGAGCGCACGCCGCCGGAAATGGCCGTCGAGGTCCGGTGCGCCGAAGCGGCGGGCGTCCCCGGCCAGGAACACCGCGCCGAGGAACGCGGTCATGGCGATGGCGAGCAGCCCGAACAGGAGGGAGGTGGGGTTGGCCCAGTTGGCCACCGAAGCCGCGGTGCCCGGGGAGACCCGGCCGGAGGCGATCCCGCCCACGGCCGTGCCCAGGAAGAACGGCGTGAGGAGCGAGGCGATCGCGAACACGGCGCCGTACAGGCGTCGCCCGGCCAGCCGGCGGGCCGGCTTGCGCAGGGCGAAGCCCGCGCCGCGCAGCACGATGCCCACGACGGCGAGCGCCAGGGGCAACCACATCGCGACGAACACGGTACGGAAGAAGACCGGGAACCCGGTCCACATGATGACCAGGACGAAGATCAGCCAGACGTTGTTGACCTCCCACACGGGCGCCATGGCGTGGTCGATCAGCCACCGGGGACGTTTGCCTCGCTCGGCTCCGCCCGCGGTCAGATCCCAGAAGCCGGCCCCGTAGTCGGTGCCGCCGGCGCAGGCGTAGGCGGCGATCGCGAGCAGCAGGACCAGGGCGACGACACCGGCGGCGGTCATGAGCGGTCCTCCCCGCCGGCGGAGGCTCCCGGCCCCGGGGCGGGGCCGCTGCCCACGAGGGCGGAGCGGGGGCCGTAGGGATTGTCCGTCTCCGGTGCACCCCGCCCCGCCGTGTCCGAAGCGTCGGCGAGCCGCCAGCGGGTGCGCATCTTCAGCAGGACGACGAGGAAGGAGCCGAACACGAACACATAGACGAGGACGACCAGGGCGAACATGGTCCACAGAGCGGGAGCACGCGTCGCGGTGACCGCATCGGCGACCCGCATGTACTGGTAGACGATCCACGGCTGGCGGCCCACCTCGGTGGTGATCCAGCCGCACTCCACCGCGAGCACGGAGGCCACGCCCGCGCATGCCGCGCCCCGGTAGAACCAGACGGAGGCGGGCGCTCGGCGGCGGCGCAGCCACACCAGGCCGTACCAGAGCGCGAGCAGGAGCAGCAGGGAGCCGATGCCGACCATGGTGTCGAAGGCGAAGTGCGTGATGGTGGCCTGGGTGGCGGTGGGCCGGGCATCGGCCGGCACCGAGGTCAGGCCGGTCACCTGGGTGTCCGGGCGGAAGCCGGCGAGGATGGAGTCGAGTTGGGGGACCTTGATGCCGCCGGAGATGGAGCCGTCGGGGTGCAGTCGGCCGTACAGGTACTCCGGCACATGGGTGTCGGTCTTCCAGACGATCTCCATCGCGGCGAACTTCACCGGCTGCTTGTGGAAGACCTGCCGGGCGATGGAGTCGCCCAGCATGAACTGGACCGGTGTGCACACCGCGGCGAGGGTGAAGGGGACGGTGAATCCGAGCCGGTGGTACCGGTCGCGGCGCCCGCGCAGCCACCCCATGGCGTAGACGCCCGCCACGACATAGCCCGCGGTCATCAGCATGGCGACCACGAAGTGCCAGTACTCCGGTCCGAAGATGGGTGTGAAGACGGCCTTGCGGATGTCCACGCCGGTGGGGTTGCCCGCGGAGTCGAGGACGAAGCCCCGCGGCGTGTTCATCCAGGCGTTGGCCGCCAGGATGCCGAAGGCGCCGAGCAGGGCGGCGGCCGGCAGGGGCAGTCCGAGCAGGAAGTGAGTACGGGTGGGCAGCCTGCGCCAGCCGTAGAGGTAGATGGCGATGAGGACGGCCTCCAGGAAGAAGGCCCAGGCCTCGACGCCGAACCCGAGGCCGAAGACATCGCCCCACCGGCCCATCATGCCCGGCCACAGCAGTCCGAACTCGAAGGACAGCACGGTCCCGGTGACGATGCCGATGGCGAACTGCACCGCCATGACCGCCGACCAGCGCCGGGCCAGCAGCAGCGCGGTGGGGTCGTCACGGCGCAGGCCGTAGCCGTGCATGATGAGGGTGATGAGCGGCAGCGCCACGCCCAGGGGCACCAGGATGATGTGCGCGGCGAGCGTGAACGCCATCTGCGATCGGGCCGGCAGCATCTGGGGTGGTGGGTCCGCCAGCAGGTGGATCATGGTGTGCACAGGTGTCCCCCCGGGGGCCGACAGGGATGTGAGGGTCGGTCAGCCGCCGGTGGCGAAGCCCGGGAAGAGGGTCATGCCGCCGTCCACGTAGAGAGTGGCTCCCACGACGTAGTCCATGAGGTCGGAGGCGAGGCCGACGGCGGCGTGGGCGATGTCCTCGGGCTCTCCGACACGGTTGTAGGGGATGAGCTGCAGCAGGTCGCGTTCGGCTTCCGGAGTCTCCCAGGCCTGACGGTTGATCGGTGTCTTGATGGCCCCGGGCGCGAGCGCGTTGACGCGGATCTTCTTCGGCGCGAGTTCCTGGGCCAGGGTCTGCATCATCATCAGCACGCCGCCCTTGGAGCTGGCGTAGTTGACGTGCCCGGCCCACGGAATGATCTGGTGCACCGAGCTCATGCAGATGATCTTGCCCGCCGAACGTGACACCTCGGGGACCACGCCGCGGCGCAGGAACTCCTTGGTCGCCTCGCGGGCGCACAGGAACTGCCCGGTGAGATTGACGTCCAGCACCTTCCGCCACTGAGCGAGGGTCATCTCCGTGATCGGGGCGTCCCGTTGCAGCCCGGCGTTGGCGACGAGGATGTCGATCGTCCCGAACTCCTCGACCATCCGGTCCGTCATGGCGACGACCTGGTCCTCCTGGGACACGTCCGCCTCGTAGGCCGCCGCCCTCACGCCCATCGCCTTGATCTTGTCGACGACCTGCTCGGCATCCTCGCGGCCGGCCACGTAATTGACGACGACATCGCACCCGGCCCGGCCCAGTCCGATGGCGGTCGCCTTGCCGATGCCCGAGTTGGCTCCTGTGACCAGCGCCTTCTGTCCCTTGAGCAGATTGGCGGGGATCACGCTCCGCGACGTGCCTTCGGTGGAACTCACGATCGACAGCCTCCTCCGCTGCGGGACCCCGGGCCGGCCGTACCACCGCCCGCGCAGGTCGAAGGACACGGAATCACCGCGGCGGCCGAGCGCCGCGCGTGACGCCTTGGTCTTACGCCGCCCGGCTGATCATCTTCGCCCACCCGGACGCCCGCCGCGCGTCGGCGCCCGGCCGCGCGCCGGCCGGGGTCACAGGACGGCGATCGGATTCACCGGGGAACCCGTGGCCCCGGGCAGCCGCAGGGGGGCGATCGCGCAGAGGAAGGACCAGCGGCCGGCGCTTTCGCAGGCCGGGGCCAGTTCCTCGAACTGGAGGTAGTCCAGCAGATAGATCCCCAGCGCGTGGATCGCCAGCACATGTACGGGGAAACCGATCCCGTCGACGGCGCTGGGGGCGGTGTCGTTGTTCCCGTCCCCGCCCAGCACCGCGACCTCGCGGTCGGCCAGGAACCGTACGGCCGTCGGATGGAGTCCCGCGCGCGCCTCGGCCACGTTCCACGCCCCCAGCTCCAGCCGCCTGAGCCGGTGACCGACCCGGACGAACAGCAGGTCTCCCGGCCCGACCCGGACGCCCTGTGCCTCCTCGGCGGCGGTCAGATCCTCCCGGGTCACATGGTCGCCGGGTTCCAGCCAGGGCACTCCGCGCAGCCTGGGCACGTCCAGGAGCACACCCCGCCCGACGATGCCGTTGCGAACGAGGTCCACGGACAGCGCGCCGGCCCCGTCCGGAGTCAGGGTGTGGGCCGAGACCCCGCCGAAGAGTTCACCGTCGACGATCACATGGCACAGTGCGTCCAGATGGCTGTCCGCGTCTTGGTGGACGTTCATCGCGAGCCGGTCGCGGGCGAAGTGCAGGCCGGGCGCGTCGAGGTCGCCGGCGGCCGGCCCGGTCATGCGGTGGTCGGCGGGCTCGGGGCTGTCCGGTCCCCGGTGTGTCTCGATGGGGGCGGCGAGCGACAGCGTGCGCCCCGAACGGACCTCGGCCGCGGCCGCCCTCACGCGCTCGGGCGTCAGATGACGCAGGGACCCGCCCGGCGGGCCGCTGACGGGCCGTGTGTCGGCGCTCAGCCGCTCGTACAGCGCCCGGAACGCCGCTTCACTCATGTGCGGAGCGGACGGGGACCCGGAGGCGGCACAGGGAGGCATGCTGCCCTCCTCGCTGTCGGATGGCGGCTGTCGCGGTCGGGTGGCGGCCGGTCCGCCCACGGCACCCCGGCCCATTGCAGCACGCGGCGTGCGCGATCGCAGCCCGGACCTCATTCCATACCTTTCCCATAGGAAAACTGCGTACGGTTCACGGCATGGATCTCAACGGCCCGATCGTCCTCGCGGGTGCCCTGGTGGGCTTCGCGGTGGGACTCACCGGCATGGGCGGCGGCGCCCTCATGACACCGATCATGGTCATGGTGTTCGGGGTGAACCCCACCGCGGCCATCGGCAGCGACCTGGCCGCGTCGGTGTTCATGAAGCCGTTCGGCGCCCTGGTGCACCAGCGGGCCGGCACGGTCCGCCGGGACATCGTCCGTCGGCTGTTGCCCGGCGCCGTACCGGCCGCGTTCGGCGGCGTCTTCCTGCTGCGGGTGCTGGGCGACGGCGACGTACTCCAGCAACGCGTCGAGTACCTCGTCGGTACGGCGCTCATGGTCGCCGTCGCCGGCATGCTCGTCCGCCTCTGGCTGGACCGCCGCCGCGCCGCCACGGACGTCGAGGACGCGCATGTTCCCGTACGACCCGTGGCAACCCTCCTGATCGGCGTCGTGGGCGGCCTCGTCGTGGGGATGACCTCGGTCGGCTCGGGCTCCCTGATCATCGTGATGCTGATGCTGGCCCACCCCCGCCTCAAGGCCAACCACCTCGTGGGCACGGACCTGGTGCAGGCCATCCCCATGGTGTCCGCCGCGGCCCTCGGACACCTCCTCGTCGGGGACGCGGACCCCGGGCTCGCGGCGACCCTCCTGATCGGTGCGATTCCCGGGGTCGTCCTGGGCGCCCTCGTATCCAGCCGGGTCGCCGGCCCGGCGGTGCGCTGGGCCCTGGTGGTGCTGCTGACCGGATCCGGACTGGCGATGCTGAGGGCGTCGTCCACGGTCGCCATGTTCGCCTGCCTCGCCATGGCGGCCCTCGGCGCGTTCGCCACGGCGCGCGGCCGGACGCCGGCACGCACGACGAGCACGACGAGCACAACCGAGGAACCGCGGGCCGAAAAGTCGCAGACCGAGCAAGCCTCCGTGTGAACAAGAACCGTCAGCGGACCGCCACACCGGGGGCTCGGGCCGCTCCCGTGGCCTCGCCCCTGAACGCGGGCTCCATCTCCGGCTCCATCGTGAACCTGAACACGCGCCGCACGGGCGGCGTGCACAGGACGGTCACCACCGCAGCGGCCACGACGGTGACCGTGGCCACACCCAGCGGACGGTGCACCCACGCCGGGTCGTACCAGCCCCAGAACTTCGATCCCTGGGCGAGGAACCCGTGCAGCAGATAGCCGTAGAGCGTTCCCGCGCCCAGCACGGTGAACCACATCCGGCGCCCCGGCACCCATGCCAGGAAGCAGGCCACCAGGACCACCGAACAACCGAAGGAGGCCAGCGTCATGACGGGCCCGTACCAGTCCGGCGCCCCGAGTTCCGCCGCGCTGTCCCGGTGGTAGAACCAGGCCTGGGTCATCCGCGGCACCAGCCAGTACGACACGGCGAGCGCGCCGGCGAAGACGGGTACGGCCACGATGCGCACCGGCCGGCGGCGCACGAGCCGGAAGTGCTCGGGCTTCAGACACAGGCCCAGGACGAAGTACGGCAGGAACTGCAGGACCCGCTGCAGGTCGAGGTCGTTGCCGATGGACGGCGCGAGGGTGCCCAGCATGGCGAGGACGAGCGCGAGCGGCAGCGGCCGGCGCACGAGCTTCCAGATCGGTGTGGTCAGCCGCCAGATGAACAGCGCGGCCAGGAACCAGGTCAGATACAGGGGGTCCAGCAGGCTGATCTCGCGGTCCGGGACGCCGTCGGTCCACCGTGTGAAGTAGGTGTACGCCGTCTCGAAGACGACGTACGGGACGGCAACGCCCGTGATCAGCCGCCTGATCCGCGCGGGGCTCGCGTCGAAACCGCGCGAGAAGTAACCGGAGATGACGATGAACGCCGGCATGTGGAAGGCGTAGACGAACATGTAGAGCGCGCTGACGGTCCGGCTGCCGTCGCGCAGCGGTTCCCAGGCGTGGCCCATCGCCACCAGCACGATCGCGAGGTATTTCGCATTGTCGAAGAACGCGTCGCGCGTGGGTCCGGGCGACGGGACCCGTGCCTCCTCGGCACTGCGCGACGGCAGCGCGTCGTTCACGATTCCTTCCTGGCGGTACCCGGACAGACCAGAACACCTCATTACGCAGTTGCCGGCGGCGGTGGCGAAGCTCGCGGTGGCGAAGTTCTTCAGGCGCGACTCACCCGCAGGACGCTGCGTAAACATCGGCCGCCACGACCGTGACCCGGGCCACACGCCGAGCCTGTGCGGACGGGCTCGCGGCTTGGCGATATGTTGATCTCCATGAGCGACAACGTGTACTTCGACATCACCATCGACGACCAGCCGGCCGGCCGGATCGTGTTCAACCTCTTCGACGACGTGGTGCCCCGGACCACCAAGAACTTCCGGGAGCTGGCCACGGGTCAGCACGGCTTCGGCTACGCCGGTTCCGGTTTCCACCGGGTCATCCCCGAGTTCATGCTGCAGGGCGGCGACTTCACCGCGGGCAACGGCACCGGTGGCAAGAGCATCTACGGTGAGAAGTTCGCGGACGAGAACTTCACCCTCAAGCACGACCGTCCGTACCTGCTGAGCATGGCGAACGCGGGCCCGAACACCAACGGCTCGCAGTTCTTCATCACCACGATCGTGACGAGTTGGCTGGACGGCAAGCACGTGGTCTTCGGCGAGGTCGTCGAGGGCAAGGACATCGTCGACCAGATCGAGAAGCTCGGCAGCCAGAGCGGCCGCCCCAAGGCTTCGGTCAAGATCGCGGCCAGCGGCACGGTCTGACCGCCCGCCCCCAGTGAAGGGCGGCGCCACTCCCGGCGCCGCCCGTCGCGAAGGAGGCCCTGCACGCCTTTACGGTTGGACGTCTCCGGGGTGAAGCCCGTACTCCGCAAGCCATCCGAGCAGCTCCTGGCGCGAGGTCCGCACGAGGCGTCCGCCGGTGAAGCGGTCGTCGTCGGTCACCTCCACCCGGCACGCGGCCGGCGGCACGAAGGACAGTGCGTCCTCGTCACTGCCGAACTCGGCCTCGGCGAGCACCAAGCCCCGGAGCTCGCCGTCGAAGACGTCGATGCCCAACGGGGGCACGCTGAGACGGGTCTTGGACAGGACCCGGGCGGGCAGGGTGGAGAGCACGTCGCACTCGGCCGGCGTCAGATACGTATTGGTGATCAGGCCCTGGACCGCGCCCGGCCCGGAGACCGGGACCTTCTGAGTGAGTTTGATCTCGCGGCGGCCGTCGGCGAATTCCGCGCGCCGCAACCTCAAGCGCGTACCGTCCAGGTACCGGTCGCTGATCACGCAAGTAACCGTCACCGCCGCCGCGTCCGGCGGACCGGCCAGCAGAAACCGTCGCTCCCTCTCGACCCGCGCGTACTTACCTGCGCGAACCGCCCGGCCGTCGAACCCGCCCGACTTGTCTCTCACAGGGCCAGCATCCCAGCAGGTCTGCCTGGACAGCATGATGGGTTGATGGACCCACTGCTCGACCAACTCCCCTCTGCCTTCTGGACCGTGCCCTACCGCGGCTCCCGGTTTCCGGGTTCGCCTTCTGTGGTCGCTCGTCCCGGGTTGGCGATGGGCGCCAACTGCCAACTGTTCGCGTACGAGGTTCTGCGGCACTTCGGCTTCGCTCCCCCGGCCCTGCGATCGAGTGAGCTGTGGGCCGATACGGAAGCCACGGTTCGTGTGGCGGTTGCTCAGCCACTCGATCTGCTGCTGTTCAACGCCGGCGACGACGCCTACGGCGCCCACGTAGGGCTCTGGGTGGACGAGGGACGGGTGTTGCACCTGTGCGCGGAGGCAGGCCGCCCGGCAGTCTGGGAGATGACGGAGTTCGCCGCGCGGCCGCGCTACCAGGTGCTGATCGGCATCAAGCGGGTGAGGGCGTAGGAGACGAGCGCCTGCCTCCCCGTTGCCTCCATTCGAATGAAGATCCGAGCGGCGCATGGCCGGGCCTGTGGCCGATGTGCTGATGATGTTCGGTCTTCGCGCCTTCCGCAGTCATCCAGCCCATTCCGACGGGCTGCTGTGCCCCGCGCGAATTCGGAAGGAGATGGCTGTGTCCGACCAACAGGACGAGAAGGCGGAGCAGAGCGTCGGAGCGTTCACGCTCGCCGATCCGCTGAGCTCCGCGCCGCCGGTCCCGCTGCCGTATCCGGTCCCGGAGCCGGACGAGGAGTGGCAGTTGCCGCACGGCTTCGCGCATGTCTTCTACGGCGAGCGCAACCGCGGCATCACACGACCGGTGATCATGGCCGACGGGTTCAACCTCGGCAGGAGCGACCTGAAGTGGCTGTACGCCGGCCTCGACCGTGACTATCCCTTCCTGAGCGAACTGCGCCGCCGCGGCCGTGACGTCATCCTGGTGGGCTTCGACGAGCGCACCGCCTCGATCATGACCAACGCCGAGACCGCGATCGCCGCCATCCTGCGGACCCAGGCCGAGCAAATGGGCGGCGCGTCGCTGACGGTGGGCGGCTTCAGCATGGGCGGCATGATCACCCGCTTCGCGCTCGCCAAGCTGGAAACGCAGCGCATGGACCACCGCACCCGGTTGTACTTCTCGTACGACAGCCCGCACCGCGGCGGCGTCGTACCGATCGGCCTCCAGGCGTTCTCGCACTTCATCCCGGTCCCGAACGACTTCGCCCGGCAGATGAACAGCCCGGCCGCCCGGCAGATGCTCTGGCGGCACTACGACCCGATGACCGGCCAGATCGGGATCGCGCCGGAGCGCAAGGAGTTCCTCAGGATGATGGAGGAGCTCGGTGGCTGGCCGCGCATCCCCCGCATCCTCGCGCTCGCCAACGGCCGCGGCGACGGCACGGGCCTCGCGATCCCGCCGGGCGAGACGGCGCTCAAGGTCGAGAGGATCTACCCCGGCACCACCTTCTACAGCCACGCGCAGGGCAAGGAGGTCGTCGTAGCCGAGCTGAAGCGGCGGTTCCCCGCAGCCGAGAAGACGGTGAAGACGAGCGGCTTCCCCGAGCTGGACGGCGCCCCCGGCGGCACCCTCCGCTCCTACGGCATCCTCGCCGACATGCTGAAGAAGTTCGGCGCCCAGGTCGACCTGCGCCACGAGGAGGTCTGCTTCGTGCCCTCCGTCAGCGCGGTCGCCATCCGCGACATCGACCAGCAGAAGGACCTGTACGCGGACATCGACAGCCTCGACCCGTCGGAGAGCGAGGTCGACGACTTCATCTGCTCCTCGACGACGACGGCGCACACCGCCATCACCGAGGAACTGTGCGGGTGGCTGCTGGACCGGCTGCCCGACTGAAGCACCGGGCCTCCCGAAGCGGGCCGTCTCACACAAGCACCGCCTCCTTCGTCCCCGGTTGCGGGGGTGCACAGCTGTCGCAACGCTGGGAGCGGCAGTCCGGGGGTGAGGAGGCGGTGTGGCTCCAGCACGGAACCCGGCACACGGCGCCGAGCCCGGCATATCGCGCCGACGGCTCCTGTGTCTGTGCGCGGGCGTGGGCCTCGGCGCGGCCGCCTGCGAGCATGTGCCCGGCCCTCGCCCGCCCGGCGCCGACGACGGCAGTCACCTGCCGGAAGCGGAACGCGATGCCGCGGGTACCCCCGATTGGCGGATCGTTTCCCTGGGCCCACCCGACGCGATAGCGGGGTACGCCGATCGGGTGAGTGTGACACCGGGACAGGAGTTCGGGCTGTTCGTGTCGACGACGGCAGCCTCCTTCCGGGTGTCGGCGTTCCGCGTGGGCTGGTACGGCGGTGCGCTGGCCCGGCGTATGTGGACCTCGCCCCCGATACGCGGCCGCGTCCAGCAGGCCCCGCAGATCGCGCCCGAGACCTGCACCGTCCACACGAACTGGCGGCGCACCCTGGCCCTCGACACCGCGAGTTGGCCGGAGGGCGCGTACTTGCTCCGGCTGGACGCGGCCACCGGACACCAGCGCTATGTGCCTCTGATCGTGCGCTCGGTGCGGGGAACGGGGCGCACGGTACTGCTTCACGCCCCGGCCACCTGGCAGGCCTACAACCGGTGGGGCGGGTCGAGCCTGTACGCCGGTGCGACAGGGTCGTACGAGACCCGGTCCCTGGCGGTGAGCTTCGACCGGCCCTATGACATGGACGGGGCCGCGAAGTTCCGCGTGTACGAGTGGGCCGCGGTCGTGCTGGCGGAGCGACTGGGCATACCGCTCGCCTACAGCACCGGCCTCGACGTCCATGCCGACCCGACGGTGCTGGACGGCGCCGCCGCCGTCGTATGTCTCGGGCACGACGAATACTGGACACCCCAGCAGCGCGCACATGTCACACAGGCCCGTGACGCGGGCACCAATGTCGCGTTCCTCGGTGCCAACACATGTTTCCGGAGGATCCGGCTCGAGCCCGGCCGGGGCGCGGACGACCGCACCGTGGTCTGCTACAAGTCCGCCTACCGCGCCGACCCCTGCTATCCCGGGCAACCGGCCCTCGTCACCACGGACTTCCGTACCGCGCCGGCCCCGGATCCCGAGTCATCCCTCACCGGAGTGCTCTACGAGGGCTACCCGGTGGACGCGCCCTACGTCGTCCACTCCGCCGGCCACTGGCTCCACGAGGGCACCGGAGTGCGCGCCGGTGACGCCTTTCCGCACCTGGTGGGCGTCGAGTACGACCGGGTCATGCCCGGCGCCGGCACTCCGCGGCTCCTGGAGATCACCGCGCACTCGCCGCTCGTGTGCGCGGGCCGCCCGAGCCACAGCGACTCGGCGTACTACACCGTCCCCAGCGGAGCGGGTGTGTTCGCATCCGGCACCATGCGCTGGGTGGAGGCGCTGGTGGCGGGCACCGGCGAACTCGGCCGCGACCACGGCATGGACGCCCGCACTCGCGCCTTCGTCACCCGCACGACGGAGAACCTCCTACGTGCCTTCGCCGAGGGCCCTACCGCCCGACACCGTCCGCCCCCCAGTCCCAACGCCCTTGATCTGTACCCGATTTGACTAGATCGGTGGGTCGTTGGAGAGCTCCAGCAGCCAGCGGACGCCTTCCGTGGCACCGAGGGCGTCGGCGGCCGCCGACGCGGCGGGAAACAGGCGGCCCCAGGAGCAGGCACGGCCGAGTGCACCGAGTCGCCAGGCAAGACTCACCGCACGTCGTAGGTCCGCGGTTGTCCGGCCGGTGCCCTTCCACGGTTCCAGATAGGCGTCTCGCAGGCGCGGCAGTACGCCGTGCCCGTATCGCTCGCAGGCCGTGCGAGCAGGGACCAGCAGGCTGCAGAAGGGATGGGAGACGGCGGCGTCGCCCCAGTCGAAGAAGGTGAAGCGGCCCGGTTGTGGGTGGAACAGCTGGCCGTCGTGCAGGTCCGAGTGGTCGAGGGTGTCCTCGATGCCGAGGGCCGCCAGCTCCGCGCACCAGTCCACCAGGCGTGGCCTGAGGTCATCGAGTCTTCTGCGGTCGTCCGGCTGCAGTGTTGAGTTCTCCGCGACCAGTCTGTCGAAGACGTCGGGCAGGGAGGTGGTGCGTTCGCCGGGGACACCCAGCTGTTCGATCTCCTGTGTGTAGGGGGTCAGGGCGTGCTGCATGTCCGCGTACTGGCCGAGGAATGCTTCCCACGTGCTGGGCTCGACCGGCTCTCTTTCGAGGACGCTCCTGAAGAGTTCGCCTCCGTCGGGCAGCAGCGACCAACCACGATCGGCGTCGACGGCGAGCGGCTCCAGTACATGTTCCGGCACCCATCGCGCCAACGCCGCGGTGAGCGGGCCCTCGAAGGCGCTGGCCGGTGGGTTCGCCTTGAACCAGACGGCATCACGCCTCTGGACGGACACCCGCACCAGGACGGACCAGGGCCGCAGCCGTACCCTCAAGTCACCGGTCACGCGCAGGCCGTGTGCGGCCAGCTCACCCTCCACCCAGCCGAGGGCCGCGTACCGCCAGGACTCCTCTTCCCAGGGTGTTACCGCGCCCTGATACTGACCCCGGTCCACGACCACTGATGACTCATGTCGCATCGCGCCATCTCAGCATCACCCGCACCAGGTGACCACCGCTTTTCTCCCCACGGAGTCGTTGGAGCAACTCTTCGACCGAGCAGCAAGTGTTCCCACTGATTCGTTCAGGATGTGTGTCGCCTGAATTGGCCGATCCAGGAGCCCGAGGGGGGCTTTTTGTGCGATGCGCCGACAACTGCCTTTCAAATAAGTTGAGTTGGCAACATGGTCGCAGAGGCAACGCATGCGGCGATGGCATGTTCAGTGCTGTGCCCCCAGTTGAGCCAGGAAGGATCACGGGAGCAACAACTTGCTCCGTACCATGTCTCAAGGCAGGGTGTCTGACCACAGATGCGGCCCGGCACCCGGGAGCACCAGCCGAGGCAGTGCCTTCACGTCCGGCGGCCGCCGCGGTAGGTCCTGGTACACAACCGGGAACCGAGGAAGGGTGAACAGCATGTCCGAGAGTACGGTCCCCGTCACCGAGCTGGCGTCGCAGTACATTGCCCAGGTCACCGGTGACCTTGAGCGCAACATGAAGGAGCAGGAGCGCATCGGCACGGAAGTCGCCGCGCTCCAGGAGCAGTTGGCAGTTCTGCAGCACGACCACACGGTGCTGGCGAACATGCACCAGGCACTCGGTGTCGAGGCCGGTGCTCCGGCGGTGACCGACACGGCGCCCGACAATGCCGCTGTGCCTTCTCCCCGGCAGAAGTCCGCCGCCGAGTCCGCACCGAGCAAGCCGGCGCGGACGCGTAAGTCCGCCGCCTCAGCGGGCCGCACATCACCCCGGAAGCAGGCCGCCAAGAAGAAGCCGGCCGCCGGGGCAGCCTCGCCCGCCCCGTCGACCCAGCCGACCCTGGTCGAACTCGTCCGCCGCCACCTCTGCGAGCAGAGCGAGCCCCGCTCCGCCGCGGAAGTCACCACCGCACTGGATCAGGCGCATCCCGAGCGGAGCATCAAGACCACCGTCGTGCGGACGACGCTGGAGGGTCTCGTGGCCAAGAACCACGCCCAGCGCACCAAGCAGGGCACGTCGGTCTTCTACACGGCGAGCGAGGCATCGGAGAAGAGCCCGGCTGCGGAGGCCGAGAAGCCTTCCGAGGCCGTCGACAGCTGAGCCGACGACAGGGCGGCCGATACAGGGCCGGACGCAGTGGGGGGAGAGGGCAGGCGTACGGTCGTACGCTCGCCCCTCCCCCAGCCGCGCACAAGTTGTCCGATCCGCGCATCCCTGCATTCCGGTATGAGTAGGGAAAGAAGCGCGATTCCCGATTGCACCTTTGGCGGCGTATGCCCAAGGTCGGAGGGTGAGCACGTCTTCCGTTCCCCGGTCCGGTCGCGCCGCCCAGGACAAGCCCGGCCGCCGCGCCACGGCCCGGCGGCCATGGCACGACGCACCCCACGGCCTGCTCCGGGCCCTGGTGCTGTTCATGGCAGTCCGCCTCGCCGGGGCCGCGGTGATGGTCGCGATGAACCACCTGACTCATCGCCCACTGGTGAAGAGCCTGGCTCACTCCTGGGACTCGGACTGGTACCTGCACATCGCCGCGCACGGCTACGGGACCCGCATCTGGATCATGCCGTCGGGCGCAGTGCAGACCGACTGGGCCTTCTTTCCGCTCTACCCCGGACTCATCAGGGCCGTGATGACAGTTCTGCCGCTCACACCGGGAGAGGCCGCGCTGCTGGTCGCCTGGACCGCCGCGGTCGTGGCCGCATGGGGCATCTACACGATCGGCCACGATCTCTACGGACGCGGGGTCGCCACCGCGCTCGTCGCGCTGTGGGCCGTAGTGCCGCACTCGGTCGTGCTGGGCATCGCGTACACCGAGTCCGTCTTCTCCGCCCTCGCCGCCTGGTCGCTGTACTGCGCCCTGAAGGGCCGCTGGCTGTGGGCCGGGGCGCTCGCCGCCCTCGCGGGACTGTCCCGCCCCAGTGGCTTCGCGGTCGCCGTGGCCGTGGCCGCCGCGGGGGTCCATGAAGCGATCAGACGGCGCGGCCGCGTCCGTCCCGGTGTGTGGGTCGCCGTGGTCCTGGGTCCGCTGGGCTGGATCGGCTATGTCCTGTGGGTGGGCGAGCAGACGGGCGATCTCCTGCGGGGTTACTTCAATGTGCAGGACGCGTGGACCTCGCGCTTCGACTTCGGGGTCGAATCCCTTCGCTTCCTCAGGGCGCTGTTCCTCCACGGCGGGCGCTTCGTCTACCCCACGGCCCTGGTGATCGTCGTCATCGGCGTTCTGCTGTTCGGTCTGCTGTGCCTGGACCGTGCGCCGCTGCCGCTGGTGGTCTTCGCCGGCGTCCTCGTCCTGCTCGTCCTGGGTGCCTCGGGTTCGTTCTCGTCGAAGCCGCGCTTCCTGGTTCCGGCGTTCCCGTTGCTCATTCCCTGCGCACGTGCGCTGGTCCGGGCATGGCGTGCACGACCTGCGCAGGCCCTGCTGGTGGGGGGCACGCTGACCGCGGTGTCCCTGCTGTACGGGGCTTACCTGACGACCGTCGCGCACTCTCCGCTCTGAGCGGGGACGCCACGGGCCGCACGTCGGTTCATCGCGCCATTTCCTGTGGTTCCGTGACATCCATCACAGGTTGTCCGGGAACTAGCCGGGTCGGATAGTAGACGGCGCTCCGGCGACATATGGGATTTGTCCGTCTTGACATGGGCGAACATCATGTCTGGATTCGCGGCATTCCGTCCCCACGGCACTTTCGCCCGTTCTGTGGATACAGAGGGTTTCTGACGAAGCGTCATGGAATCGCGACGACCGCAGGGTCCGATCCAGCACGCCCCCACCCCCATGACAAGGATTGCCGAAGCTACGAGGCGACCTAGTACCGGAGCCCTTTGCGCTCTGTGTAAACGGCTCCTAAGAATGACGATCCGCAGGGCATCGCCGCAGTTCAGTGGCGGGTCTGTACAGAGCCAGCCGCACAAGGAGCGCTCGGCGATTACCGGGTGAGGTCACACATGGGTAAGCATCGCAAAAGCACTCAATACCGGCGAATAGTCATCGCTGCCGTTGCCATGGGCGCCGTGGGCGTACCGTCCGTCGCCATGGCCTGCACCGACTGGAACGACGGCGGGAGATCCCACCGCCCCAGCCATCGGGAGACCGAGGCCAAGGGTTGGTGGAAGAACGCCGACTGGGGTCGCCCCTGGAACGGCTACCCGGACCGGACCGGCCAGGCCACCCCGGCACCCGCCAAGGCGCCGAGCGCCTCCGCGAGCCCCACGCAGACCACACCGCCGAAGCCGAAGGCCGTCGCCTCCAGGCACACGGCGAAGGCCACCGTGCCCTCCCGCACGGTGCGGACCACCGCCCCCAGGGCCAAGGTCACCACCGCTCCCAGCGCCCCCAAGGCCACCACCACCGCGCCCGCGACCCCCGCCACGCCGAGCACCCCGAAGACCACGGCCACCGCGTCCGGGGTCGTCGCCCGCATCGTGCAGCTCGTGAACGCCGAGCGTGCCAAGGTGGGCTGCTCGGCGCTGACGCTCAACGCGACCCTCAGCAAGGCTGCGCAGGCACACAGCGACGACATGGCCGCCCACCAGAACATGTCGCACACCGGGTCCGACGGCTCCTCCCCCGGCGACCGGATCACCCGCGCCGGCTACACGTGGAGCGCCTACGGCGAGAACGTCGCGTACGGCTACTCGACTCCGGAGCAGGTCATGGCCGGCTGGATGGCCAGCCCCGGCCACAAGGCCAACATCCTCAACTGCTCGTTCAAGGAGATCGGTGTCGGTCTCGCGCAGCCCAACAGCTTCTGGACCCAGGACTTCGGAACGGCGCGATAGGCACCGTCCCCGGCCCCGGCCGAATTCCTGAGTGCACCCGGCTTCCACTATGTTCGGTCTGAACATCAGACGTACGGAGCCGGTGTGCAGACCACAGACGAACTGGCGGAGGAGGCGGCCGCCGCAGGCCGCTCCGAGGTCGAGGAAGCACCTTCGGGTGAATTGCCCCGATTTTGGCCACTCCTGTTGGTGGCGGCGGCCGTCCTTCCCGGCGCGGCGCTCGTCCTCCTCGGCCAGTCGATCAGCAAACCGGCCCTCCAGGCATGGCAGACCGTCTGTCTGTCCGTCACCGTCCAGGCACTGCCGTTCCTGCTCCTCGGGACGGCTCTGTCCGGAGCCATCAACGCCTTCGTCCCGGCGAGGGTGTTCCACCGCATCCTGCCCAAGCGGCCCGTGTTCGCCGTCCCCGTCGCCGGGGCCGCGGGGGTCGTCCTGCCCGGCTGCGAATGCGCGTCGGTGCCTGTCGCCAACAGTCTGATCGGCCGGGGTGTCACCCCGGCCGCCGCCTTCGCGTTCCTGCTCTCTGCGCCCGCGATCAACCCGGTCGTGCTGACCGCCACGGCCATCGCCTTCCCCGGCCGTCCCGCCATGGTGCTGGCCCGGCTGCTGGCCTCGCTCGCCACCGCCACCGTGATGGGCTGGCTGTGGCTCTGGCTCGGCCGCGCCGAGTGGCTCAAGCCGACCGTACGGCACACCGGGCACCACCCCGGGCACAGCCGCTGGAGCGAGTTCCGGCGCGCCTTCCAGCACGACTTCCTGCATGCGGGCGGCTTCCTGGTCGTCGGGGCCATGGCGGCGGCCACCTTCAACGTGGCCGTGCCGCCCTCCGTGCTCGACACGTTCTCCTCGTCGCCCTGGCTGTCGGTGCTGTTCCTGGCCGCGCTCGCCATCCTGCTCGCGGTGTGCTCCGAGGCCGACGCGTTCGTCGCGTCCTCCCTCACCGGCTTCTCGCCGCTCGCCCGGCTGACGTTCATGGTGGTGGGCCCGATGGTCGACCTGAAGCTGATCGCCCTGCAGGCGGGCACCTTCGGCCGCGCCTTCGCGTTCCGCTTCTCCGCGGCGACGACCGCCGTCGCCATCCTGTGCAGCGCGCTGATCGGAGGCATCCTGCTGTGAAGCGGCCCATCCAGGCGATCCTGCTCGTCCTCAGCGGCCTCGGCCTGCTGCACATCTCGCTCTTCACCGACCTGTGCCTGAGGTACGTCAAGGAAGGCATGCGACCGATGCTGGTCGCATCGGGCGCGGTGCTGCTGATACTCGGCGTCGCGGAGGCGTGGAACCAGCTCCGGCCGGGCCGAAGCAACGAAGGCACACCCCACCACGACCACACCCACGACGACACCGGTCACGGACACGACCACTCCGCCGTGCCCCGCGTCGCCTGGCTGTTGCTGCTGCCCGCGCTGAGCCTGCTCTTCTACGCCCCACCGGCTCTCGGCGCCTACACCGCCGCCCGCCAGGCCCCCAAGGCCGTACCGGAACAGGCGCACTTCGACCCGCTGCCCACGGCCTCGCCCCTCCCGATGACCCTCACGGACTTCACCACCCGCGTGCAGCAGGACCGCAAGCAGGCCATCAAGGGGCGCAGCATCCAGATGACCGGCTTCGTCACCCCCGACAAGCAGGCGGGCAGCTGGTATCTGACCCGGATCATCCTCACCTGCTGTGCGGCGGACGCGCAGTCCATCAAGATACGGATCCACGGGCGCCCGGCCCTGCCCCCCAACACATGGGTGAGCGTCACCGGAACATGGCACCCGGGCGGGACGCTGGGCACGAAGTCCGCACCGGTCGCCCTCGACGCCCGTACCGTCAAGAAGATCACCCGGCCGTCCAACGGCTACACGGACAATCTTCCCTTCCCCGCTCCCTGACGGGCGGCGGGAGTCGGTCATTCGCCTTGCCGGCCAGGCGAGTTCCGGGGGTCTGTCGCGGAACGTCCGCGGAATTGTCCGTGATCTGTAACAGCGGGATCCCCTGGTCGGCTTACTCCGTCCTGACAGGTGATCGGGATCCCAACGACACGGCAAGGAACGAGGCGGACATGGCGCGGCATGGCGGGCGGGGATGGTACGGCCGGGTGCTCGGGGCAGCGGTCGGAGTGACTGCGCTGGCCGCAGCCACCTCGGTATGGACCGCGCAGGCCGGTTCCGTCGGCGGGCACTCGGGAGCGAAACCCTCCTCGCAGGGCCGCGCGGCGGCACCGGTGTCGGTGGAGATCGCCCATGCCTCGGACCGCGGTGCCCAGGGTGTCAACATCACCATCGACGACGGTCCGGACCCGGTCTGGACGCCTCAGGTGCTGCAAGTGCTGAAGGACAACGGCGTGAAGGCCACGTTCTGCATGGTGGGCACCCAGGCCCAGGCCCACCCGGACCTGGTCAAGGCCGTGGTGGCGGCCGGGCACCGGCTGTGCGACCACACGGTGTCCCACGACACCACCATGGACAAGAAGTCGGACGCCTACCAGTCGCAGCAGATCATGGACGCCGAGCGCATGATCACCAAGGCGTCCGGTGGTGTACGGCCGCTCTACTACCGTGCCCCGGGCGGCGCCTTCACCCCGTACAGCCGGAAACTCGCAGCCTCCCACGGCATGCGCCCGCTCGGCTGGAACGTGGACTCCAAGGACTTCGAGCGCCCCGGCACGGCCGCCCTCGTCTCCACCGTCAAGAGCGAGATATCCAACGGCCCGACCGTCCTCTTCCACGACGCGGGCGGGGACCGCTCCCAGACCGTGGCGGCCCTGCGCGAGGTACTGCCGTGGCTGAAGCAGCAGGGCTACTCCTTCGGTTTCCCGGTCCGTTGAGCGCATGACCGGTTGTTGAGCGCATAACCGATTGCCGTGCGGACCCTGCCCCCGGTACGGTCCGCACATGTTCACCACGCCCCGTGTCTCTTAGCTCGGACACCAGCTTCAACGCCACCCTTGTGTCCTAGAGCTGTTACGGAGCGTAACTCCCATGAAAACTCGGCGCGGTTCCGGCCTGTTCCGGAACCGGGACTTCTCGCTGCTGCTGAGCGGCCAGCTGATCTCCTCCATCGGCGACCAGGCCCAGTCCATGGCCCTGCCGCTGACCGTGCTGGCCCTCACCGGGTCGGCCGGCCGAGCCGGGCTCGTCCTGGGCCTCGGCACGATTTCCTACCTGGTGTTCGGGCTCGTCGCCGGCGCCCTCGTCGACCGGTGGGACCGCAAGACCACCATGATCTGGTGCGAGTTGGGCCGGACCGTTCTCACCGCCGGCGTCGCCGCGGCGCTGTGGTCAGACACGCTGACGATGGCCCAGCTGTACGCGACGGCCGTGCTCGGCGGAATCCTGACCACGCTCTTCCAGGTGGCGAACACCGCCGCACTGCCCAATGTGGTCGGCCCTCGGCAGTTGTCCGCCGCGCTCGGCCGCTCACAGTCCGCCGCCGGTGCGGTGGGCATCTTCGGGGCCCCGCTCGCCGGTGTGCTCTACGCCCTCGGGCGAACCGTGCCGTACGCCGTCAACGCCGTGTCCTTCGCGGTGTCCGCGGCGTCGCTGCGTCTGATGCGTGCCCGGTTCCAGGTGGACCGGCAGGCGGCGCGGACGAAGGTCCGGGTCACCACCGAGATCCGTGAGGGGCTCGGTTGGCTGTGGCGCCGGCCCGTCATCCGCTTCCTGACTCTGGTGTCGGCGGCCGACAAGGTGCGCTACGGCGCCGGGTATCTGCTGATCATCACCCTCGCCCGGCAACTCGGCGCCTCACCCCTGTGGATCGGCGTCGTCTTCAGCGGCGCGGCACTCGGCGCGATGGCGGGGGCACTGGTCTCGGACCGGGCCACAAGGCGGTTCCCGCTCGGACTGATCGCGGTGGTGATGCTCTGGCTGGAGGCACTCATGTTCCCGCTGTACGCGCTCGCACCCGATCCGCTGACACTGGCGGCGGTCGCGGCGGCCGAGTCATTGGTCGCTCCCGTGTACATGGTGGCCATGACGACTCACCAACTCGCCATCACCCCTGATGAGTTGCGCGGCCGGACCACGAGTGCGGTCTCGACGCTCACCACGGGCGCCCTGTCGATCGGTACGCTCGCCGGCGGTGCGCTGATCACCGCCGTGGGCGCCAAGACCCTGGTGTGGCTGTGCGGGGCATGGCTGCTCGTCCTGGCGGTCCTCACCACCTCCAACAGGGCCGTACGCCAGGCACCACCGGCAGGCACGACCGCGCCGCACGAGGCCACTCTCGCGATCGAAACCACGGACGCGACCCACTGAGCGGTGCCCGCGTCAGGACCGTGCGTCACCCTCCGGCAGCCTGGAACGTGCCACGCGGAACCCGACGTCGTCGACGCGGAACGTGGGGTGGCTGCGGCGCCTCACGGAGGCTCGGCAGCTCCAGTGCTCATCGAACCAGCCACCGCCGCGCAGTACCCGGTAACTGCCGTAGACCTGGGCGTCGTAGATGTCCCAGCACCACTCCCACACGTCACCGAGCATGTCGTAAAGGCCCCATGGATTGGGGCCCTTGCGGCCCACCTCGTGGATCCGCTCGTGCGAGTTGCCGCGGTACCAGGCGATGTCGTCGAGGGGTCCATAACGCGGTCCCGCCGTACCGGCCCGGCAGGCGTGCTCCCACTCCGCCTCGGTCGGCAGCCGGTACCCGTCGGAGGACGCGTCCCACTCGATGTCCTCGCCGTGGGGCGGCAAGCGGTACGCCGGCGTGAGCCCTTCCCGTTGGGACAGCGCGTTGCAGAACCGCACCGCGTCCCACCAGGAGACGCCCTCGACGGGCAACCGGTCCCCCGTGGAGGTGCTCGGCCGAAGATCGGTGATCCGCGCGTACAACTCCTGAGTGACGGGGTGGGCCCCGATCTCGTACGCCGGGACGCCGACCGCCCAACTGCGCTGCGTCCGCCGGTCCGACAGCGTGACCTGCCCCGACGGAACGGCGACCATCTTGTGCTCGGCTGTCGCGTTCATGGAGAGACGATCTTACCGGTGGGGTGTTCTCACGATCCTTCGCGCAGGCTCGGGAAGAGGGTGCCTGCGCGGTCGGGGTCGGGTTTTACGAAGACGCCGCTCGCGGTGACCGCGGTGGTGGGGGGATCCGTCTCCGTGGTGATCGAGCCGTCCACGAAGATCTCTCGGCCGTCGGTCCGCGCGACGCGGGCCACGACGCGCAGGGGTGTCAACACCGGTACGGGCCGGTGGTGGTTCACGTCGAGGGAGATGGTCATGGCAGGCATGCCGGCAGCGGCGCGGGCCCAGCCCATCAGTTCGTCGAGCAGCATGACACACATACCGCATGCCGTCGCCGGCCGGTGTCACCCGCATGGGCGGGGCAAGCGGGCTGCCTTGCCCCGGTGACGGGGCTGTACATGCGTACTCCGCCGGGGAACTCGTCCACGGCCGGAATCTCCGCGCGTGTGCGCCGATCCCCGGTCAACTGCCCCTTGAGGCGCCGGACTTCGTCCGCGACTCGGTACAGGGTCTGCGCCGGTGCGGCGGTACGCGCGGTGAGGTCGACCAGCGCCCGCAGTTCATGGCCGAGTGCGGCGATCGCCGCCCGCTGGAGTGCGAGGTCCTCTTCCTCCGGTCGTGCGTGTGGGGCGTTCGTCGTGATCGGGTCGGTCACGGGGGTGCTCATCGGCTTTCTCGTCGGGGCTCGGCGGGCGGAGACCGGGCGCGGCCGGTCAGCCTTCGGTGCGCACGAAGACGGGCTTGAGGTGCTTCTCCGGGAGGGCGTCGGGGAGTTGTTCCCAGTCGATGACATGGGAGACGACCCGGGCGGGGTCGACCGTGCCGGAGCCGGCGAGTTCGAGGGCGTCGGGGATGTGTGCGCGTACGTTGTCGCGGGCGATGCGCAGGGTGACGCCGGTGAGGTACATGTCGAGCAGGGGCAGTTCGCCGGGGCGGAAGTGGTTGCCTGCGGACTCGCAGAAGCCTTCCGGTGTCAGGGACTTGAGGGCGAAGGCGAGCTGGTCGACGCGGCCGGTGGCCTCGACGGCGAGGTCGAAGCCCTGGTGGACGGGTTCGACGGCCTCGGCGGTACGGGCGCCGTAGCTCTCGGCGATCTCACGGTGGTGCGGGTCGGGGTCGACGTACAGGACGTCGGAGGCGCCCAGCGCGCGGGCGATGTCGCACACGTACAGGCCGATGCTCCCACGGGCGACGACCAGGACGCGCGCTCCGGGGCGGGCCTTCAGGTGCGGGGCGGTCAGCCGCCAGGACAGGGACCAGTTGTCGCTGGCGGAGGCCATGGCGACCGGGTCGAGGCCGCTCGGCAGCGGCACCAGCATGGCGTCCGCCCAGGGGACGCGGACGAGGTCGGAGAAGAGTCCGCCCCAACTGCCGCCGATGGGTGCGCCGTACATGGCCATGTGCGGCACCGAGGTGCAGTGCGCGGTCAGTCCGGCACGGCAGGCGTCGCAGGTGCCGCAGTTGATGGACCAGGGCACGACGACCAGGTCACCGGGGGTCACGCCGGTGACCGCGGCGCCGGTCTCCACGACCTTCGCCACGCACTCGTGGCCGAGGGCGAAGGGCGGGTCGATGAAGCCGTGTCCGGCCAGGATGGCCGAGTCCACGTCGCAGGGGGTCGCGGCGACCGGGGCGACGATCGCCTCCTGGTCGGACTGGAGCTCGGGGTCGGGCGCCTCGCGCCACTCGACACTGTGCCGTCCGACATAGGTCAGTTCACGCATCGTTGCGCCGGCCCTTCGCGAGGGCGACCAGGTCCGTGTGGCGGATGACGGAGCCACCCGCGCCCCAGGTGCCGTCGGCCTGCTCGTGCACCAGCACCCACACGCGCAGTGCCTCGTCCGGGCCGAGGCCGGCGGCGTTCAGGACGGTGTGGGTCACCTCCTCGACCAGGCCCGCCCTGCGCCGCTCGGACAGCGCCCCTTCCGGCACCGTGACGTCCACGAGGAACCGCGGCGCGTCGTCCTCCGCCGTGACCTGCGCGCCCTCGGGCAGCTCAACGAGGTAGCTCCACGCCTGGGACCGGAAGAAGGCCGTGTCGGGCGCGCCCTCCCAGCGGAGCAGCACGGCGGCGAGGTCCCGCTGGACACTGCGGCGGCCTTGTTCGGTCAGGGAACCGACCGGGCTGGTGAGCCGGATCATGGGCATGGCAATACCTCGCTTCGGGTGACGACCGACGCGGCTTATGACGGTCGTTATAGACGAGTGCCACGGTAGACTATGACGATCGTTATAGCCAGCGGGTGGGGATGGGGGTACGGGCGTCACCCGTGCCCCTCAGCGGGCGGCCGTCGAGGCGACGGCCGCCCGGGCCGCGCGCTCCACGAGTGCGACCCCGTCCTTCATCGACTTGCTGCCGTCCGACAGGACGGCGACGAGGTAGTGGTGTCCGCCCGCCGTGATCCGTCCGATGCTGTTGACGTCCCACAGCTCGGTCGTGTTGCGCTGCAGCCAGCCGTTCTTCAACGCGGATTCGGAGCCGGCGGCCGCCGAGACGCCCCAGGACTGCTCGTCGATGACACCGCCCATCAGGGTGCGGATGTACATCCGGGACGCCTCGTCGAGCGGGGTGGCGGCCGCGTGTGCGGCCGTGCCGGTGTCGTACACCGCGCGCAGCAGCCGTATCTGGTCCCTGACCGTGGTCCGGGTGAGCCCCCACTTGGCGTCCGGGCCGCCCTTCGTCTCGGTCAGACCCAGTCGCTTGTTCGCCGCGTCCAGTCCCTCGGCCCGGCCGATGGTCCGCCACAGGTGGTTCGCCGCGTCGTTGTCACTGCGCTCGATCATCACCTCGGCGTCCGAGCGCTCCTTGTCGGTCAGGCCGCGCTTGGCGTCCTGCCCCTGGAGCAGTGCCGTGGCGAGGATGTCGACCTTCACGATGCTCGCGGTGTCGTACGAGGTTCCGTCGCCGTACACCGTGGCCTCGCGGCCGGTCCCGTCCAGGTCGAGCACCGCCGCGCTCACACGCTCCTTCCCCTGGGGCTTCACCCGTGCGAGAAAGTCGGCCGTCGCGGCGTCGGGCCGCGTCGCCGCCGTGGCCGCGGCCGCGGGCGTCGAGTGGAGCGCGCCGGCCGAGAGGAGCGTCGCCACACAGGCCGCGAGAACGCCGACGCTGACCGCGCCGCGCCTGCCGCGGGGGCTCCGGGCGTGCGTCAGGAGGGACTGTCGATGCTGCATGGTGAGGGGCCTCGGCAGTTCATATGGGAGGGACACAGAACTGCGAAGCTAAACAAAACGCCCTTATCGCGACGTGACCGCCGCCACGACAGGTACCGATTCCTGCAGATTTGTGCGAAGAGTCACAGCCGCCCGAGTGGCTGGGGTCACACAGGCACAGCGTGCTTCGCTGCTGATCGCCGAAGCACCACGAGATGTGATCCCGGCGGTCCCTGCCTACCCTCGTGGTCTCCGACACCGTGGGGTCGCCATGGTTCTCGATCTGCTACTCATCGCCCTGGCCATCACGCTCGACCCGCTGCCCCTCATGGCCTTCGTCCTGGTCGTGGCATCGCAGCGGGGCGCGTGGAAGGGCCTGGCCTTCATCCTGAGCTGGCTGGCATGTCTGGTCGTCGTGGTCGGGATCGTCCTGGCACTGACCGGCGGGCAGCCCCCGCCGCCCCGGTCCCCGTCCTCGACGGCCGTACTCGCGGCCAAGCTGGCCATCGGTGTGTCGCTCGTCCTCTACGGCGAACACCGGCGCCGACGGCTCGTAGCCGCCCGGACACGAGCCGATGGGGCCTCGGCGAAGCCGGAGCCGGACCACGGGCCGAACGGCACACCGGGATCGGAGCTGACCTCCCGGATGGACCGCACCACGGCGTGGGCCGCCGCCGGACTCGCCGTGCTCATGCAGCCCTGGGGCATGGTCGCCGCCGCAGCGACGACGGTGGTGGAAGCGGACCTGTCCCACTTCTCGTCCTGGCTCGCGCTGTCCGCCTTCTGCGTGCTCGCCACGGCGAGCCTGCTGGCCACCGAGCTGTATGTGGTGTTCGCCCCGACCGCGGCGAAGGCCCGGCTGCTGAGACTGCGCTCATGGATGCAGGATCACCAGGAGCAGGCCATCGTGACCCTGTGCCTGGTCCTGGGTTTCTGGCTGATGGGAAGAAGCATCTACGAGCTCACCGGCTGACGGCGCACCCTGTGCCGATACCGCGGCTCCCGGACATGCGGGGCCCTTGAGCGCGTGGTGGAATGGGCGCTGGAGGCTGACGACCGCGGGCGGTCGGGCGACCGGTCCCGACTCCCATTCCGCTCCCGAGGAGTGGCCATGAACGATGTCGAAGAAATGGGCCCCGTCGACTACTTGGTCATCGAGTTCCCCGGGAACCGCATGACGGGCGAGGCCTTTGCGCTGTTGGTCGATCTCGTCGAGAGAGGCATCGTACGGATCCTCGACCTGACCTTCGTCCGCAAGGACAGCGACGGTTCGGTCACCGGGCTGGAACTGCAGGATCTCGGTGACGAGGTCGATCTGTCCGTCTTCGCGGGCGCCTCCTCCGGGCTGCTGGACCAAGGTGACATCGAGGAGGCCGGCAACGCGCTGGAGCCCGGCAACTCCGCGGCGGTCCTGGTGTACGAGAACGTGTGGGCCGCGCCCCTGGCCGGTGCGCTCAGGCGCAGCGGCGCTCAGCTCGTGGCCGGCGGCCGTATCCCCGTCCAGGCCCTGCTGGCCTCGCTGGACGCGGTCGAGGGCACGACACCGCCCGGTGGATCGGCAGCAGCCTGACGCACACAGCAGGGGAGATGAGAGACCATGCCCGGACTCATCAGGGGTGTCGCGCGCACCGCAGTCGTCGCCGGAACCGCCACCGCGGTGTCCAACCGGGTGTCCCGGCGGCAGACAGGGCGCTGGGCACAGCAGGACTACGAACAGCAACAGCAAGCGGCCCCGCAGCAGGCGGTCGCACCGCCTCCGCCGCCGCCGGCACCGCCGTCCACCGAGGACGACATGACCCGCAAGATCGACCAGCTCAAGCAGCTGGGTGAGCTGAAGGCCCAGGGAGTGCTGACGGACGCGGAGTTCGAGGCGCAGAAGCAGCAGCTCCTCAGCTGACGCCGCTCGACGCGCACCTCGGCGAGCGCGCCGACCGAAGGTGGCTGTCGCCCCGGGGCGCCGGAAGCGCCCCGGGGCGACAGCCTCGGTGGAGCGGACGGCTCAGGGAGTCAGCTGCCACTGCTCGATGTAGCCGACGTCGAGCCCGGCGCGGTCCTGGACGCGCAGGACCCAGGTCCCGGAGACGGGCTGGGCGGAGGCGTCGACGGTGAAGGTCTGGTCGACGTTGTCGGCGGAGCCGCCGCTGCGGTTCAGCAGTGAGTAGACGGTGCCGTCCGGGCCGACGAGATCGACGGTCAGATCACCCCGGTAGGTGTGGACGATCTTGACATAGACCTGGGTGGTGGCCGAGGCGTTGCCGGTCCGGCCGGTGACGGTGATCGGGGACTCCACCGCGGCGCCGGCGTCGGGGATGTCGACGCGGGTGGCGTTGGCGTAGATGTTCGCCACCCGCCAGGTGAAGCGCACACTGGCCGACGCGCCCGTGTCGTCGGTGACCGTCACCGTGACGTCACTGGTCCCGACCGTGGTCGTGGTGCCGGAGATCAGGCCGCTGGAGCTGATCGTCAGACCGTCCGGCAGGCCCGTCGCCGCATACGTCAGACCCGCGCCGGAGTTGGTGGTGTACGCGTCCGTCTGCAGGGACACCGCCTGCCCGACCCCGCTGGTCCGGTCGGCGATCGGGGCCACGTTGACGCCCAGCGCGATCCGGTTCCCCACGTTGATCGCCGCCCAGGCGTCGGCCACGGCGAGGTAGGTGGGGCTGTAGGCGCCGAAGAGGTCGGCCGCGGCCTGGAGCGTCGCGGTGCGGGCGTCCGCGTAGTTGGTGGTCGAGGTCATGTAGGTGGTGAGCGCCCGGTACCAGATGCGCTGGGCGTTCCCGATGCCGATGCCGGTCACGGACTGGCCGTCGTAGGTGGGGCTGTCGTAGGAGACGCCGTTGACGGTCTTCGCCCCGCTGCCCTCGGACAGAAGGTAGAAGAAGTGGTTCGCCGGGCCCGAGGAGTAGTGGACGTCGATGCCGCCCAGGGACGAACTCCAGTAGTCGCGGGAGGCGCCGTCCTTCGAGGGCTTGTCCATGTAGCGCAGCGGTGTGCCGTCGCCGTTGATGTCGATCTTCTCGCCGACCAGGTAGTCGGGGACGTCGGCGGGCAGGTCGGCGTGGAACTCCACCGCGGCGGCGAAGATGTCGGAGGTCGCCTCGTTGAGGCCGCCCGACTCGCCTGAGTAGTCGAGACCGGCGGTCGCGCTGGTGACGCCGTGGCTCATCTCGTGTGCCGCCACGTCGAGCGCGGTCAGGGGGTGCGTGTTGCCCGACCCGTCGCCGTAGGTCATGCAGAAGCAGGTGTCGGACCAGAAGGCGTTGACGTAGTTGTTGCCGTAGTGGGCCCTGCTGTAGGCGGCCACTCCGTCGTTGCGTATGCCGTTGCGGCCGAAGACGTCCTTGTAGTAGTCCCAGGTCGCCGCGGCACCGAAGGCGACGTCCACGCCCGCGGTCTGACGGTTGCTCTGGGTGCCGTCGCCCCAGACATCGTTGTCGTCCGTGAACAGCGTGCCCGTGCCGGAGGTGCCCTGGTTCAGGTCGTAGGTGTGGTGTCCGGCGCGGTCGCCGTCGATGAGCTGGTACGTCGAGCCGGAGAGCGTGGTGCCGAGCGGCACCGTTCCGCTGAACTGCCCGGTGCCGGTACCCGTCTCGATGCCCTGGAACCGGAAGAGGGACTTGCCCGAGGCGGCGTCGGTGATCACATGGAGCTCGCTGGGTGTTCCGTCGTCCTGGAAGCCCCCGACCACCGTCTCCCAGGCCAGGACGGGCTTGGTGGCGGCGGCCCAGACGACCAGACGCGGAGCGCGGTCCGCCTCGGCCTGCTTGCCGCCGGCCTTCACCGCGACTGCGAGGGCTTTGGCCTTCACCGCGGCCGGGGAGACCTTCGGCGTGGTGGTGGGCAGGGTGAGCGTGGCCTTCGTGGCCCTCGACGCGGTGAGACGGCCGCCCCGGGCGTGGACGACCAGATCGCCGCCGAGGACCGGCAGTCCGGCGTAGGTCCGTTCGTACCGTGTGTGGGTGGTGCCGTCGGCGTCCTGGGCGACGTCCTTGACGACGAGCTTCTCCTTGGTGCCGAGGTGAAGGCTCTTCGCCGTGCTCGCGGTGGCCACGGCGGCTCTCCTGACCAACTCGGTGCGCTTCGCCGGCGAGAGCCGTACGGGGGCCGCGCCGGGCCGGGGAGTGGCCTGGATCTTCGCGTGACCGTGGACGTCGGGGGCCGCGGCGGCGGTGCCGGCCTGGACACCGGCCGCGAGCAGTGCGCTCACCGCGGTGAGGACCAGGGCTCCGGTGCAGCGGGGTCGATGGGGGTAGCGGTCCTGCCGGAACAAGGCGTTCTCCTTCTGTGGGGTGATCGGACCCGATGGGGTCCGGGAGAGCGGGTCGGGCCGGTGCGGCCCTCCGGCGGCGTGCGAGTGCGCGCGGGAGATGTGAGGGACCTGTGGGCATGCGGTGAATGTACGGACAGCAGCGTGGCACTCCGCTCGTTGAATTGTCATGACTGCAACAACGCAACGGCTCAAATTGGCGGTTGTCTGGCCGCGGTTCAGCCGCCCCGGCGGCAGATTTCGGCCGCGAGGCCGCATCAGGCACACGCGCGGTCAACCGGCATACATGACAGGGGCGTTGACCCGCACGACCCACAACAGCAGAATGAGCGCGCACTCTTGAGAGCGCTCTCAGATCCCGCTGGACCCACGCCCCGCACCTCCCGAGGAGACCCATGACCGGCAGTCGACGCCAGGCGCTCAGCCGCCGCACGCTCATCGGTACCGGCCTCGGTATCGGTGCCGCGGCCTTCACCACGGCCGCCGGCTCCGGCACGGCCCGCGCGGCAGTCGCCAAGGGTGCCGTCGGCAACTCCGGCGAGCGTCGTGCGTACTCCTTCCTCGCCGCCGCCCAGGACGCCTACCCCGAGCACGGCGCGATCCGGCTGGCCCAGAGCTACACCGACCAGGCGGGCCTGTTCAGCACCGCGTTCATCTATGACAACGCCCTCGCGATCCTGGCTCTTCTGGCGGTCCGCACCAAGGACGGCCGGGCCCGGGCCATGGCGCTCGGAGACGCCCTGCTCTTCGCGCAGGCCCATGACCCCGGGTACGACGACGGCAGGCTGCGGCAGGCCTACAACGTCGGGCCGTACACCTTCTACGACGGCTCGCCGCAGCCCGACGGGTTCGTACGGGCGGACGGCACGGCCAACGTCGGCACCCAGTTCGGCTTCACCGGCACGGCCGTCGGCGACATGGCCTGGGCCGGTATCGCCCTGAGCGCACTCGCCGAGCGCACCGGCGCCCGCCGCTTCCTCGCCGGCGCGCTGCGAATCGGAACCTGGATCGAGCGCAACGGCCGCACCCAAGAGCCCCTCGGCGGCTACAAGTTCGGGGTCGACGGGGCCAACAAGGTACTGCCCTACACCTCGACCGAACACAACACCGACCTCATCGGCCTCTTCGGACGCCTCGCCCGGCTCACCGGGGACCCGGTGTGGCTGGAGCGGCGCGCACGTGCCAAGGCCTTCGTCGGGAGGATGTGGGAGCCCTCCGGGGGCTTCTTCTACACCGGTACGAACGACGGCGTCACGATCAACAGGTCACCGATTCCCGAGGACACCCAGACCTGGACCCACCTCGCCCTCGCCTCCCCCGCCCACGCCCGCTCCCTGGACTGGGCAACATCCGAACTGGCCGTCCTGGACACCGCCGACCGCCGCAACAGCACGGTGCCCGCGGGCCAGTCCTACGAAGGAGTCACCTTCAGCTCCACCAGTCTGCTGGCCGACGAGGACGCACCGATCGCGCCGAGCCGGCCCAAGCCCGATCGACACGGTGTGTGGTTCGAGGGGACGGCCCACCTCGCGCTCGCCCTACGCTCTCGGCACGCACCGGGCGACGAGGCGCGCGCCCGACGACTGCTCGCCTCCCTCGAAAGGGCCCAGGACCTGCTCGGCCAGGACCAGACCGTCGGCGGCAGGGCACTCACCGCGCGCTGTGGCGTCGTATCGGCGAGCAGCCCGCTCGACACGGGTTTCGGCTTCGGCTACTACCCGTACCGGCACACCGGAGCCACCGCCTGGTACCTCCTGGCAGCGAGCCGCACCAACCCCTTGCGGGCCTGATACCGCCCGGTCGCCGAGGCACCTCGACACCCGTGCGCCGGACGGGCACCCGTTCCCCTCGGCGACGGACCGGCCCGGGCGCGTTGCACCGCGTCCCCCGCCCGGCGCGCTTACCTTGCTCTAGACATGACCGACAGTCAGAAACAGCGAGGTGGCGTGGGACGTGGTGGCCGGTACGGGCGGTCGATCGGCCGGGCGGGGGCGCGGGCGCCGGGCGGGTGACGTCGTGCTGGGCAGCCGTCCGGCGCACTCCCTACGGCTCCCGCCGCGCACGCGCTACGGCCCACGGGAGGCCGCGCCCCCGATCGGTTCGGTGGCCGAGCGGACCGTACCGTGGCTGCGCGTCGCCGCCGCCTACGCCTGGCGCGTCCTGGTCGTCGGCATCGTCGTCTACGGCGTCTTCACCGTCCTCGGCCGCTTCCAGCTCATCGCCGTGGCCCTGTTCCTCGCCTTTGTCATCACCTCGGTGCTGCGCCCCCTGGCCGACCTGCTGAACCGCATGTTCCCGAGGTCGCTGAGCGTTGCCGTCGCCGTGGTCGGCAGCCTGCTGCTCCTGATGACCCTGCTCGCTCTCGTGGGCAACGCGGTGGCGGGCGAGTCCGCGAAGCTGGTGGGCGAGTTCCGCGGCGGCATCCACCGGATCGAACTGTGGCTCCAGCAACCGCCGTTCCGGCTCAGTCCCGGCAAGCTGGAGGATCTGCAGCGCCAGGTGGTGAACTACCTCAACACGCACCGGGCGAATCTGCTCAGCAGCGCCGTCAGCGGTCTCGGCAGGATCGTCGAGCTGATCACCGGAGCGGTGCTGGCCCTCTTCGCCTCCGTCTTCTTCATCCACTCGGGCGAGCGCCTGTGGGGCTGGATGCGCGACCAGCTGCTGCCCAGTGGCGCCCGTCCGGTGTGGGACCGGGCCGGGCGGGCGGCCTGGCGGACCTTCGCCGGGTACACACGCGGCATCATCATCGTGGCCGCCACCAACGCCGTACTCGTCGGAGTCGCGCTGTTCATCCTGCGGGTACCGCTCGCGCTGCCGCTGACCATCCTGGAGTTCTTCGCCACGTTCGTGCCGCTGGTGGGCTCGCCGATCGCGCTCGGTGTGGCCACGGTGGTCGCCCTCGCCGGGCGCGGACCGCTCACGGCGGCCGCCGTGCTCGTGCTCATCGTGGTCATCGGCCAGCTGGAGGGACATGTGCTGCACCCGCTGGTGATGAGCTGGGCGGTCAGTCTGCACCCGCTCGTCGTCGCGGTGTCCGTCATCGGGGGCAGCATCGTCGCGGGCGTGGTCGGCGCCGTCGTCGCCGTCCCGTTCATCTCGGTCATCTGGTCGGTGCTGCGCGCGCTGCGGACCGCACCGACCTAGCCGGCCGTGCCGTGACTGCCTGAGCGGGTTTCGGCCACGCCGTCACGAGGACGTGGCGGGCTCATATGCGCTGATGACGTACCGGGCTTCGTCGTCGACGGCGTTCTCGTCCCAGTCCAGCGTGACGCGCAGCGGATGTCCGTCGGCCGCGTACTCCGCCTCCGCCGTGTCCGCGTCGTCGCGCCGCGCCTGCGCGAGTTCCTTCAGCAGTCCACCGATGGTGGGGACGACGCCGGGCGAGCGACGGACCACCCGGCGGCTCTCCTCGTCGAGGCCGACCGCCTTCGCCACCTTCCCGTCGCGCACGGTCACCCGGAAGGTGCCGATGAGGGCCCGCTCTCCCTCGGTCGAGTTCAGCGTGTACGTGTACGCGGCCGGTTCCTCCCAGGCCGTACCGCTGTGCGTGGACGACTTCGCCTCCGCCGCCTCGGTGGACGTGCCCGCTCCCGCACAGGCGGCGGTCGCCCAGAGGAGACCTCCGATCAGGGCGACGCGCGGCAGCGAGGAACGAGGAGTGACACGTACGGCTGTCATGTGGGGCCTTTCGTGAGCTCTTTGTCCCTGGACGCCTACGGCGCTCCGAACGTTCGCGGCGGGCCCGCATGTCACGGGGCCGCAACGATGGAGAACTGGTGAAACTGCAGCTGGCCATAGATCGTCCCTCCTCCCGAATCGCATCGCCCGCACAAGGGCGGTCACCACCCGAGGGGGGACCCACCATGGCACCGACCACGAAGACCGGCCGTCGCAGACCCCGCGCGCTCCGCCCGGCCGCGGCAAGCGTGTGCGCCGCGGCCGCACTGGCGCTGGCGCTCAGCGGTTGCGCCGGTCACGACGGCGCAAGCGCGACTCCGAGCGCGGCGGCCTCGAACACCGCGGCAGACGCGGGCGGCGGTGCCACCGCGGCCGGCGCCAAGCCCGCCGCCAAGTCCTCGGCCGGTACGGGCGGCAAGGGCACGGCCACCGGGACCGCACCGGCCGCCACTCCCTCCGCCTCCGGCTCCGGTTCCTCGGCCACGGGGACGCCCATCGCCGCGGGCTCCGGCGGCAAGGACGACGGCTGCGACCACAAGATGCCCATCTCCCCCGACGAGATCGCGGTCTATCGCTACACCCCCGAAGGCGGCTCGCTCAGCCTGATCGTCAAGTACGGCAACTGGGGCTGCCCCACGGCGGATTCCGACGGCGCGCCCTTCGTGACCGTCGGCAAGGAGACGTACCTGCCCATGGACCAGGCCGCCTACGTCACCGCCACCAACCCCATCGTGGAGAGCACGGAGAACCAGCGCATCGGCGTCCAGGAGTTCCTGGACTGGATCGAGGCGCACCCGAACAGCGGCCTGGTCTTCAAGTACCACCGCGGTGACAACGGGGCCATCGACAGCCTCGAAGAGGTCTTCACCCCCTGAGTCGGACGGCCTGCCTGCCTGCCGGCCGGGCTGGGGCAGCCCGGCCGCCTACCGGGTCTACGCGACTCAGCCGCCGAGGTCGCTGGTGTCCCGCTGCGGGCCGGCCGGGCCCTGGCAGTCCGGGCAGAGCTCGAAACGGCCGTCGTGGACAACGCTTCCCCAGCCGCGACAGGTGTCGCAGTCACGGGCGAGGGTGATGTCGACGAGATGGGCGGGAGCATGGGGGTGGGCTCCGTGGATCATGCTGCGGGCTCCGTGGGTAGGGGACTCGCGTGGGAAAAATATGACACAGGCCGCATATATATGCAATAGGGTGCGGAGGCCTTCGCGCCGTCACGCACCGTCCGGAAGCTGCTGCTCCGTCCAGATCGTCTTGCCTGCGGCACCGCGGCGGGTGCCCCAGCGCTGCGCGAGCTGCGCGACCAGGAAGAGGCCTCGTCCTCCCTCGTCCGTGCTCGCGGCCCGCCTGAGGTGCGGGGAGGTGTTGCTGGCGTCCGAGACCTCGCAGATCAGCGCCCGCTCGTGAATGAGCCGCAGACTGATCGGACCGTACGCGTGCCTGATCGCGTTGGTGACGAGCTCGCTCACGATCAGCTCCGTGGTGAAGGCCAGGTCGTCCAGACCCCACAGGGACAGCTGCCGGTCGACGTCGTTGCGCACCACATGCACGGCCGACGGGTCCGCGGGCACGTCCCAGGACACCACCCGGTCGGGACTCAGCGTGTGCGTCCGCGCGATCAGGAAGGCGACGTCGTCCCGGGGGCGGTCCGGCAGCAGGGTGCGGACCATGATGTCGCAGATCTCCTCCAGCGGCCGGTCCGGGTGGGCCAGGGTGAAGCACAGCCGTTCCATGCCGACGTCGACGTCCCGGTCCGACGCTTCGATCAACCCGTCGGTGTAGAGGGCGATGATGCTCCCCTCCTCCACCGCGATCTCGGCCGACTCGAAGGGCAGGCCACCCAGACCCAGCGGCGGTCCGGCGGGGATGTCGGGGAACTCGACCGGCTCGGTCAGATGGGCGATCGCGGGGCTGGGGTGCCCCGCGCGGGCCACGACGATGGTGCGGGCGACCGGGTCGTAGATCGCGTACACACAGGTCGCCCCGACCACCGTGGGCCCCTCCGTGGCCGCCTCGGCCTCTTCCGACAGGCGTACGACCAGGTCGTCGACGTGGGTCAGCAGCTCGTCCGGGGGAAGATCCAGATCGGCCAGCGTCTGGACGGCGGCCCGCAGACGCCCCATGCTCGCCGCGGCGTGGAGCCCATGGCCCACCACGTCACCCACGACGAGCGCGACCCTGGCGCCCGAGAGCGGGATGACGTCGAACCAGTCACCGCCCACCCCGGACTCGATGTCGGCCGGCAGATAGCGGTAGGCGACCTCGACCGCGTTGAGCTCGGGCAGGTCGGGCGGCAGCAGGCTCGTCTGCAGGGTCAGCGCCGCCTGGCGCTCCCGGGCGAAACGCCTGGCGTTGTCGACGCACACCGCGGCGCGCGCCACCAACTCCTCGACGAGGAGCAGATCGTCCTCGTCGAACGGGTCGGGATTCTTCCAACGCAGCAGGGTCACCATGCCCATGGTGATGTCGCGTGCCCGCAGCGGAACCACCAGGTGCGTGTGCACACCCAGGCGGATGAGCCTGTTCCAGCGCACGGGGTCGTCGAGGACCCACGAGGTCGCCGGGTCGACGACTTCGCAGATCGGCTTGCCCGTGGCCAGGCTCCGTTCCTGAGGGGAACGGGGCGGATAGTGCGTGGGGACACCGATCTCGATGACCACCTCGGGGTGGTCCTCCTGGATCGACAGATGGGCGGCGCGGCGCAGCGTCTCCTCACCACCGTGCGCCGAGTCAAAGGACGGGTCCGCGGTCGCCCGTACCGCGTCCAGGAGGTCGATCGCGACGAAGTCGGCGACCCGCGGCACCATGACCTCCGCCAGTTCGCCCACCGTGCGGCCGAGATCCAGCGTGGTGCCGATGTGTTCGCTGGCCTCGTTCAGCAGGGCGAGCCGATCACGCGCCGAGTCCTGGCCGGTGGCGTGGACGGCGACGAGGCAGATGCCCAGCGTTTCGCCCGCGGGGTTGCGCACGGGAAAGAAGGTACGCAGCTCGACACGCCTCCGGGTCCGGCTGTGGGGCATGTGGTGGTGCGGCGGCGAGTGCTCCAGGGTCACCTGCGGACGTCCGGTGACGAGCGCCCGCTTGGCGTACCGGCTCACCAGGGACGACGACTCAGCGGTGTCCGCTGCGGCTCCGCACTCGTCGTCCTCGGCCGCGCCGTACGCCTCCATGTCGGCCAGCGCGCGGTTCGCCCATTTGCGGTGCAGTTGCGTGTCCAGTACGGCGATGCCGATGGGCGACCGCTCCAGCAGGGAGCGCGCGACCGCGTCGTGGAACTCGTACTCCGCCTGTTCCCGCGCGTCACAGGCGACGACGAGCCAGGCATGGTGACCGCCGACGGCAACGAGGGGGCACACCCGGACCGCGACTTCGACGAGGTGACCGGCGCGGTGCCGGGCGGCGAGCACGCCGTTCCAGCCGTGGCCCGTCCGGCGCAGCCGGGACACGGCGGTGATCAGGTTCCGGTCCGCCAGGACGGATTCCACGGGGTGCCCCACCGCGTCACGGGACGCGTGGCCGAGCAGGCTCTCGGCGCCCGGGCTCCAGTAGGCGATCTGCTTCCTGGCATCGGTGATCACCACGGCCGCGGACCCGATGTCGAACGGATCGGCCGGATCTGCACTGCCGAGCGCACCGATGACGCCCATACCTTCGCACCATCCCGGGGCCGGGCCCCACGGAGCCCATTGTTGCACCGAGAGTCACCCACCGCCGCTCCACCGTTGTCACGAAACCGGGCCGGCGGCGGGCCGCGCCTCT
The DNA here is from genome assembly GCF_042895285.1 of Streptomyces sp. NPDC001406. Classification (NCBI taxonomy): domain Bacteria; kingdom Bacillati; phylum Actinomycetota; class Actinomycetes; order Kitasatosporales; family Streptomycetaceae; genus Streptomyces; species Streptomyces sp. NPDC001406. The sequence goes on from NZ_JBIAWG010000011.1 coordinate 220,114, forward strand.
AGGCAGAACTCGTCCGGCGCTCCCTCGCGTACCGGTGGGCCAGTGCGTGGAAAGCCTTCTTGGGTTCCCAGTGCCAGTCGGAGCTGGGGTCGTCGTGGTGGTCCTTGACGGTCTTGGTGAGGGAGTAGCTCGCCATGTCCAGGTCGTGGCGCGGGTCGTCGGGGCGGTGCGGGGCGTCCGGGGTGACGAACTCGAACGCCATCGCCGCGTACAGGTTCATCGACGAGAAGACGTCCACCATGTCCACCACATGGGCGGCCTGTGTGCGTTCGCTGCGCACCAGGTGGCCCTTGATCTCCTCGGGGTGCTTGTCGTAGTCGACGACGTCCCAGGCCATACCGCCCGCCTCGGGGGCGCCGACGTACGCGCAGGTGCCGAACTCGGTGATCGCCAGGGGTTTGCCCCAGCGCAGATACCGGCGCAGCTCCGCGGTGTGGTCGGCGCGGTGACGGAAGTACGAGTAGTAGTCGATGCCCACGATGTCGAAGAGGCTCCAGTCGACCTGGTCGTCCTGGGCGGCGGCGTAGCTCAGACGGCCCCGGAAGACGGAGCGGCCGACCGCGGCCGCCTTCCTGGTGAAGCGGTCCAGTCGGCGCTGCATCCTGGCATGGTCGACACGTCCCTCCAGCAGGTTCCGTACGCGTTCCAGGACGGTCGCCCCCGGGACGATCCCCGGCACGAACAGCCAGAACTCGCAGCCCACGCTGAAGTCGACGCTCGCGCCCTGCCGGCGCAGCCGCTCGGCGAACCGGCCGGTCTCGGCCAGGTGCTCCAGGATGTCCCGTTCCGGGACGTCGCCGAGGGTCGGCTGGAGCCAGATGTGCAGGCCGCGTTCCGCGGCCTCGGCGGCGGTGGCCGTGAGACGTTCCACGCCGTCGCCGGTCACCTCCACGGTGTCTGCGTGCAGCTCGTCGCGGATGACCCGGATGTCCTTGCACATCCGGGCGGCGTTGAAGGCCGTACCAGGTGTGTCGCCGTCGCCCACGGTGTAGACGACGCCTCGGTGACACAGCCCGCGCCGAGGCTCCGTTGCCCGCGCCGGCCCTGCGGGCAGCAGCGCCGCCGCGAGCCCGGCGGACGCCGTCCCGGCGAGGAACTGTGCCCTGTTGATCCCCTTCGTCTTCTCCCTGCGCTCACTCATGCGCTCACTGTGCCGAGGGGGCGTTCGCTCCGCTGTCCGTCGACGGTCTACGGCAGCGCGACGAAGGGATGGGATCCGGCGTCGAAAGCCGGAAGTACCGTCGGCCCGGGGCGACTTCAGTGTCTGCGGGGCTCGGCTCCCCCTTGGACGGCTTAGATGAAGCTTGTACCACATTGGCGAATTGGCCATCACGGACGATCCCACGGTGCTAGAAAGTGACCACGCAGGCGCACATCGTGACCCGCCTGTCTCACCTGAACCACACCGCAGACCGCCCCCGTCGAGAGAGTGCCCGGCGAGCGCCGCGCACGAGGCGGTCCGGAAACGATGGGACGACCTTGCCGAACACCTCACCCCCCACACGTCGTCAGGCCCGTGCGGAAAGCGCTTCCCCCGCCCTGCCGACGAGCGGCCGACGAAGATCCCTGACCCGCAACTGGCGCGTGGGCAGAAAGCTCCGGGCCGTCCTGCTGATCCCGGTGCTCGTCGCACTCGCCTTCGGAGGCGTGCGGGTGAAACGGTCCGTGGACACCTTGCAGGCAGCCGACGAAGCGGTGCGGGTGGCCGAGTTGGTCCAGGCGGCGAACAAGTACGCAAGCGACGCGATCAACGAGCGCGACGTCTCGGTCATCCCGCTGCTGGAAGGAAAGAGGAACGCCGGCCCGGTCGTACAGGCCCGCCGGATCACCGACGAGGACGCGAAGGCGTTCGACCGAGCGGTCGGCCGCATACCGGACACCACCGGCCTCCTCAGGCGGATCGAGCTGGTCCGCAACGGCGAGAAGCAGCTTGCGACGGTCCGGGCCAACGCGTTCAGCGCAAAGCTGTCGGGTGTGCAGACCGAGGAGAGCTACCACCTCGTCCAGCATCCGCTGATGGAGCTCTCGAACGAACTGGGCTTCGGCAGCAGCAATCAGGCCAGCTTCGGCCGGACGCTCTACGCCATCTCCCTGACGCAGGCCGCCGAGTCCCTGATCCGGTCCATCGGCACGCATCTGCTGGTGGAGGACCGCGGCACCCTCGCTCCGGGCGAACTGGAGACCCAGCTGGCCTCGTTCCGTTCGTACGCCTACCTCGAACAGGTCGCGCTCCAGGAGTACGCGGGCGCCGGCACCGCCGCGGACATGGCGAGGCTGCGCAAGGCGCTGGCCGCCGCGGAGCAGAAGGGCCGGCGGCAGACCACCGAGGCCGCCCGACGGGCCAAGGCGGCCGGCCGGACCTTCGTCGCCCCGCCCGGCACCGTCAAGATGATCAGCGAGATCGCCTCGGGGAAGACGACCGCCGAACTGGCCGCGGAGGGCATCACGCCTGAATCGTTCTTCGCCGCGTCCACACTCGGCTTCGGCGCCTACCGCGGCATCCAGGTGCACCTCACCGACAGCGCGCTCACGGACGCCCACGGCATCGCGGACATCGCGCGCCGTGACGCGATCACCAATGCCGCGCTGGTCCTTGCGGCCGTGCTCACCGCGTTCCTGCTCGCCGCGTGGGTGGCCCGTTCGATGAGCCGCGGCATGCGCCGGCTGAGCGGCTCCGCCATCGAGATCGCCGAGCAACGGCTGCCGGCCGTCATCACCCAGTTGTCCCAGGCCGTGCCCGGACAGGTCGACACCCGGGTCGCCGCCATCCCCATCACCACCACGGACGAGATCGGTGAGGTCGCCCGCGCCTTCGACCATGTGCACCGCGAGGCCGTACGGCTCGCCGCCGAGCAGGCCGTGCTGCGCGGCAACATCAACACGATCTTCACCAACCTGTCGCGTCGCAACCAGTCACTGATCGAGCGTCAACTGGCCCTGATCACCGACCTGGAGGACCACGAGACCGACCCCGACCAGTTGGAGAACCTGTTCAGGCTGGACCATCTCGCCACCCGGGTGCGCCGCAACGGTGAGAACCTTCTGGTGCTCGGCGGTGAGAAGCCGGCCCAGCAGTGGGACCGCTCGCTGCCGCTGGTCGATGTCATCCGTGCGGCCTCCTCCGAGGTGGAGCAGTACGAGCGCATCGAGTTCGCCGGTATCCCGGAGGCCGAGATCCAGGGCCGAGCCGTGACCGACCTCGTGCATCTGCTCGCCGAACTCCTGGAGAACGCCACCGCGTTCTCGTCCCCGCACTCGACGGTCCGGGTGACGGCGACCCGGCTCCCCGACACCCGGATCATGATCGAGATCCACGACGAGGGAATCGGGCTGATGCCCGAGGACTTCGCGGTGATCAACCACAAGCTGGCCAACCCGCCGACCGCGGACACCGATGTGTACCAGCACATGGGGCTCTTCGTGGTCGGCAGACTGGCCGACCGGCACGGCGTCCACGTCCAACTGCGGCCGTCCGGTGAGCAGTCCGGTACGGCCTCGCTCGTCATGCTGCCCGGCACGATCACGTTCCGGGCGGCAGGGTCCGAGCCCGACGTCGACACCCTCACCCTGGCCGCGGTCGGCACGATTCCCGCGTCGCGTCGCGAGGCCGCGTTGTCCGCGCTGGCGGCCGCGGCTGCCGAGGACCGCTTCAGCTCGTACGAGGCGTGGACGGATGAGCCGACGGCTGCCGGGGCCCCGGGCGAGAGCGATGGGCCGCGGGGGAAGGGACGGGGCCGCGCACCCGCGGCGGACGGCAGGCGACGGGAGAAATAGCGCCGAACGGCGTCCGGGCCGGCCCGTGCGGGCCGGCCCGGACGTCGGGGTCAGACGAGGTCGAACCGGTCGAGGTTCGAGACCTTGACCCACGCCGCGACGAAGTCGTTCACGAACTTCTCCTTCGCGTCGTCGCTCGCGTAGACCTCCGCGAGGGCCCGCAGCTCGGAGTTCGAGCCGAAGACGAGGTCGGCACGGGTGCCGGTCCACTTGACCTCGCCGGTGGCGTCGTCGCGGCCCTCGAAGGTGTTCTGGTCCTCGGAGGTCGCCGACCACGTCGTGCCCAGGTCGAGCAGGTTGACGAAGAAGTCGTTCGTCAGCTTGCCCGGGGTCTCGGTGAGGACACCGAGCGACGTCTGCTGGTGGTTGGCGCCCAGCACGCGCAGACCGCCGACCAGGGCCGTCATCTCGGGCGCGCTCAGACCCAGCAGGTTCGCCCTGTCGAGCAGCAGGTACTCGGCCGGCAGCCGGTTGCCCTTGCCCTGGTAGTTGCGGAAGCCGTCGGCGGTGGGCTCCAGCGCGGCGAAGGACTCCGCGTCGGTCTGCTCGTCCGTGGCGTCCACGCGGCCCGGCGCGAAGGGCACCTCGACGTCGTACCCGGCGTCCTTGGCGGCCTTCTCCACGCCGGCGGCGCCGCCGAGGACGATCAGGTCGGCGAGGGAGACCTTCTTGGCGCCGGAGTTGAACTCCGACTGGATGCCCTCCAGGACACGCAGCACCTGCGCCAGCTCGTCGGGCTCGTTGACCTCCCAGCCGGCCTGCGGCTGCAGACGGATGCGGGCGCCGTTGGCACCGCCGCGCTTGTCGCTGGTGCGGAACGTGGCGGCCGAGGCCCACGCGGTGGACACCAGTTGCGCGACGCTCAGGCCCGAGTCGAGCAGCTTGGCCTTGAGGGCCGCGACGTCGGCGGCGTCGAGGGCCTCGCCCTCGGCCTCCGGCAGCGGGTCCTGCCAGAGCAGGGTCTCCTCCGGGACCTCCGGGCCGAGGTACAGCGACTTCGGGCCCATGTCTCGGTGGGTCAGCTTGTACCAGGCGCGGGCGAAGGCGTCCGCGAACTCCTCGGGGTTCTCGTAGAAGCGCCGCGAGATGGGCCCGTAGACCGGGTCGAAGCGCAGCGACAGGTCGGTGGTGAGCATCGTCGGGAGCTGCTTCTTCGACGGGTCGTGCGCGTCGGGGACGGTCGCCTCGGCGTCCTTCGCGACCCACTGGTTGGCGCCGGCCGGGCTCTGCGTGAGCTCGTACTCGTACTCGAAGAGGTTCTGGAAGAACCCGTTGCTCCACCGGGTCGGCGTGCTGGTCCAGGTGACCTCCAGGCCACTGGTGATCGCGTCGCCGCCCTTGCCGGTGCCGTAGGTGCTCTTCCAGCCGAGGCCCTGCTGCTCGATCGGGGCGGCCTCGGGGTCCGCGCCGACGTTCTCGGCCGGGCCCGCGCCGTGGGTCTTGCCGAAGGTGTGACCGCCCGCGATCAGGGCGACCGTCTCCTCGTCGTTCATCGCCATGCGACGGAAGGTCTCGCGGATGTCGCGGGCCGCGGCGATCGGGTCCGGGTTGCCGTTCGGGCCTTCCGGGTTGACGTAGATGAGGCCCATCTGCACCGCGCCGAGCGGGTTCTCCAGCTCACGGTCGCCGGTGTAGCGCTGGTCGTCGAGCCAGGTTGTCTCGGGACCCCAGTAGACGTCCTCCTCCGACTCCCAGACGTCCTCACGGCCACCGCCGAAGCCGAAGGTCTTGAAGCCCATCGACTCCAGGGCGACATTGCCGGCAAGGATCATGAGGTCGGCCCACGACAGGCTCTTGCCGTACTTCTTCTTCACCGGCCACAGCAGACGGCGGGCCTTGTCGAGGTTGCCGTTGTCGGGCCAGCTGTTGAGCGGGGCGAAGCGCTGCTGACCGGCGCCGGCGCCGCCGCGGCCGTCGCTGATGCGGTAGGTGCCCGCGCTGTGCCAGGCCATACGGATCATGAGGGGGCCGTAGTTGCCGAAGTCGGCCGGCCACCAGTCCTTGGAATCCGTCAGCACCTCGGCGATGTCCCGTTTCACGGCCGGGAGGTCGAGGCTCTGGAACGCCGCGGCGTAGTCGAACTCCTCACCGAGGGGGTTCGCCACGGCCGGGTTCTTCGCAAGGATCTTCAGATTGAGCCGCTCCGGCCACCACTGGCGGTTTCCGCCGCCCTGAGTCGGGTGCGGGGCGCGCCCGTGCGCGACGGGGCAGCCACCCGCGCCCTCCGTCTTCGCGTCTACGACGATTGCATCATGGTTCTCAGACATGGGAATCCTTCCGAACTGGGCGGATCACATTGCTCAGGAACTGCGGGCGGTGGAACAGTCGGCGCACAGGCCCCAGTAGATGACCTCCGCCTCGACGACCGAGAAGCCGTGGTCGTCGGAGGCCGTCAGGCAAGGGGCCTCACCGACCGCGCAGTCGACGTCAGCGACGACGCCGCACGACCGGCACACGACATGGTGGTGGTTGTCCCCGACTCGTCCCTCGAACCGCGCCGGACTGCCGGCCGGTTCGATACGGCGTATGAGACCCGCGGCGGTGAGCGCGTGGAGGGCTTCATACACGGCTTGCAGGGAAATGTGGCCTACGCGATCCCGTACCCCGGAGGCGATCGCCTCGACACCGAGGTGATCACCGTCCCGGACGGTCTCGAGCAGCGCGACGCGGGCGGCCGTCACCCGCAGGCCGGCACCGCGGAGCTCCTCGGCGGTGGTCGGGGTCTGGGATGCGGTCATGGCCGCCAACCTACCCGCACAAACACGAAGGATTCAAGAAAACGAGCAAGCCAAGTCTGGGAGCCCAGGTCAGGCAGGGTTTGTCACATTATGTAGGGACATACCGACCCACTGTGTCAGGCGTATTCCGTCGCCGCGTCCAGCAGCCAGTCCGTGAGGTAGCCGGCGAAGGACGAACGCACCAGCACCCAGAACCCGGCCCTGGGCTCGTCGCGTGCGACCAGAACGACCTGGCTGCGTGCCAGTGTCGTCTGGGCGCAGCGGCCGGGGCCGAAGGCGCGCGGGTGGAGGTCCAGCGCGCAGCCGTGGGAGAGCAGGTCGCGGGCGCGGGGGCCCGTGACGAGAAGCGTGGTGCGCTGGGCGGAGACGTCACAGACGGACACGGGTTCGTCCCCGGCCGCCGAACGGATCCGGCTCTCCAGGTCCCGCTGCGTGCCGGGCCGGCCCACCACCAGCCACTCGTCGGGGCCGAGCCACAGTACGGTCAGCTCCCCGGTGCGTACGACGGTGTCGGGTTCCAGGGGCAGTTGCAGCCCCAGGGCGAGTCCCACCGCGTCCGCGGCCGGTCCCTTGGCGTCGAGGCGGACGTTCGCCTGTGCCAGGAAGGGGAGTTCGGCCAGCCGGATCGTGCCCCCGGAGGACCGGGTGACGGCCGCCAGCCGGTGGGCGGTGGAGGCCAGGGGGCTGCGCTGCTGCGCGGTCGGAGCGGTGTCAGCCATCGCGGCGGGCTCCCTCGGGGTCGTAGAGGACGGGGCTGGCGACGGTCACCGGGAGCAGCCGGTCGCCCACGGGTGCGTAGAGACGTTCGCCGATGCGCTCCCGGCCGCCCTTGATCAGGGCGAGGGCGAAGGTCCGGCCCAGTACCGCGCTGCGGTAGCTGGAGGTGACGTGGCCGAGCATCGGGACGGGCGGGGCGGGCAGTTCGCTGTCGGCGACCAGCTGCGTGCCCTCGGGCAGGAAGGCGGCCGGGTCCTCGGGGAGCAGGCCGACCAGGTGCTTGCGGTCGGGGCGGACGGTGTCGGCACGGGCGTAGGAGCGCTTGCCGATGAAGTCGGGCTTCTTCTTCGACACCGCCCAGCTCATGCCCAGGTCCTGCGGGGTGACCGTGCCGTCGGTGTCCTGGCCGATGATCGGGTAGCCCTTCTCGGCGCGCAGGACGTGCATGGTCTCGGTGCCGTACGGGGTGATGCCGTACGGGGCACCGGCCTCGTACAGCGCCTCCCACAGGGCGAGGGCGTGCCACGGCGACACATTGATTTCGTAGGCGAGTTCGCCGGAGAAGCTGATCCGGCACACCCTGGCCCCGATGCCCGCCACGGTCGTCTCCCGCCACGCCATGAACGGGAAGTCCTCGTTGGACACGGCCAGTTGCGGCGCCAGTGCGCCGAGGACCTCGCGGGAGCGGGGGCCGACCAGGGCGACGGTGGCCCACTGCTCGGTGACGGAGGTGCAGTGGACGCGCAGCCCGGGCCACTCGGTCTGCAGCCACTCCTCCATCCAGTCCAGGACGGCGGCCGCGTTGCCGGTCGTGGTGGTGACCAGGAAGCGGTCCTGGGCGAGGCGGATGACGGTGCCGTCGTCGAAGACCATGCCGTCCGGGCGGCACATCACGCCGTAGCGGATCATGCCGACCTTCAGGGTGCTCATCATATTGGTGTAGAGCAGGTCGAGGAAGGCCGCGGCGTCCGGGCCCTGTACGTCGATCTTGCCGAGGGTGGAGGCGTCCATGAACGCGACGCCCTCCCGGGCGGCGCGGCATTCGCGCAGCACCGCGGCCTCCATGTCCTCGCCGTCGTGCGGGTAGTACCAGGGGCGCTTCCACTGGCCGACGTTCTCGAACAGCGCGCCGTGCGCGGCATGCCACTCGTGCAGGGCGGTCACCCGGACCGGGTCGAGCAGCGCGCCCCGGTCGCGGCCCGCCAGGGTGGCGAAGGAGACGGGGGTGTAGGGCGGGCGGAACGTCGGCAGGCCCAGCGCGGAGATGTCCACGCCGAGGAGTTCCGCGACGACTCCGCTGGCGAGGACGCCCGCGGTCTTGCCCTGGTCGCCCGCGGTGCCGGCCGTGGTGTAGCGCTTGGTGTGCTCCACCGAGCGCAGCCCGGCTCCGGTCGCGCGGGCCAGGTCGGCCACGGTCACATCGCGCTGGAGGTCGACGAAACGGGGGGCGCCGGCGGGGGCGGGGAGGGTGAACACCTGCATGGCCGGGGTGTGCGGTCGCTCGGCCACGGCGGGCAGGGCGGGCGCCTCGGCGCTGTAGCCCTCGGCCTCGATCGCGCGGGCGCCCGCGGCCGCGCCCTGGGCGAGCACCGCCGCCAGGGCCGGCTCACCGTTCGCGCTGCCCGCGACCTCGACCGCCTGGCGGCAGGTGTCGGGGACGAAGGCGCCGAGCGCCTCGTCGTGGCGGAGCCTGCCGCCCGCCTGGCTGAACAGGTGCGCCACGGGGTTCCAGCCGCCCGAGACCAGGAGGAGGTCGACAGCGAACTCCCGCCGTCCGGCGGACTCACCGTACGGGGCGACCCGCACGGCGGTGAGTCGCGCCCCGCCGTCCGTACCGGTCACGGCGTGGCCGGCCAGCACCTCGATCCCGGCCTCGCGGGCGCGGTCGGCCCACTCCCCCGGCTCGGACCGGGTGTCGACGACGGCGGCGACCTCGATGCCTGCCGCGGCCACGTCCAGCGCGGCGGCGTACGCGCTGTCGTTGGTGGTGAGGACGACCGCGCGGCGTCCGGGCAGGACTCCGTACCGGTTGACGTAGGTGCGGGCCGAGGCGGCCAGCATCACTCCGGGGCGGTCGTTGTCCGCGAAGGCCAGCGAGCGCTCGTGGGCGCCGGTCGCGAGGACCACGCGGCGGGCGCGGATACGCCAGACACGCTCGCGGGAGACGTTGTCCGGCGCCTCGGCGCCCAGGTGGTTGGTGCGCCGCTCGACGGCGAGGAGGTGGTTGTCGTCGTAGTAGCCGAACACGGTGGTACGACGCAGTACGCGCACCTCGGGGGCGGCGTCCAGGCGGGCCGCGGTCGCCGTCACCCAGTCGAGGTGTTCGCCCGTGCCGAGCAGGCTGCCGCCGGGCTCCGGCTGGTCGTCGGCGAGGATGACGCGCGCGCCGGAGCGGGCGGCTGCCGCCGCGGCGGCGAGACCGGCCGGGCCTGCGCCGACGATCAGGAGGTCGCAGTGGGCGTGCACGGCGTCGTAGCGGGCGGGGTCGGGGGTCGTGGCGAGTCGGCCCTGGCCGGGGAGGCTGGTCGCGACGAGGCCGTCGTGGAGTTCGACGGTCGTGGCCGGGAGCATCGGCTCGGGGAAGGGCTCCTCGATCTGGACGACCGCGTTGGGTTCCTCGACGCCTGCCGAGAAGATGCCGCGGGGTCGGCCGAGTTTGATGCTGGTCGCCGCCGTGATGACGCCGTTGGCGAGGAGGGCGGAGGCGAGGGTGTCGCCTCGGTGGCCCTGGTACTCGATGCCGTCGAAGGTGAAGGTGAGGGCGGTGTCGCGGTCTATGCGGCCGCCGGTGGGGGTGCGGAACGTACGGGTCTCGCCCTCGCCGCCCCTACCCGTCCCGTCCTGAGGGGGCTCCGCCCCTTCGACCCCGCTGGGGGCTGCGCCCGCAGACCCCCCTTCGGCCTGAACGGCCTGGTCCTCAATCGCCGGACGGGCTGGTGGTGCCGGCCGTGGCCGAGAAGTGACCGACGCCGGTTCAACCTCGGAAGGACGCGGCTCCCCGGCCCGATACACGGCCAGGATCTCGTTCGTCGCCGTGTCCCGTACCGCGTTGAACCAGCGGCGGCAGCCCGCCGCGTGGCTCCACCGCTCGGCGAACGGGCCCTTCGGATTGTCGCGGAAGAAGAGGTACCGCGCCCACTCCTCGTCGGTGAGGGCCGAGGGGTCCTCGGGATAGGGCACATGTGCCTGGCCGCCGTAGTGGAACTCGACCTCGTCGCGGGGCCCGCACCACGGGCAGGGGATGAGCAGCATGTCGTTCGGCTCCCTTGAGGATCCCTAGTGGGCCACCGCGGCCGCGCCGTGCTCGTCGACGAGCGCGCCGGTGGTGAAACGGTCGAGCGAGAAGGGGGCGTTGAGGGCGTGCGGGGTGTCGTGGGCGATGGTGTGGGCGTAGACCCAGCCGACGCCCGGGGTGGCCTTGAAACCGCCCGTTCCCCAGCCGCAGTTGAGATAGAGGTTGTCGACCGGGGTGAGGCCGACGATGGGCGAGGCGTCGGGGCTGACGTCTACGATGCCGCCCCAGGTGCGCAGCACATGGGCGCGGGCGAAGACCGGGAAGAGTTCGAGTGCGGCGGACATCTGGTGTTCGATGATGTGGAACGCGCCGCGCTGGGTGTAGGAGTTGTACGCGTCGATGCCCGCGCCCATGACCAGTTCGCCCTTGTGGGCCTGGCTGACGTAGACGTGGACCGCGTTGGACATGACGACCGTCGGGTGCACCGGCTCCAGGAGTTCGGAGACCAGTGCCTGCAAGGGGTGGCTCTGGAGCGGGAGTTCGATGCCCGCCATGGCGGCGAGGACCGAGGTGTGGCCGGCCGAGCACAGGGCCACCTTGCCCGCCGCGATCGGGCCGAGCGTGGTCCGTATGCCGACCACCCGGCCGTCGACCACGTCCAGGCCGGTGACCTCGCAGTTCTGGATGATGTCGATCCCGGCGGCGTCGGCGGAGCGGGCGAAGCCCCAGGCCACGTAGTCGTGCTTGGCGATGCCGGCGCGTGGCTGGTAGGTGCCGCCGAGGACTGGGTAGCGCACGTCGGGCGAGATGTTGACGATCGGGCAGACCTCTTCGACCTGCTCGGCGTCGAGCCATTCTGCGTCCACGCCGTTGAGCCGGTTGGCCTCGACGCGGCGCACGCTGTCGCGGACGTCCTGGAGGCTGTGGGCGAGGTTCAGCACACCGCGCTGGGAGAAGAGGATCGGGTAGTCGAGCTCCTCCTCCAGTCCCTCCCAGAGTTTCAGGGCGTGCTCGTAGATGCCGGCGCTCTCGTCCCACAGGTAGTTGGAGCGGATGATGGTGGTGTTGCGGGCCGTGTTGCCGCCCGCGAGCCAGCCCTTCTCCAGCACGGCGACATTGGTGATGCCGTGGTTCTTGGCCAGGTAGTGGGCGGTGGCGAGGCCGTGTCCGCCGCCGCCCACGATCACCACGTCGTACGACCGCTTCGGCTCGGGTGTGCGCCAGAGCCAGTCCGGGTGGTCGGGGAGGTCGGCGCCGGGGGTGCTGGGGCTCATCGGACGTCTCCGTCTTCCGAAAGGTGCGGGTAGAGCGGGTGCTTGGCCGCCAGTGCCTCGGTGCGGGCGCGCAGCGCGGGCACGTCGGGTTCGGGCTGGAGGGCAAGGGCGATGACGTCGGCGACCTCGGCGAAGTCCTCCTCGGTGAAGCCGCGGGTGGCCAGGGCGGGGGTGCCGATGCGCAGGCCCGAGGTGACCATGGGCGGGCGCGGGTCGAACGGGACGGCGTTGCGGTTGACGGTGATGCCGATCTCGTGGAGCAGGTCCTCCGCCTGCCGGCCGTCGAGTTCGGAGTGGCGCAGGTCGACCAGGACCAGATGGACGTCCGTACCGCCGGTGAGCACCCGCACTCCGGCGGCGGCGGTGTCCGGGCGGGTGAGGCGGTCGGCGAGGATACGGGCGCCGGCGAGCGTACGGGCCTGGCGTTCGGCGAACTCGGGCGACGCGGCCACCTTGAAGGAGACCGCCTTCGCGGCGATGACGTGCTCCAGCGGGCCGCCCTGCATGCCGGGGAACACCGCCGAGTTGATCTTCTTGGCGAGGTCGGCGTCATTGGTGAGGACGACCCCGCCGCGCGGGCCGCCGAGGGTCTTGTGCGTGGTGGTGGTGACCACGTGCGCGTGCGGGACCGGGCTGGGGTGCAGTCCGGCGGCGACCAGACCCGCGAAGTGCGCCATGTCGACCATGAGGAGGGCGCCGACCTCGTCGGCGATCCGCCGGAAGGCCGCGAAGTCGAGCTGCCTCGGATACGCCGACCAGCCGGCGATGATCATCTTGGGTCGGTGTTCCTTGGCGAGGCGTTCCACCTCGTCCAGGTCGACCAGATGGTCGGTCTCCGTGACGTGGTACGGCACGACGTTGAACATCCTGCCGCTGTAGTTGATGCGCATGCCGTGGGTGAGATGTCCGCCGTGGGCGAGGTCGAGGCCGAGGATCGTGTCGCCGGGGTTGAGGAGCGCGAAGAAGACGGCGGTGTTGGCCTGGGCGCCCGAGTGCGGCTGCACATTGGCGTATCCCGCGCCGAACAGGTCCTTGATGCGCTGGATGGCCAGGCGCTCGGTGACGTCGACGTGTTCGCAGCCGCCGTAGTAGCGACGGCCGGGGTAGCCCTCGGCGTACTTGTTGGTCAGGACCGAGCCCTGGGCCTCCAGCACGGCGGAGGGCGCGAAGTTCTCGGAGGCGATCATTTCGAGCGTGGACTGCTGGCGGTGCAGTTCGGCGCGGAGTGCGGCGTGGACCTCGGGGTCCAGCTCGGCCAGCGGGGTGTTCAGCGCGTTCATACGGGGTTCGCGTTCCTCTCGGCGGCCTCGACGACGTTGGCGAGCAGCATCGCCCGGGTCATGGGGCCCACGCCCCCGGGCATCGGCGCGAGCCATCCGGCGACCTGGGCGGCGTCCGGGTGCACATCGCCGACCAGCCCCTGGTCGGTGCGGGTGATGCCGACGTCCAGGACCGCCGCGCCGGGGCGCAGCATGTCCTTGGTGATCAGTCCGGGCGAGCCGGCGGCCGCGACGACGATGTCCGCCTCGCGGACGTGCCAGGCCAGGCCCTTGGTTCCGGTGTGGCAGAGGGTGACGGTGGCGTTCTCGGAGCGGCGGGTCAGCAGGAGCCCGAGGGGACGGCCGACCGTGATGCCGCGGCCTATCACGCACACCCGGGCCCCGGCGATCGGTACCTCGTGGCGGTGCAGGAGTTCCACGATGCCGCGCGGGGTGCACGGCAGCGGGGCCTGTGTGCCCAGGGTGAGCCGGCCGAGGCTGACGGGGTGCAGTCCGTCGGCGTCCTTGGCGGGGTCCATGCGTTCCAGGACGGCGTTCGCGTCCAGGTGGCGCGGAAGCGGCAGTTGGACGATGTAGCCGGTGCAGGCCGGATCGGCGTTGAGTTCGTCGATGACGTCCTCGACCTGTCGCTGCGTCGCGTCGGCGGGCAGTTCGCGGCGGATGGAGGCGATGCCGACCTGCGCGCAGTCGCGGTGCTTTCCGGCGACGTAGGCACGGCTGCCGGGGTCGTCGCCGACCAGGACGGTGCCGAGGCCCGGCGGCCGTCCGTCGGTGGCGGTCAGCTTGGCGACGCGCTCGGCGAGTTCACGGCGGATCTCGGCGGCGGTGGCCTTGCCGTCGAGCTTCTGTGCGGTCACCGGCGGTGTTCCTTCCCTCGAAGCTCTCGCGGGGTGCTGGGGGGTGTTGTTTGGATCAGGTCGGACGTCACGAACGGTGCGAACTGGCCGACCCCGAGCGGGGTCATGGGGGTCCCCCCTGTTCGAGCGCAGTCGAGAACTTGGGGGAGTCGGCGAGTGACGACAACGCGGCTGGGGGTCCCCCCTGCTCGAAGAGCTTGGGGAAGTGCGTGCCAGCCCCCGCGACGCCGGGACGATCCAAACGACACCCCCTAGCCGCGCAGACGGGACATGGTCGGGTCGAACAGGGGTTCCTCGGCGACGACCGCCTCGATGCGCCGGTCGAAGTAGCCGATGTGCACGGTGGTGCCGGGTGTGGTGAGTTCGGCCGGGAGCCAGGCGTAGGCGATGCCCTTGCCGATCGTGTAGCCGTAGGCGGCGCTGGTGACGTAGCCGACGGCGCGGTCGCCGTCGTACACCGGCTCCTTGCCCATGACGACGGATCGGGGGTCGTCGATGGTGAGGCAGGTCAGCCTGCGACGGACGTCGGCCTTGCGGCGTTCGAGTGCGGCCTTGCCGATGAAGTCGTCCTTGTCGGCCTTGACGGCGAAGCCGACACCGGCCTCGTAGGGGTCGTGCTCGTAGGTCATGTCGGTGCCGAAGGAGCGGTAACCCTTCTCCAGGCGGAGGCTGTTGAAGGCGCCGCGGCCCGCGATGACGCCGCCGAGCGGCTCGGCCGCGGCCCAGAGGGTGTCCCAGAGCTTCTGGCCCAGGTCGGCGGTGGTGTACAGCTCCCAGCCGAGCTCACCGACGTACGACAGCCGCATCGCGGTGACGGGGACGCTGCCGATGTGGGCGCGCTTGGCGCGGAAGTACTTCAGGCCGTCGTTGGAGAAGTCGGAGTCGGCGAGCGGCTGCAGGACCTTGCGGGCGAGTGGTCCCCACAGGCCGATGCAGCAGGTGCCGGGGGTGATGTCGCGGACGGCGACGGATCCGTCGGCGGGGAGATGGCGGGTGAACCAGTCGAGGTCGAGGTTGCCGTTGGCGCCGACCTGGAAGAGGTCGCGGGCGAGGCGGGCGACGGTGATGTCGCTGCGGATGCCGCCGTCGTGGTCCAGGAGCAGGGTGTACGTCACGGAACCGACGGACTTGTCGACCTTGCCGGTGGCCAGCCGCTCCAGGAAGGCGGCGGCACCGGGGCCGGCGACTTCGAGGCGCTTGAGGGCCGTCATGTCGTACATCGCCACGGTCTCACGGGTGGCCTGGGCCTCCGCACCGACGATGGGCGACCAGTACTGTGCGGCCCAGTCGTTGGGGGTGGGGATGGAGCGGCCTTCGACCAGGCCCGCGTTGGCCTCGTACCACTGCGGGCGCTCCCAGCCGTTCGCCTCCAGGAAGAACGCGCCGTGTTCCTGCTGGCGGGCGTGGAAGGGGCTGGTGCGGATGGGGCGCGGCTTTCCGGAGGGCTGGAGCGGGTGCAGGATGTCGTAGACCTCGACGAAGTTCTGGCAGTCGCGGGCCAGTACGTACTCCGGGGAGAGCTGGTGCGGCTCGAAGCGGTTGACGTCGCACTCGTGCAGGTCGAAGGACGAGCAGTAGCCGTCGACCAGCCATTCGGCGACGGCACGTCCGACGCCGGCGGAGTGGGTGACCCAGACGGCCTCCGCGACCCAGAAGCCCTTGACCTCCGGTGACTCGCCGAGGAGCGGGTAGCCGTCGGTGGTGAAGGAGAACAGGCCGTTGATGCCCTCCTCCACCTTGGCCTCCTTGGTCGAGGGCAGGAGGGACTGGGTCTCGGTCCAGGCTTCCTCGAAGTCCTCCTCGGTGAACTTCAGGACCGAGGGCATCTGGTCGGCCTCGTCCACGGAGAGGATGTCGTCGGCGGAGACGGGCATGGGGCGGTGGCCGTAGTAGCCGATGCCGATGCCGTCGAAGCGGTCGCGGTAGTAGAGGTCGGCGTCCTGGTGGCGCAGGATCGGGCGCACCGCCTCCTCGGTCTGGCCGGCGAGGGCCGGAACCGGGCCGGTCCAGGCGAGTTGGTGGGCGAGCGGGGTGAGCGGGAGGTTCATCCCGACCATGCGGGCGATCTTCGGACCCCAGATGCCGGCGCAGCACACGACGATGTCGGCGGGGATCTCGCCCTGGTCGGTCATGACGCCGGTGACGCGGCCTTCGCTCTGCCGTACGTCGAGGACCTCGTGGCGGGCCAGGAAGCGGACGCCGCGTTCGGTGGCCCGGCGGATCTGGGCCTCTACGGCGAGGACGGCCTTGGCGAGGCCGTCGGTGGGGACGAGGAGGCCGCCGAGGACCCGGTCGCGGTTGACGAGCGGGTGCTGCTCCACGCACTCCTCGGGGGTGAGCAGGCGGGCCTCGATGCCCCAGGCGGTGATCCAGCCGTGGCGGCGGTGCAGTTCGGCGAGGCGCGCTGGGGTGGTCGCCACCTCCAGGCCGCCGACCTGCAGGAAGCAGGGCTTGCCGTCGACGTCGAGGGAGCAGAACTTCTCGACGGTGTAGCGAGCCAGCTCCGTCATGGTCTTGGAGGGGTTCGTCTGGAAGACCAGGCCCGGGGCATGCGAGGTGGAACCCCCGGTTGCCGGAAGGGGGCCCTGGTCGACCACGGTCACTTCGGTCCAGCCTCGTGCGGAGATCTCGTCGGCGAGGGCCGCTCCCACGACGCCCGCTCCGATGATGACCACTCGGGGTCCCGC
Organism: Streptomyces sp. NPDC001406; assembly: GCF_042895285.1. Taxonomy (NCBI): domain Bacteria; kingdom Bacillati; phylum Actinomycetota; class Actinomycetes; order Kitasatosporales; family Streptomycetaceae; genus Streptomyces; species Streptomyces sp. NPDC001406. Next base: position 236,676 of record NZ_JBIAWG010000011.1, read on the forward strand.
CATCGCCCAACCTCCGAACTTGATGCAGTCCAGTTGCTGTCTGCGCAACGTGATTCAGGTTGCGCAACTCAATGTGCCTGGCTCCGAGGAGGGGTGTCAAGGGGGTGCAGTACGTCGGTGAACAGCCCGGAAACGGGGGCGGGAGCGAGGCCGGACGCGACGGGGCCCGGCGGGCGGTCACTGCAGCGTGCCGGGCTTCGGGAAGGTCTTCGCCCCCGCCGCCCCTACCCGTCCCATCCCTGGGGGCTGCCGCCCCCAGCCCCCCGCTTCGGCCCGAACGGCCTCGTCCTCAAACGCCGGACAGGCTGAAGGAATCAGCGCGTCCCGGGTCTGACAAGCGGGGCATGACAGGGTCGCGGGGCACGCCCCGCGAAGGGTGTTACAGGGGAACGCAGCCCCTCTGGAAGGGTGCTGCAGCGGACGCATGTGGCCAAGCCCGCGAAGAGCACATGGCGCACCCCCGTCGGCGGTACAGGGAACACAGCGCCCGCCAGGCGCCGTCGGCCGAACCCCGACAAGGCGCGAGGGCCAAGCCCCGCGAAAAGCACACGGGACACCCCCGTCGGCAGAAGCCCGGCAAAGCACGCAGGCGAAGCTCGTCCACGAACAAAGTCGACGCGGCCCCCGCCAGGGACCGCAAGCCGAGCCCCACCAGGGCACGGAGGCAATGCCCCGCGACGTGTCCAGGGGACACAGCCCCGCCGAAACCTCGGGCCAAGCCCCGGCAGGGCACGGAGGCGAAACCCCGCCAAGGGTGGGGGACCCAGCCCCGCCAGGGACCGCAGGCCGAACCCCAGCAGGGTACGGAGGCCCCGCACGAAAGAGCGCACGAGACGCCAGCCCCGCCGGGAGTCGCAGGCGAAGCCCCGGCAAGGGTGCAGGGGACGCAGCCCCCGCCGGGAACCTCGGGCCAAGCCCCGGCCGGGCACGGGGGGCGAACCCCGCGCCGGATGTAGGGGACGCAGCCCCCGCCGGAATCCGCGGGCGGAGACCCGGCAGGGCACGTGGGCAAAACCCCTCCAGGGATACAGGCACCCCAGCCCCACCAGGGACCACAAGCCAAACCCCGGCAAGGCACGCAGGCGACGCACCGTCAGGGGTGTAGCGGGCACAGCCCCCGCCGCGAACCGCGAGCCGAGCCCCACCAAGGGTAGGGGCCCCAACCCCGCCAGGACCGCAGGCCGAACCCCAGCAGATGTACGGAGGCCAACCACGAAGAACGCACGGGACACCATCCCCACCGGGAGCCGCCGGCGGGACCCCGCGAGAGGTACAGGCGACCCAGCCCCCGCCAGCGGCCGCAGGCCGAACCGCAGCAGGGCACGCAGGCGAAGCCCCGGCAGGGGTGCAAGGGACGCAGTCCCCGCCGGGGGTGAGGGGTGGAGCCCCTGGGGATGGGACGGGTAGGGGCGGCGGGGGCGGAAGAACCGCGCCGCCCCCTGCCCCTACATCCACCCGCCGGAGGCAACCGGCTCTACTTCAGCCAGGCATCCACCTTGTCGCGGTTCGCCTCCACCCACTTCTTCGCTGCCGCCTCGTCGGACAGCTTGTCCACCGCGATGTACTTGGCCACCGTGTTCTGGTCGTCGTTCGTCCAGTTGAACTTCTTCACCAGGTCGTACGCCGGACTGCCGGACTTGGCGAACTTCGTGCTGACGATCTTGTCCAGGTTGTAGACGGGATAGTCGCACGCGACCTTGGCCGCATCCGCGTCGCAGCCCGTCTTGTACGCGGGCAGGTTGACCTTCACCAGCGGGACCTCGGACAGGAACCACTGCGGCTCGTAGAAGTAGCCGATCACCCACTGCTTGTTCTTCTCGGCCGTGCGGAAGGCCTGGATGAGCGCGGTCTCGCTGCCCGCGTACACCACCTTGTAGTCCAGCTTCAGGTTCTTCACGAGTGCCGCGTCGTTGGTGACGTACGACGGGTCGCCGTCGAGCAACTGGCCCTTGCCGCCCGACTCGGACGTCTTGAACTTGGACGCGTACTTGTTGAGGTTCTTGTAGTCGGTGATGTCCGGGTGGGCCTTGGCCAGCCACGGCGGCACGTACCAGCCGATGATGCCCTTGTTGCCGGTCTGCCCGGCGTCCACTGCGGTCTTCTGCTGGGTGATGTACTTCTTCTTCAGATCGTCGTGGCCCCAGTTCTCCAGGACGGCGTCCACCTCCCCGGTCCCGAAGCCCTGCCAGGCGATCTCTTCCTTCAGGTCCTTCTTGTTGACCGTACAGCCGAGGTCGTGCTGCGCGACGTACGCGACGACCGCCGCGTCCGCCTCGTAGCCCACCCACGGGTTGACCGCGAGATTGAACGTGCCGCACTTGCCGCCCGAGCTCTTCGATCCGCCCGCGGACGAACTGTCGCCGACCTTCGCCCCTCCGCAGGCCGTGAGGGTGAGGCCGAGGACGGCCAGGCCGGCCGCGCCGGCTCGCCAGTGTCTTGCCATGGTGTCCTGCTCCTTATGCCCTGGTGCGTCGCGCCGCAGCCTGAGTGATCCGGTCGAACATGACTCCGAGCAGTACGATGGCGAGTCCCGCCGCCAATCCCTTCCCGTACAGCTCTCCCTGCGAGAATCCGGCCACGACGTCGTAGCCGAGGGCGCCGGCCCCTACCAGGCCGCCCACAACAACCATCGACAGCACGTAGATCAGACCCTGGTTGGTCGCGAGAGTCAGGGCGCTGCGTGCCATCGGCAGTTGGACCTTGGTGATGATCTGCCAGGTGTTGCACCCGGCGGAGGAGGCCGCCTCCACGGTGGTCTCCGGTACGTTCCGCACCCCGTCGGCGATGATCTTGATCGCGACGGGCGCCGCGTAGACGACGGCCGCGACGATGGCGGTGAAGCGGGTGGCGCCGAAGAGCGCGAGGAACGGCACGAGATAGACGAACGGCGGCATGACCTGCGCCGCGTCCAGCGTGGGCCGGATGACCCGGTCGACCAGCGCGCTGCGGCCCATCCATACGCCGAAGGCGACGCCGAGCAGCATCACCAGTACGGTCGCCACGACGGTCGAGGCCAGCGTCGTCATGCTGTCCGACCACAGGCCCGTGCCGACCAGCAGGCCCACGCACACGGCCGCGGTCACCCCGGCGCGCCAGCCGCCGAGCACCACGCCGAGCCCGACCAGGGCCGCCGCGACCAGCCACCACGGGGAGTCGGTGAGCAGGGTCTGGAACGGGTTGAGCAGACCGTTGGTGATGGCGTCCCGGAAGGCGTTGGTGATGCCCGACAGATGGTCCTGCATCCAGGTGGTGGCCGTGTCGGCCGCGCTCGCGATGTTGCTTCCGATGCTGCCCTCGCCGGGGAACTCGGCCGCCCAGATGTAGGTGTGCGAGAGATAGACCAGGACGGCCGCCGCGACTCCGCCCGCCGCCAGCAGCGGCCGGCGCCACTTCAGGAAGCGGTCGCCCGAGCGCCGGGCCGCCTCGTCGCGTGCGGCCGCCGCCGTGGTGACCCGGTCCAGGACGATGGCCATGACGACGATGGCGAGACCGGCGTTGAAGGCCGTACCGACATCGAGCGACTGCAGTGCCTGCACGACGGTCTTGCCGAGTCCGGGAGCGTCGATCAGCGCGGCGATGGTCACCATGGCCAGGGCGGCCATGATGGTCTGGTTGATGCCCATGACCACGGTGCGCTTGGACAACGGCAGCAGGACCTTGACCAGTTGCTGCGAGCGCGTGGTGCCCAGCGAGTCGGCGGCCTCCGCGGTGGTCTCCGGTACGGAGCGGATGGCGTGCGCGGTGATGCGGATGGCGGGCGGTGCCGCGTAGATCACCGTGGTGATGGTGGCGGAGGCGCCGCCGATGAGGAAGAACAGGGTCAGCGGGGCGAGGTAGACGAAGGTCGGCATCGTCTGCATGAAGTCCAGGAAGGGCGTCATGATCCGGTTGAACCGGTCGGAGAGGCCCGCCCACACACCGAGCGGGATGCCGATGAGCAGGGCCACGAAGACCGCCGACAGGGTCAGCGACAGTGTGTCCATGCTCTCCTGCCACAGGCCCTGCAACCCGAGGAAGGTGAAGCCGGCCACGGCCAGCAGGGCGACCCGCCAGTTGCCCACGGCCCAGGAGACGTAGCCGGTGAGTCCAACGACGCCGAGCCAGCCGATCTGGGGGACCGGACGGCCGTCGGTGGGCTGGGAGATCAGCGACTGGATGAAGGTCACCAGGTTGTCGATGACCAGGCGGATCTCATTGAAGAAGTAGAGGAAGAGCGGGTTGGAGTCGCGGTTGGCGCCGATCGTGTCGTTGACGTCGTTCAGCCAGCGGTGCAGACCCGTGAGGTCGGCGGCGGCGAGGGTCAGTGTCTGCCGGCCGCGCAGCGCGGCGAACAGCACCAGCCAGACGATCAGGATCGCCGCCAGCACCATGGGCCGGCTGACCTTCCTGCGCAGGGGCGCGACCGGCGCGGTCGCGTCGGCGGCGACGGCCATCACACACCGCCCTGCTGTCCGGCGACGACGGCGAGGATCTCCTCGTCGCCGACGATGCCGAGCAGTTTGCCGTTCTCGACGACCTTGACCGGCTTCTCGGCGGCCAGCACCGCGCGGGTGGCCTCGCGCACCACGACGTCCGGGCCCAGTTCGGGTCCGTCGAGGGCGTCGTCGGGTTCGGCGGGGCGCATGATCCAGCGCAGGGTGAGGACGTCGCCCCGTGGCACGTCCTGGACGAAGTCCCGTACGTAGTCGTCGGCGGGGGCCCCGACGAGTTCGTCGCCGGTGCCGCACTGGACCATCTTGCCGTCGCGCATGATGAGGATGCGGTCGCCGAGCTTGAGGGCCTCGGAGAGGTCGTGGGTGATGAACACCATGGTCTTGCCGACCTCGTGGTGCAGCCGGATGACCTCGTTCTGCATGTCGCGGCGGATCAGCGGGTCGAGCGCGGAGAACGGCTCGTCGAAGAAGAGGACGTCCGGGTCGCCGGCGAGGGCGCGGGCGAGGCCGACGCGCTGCTGCATACCGCCGGAGAGCTGGTCGGGATAGGAGTTCTCGTATCCGGCCAGGCCGACCAGTTCGACGACCTCCATGGCCCGCTTGGTGCGCTCCGCCCTGCCCATCCCGCGGATCTCCAGGCCGAAGGCCACGTTGTCGACGACCCTGCGGTGGGGCAGCAGACCGAAGTGCTGGAAGACCATGGAGAACTTGTTGCGCCGCAGTTCGCGCAGCCGCCTGGGATCGGCGCCGCGGATGTCCTCGCCCTCGAAGACGATCTCGCCCGCGGTGGGTTCGATCAGCCGGGTCAGGCAGCGCACCAGGGTGGACTTGCCGGAGCCGGACAGACCCATGACGACGAAGACCTCACCGGGCGACACCTCGAAGTTCACATCGCGCACGGCGGCGGTGCATCCGGTGCGGTCCATGAGCTCGCGGCGGGTGAGGCCGCACAGTTCCTCGGAGTCCGGCACCTGGTCGGCCTTCGGCCCGAACACCTTCCACAGCCGGCGCACGGAGATGACCGGGGTGCGGTCCTCGGGATCCTGGGACGTGTCGCGCCGCTGCGACACCTCGGTCTGTGCTGGGGTCACGATCGACCTCTCTTCGGCGTTCAGCCGCGGAACCAGTGCTGCGGCCGGGGTTGGATGTTCTGCCAGACGTGCTTGGGCTCTCGGTATTCGTCCAGACCGGTCGGTCCCAGCTCCCGGCCCACGCCCGAGTGCCCGAACCCACCCCATTCCGCCTGCGGCACGTAGGGGTGGTAGTCGTTGATCCACACCGTGCCGTGGCGCAGCCGGCGCGCGACCCGCTGGGCCTTGCCCGCGTCCTGCGTCCAGACGGCTCCGGCGAGTCCGTACTCCGTGTCGTTGGCGATCCGGACGGCGTCGTCCTCGTCGGAGAACCGCTCGACGGTGAGCACGGGACCGAAGGACTCCTCGTGCACCACGCTCATGTCCTGCCGGCACTCGTCGAGGACGGTGGGCGGGTAGTAGAAGCCGTTCGCCAGCGCGGGGTCGTCGGGGCGCTCGCCGCCGCAGCGCAGTACGGCGCCCTCGGCGATGCCCGCCGCGACATACGCCTCGACCTTGTCCCGGTGCTGTGCGGAGATCAGCGCACCCGTCTCGGCCTCGGCGTCGAAGGGCCCGCCGAGGCGGATCTGCCGGGCGCGGCGTACGAGTTCGTCGACGAAGGCGTCGTGCAGGCAGTCCTCGACGATCAGCCGGGCGCCGGCCGAGCAGACCTGCCCGGAGTGCAGGAAGACCGCGGTGAGCGCGAAGTCCACGGCGGTCTCGAAGTCCGCGTCGGCGAAGACGACGTTCGGGTTCTTGCCGCCGAGCTCCAGCGCGACCTTCTTCACCGTCGCGGCGGCGGTGGCCATGATGTGCCGTCCGGTGTGGAGGCCTCCGGTGAACGACACCATGTCCACGGCCCGGTCCTCGGCCAGCGGCGCGCCCGCCTCGGCTCCGGCGCCCAGCACCAGATTGGCGGCGCCGGCCGGGAGTCCGGCCTCGTGCAGGGCCCGCATCAGCAGGATCGAGGTGGAGGGCGTCAGCTCGCTGGGCTTGAGCACGATCGTGTTGCCCGCGAGGAGGGCGGGGGCGACCTTCCAGGAGGCCTGCAGCAGCGGGTAGTTCCACGGGGTGATCAGTCCGCAGACGCCGACGGGCTCGTAGGTGACCCGGCTGAGGGCGTCGTCGCGGCCGGTGTCGACCACCCGGCCGGCGCTGGTGCCGGCTATGCCGCCGTAGTAGCGGAAGCAGGAGACGACATCGGCGATGTCGTACTCGCTCTCCACCAGACGCTTGCCGGTGTCGAGCGACTCGGCGCGGGCGAACTCCTTGGCGTCCCGCTCGATGAGGTCGGCGGTGCGCAACAGCAGTGCGCCGCGCTCACGTTCGGGGGTGTGCGGCCAGGGGCCCTCGTCGAAGGCCCGGCGGGCCGCGGCGATCGCGGCCCCGGTGTCGGCGCGGGTCGCTTCGGACACCGTCGCCACCAGCGTGCCGTCCGCCGGACAGCGGATCTCCCGGTGGCCTCCGGCCACCGCTTCGCGCCATTCTCCGTCCACATACAGGTCTGCCACGAGCGGAGCCCTTCGACCGAAATTCGTTGCGCATCGTGCATCGAATTGCTTGTGGGGGAACCCTGACCGACGCACAGAGATACGTCAAGGGGTCCCGACGTTTTCACAAGGGCCGAATGTCCCTCTCTTGACCGCCGACAGTCCCAGGCTGAACTATGTTGCGTATCGCTCACCCAGTTGTGTATTACGCATCAGCGGAGGCCTGCGTATGTCCCCTAGACCGCAATCCGGCCGTGAGTACGTCCTCACCCTCTCCTGTCCCGACCGGGCCGGACTGGTCCACGCAGTGAGCGGCTACCTCGTCAGGAACTCGGGAAACATCCTGGAGAGCCAGCAGTTCGACGACCGGATCCAGGGCCGCTTCTTCATGAGGGTCCACTTCAACGTGTCCGATCCGGACACCCGCCTGGAACAGTTGCGTTACCGATTCGGGCCCGTCGCCGAGGCCTACGGGATCTCCTGGACCCTCCGGGACGCCGCGACGCCGACGCGGACGCTCATCATGGTGTCCCGGTTCGGACACTGCCTGAACGACCTGCTCTTCCGCTGCCGCACCGGCGCCCTCAACATCGAGATCCCGGCGATCGTCTCCAACCACCGTGACTTCGAGTCCCTGGCAGAGACCTACGGCATCCCCTTCCACCACATCCCGGTGACCCGGGAGACCAAGCCCGAGGCGGAGGCACGTCTGCTGGAGTTGATGCGGGAGCTGAACGTCGACCTCGTGGTGCTGGCCCGCTACATGCAGGTCCTCTCCGACGACCTGTGCAAGGAGCTGGAGGGCCGCGCCATCAACATCCACCACTCCTTCCTGCCGAGCTTCAAGGGCGCCAAGCCCTACCAGCAGGCGTACGAGCGAGGGGTGAAGCTGGTCGGCGCGACCGCGCACTATGTGACGCCGGAGCTGGACGAGGGCCAGATCATCGAGCAGGACGTGGTCCGGGTGGACCACTCCCTCGACCCGGACGACCTGGTCACGGTCGGCCGCGACGTGGAGGCACAGGTCCTGGCCCACGCGGTGAAGTGGCACACGGAGAGCCGCGTGATGGTCGACGGGAACCGCACGGTGGTCTTCCGCTGAGCGGCGGCGCGCACACCGGGCGGGGCTGGAATCACCGGATTCCAGCCCCGCCGGGGCGTCCGTATACAGGTGCCGGCGCTCAGCCGAGCCGGTCGAGCAGGGCCCGGCGCCACCTCTCCGTCTCCGCGACCTGGTTGAACGTGAAGACGTGAAGGCCCGCCACGTCCGCCGAGGGCGCGGCCAGCGCGTCCGCGCTGCGCTCCAGGAGTCGCTCGGGCGCATAACCCCCGGGCGCCGCGAACCGCACGAACCACGGCGCGTGTCTGGTCAGGAAGCGTGTGGACTCCCCCACCCCGATCTTCGTCGCCATGGACAGCAGCTTCGCGCGCTGCACGGGCCCGGCGACGCCCACATACAGGGGCAGCGTGACGTCACGGCGCCGTATCCGGGCGATCCAGTCACCCAGCGCGCGCGGATCGAAGCACAGATTGCTGACGATGTACGTGGCGTGCGCGCGCTTGTCCCACATCGCCTGGATGGTGATGTCGTCGTGGATGAGCGGATGGCTCTCCGGATATCCGGTGATCCCCAGCCGTGCGAAGGGGCTGCCCAGTTCGCTCAGTCTGCGCAGCGCAGGCAGCGCCCCGTCGTACGGCCCGGCAGGCGGGTCGGCGTCGCCCGCGGGGACGAAGACGTCGTCGACACCCGCCGCGAGCAGCCGCTCGACCGTGTCCTTGAGGTGCGTGTCGTCCCGCAACAGCCGCGCGGGCACGTGCGGGACGACCCGGTAGCCGTGCGCCGTGAGCCGCTCGGTGAGGCCGAGCGTCGGCTCCAGGCCCTTGACCGGCGACGCCGTGACGGTGACGACGACGTCGCGCGGGACATGGGCGAGGACCTTCTCCTCCGTCGCCTTCGCCGGCAGCACCTCGTAGCGGACGCGGTCCAGCAGCGTCCGCAGGGCCTTGGCGCCCAAGGCCTACCCGGCCTGCTTCTGGGCGTCGCGGTGGCGGTAGTAGGCGGCCTTGGAGGGCGCCGCCGGCTCCTTGCCGAGGATCAGGTCGGCCGCCTTCTCCGCGATCATCATCACCGGCGCGTAGATGTTGCCGTTGGTGACGTAGGGCATGACCGAGGCGTCGACGACACGCAGCCCGTCGAGGCCGTGCACCCGCATGCTCAGCGGGTCGACCACGGACATCTCGTCGGTGCCCATCTTGCAGGTGCACGAGGGGTGCAGGGCGGTCTCGCCCTCCTTGGCGACCCAGGCGAGGATCTCCTCGTCCGTCTCGACGGAGGGACCGGGCGAGACCTCGCCGTCGTTGTACGGGGCGAGCGCGGGCTGGTCGAGGATCCGGCGGGCCACACGGATCGCCTCGACCCACTCCCGGCGGTCCTGCTCGGTGGAGAGGTAGTTGAAGCGCAGCGCCGGGTGCTCGCGCGGGTCCTTGCTCTTGATCTTCACGGAACCGATGGCGTCGGAGTACATGGGCCCGACGTGCACCTGATAGCCATGGCCGCCGGCCGGCGAGGAGCCGTCGTAGCGGACCGCGACGGGCAGGAAGTGGAACATGAGGTTGGGGTAGTCGACGTCCTCGTTGCTGCGGGCGAAGCCGCCGGCCTCGAAGTGGTTGGTGGCCGCCGGGCCCTTGCGGAACAGCCACTGGAGCCCGATGAAGGGGGCGCGCCACTTCGCCATGTACGGCTGCATGGAGACGGGCTTCTTGCAGCCGTACTGGACGTACACCTCCAGGTGGTCCTGCAGGTTCTCGCCGACGCCCGGCAGGTCGTGCACGACGTCGATGCCGAGGGCGGACAGTTCGGCGGCGTTGCCGACGCCGGAGAGCTGGAGCAGCTGCGGGGAGTTGATGGCGCCGCCGCACAGGATGACCTCACGGGCCCGCACCTGCTGCGGCCCGCCGCGTCCACGCCGGTACTCGACGCCGACGGCGCGCTTGCCCTCGAAGAGGACCCGGTTGACGAAGGCGCGGGTCTTGACGGTGAGGTTGGGCCGCTTGCGGACCGGCTTGAGGTACGCCTTGGACGCCGAGAGACGCCGTCCGCGGTGGACATTCCGGTCGAACTTCGCAAAACCTTCCTGTCGATAGCCGTTGACGTCGTCCGTGGGCGCGTAGCCCGCCTCCTCCGTGGCCTTGAGGAACGCGCCGAAGAGGGGGCTGGTGGCGGGGCCGCGCTCCAGGACCAGAGGGCCGTCGTGGCCGCGGAACTCGTCGTCGGGGTCGGCCGCGAGACAGTTCTCCATGCGCCGGAAGTACGGAAGACAGTGGGCGTAGTCCCAGGTCTCCATTCCGGGATCGGCGGCCCAGCGCTCGTAGTCCATGGGGTTGCCGCGCTGGAAGATCATGCCGTTGATGCTGCTGGAGCCGCCCAGCACCTTGCCTCGGGCGTGATACACACGCCGGCCGCCCATGTGGGGTTCGGGCTCGGACTCGTACTTCCAGTCGTAGAAACGGCTGCCGATGGGATAGGTCAGCGCCGCGGGCATGTGGATGAACACGTCCCAGGGGTAGTCCGGCCGCCCCGCCTCCAGGACCAGCACCCGGTTCGCCGGGTCGGCCGAGAGCCGGTTGGCCAGTGCGCTGCCGGCTGATCCACCACCGACGATGACGAAGTCGTAGTGCAGGGGAGCCATGGTGCCTCGTCTCGCTCGCTCGCGCTGTCAATACGCGAGGCATGCTAATACGGGTGTCGCTATACGCACCAGGTTGCGAACAACGCAACTTGCAGGCTCCGCGTTTCCGCACGGTTACTTGCAAGACTGTTGTTTACTGCGCGTATAGTTTCGCTATGAGCAACTACAGTCCAGATACCGAAACAAACGGTGCGCCGGCCGGCGGGGTGCAGTCCGTCGATCGTGCCATCAGCGTCCTGGAGATCCTGGCCCAGCGCGGCGAGGCGGGCGTCAGTGAAGTGGCCGCCGAGATCGATGTTCACAAGTCCACCGCGTTCCGGCTGCTCGGCGCCCTGGAGGCGCGCGGGCTGGTGGAGCAGGCGGGCGAGCGCGGCAAGTACCGGCTCGGCTTCGGCATCGTACGCCTGGCCGGTGCCGTCACGGGGCGCCTCGACATCACGCAGCAGGGCCGCCCCGTCTGCGAGCGGCTCGCCGAGGAGATCGGCGAGACGGTGAACATCGCCGTGATGCAGGAGCACTACGCGATCAACCTCTACCAGGTACGCGGCCCGGCCGCCGTCGCCGCGCACAACTGGGTCGGCGAGCTGACCCCGCTGCACGCCACGTCCAGCGGCAAGATCCTGCTCGCCCATCTGCCGGCCCAGGAGCGCGCCGCGCTGCTGTCGGAGTCCGGCCTGAAGAAGATGACCCCCCACACCCTGACGGCCAGGACGAAGCTGGAGAAGAACCTCGCCGAGGCCCGGGAGCGGGGCTACGCCGCCACGCTGGAGGAACTGGAGATCGGACTGCACGCCATGGCCGCACCGGTGCGTGACCGGGACGGCGAGGTGATCGCCGCGATCAGCGCCTCCGGGCCCGCGTACCGGTTCACCGAGCAGCGCATGCACGAGCTCGCCCCGGTGCTCCTCAAGGGCGCGGAGGAGATCAGCCACCGAATGGGCTACCTGGGCTGAGCGGCCCGCACCTGCTCCGGACCTGGGGGCCGGAGCGCAGGCCGCGGGCCCACGCCCTTGCGTCAGTTTGGCCGGTGCGTGCCGAGGCGCTCGTGCACCCAGTCGTGGAAGGCGCCGATGTGGTGCTCGCTGGGCACGAGGACACCGCCCTTGGCGTACAGCCGTGAACTCATGCCGGGCTGGGTGCGCTCGCAGGCGTCGAAGTCCTGGCGGTTGACCCGGTCGAAGAGCTCCACCGAGCGGCTGACGTCCTTGCCGCTCTCCACCACCCCGGGCAGATAGAGCCAGTCGCACTCGACGATCGTGCGGTCGACGGCCACCGGGTACATACGGTGGAAGATCACATGGTCGGGCACGAGGTTGATGAAGACCTGCGGCTTGACGGTGATCGCGTAGTAGCGGCGGTCCTGGTCCGAGGACACGCCGGGGATGCGGTCAAGGCCCTCGGAGCCGTCGACCGTGAAGCCCTGGACCTCCTCGCCGAACTCGGCGCCGTGGCCCACGTAGTACTGGGCGGCGTAGCCGTCGGCGAACTCCGGGAGCACCTCGGTCAGTTCGGGGTGGATCGTGGCGCAGTGGTAGCACTCCATGAAGTTCTCGATGATGAGCTTCCAGTTCGCCTTGACGTCGTAGACGATCCGCTTGCCCACCGCGAGGTTGTCGATGTCGTAGTGCTCGATCGACTCCACGTCCCCGAGGCGGGTGATGACCTCGCCGAGGACGTCCTCCTCGAAGGAGGGCGGGTTCTCCGCCAGACAGACCCAGACGTAGCCGAGCCATTCGCGCACCGCCACGCCCACCAGGCCGTACTCGGTGCGGCCGACGTCGGGCATCTTGGTGAGGTTGGGCGCCGCGACGAGCTTGCCGTCGAGGTCGTAGGTCCAGGCGTGGTACGGGCACTGGAAGGCGCGCCTGACCTCGCCGGTCTCCTCGGTGCAGAGCTTGGCTCCGCGGTGCCGGCACACATTGAAGTAGGCGCGGATCGAGTGGTCGCGCGCCCGGGTGACGAGGATGCTCTCGCGGCCCACGTCGACGGTGCGGAAGGCGCCGGGCTTCGGCAGATCTGAGGCTCGGGCGACGCAGAACCACATCGTCTCGAAGATGCGCTCCTGCTCCTGGGCGAAGATGCCCGGATCGGTGTAGGAAGAGCCGGGGAGGGTGGCGATCAGGCTGTCCGGCAGGTTTGTCGAGGTCACGCTGCACTCCTCGGGAACGTCGTGGATCGGTCATTCACCCGCCGGGAAGAGCGACTTCGGACGGCGTTGGGTATCGGGCGTCGGGTGTGGTCAGGGCGCGGCGGCACTGAGCTGCTTGCGCCAGCGGGTGAACAGCCGGGGCTGGTTCATCCCGAGTGCGGCGACCGGCCGGCCGGCGCGCCGGTAGACGGCCAGGAAACTGCGGTCGTCGGTGGCGCCGTCCTCGACCGTGACGCTGTCGGCCCCGGCGGCGTGGCCGACGAACTGGATCTTCACGCCGTACTGGTCGGACCAGAAGTACGGCGGCCGGGGCACGCCCGGTTCCGTCGCGCCGTACGCGAGCAGCGTGGCCACGGCGGCATCGGGGCGTTCCAGCGCGCCGGTCCAGTGCTCGACGCGACGGTGGGTGCCGGTGTACGGGTCGTACCAGTTGGCGCAGTCGCCCACGGCGACCACACCGGCCAGGCTGGTGCGGCCGTCGGCGCCGCACTTCACTCCGTTGTCGAGCTCGACACCGGATCCCGCCAGCCATTCGACACAGGGGCGCGCCCCCACCCCGACGACGACCGTGTCGGCGGGCACGCTGCGGCCGTCCTCCAGCAGTACGGCGTCGACGCGCCGTTCTCCGCTCAGGCCCTTGACCCCGACACCGCACAGCAGCCGTACGCCGTGGTCGGCGTGGAGGGCGGAGACGATGCCGCCCATGACCTCGCCGAGCGGCCCGGCCAGCGGTGTCGGCGCCGCCTCGACGACCGTCACGTCGAGTCCGAGCGCGTACGCGGTGGAGGCGACCTCGGCGCCGATGAAGCCGCCGCCGATCACCACCAGGCGCCCGCCCCGGGCCAGTTCGTCGCGCAGGGCGCGGGCGTCGTCCAGGGTGCGCAGGACGTGCACGCCCGCGAGGCCCTCGGAACCGGGGAGCGTACGCGCGGCGGCGCCGGTCGCGAGGACCACGCCGTCCGCCCGGATCTGCCTTCCGTCGGCGAGCCGGATCGCCCGCTCGGTGCGGTCGAGGCCGGTGGCGCGGGTGCCGAGCACCCACTCCGCCGCCAGGTCCTCGTCGTCCCGCTCCAGCGCCAGATCCGCTTCGCCGATGGCGCCGGTCAGGAACTCCTTGGACAGGGGCGGCCTGTCGTACGGGCGGTGCGGCTCGTCGCCGATGAGGACGAGCCGTCCGTCGTACCCCCGCTTCCGCAGCGAGCGCGCGGCCGACAGACCGGCCAGCGAGGCGCCCACCACGGCGACGGTCCTCACGCGGGGCCTCCGGCCAGGCGGGAGGCGATACAGGGCGGCAGGTTGGGAGCCTCCGTGGACACCCGCACATAGATCATGCCGTCCTCGACGACGACCTCGTGGGTGCGGACCGGGAGCTTGGCCGGCGGGGCGTCGACGGCACCGGTCCTCAGGTCGAACTTCGAGGCGTGCAGCGGGCATTCCACCTCGCAGCCCTCCAGCCAGCCGTCGGCGAGCGAGGCGTCCTGGTGGGTGCAGGTGTCGTCGATGGCGAAGAGCTCGCCGTCATCGGTGTGGAACACCGAGACCGGCGGGTCGATGTCGAGCCGGTGGGCCTCGCCTCGCGGCAGATCCGCGAGTCGGCACGCGGGAATCATCATGACACCTCGGTGCGTATAGCGAAACGGATTGCGATTAGCGCAACGCCAGTCTGCGGGCCGTGCTGAACCCTTGTCAAGGTGTCCAGGGGCCGGTTCGAGGCGGTTGCGAGGGCCTGTTTCCGGGCATGCCGAAGCACCCCGGACAACAAGGCCGAGCAGGCGGAACGGGCGCCGCACAGGGGGTGCGACGGCGGTCAGAAGCCGCGGTCGACCCACTCCTGGAGGTGCGGCGCCTCGGCGCCGATGGTCGTGGTGTCCCCATGGCCCGTATGGACGACGGTCTCGTGCGGCAGCGCGAGCAGGCGCCCCCTGATCGAGTCGATGATGGTGGGGAAGTCGCTGTACGACCGCCCCGTCGCCCCCGGTCCGCCCGCGAAGAGCGTGTCGCCGCTGAAGAGCGCCATGAGATCGGGCGCGTACAGACAGACGGCTCCCGGGGCGTGACCGGGGGTGTGCAGCACGGTCAGCAGCGTCCCCGCGACCGTGACGGTCTGCCCGTCGGTCAGTTCACCGTCCGGCGCCCGCTCGGGGTGGGTCTGCTTCCACAGCGGCAGATCGTCGGCGTGCAGCAGGATCGGTGCGCCGGTGCGGGCGGCCAGCTCGGGTGCGGCGTCGATGTGGTCGTTGTGGGCGTGGGTGCACAGGATCGCGCGCAGGGCGCGTCCGCCGAGTGCCTGGACGACGGCGTCCGCGTCATGGGCGGCGTCGATGACGACCGCCTCGCTGTCGTCGCCCACGATCCACACGTTGTTGTCGACGTCCCAGGTACCGCCGTCCAGGGCGAACGTCCCCGAGGTGACGAGGCGTTCGATGCGCGCGGCGGCCATCAGAAGACCACCACCGAGCGCAGGACGTCACCGTGGTGCATGCGCTCGAAGGCCTTCTCGACCTCGTCCAGGGCGATGGTCTCCGTCACGAACGCGTCGAGGTCGAGGCGGCCCTGCAGATGGAGGTCGATGAGCATCGGGAAGTCGCGGGAGGGCAGGCAGTCGCCGTACCAGGACGACTTCAGCGACCCGCCCCGGCCGAAGACGTCCAGCAGCGGCAGTTCCAGCTTCATCTCCGGGGTGGGCACGCCGACGAGCACGACCGTGCCGGCCAGATCGCGGGCGTAGAAGGCCTGACGGTACGTCTCCGGCCGCCCCACCGCCTCGATCACCACGTCCGCGCCGAAGCCGCCGGTCAGCTCACGGACCGCCTCGACCGGATCGGTCTCCTTGGAGTTGACCGTGTGGGTCGCGCCCAGCTTCCTGGCGGTCTCCAGCTTGCGGTCGTCGAGGTCCACGGCGATGATCCTCGCCGCCCCGGCGAGCCGCGCTCCGGCGATGGCGGCGTCCCCGACGCCGCCGCATCCGATGACGGCCACGCTGTCACCGCGTCCGACGTTGCCGGTGTTGATCGCGGCGCCGATGCCCGCCATCACCCCGCACCCCAGGAGCCCGGCGACGGCAGCGGACGCCGCCCGGTCCACCTTGGTGCACTGCCCGGCCGCGACCAGCGTCTTCTCGGCGAAGGCCCCGATGCCCAGGGCGGGCGAGAGCTCCGTGCCGTCGGTCAGCGTCATCTTCTGCTCGGCGTTGTGCGTGTTGAAGCAGTACCAGGGCCGGCCGCGCAGACAGGCCCGGCACTGGCCGCACACCGCTCGCCAGTTCAGGATCACGAAGTCCCCGGGCGCCACCTCAGTGACCCCTTCGCCCACGGACTCCACCACGCCGGCCGCCTCGTGCCCCAGAAGAAAGGGGAAGTCGTCGTTGATGCCGCCCTCGCGGTAGTGCAGATCGGTGTGGCAGACGCCGCAGGCCTCGACCTTGACCAGCGCCTCCCCGGGACCGGGGTCGGGCACGACGATCGTCTCCAGGCTGACAGGGGCGCCCTTGCCCCGCGCGACAACGGCACGAACCTGGTGGGTCATGTCCACTCCTCGGCTGGTACGGGTCGGGATGTTGCTCATTACGGCACACATCTCACGTGTCGCAACACAGCATCGTGGAGCACCGTGCCCCGGTCAAGGATCGGGATGCGCCTCTCGCAAACGGACGCCCGGGCAAGGCCCGGAACGCCCCGTGCCTACGATCCCGGTATCAGGAAGGGGATCGAATGGACGGGGATCGAATGGACCGGGATCGAATGGACCGGGACATCCGCACCGTGGAGGACGTACTCAGGCTCCTGGACGGCCTGTTCGCGTCGGGGGCCGACCGCTGGACCGCCCGGGCGGCCTCCTGGTGGGACGACTTCTACGCGGACCGGAGCAAGCCGGTGCCGTTCTTCGCGACGAAACCGGACGAGAACCTGGTCTCGTACCTGGACCGCGGCCTGATCAGACCAGGTCGCGCCCTGGACCTGGGGTGCGGCCCGGGCCGTAACGCGCTGCATCTCGCCTCGCTGGGCTTCGCGGTGGACGCGGTCGACCTCTCCCCGGCGGCCATCGCCTGGGCCCGTGACCGTGCCCACGAGACGGGTGCCGACGTCCACTTCCATTGCGGCGACGCCTTCGCCTCGACGGGGGCCGCGCTCGACGGCCCGTACGACCTGATCTACGACTCCGGCTGCTTCCACCACCTGCCGCCGCACCGCCGCATCAGCTATCTCGCCCTCCTGGACCGGCTCCTCGCACCCGGCGGCCTGTTCGCCCTCACCTGCTTCGCGGCCGGTGCCATGGGGTCAGAACTGTCCGACACCGAGCTGTACCACCGCTCCAGCCTCCAGGGCGGCCTCGCCTACACACCGGAGTCCCTGCGCTGGATCTTCTCCGACCTGACGGCCGTCGAACTGCGCCGCATGCGCGACGAACCCTCCGACTCCCCCCGCTTCGGCGAGCCCTTCCTCTGGACGGCACTGTTCCGCCGCGACGCGCAACCCCGCACGGCCGCGGACTGTTGGTCGATCCGATGACCGCTCTCGCTGTCGATCCGGGACGACGGCGGTTACCTGCCGGGTAATCGCCCACGCGGCCACGCCATGACACGATCTTCGGTGTACGGAGCCCGACCGACCGACCGGAAGGACACCATGCCCGCCTACGCGATAGCCCACCTCCAGGAAGCCACCCCGCACCCGGAGATCGCCGAGTACATCGAGCGGATCCCCGCGACCTTCGAGCCGTACGGCGGCCGCTTCCTCGTGCACGCCGCACAGCACGAGGTGAAGGAGGGCAGCTGGCCCGGGCACGTGGTGGTGATCGCCTTCCCCGACATGGCCGAGGCGCAGGCGTGGTGGGACTCACCCGCGTACCAGGAGATCGCACCGCTGCGCTCACGCCACATCGAGGGCGACATCATCCTCGTCCCGGGCGTCCCGGAGAACTACGACCCGACAACCACCGCCAAGGCGATGCGCGAGGCGATGACCGCCGAGTAGCCGACCGATCATCCGGGGGCCGGTCCGGCCCCCGCCCCCGTGGGTCAGACGCGGTCGAGTGGCCGATGCGGTTCGGCCGGCAGCTTTGCCTCGATCGTGTCGCCCGGGCGCACCACGCCGCCCCGCTTCACGATGCTCATGATTCCGGCCTTGCGTACGACGTTGCCGGCGTCGTCGCGGCCGACGACCCGTTTCAGCAGCCCCTGGCGGAAGTTGTCGATCTGTACGCACGGGTTGCGCAGGCCGGTCACCTCGATCACTGCCTCCTCGCCGATGCACAGCAGCGTGCCCACCGGCAGGCTCAGCAGGTCGATGCCACGGGTGGTGACGTTCTCGCCCAGCTGACCGGGCGCCACCTCGAAGCCCGCCTCACCCACCTCGTCGAAGAGTTCCTCGTGAATGAGGTGGACCTGGCGCAGATTCGGCTGCGTGGGATCGACCGCGACGCGCGAGCGGTGCTTGACGGTCACCCCGGCGTGCACATCTCCCTCCACACCGAGCCCGGCGAGCAAGGTGATGCTCGCGCGGTTCGGCTTCGTGAACGAGTACTGACCGTTGCTGCTGACCGCTGCCACGATTCCGTTCAACTCCGGACCCCCTCTTCGAAGCACAGACCTTCGGGATCCTAACCAGCTGCTGCAGCCAACTCCCTTCTTTCAATTCTTACTTCATCTCTTGACGAAAGTGGTCCAGACCTTTAGGTTCACCGGTCAGCCCCGCCTCACGAGTGCGCCTTGCGTTCACAGGATGAATGCGCTGGCGCCTCCACCCCCACGAAAGGCCGTCCCCCGCCATGGCCAGACCTCTTCCCCTCCCCGCTGTCTCCGCATCCCTAGCCGTAGCCGCGCTCACCCTCTCCACCGGCCTCCTCACCGCCTCCCCGGCACAGGCCGCCACCGGCACGATCACCGGTCTCGCGGGCAAGTGCCTCGACGTCGCCGGGGCCAACTCCGCCGACGGCACGGCCGTCCAGCTCTACGACTGCAACGGCACCGCCGCCCAGCAGTGGACCGTCGGCACCGACGGAACCATCCGCGCCCTCGGCAAGTGCCTCGACGTCACCGGCAATTCCACCGCGAACGGCGCCAAGGCCCAGCTGTGGACCTGCACCGGCGGCCCGAACCAGAAGTGGACGGTCACCGCGGCGCACGACATCGTCAACCCGCAGGCGGACAAGTGCCTGGACGTCACCGACAACTCCTCGGCCAACGGTGCGCGGGCCCAGATATGGAGCTGTACGGGCGCCGCCAACCAGAAGTGGACAGCGCCCGCCGCGGGAGGGACCGATCCGTCCGCGCCGATGGCCGTGGCGCCGTACCTCTACAACGGCTGGGGCAGCCCGCCGAGCCCCACCACCATCACCAACGCCACCGGCGTGAAGTGGTTCACGCTCGCCTTCGTCCTCAGCAACGGCTACTGCAACCCCCAGTGGGACGGCAGCCGCCCGCTGACCGGCGGGGTCGACCAGCAGACCGTCAACACCGTGCGGGCGAACGGCGGTGACGTCATCCCGTCCTTCGGCGGCTACAGCGGCAACAAGCTGGAGAGCTCCTGCTCCAGCGCGGGCGAACTCGCCGCCGCCTACCAGAAGGTCGTCAACGCCTACGGTCTCAAGGCGATCGACATCGACCTGGAGGCCGACGCGTACAGCAACCCGACGGTGCAGCAGCGCACCGTGGACGCGCTCAAGACCGTGAAGGCCAACAACCCCGGCCTGAAGGTGTACATCACGATCGGCACCGGGCAGAGCGGGCCCGACACCAGCCTGATCAACCGCGCCGCGTCCGCCGGTCTGACCGTCGACGCCTGGGCCATCATGCCGTTCGACTTCGGCGGGGCCGGCCAGAACATGGGCAACCTCACCACGCAGGCGGCCGAGGGCCTCAAGAACGCGCTGAAGAACGCGTACCGCTACAGCGACGACCAGGCCTACCGGGACATGGGCATCTCGTCGATGAACGGCATCACCGACCAGAACGAGACGGTCACGGTCAACGACTTCCGGACCATCCTCGCCTACGCCCAGCAGCACCACCTGGCGCGGCTCACCTTCTGGTCCGCCAACCGCGACCGCCCCTGCACCGGCGGCCCCGCCGACAGCTGCTCCGGGGTGGGCCAGTCCGCCTGGGACTACACACGGGTCTTCGCCGCCTACACCGGCTGATCCTCCGACTCCCCCACCGGCCATCCCTTCAGGCTAGGAGAACCCGTGTTCCGCCTCCCACCCCCCGCTTCCCCGCACCGGGGCAGATCCCTCGCGGCCGCTCTGGCCGCCACGGCAGCCGCGGCACTGCTGACGGCGGCTCCCTCGCACGCGGCGGCCGCCGCGCTGCCCACCGGCTTCGCCACCGTCATCAACGCGGCGAGCGGCAAGTGCCTCGACGCCAAGGCCGCCGCCACCGCGAACGGCACCGTCGTCCAGCAGTACGCCTGCAACAACTCGGGCGCCCAGCAGTGGAGTTTCACCGGCACGAGCGACGGCTACGTCCGGATCAACAACCACAACAGCACCAGTCAGGTCGTGGACGTCACCGACGTCTCCACCGCCGACAACGCGCCTCTCCAGCTGTGGAGTTACGGCGGCGGAGCCAACCAGCAGTGGCTGCCCGTGGACGAGGGCGGCGGCGCCTACCACTTCGTCAACCGCAACAGCGGCAAGTGCCTCGACGATCCCGCGGCCTCGACCGCCGACAGTGTGCAACTGGTGCAGTACACCTGCAACGGCACCGCCGCGCAGCGCTTCCAGGTGGTCCCCGTGACCCAGTCCCCGAGCGACCCTGACCTCGGTCCGAACGTGGTCGTCTTCGACCCGTCGATGTCGTCCTCGACGATCCAGAGCAGGCTCGACTCCATCTTCCGCCAGCAGGAGAGCAACCAGTTCGGCTCCCAGCGCTACGCCGTGATGTTCAAGCCGGGCACCTACAGCGCCGACGTCAACGTCGGTTTCTACACCCAGGTCCTGGGGCTCGGTCTGACGCCCGACGCGGTGTCGGTCAACGGCGCGGTGCACGCCGAGGCCGACTGGTTCCAGGGCAATGCCACCCAGAACTTCTGGCGTGGTGCGGAGAACCTGTCCGTCAACCCGGCCGGCGGCGGCGACCGCTGGGCCGTCTCCCAGGCGGCGGCCTACCGCCGTATGCATCTGCGGGGCAACCTCGCCCTCGACGACGGCGGCTGGTCCAGCGGCGGCTACCTCGCCGACAGCAAGGTCGACGGCCAGGTCGACTCCGGCACCCAGCAGCAGTGGCTGACGCGCAACTCCCAGCTCGGCAGCTGGACCGGCTCGAACTGGAACATGGTCTTCGTCGGCAGCCAGGGCGTACCGGCCACCAGCTTCCCCAAGCCGCCCTACACGACGGTGGCCCAGAGCCCGGTCACCCGTGAGAAGCCGTTCCTGTACGTGGACGGCGCGGGCGCGTACCAGGTGTTCGTGCCGTCGGTCCGCACCAACTCCACGGCGACCAGCTGGGCGGGCGGCAACCCCTCCGGCACCTCACTGCCGCTGAGCCAGTTCCATGTGGTCAAGCCCGGCGCGACCGCCGCACAGATCAACGCGGCCCTGGCGGCGGGCCAGAACCTCCTGGTCACCCCGGGCGTCTACCACCTGGACCAGACCCTGAAGGTGACCCGCCCCGACACCGTCGTCCTGGGCCTCGGTCTCGCCACCTTCGTCCCCGACAACGGGGTCACCGCGATGACGGTCGCCGACGTCGACGGTGTGAAGATCGCGGGCCTGCTGTTCGACGCGGGCACGACCAACTCCTCGACCCTCGTCGAGGTCGGCCCGACCGGCTCGTCCGCCTCCCACGCGGCCGACCCGACCTCGCTGCACGACGTGTACTTCCGCGTCGGCGGCGCGGCCGTCGGCAAGGCGACCACGAGCCTCGTCGTCAACAGCGACAACGTCATCGGCGACCACATGTGGATCTGGCGCGCCGACCACGGCAGCGGCGTCGGCTGGACCAGCAACACCGCCGACACGGGACTGGTGGTCAACGGCGACAACGTGACGATGTACGGCCTGTTCGTCGAGCACTTCCAGAAGTACCAGACCGTGTGGAACGGCAACGGCGGCCGCACGTACTTCTACCAGAACGAGATGCCGTACGACCCGCCCGGCCAGTCGGCCTGGATGAACGGCTCCACCCAGGGCTACGCCGCCTACAAGGTCGCCGACTCCGTCACCAGCCACCAGGCCTACGGCCTGGGCAGCTATTGCTACTTCAACGTCAACCCGAGTGTGACGGCCGCGCGCGCCATCGAGGCCCCGAACACCGCGAACGTCCGCTTCACCAGCATGGTCACCGTCTCACTCGGCGGCACGGGCACCATCTCCCACGTCGTGAACAACACCGGAGGTCCGTCCAACTCCACGACCAATGTGGCCAACCTGACCAACTACCCGTAGACCGGACGGGGCCGGGACAGGATGCCCCGGCCCCACACGGCACTCACGCGCCCCGGGTCACATCTGCGCAGGAGTGTCACACAGACTGCACACAGCCCCGCGAAAGCCTCGCTAGCGTTCCTGATCGATCGATTCCCACGTGCGAACACGACCAGGTCGCGGCCGAGCGGGCCGACGGCGCAGCCAACCCAGGAAGACCGCAGATGGACTACTGCTCCTCGTGTCGTCGGCATCTCAACGGCGCCCTGGTGTGTCCCGGATGCGGCGCCTATGCGCCGGACATAGCCCCGCCCTCGGCCCTGCGTCCCGCCGTGCCGTCGTGCGAGAACCCGGCCACCGCCCACGGCCGGCCGGACTTCGGCCCCGGTGACACGGCACCCGTCGCGGCCCCTGCGCAAGACATCGCGGCCGAGGTGGCACCCCCCGCGCCGCAGGGCCGGGCCGCGCGGCGCCGCCAGCTGGCCCGGTGGAAGAAGAACAAGCGCCGCGCCGCCGTCGCCACGGCCGTCGCGATCGTGGGCGGCGGCCTGACCGTCGCCTCCCTGGACCGTCACTCCGCCGACCGGGCACAGGCGGCCACGGCACCGGAGAACAACCCGACCGGTTCCGCCCAGGAACCGACCGTGGAGCAGACCCGCCCGGCGTCGACGCCACCGCCCGGCAGGCATCGGTCCGCGCACCCCACGCCCCCCGCACAGCCGCTCCCCGCCAACGCCCCGCATCAGCAGTCCGCCGCCGCACCGGACCCCACCTCGCCGACGATGACGCGTCCGGACGCCGCCACCACGCCTCGGCCGGCGACTACATCGGCTCCGAAGGCGCGGGCCGCCTCTGCGGCCACCGGCTCTGCGGCCACCGGCGACACCGGCACCACGGCTCAGCAGCCGTCCACGCCGGCACCCACGCAGACCGGCGGCACCGGCTCGGGCACCTCGCAGACGAGCCCCTCACCGGCGGCGACCTCGCCGTCCGAGCTGTGCCTCCTCGTGGTGTGCCTCGGCTGAACAGGGCGCCTCCTTCTTGCTCAGGAAGCGCTTGAGCCGTGTCCTGGGCCAGGTGTTGATCACGTCGTCCTTGGTGAGCCAGCCGCGCTGTGCCGTGCCCACCCCGTAGCGCATGTTCGCCAGGTGGAGGGCGGCGTGGGCGTCGCTGTCCACGGCGAACTTCACCCCGTACCGCCGGGCCCGCAGGATGTCCTCGTCCCGCAGGTCGAGCCGGTGGGGGTGGGCGTTGATCTCCAGGGCGGTGCCGGTGCGCGCGCAGGCGGCGAAGATCTCGTCGAGGTCGGCGTCGACACCCGGCCGTTTGCCGACGATACGGGTGGTGGGGTGGCCGATGATGTTGACGTACGGGTTCTCACAGGCCCGTACGATCCGGCGGGTCATCGCCTCGCGGCCCTGGTTGAAGTGCGAGTGCACCGAGGCCACGCACAGATCGAAGCCGGCCAGGAACTCCTCCGGCCAGTCCACCGCGCCGTCGGGGTCGATGTTCAGCTCCACACCGTGCAGCAGCCACATCCCGCCCCGTCGCCCCCGCGTGCCGTAGCCGTCGAGCTCCCGTACGCGCTCGCGCTGCGCCAGCATCCGCTCGTCGGTCATGCGCTGCATGTACAGGTTCGGTCCATGATCGGTGATCGCGTAGTAGGCATAGCCGCGCTCGGCGGCCGCCGCGACCATCTCCTCCAGCGGGGCGAGTCCGTCGGTGAGGTCGGTGTGCGTGTGCAGGTCGCCCCGGATGTCCGCCTCGCTCACCAGGTCGGGCAGTTCGCCGCGCAGTCCGGCCTCGATCTCCCCGCGGTCCTCGCGCAGTGTCGGCGGGATCCAGGGCAGGCCGAGCCGGGCGTAGACGTCCTCCTCCGTCTCGGAGACGATCTTCTCTCCGCTCTCGGCGTCGAAGAGCCCGTACTCGGAGAGCTTCAGGCCTTGGTGCACGGCCAGTTCCCGGGTACGGATGTTGTGCGCCTTGGAGCCGGTGAAGTACTGCAGCGCGGCTCCCCAGGAGTCCGGCGGGACGACGCGCAGATCGACGGAGAGGCCCTTGGTGGTGCGGATCGACGTCTTGGTCCCGCCGTGCGCGATGACCTCGGTGACGTACGGCAGCTCGGTGAACGCCCGCATGAGCGGCGCCGAGTCCTCGGCCGTGGCGAGGATGTCGATGTCGCCGATGGTCTCGCGGACGCGACGCAGTGAGCCGGCGTAGGCGCAGCGCCGGCAGCCGGTCACCTCGGACAGCGCGCCGGTGATCTCCTCGGCGAGGTCCATGGCGACGTCGAGCAGGACACGGTCCCCGGTGGAGTGCAGCAGTTCTATGCCGTGGAGGATGTTCTCCTCCGTTCGCGGTCCGAAGCCCTTGAGATCGCGCAGCCGCTCGGCGTGGATGGCCTCGGTGAGCTCGTCGACCGACGAGATGCCCAGCTCCTCGTAGAGCAGGAGCGCCTTCCTCGGTCCGAGGGTGGGAATGGCGGTCAACTGCCGTACTCCGGCCGGGATCCGCGCCCGTAGCTCGTCCACGGCGGAGATGCGGCCGGTGCGGAAGTACTCGACGACCTTCTCGGCGATCGACTTGCCGACGCCGGGGATCTCCCGCAGGCCCTTGGCGTCGAGGTCACGGACGTCGGCGTGGTGGCCGCCGATCGCGCGGGCAGCCTTCTCGTAGACGCGTGCCTTGAAGGCGTCTCCTCCGGTGATCGAGATCAGGTCGGCGTACTCCTGGAGCAGCGCGGCGACCTCGTCATTGGACCGGGCCACTCCTCCAGGGTAGGCACGGTCGTCCTACCGTGGAGACATGAGCGGCAGCACGGTGACGCTGTTCCTGTGCGGCGACGTGATGCTGGGGCGCGGAGTGGACCAGATCCTCCCGCACCCGGGCGATCCGGCCCTGCAGGAGGGATACGTCGGCGACGCCCTCGGCTATGTCCGGAGCGCGGAGGCCGTGAACGGCCCGATCCCCGCCCCCGTCATCCCCGCGTGGCCGTGGGGCGAGGCGCTCGGGGTGCTGGAGGAGGAGTCCCCTGACGTCCGGATCGTGAACCTGGAGACGTCCGTCACCCGCAGCGACGCGTTCGCTCCGGGCAAGGGGGTCCACTACCGCATGAGCCCGGCGAACATCCCCGCGCTGCTGGTGGCCCGGCCCGATGTCTGTGTCCTGGCCAACAACCACGTGCTGGACTTCGGGCGGGCGGGGCTGACCGAGACCCTGGACACCCTCTCCCGCGCGGGGCTGCGTACGGCGGGCGCCGGGCGGGACGCGCAGGAGGCGCGCGCTCCCGTGGCGGTCCCGGTGGGCCGTGGCGGGCGCGTGCTGGTGTTCGCGCTGGGTGCGTCGTGCAGCGGCATCCCGTCCGACTGGGCGGCGGGCCCCGACCGGCCGGGCGTCGCGTTCGTCCCCGCCCTCACCCGGGCCGAGGCCGACGGAGTCGTGGAGCGGGTACGCCGGGTCAGACGCCCGGGGGACATCGTCGTCGTCTCCGTGCACTGGGGCTCCAACTGGGGCTACCGCGTCCCCGAGCGGCAGATCCGCTTCGCACATGCCCTGGTCGACGGCGGTGTGGACGTGATCCACGGTCACTCCTCGCACCATCCGCGCCCCGTCGAGGTGTACCACGAGCGGCTCGTGCTGCACGGCTGCGGCGACTTCGTCGACGACTACGAAGGCATCACGGGGTACGAGGCGTACCGCGACGACCTCCGGCTGGCGTTCCTGGTCTCGGTCGAGGCGGCCACCGGACGCCTCAGCGGACTGCGCATGGTGCCGCTGCGGGCCCGTCGGATGCGGCTGGAGCCCGCTTGCGCCGAGGATCGCGACTGGCTGCGCGAGACGCTGGAGCGGGTCAGCAAGGATGTGTCCATCGCCGTGGCGGCCGACGGGGCGCTGACGCTGGAACTCCCGGGCCGGTCCGCTCTGGACCGGCGGCCCGGCGGGGCGCAGCCTGAAGAGTAGGGCAACGACGGGGGGATCAGCGCACGGAGGTGATCACGGTGGAAGCGAAGCAGTGGACCGTGCAGATCTACATCACCGAGGAAGGCGACGACACCCAGGCGCGTGCCGTGCTGACCACTCGCGACACGTCGACCGTCACCGGCCGGGGTGTGGCGCGGCGGAATCCGGTCGACCGGCCGGTGCCGGAGATAGGGGACGAACTGGCCGCCAGCCGCGCGCTGGAGGACCTCGCCATCCGGCTGCACGACGTGGCCGCCGACGACATCGTCCAGCTGGCCGGTCCCATCGAGGCATGAGCGGGCACTCGGTCCCGTCGCGGGTCCCGCCCGGCGCTGTCGGCCGTACGGGATCCGCGACCGGCCGCCGCGGATGAGGGCCCGGCGGCCGTCACGCGTGGGGCACGACGGCCACGGGGCAGTAGATGTGGTGGATGGCGGAGTGGGTGGTGGGCCCGGTGCGCGGGCCGATCCGCCGCTGGGTGAGGTGGTGTCCCACGACCAGGAGGCTCGCCCCGGTCGCCGCGCGCAGCAGTGCGTTGGCGGGCTTGTCCTCGACCACCGTCTCCAGGACCTCCACCTCGGGATACTTGTCGCGCCACACCTGGAGCACCGCCTTGAGGAAGCCGAGCCACTCCTCGGCCCGCCGGGGATCGTCGATCAGGCCGATGTCCCCCTCGCCCAGGCCCAGCGGCCCCGGCGGCTGCCAGGCGTGCACCGCCCGCAGCCGGGCCCGCCGCAGCCGCGCCGCCTCGAAGGCGAACTCGATGACCTCGTCGCACGGCTCGCTCAGGTCGACGCCCAGCACCACGTCCCGGTATCCGGTCGTGGTCGAGGCGCTGCCGTCGGGGGCGGGCAGATGCTCGTCGGCGGTCTCCTCACCGGCCCGCACCAGAACCACCGGCCCGGTCGCCCGCGCCACCACGCCGAGGGCGACCGAACCCACCAGGAACCCGGTGAAGCCGCTCAGCCCCCGCGATCCCAGCACCAGCAGTTCGGCCCCCTCGGCCGCCTCCCGCAGCACCTCGACCGCGGGGCCCTCGACCAGCTCGTCGTGCAGCCGGACCTCGGGACACGCGGCGCGCACCCCTTCCTCCGCCTGACGCAGTGTGCGCTGGGCGAGGTAGCGGCGGCCGGCCGCGGCCGTGCCGTCCTCCTTCGCGCTCGGCGGCGGGTTCCAGGCATGGACCAGACGCAGTGGCCGCTCGCGGCGTGCGGCCTCACGGGCCGCCCATTCCGCGGCGGCAAGGCTCTCGGCGGATCCGTCCACTCCGACGACGACGGGCGGAAGCATCATGCCACCTCCAGGTGTTGGGCCTGCTTCCCGATGCCAGCGTCCTGCGTCCGGCGCCGGACCGGGAGGGGCTGTCAGGGCCTCACCGGGGACCAACCGGCCCACGTCCGGGCTCTGTTGGCAGCCAGCATGTCTCCCCCGGCTGCAACCGGACCGAACGGCCGGGCAGCCGGAGGTCGATCGGGGCGCGGTCGGACGACGGCACGGTGACCTCCAGCTGGCCGCGCTCCAGCCGCAGGCGTACGCCCCAGTGCCCGTGGAAGCGCAGGACGAAACCGTACGACGACAGCTCGGGCAGCGGCACGGGGTCGAGCCACAGCGCCCCGTCGCGGGTCTCCATGCCGGTCAGCCCGCGCTGAACCAGGTCGAGGGTGCCCGCCATGGCGCCCAGGTGGATGCCCTCACCGGTGGTGCCGCCCTGCAGATCGGCGATGTCGCCGCGCAGGGCCTCCTGGCAGTACGCCCAGGCTTCGGCCCGTCGGGCACGCGCCAGGATCCAGCCGTGCACCAGACCGCTGAGGGTCGAGCCATGGCTGGTGCGGCAGAGGTAGTGGTCGACGGTGCGCTGCCAGGTCTCCTCGTTCAGCCGGTAACCCAACCGGTCGAAGAGGGAACGGAGTTCGGCTGGTGAGAAGAGGTAGCCGAGCATCAGTACGTCGGCCTGTTTGGATGCCCGGTAGCGGTTGACCGTGTCGCCCTCCGCCTCCAGGATCCGGTCCAGGCGCCGGATGTCGCCATAGTGCTTCCGGTACCCGTCCCAGTCGAGTTCGGCGAGATCGCCGTAGCCGTCGAACTGGCTGATGACGCCTTCGTGGAAGGGCACGTGAAGGGTGCGGGACACGTCCTCCCACTGCTGGAGCTCGGCATGGTCGAGGCCGGTGCGCTCGACGAGTTCGAGGCGGCGCGGCTCGGGCAGGGTGCGCAGCAGTTCCAGGGTGCGGGCGAGCACCCAGGCGGCGGTCACGTTGGTGTACGTGTTGTCGTCGAGTCCGGGCTCGGGCCGGTCGGGGTAGGCGTCGTGGTACTCGTCGGGGCCCATCACGCCCCGGATGCGGTGCCGGCCCAGACGGTCGTCGTAGATCGCCGAGTCGGCCCAGAAGCGGGCGATCTGCAGCAGCATCTCGGCGCCCTTGGTGTGCCGGAACTCGGCGTCGCCGCTGGCCTCGCAGTACTGCCAGACGTTGTACGCCACCGCCGAGCCGACGTGCCGCTGGAGCCGCGAGTGGTCCGGCAGCCACCGCCCCGAGCGGGGGTTGAGATGCAGCGCCTGTGTCTCCTCGCGCCCGTCGCTGCCGCTCTGCCACGGGTACAGCGCGCCACGCCGGCCCAGGGCGCGGGCCGCGGAGCAGGCCTGGTCCAGGCGGCGGTGGCGGTAGCGGAGCAGGGCGCGGGAGACCTCGGGGAAGTGCAGGTTGAGGTAGGGCAGGACGAACAGCTCGTCCCAGAAGACATGGCCGCGGTAGGCCTCGCCGTTGAGCCCCCGGGCCGGTACCCCGACATCCAGGTCGGCCGTGTGCGGGGAGAGGGTCTGGAGCACATGGAAGAGGTGCAGCCGCAGGATGCGTCCGGCCTCTTCGGGGACGTCGAGTTCGGCCCTGCGCCACAGCTGGTCCCAGGCCCTCAGATGGGACTCGAGCAGTTCGTCGAATCCGGGCGCGGCGCCCACCCGGTCGACGGCGGCGCGCAGCGGGTCGCTGATCGCCGGGTCGCGCGAGGTGTGGAGGGCGACGGTCTTGTCGACGGTGACGGTGCGGCCCGCGGTGAGCGGCAGGGTCAGCCGCTGGACGGCGCGCGGGGGTTCGTGCCGGTCCGACACCGGTGCGAAGGCGGTGAGACGGGCCGCCATACCGATCCGGATGTCCGAGGTGCGGGTACGGCAGCGCAGCCACACCGTGTCGGGCGCGGCCGTGCCCGTGACCACATGGGTGAGATGACGGCCGTCCAGGTCCCGGTAGCGCGCCACACCGGCGTTGGTGACGCCGCCGTCCAGCGTGGCCTCGACCTCCAGCTCGCCGGTGTGGCCCTCGGCGGTGAACTCGGTGCGCAGGGCCGCCAGGTGCGGGTCGGCCATGTGGACGATGCGCAGCTGGCGCACGCGCAGGGCCCGCCCGTCGCCGAGCCCGTAGCGGGTCAGGCGTTCCAGCAGGCCCGAGTCCAGGTGGAGGACCATCCGGTGGTCGAGGACCTCGGCGGTGTCCGGCGTCAGCCAGTCCGCTCCGGTGGGCCGCTGTGGCCCGGTGGGGCGGAAACGCAGCGGCAGCCAGTCCGGGAGGTTGACCATGTCCTCGTTCTCGACGCGGCGTCCGGCCACGTCCGAGGTGAGCCGGTTGTAGCAGCCGGCCACATAGGTGCCCGGATAGTGCACGCCGTCCGCGGCGCACTCGGGCAGGGCCCCGCGTGTGGCGACATAGCCGTTGCCCAGTGCGCACAGCGACTCCCTGAGACGCTCGTCCGCGGGCTCGTAGCCGTCGTACTCCCACGTCCAGCCCGTCACGCCGGCGGTCCCCCTTCGACTTGTCGTGCGAGGTCGGGTACGACGGTGTCGGCGCTACGGCGCGCGGCGGGAATTCCGCGCCCGCAAAGCGTCCGGTTGGCACCTGTCGTGGGGCCGCGGTCCACGAGACAGTGGAGACAGGAGCGGCACCGATCCCCCGCGGTGTCGCTCCGCCCGTGCGCCCCGTCGAAGCGGAGCAAGCCCCGGCTCAGACCCTGATCCTGCGGCCCGTGACCGTGTCGGGTGCGATGCGCACCCACAGGTCGCGGTGGCCGCCCGTCCACGGTGTGCTGTAGGCCTCCGCATCGAGCCGACTCCGCTCGTCGGGGTCCGTCACCGTGCGCGCCCGTCCGCGCACGAGGACGCTCCAGCCGCGGCTGAACGCGTCGTCGATACGGTCGACTTCGAAGGCGACCTGGTGGCCCGCCGCCAGCGACGGCGTCGTACCGGCCCCGGTCCTGAAGACGACCGCGCCGTCGACGATGCTGTAGTTGACGGGCACGATCACGGGCCCCGACTCCGTGGACACCGCGAGCCGGCCCACGCCGTGCGTCGACAGCAGCTCCCCGCACTCGCTCGGTCCCAGTTCGGTGAACTCGGGTGCCCGCCCTGCGCGTCCGGGACCGGGAGGCAGCTCGGTGTCGCCGCCGGTGAGTTCGGACACCGTGGTCTCCAGCACCTCGGCCAGCCGGACCAGGAGGCCCGAGCCCGGTGCGGCACCGGGTTGCTCCTCCAAGTATCTGAGGTAACTGGGGGCGACGCCCGCGCGTTCGGCCGTCTTGGCGCGGGTCAGGCCGAGTTGGGTGCGCCGGGCGACGAGCCGGCGGCCCAGGTCGCCGACCGGCGCTCCTTCCGGCCCGTTCGCCTTCGTGCGTTCGGCCATCAGCCGTCACATCCTCTCGTCGGGCCCGCCTCAGTCCGTGCGCACGGCCACTTCGTGCTGCTCCCCGCCGAGGACCACCTTGAGCGCGCCGGTCTCGGCGGCCCCGGCGAAGACCTCGTAGGCCTCCTCCATGCGGTCGAGCGGGAAGATGTGGGTGACCATCTGCTCGGTCGGCAGCCGTCCGGCGGCCGCCATCCGCAGCAGGGTGGGGGTGGAGAACGTGTCGACCAGCCCGGTGGTGATGGTCACGTTCTTGATCCACAGTTCTTCGAGGTGCAGGGTCGCGGGCTTGCCGTGCACACCGATGTTGGCCACGTGCCCGCCCGGCCGCACCATGCGGGTGCACAGCTCGAAGCTCTCCGGCACGCCGACCGCCTCGATGACGACGTCCGCGCCGAGCCCGTCGGTGAGGTCGTCGACCAGCTGTCCGGGCGCCTCGTGGACGTCCGCGACGGCATCGGCGCCGAACCGCCTGGCCGCCTCCAGCCGGGCCGGTGCCAGGTCCACGGCAATGATCCGTTCGGGCGCGAACAGGCCCGCCGTGGTGATCGCCGCGAGTCCGATCGGGCCGGCCCCGACGACGGCGACGGTGTCCCCGGGGCGTACGTGCCCGTTGAGCACGCCCACCTCGTAGGCGGTCGGGTAGATGTCCGCGAGCAGTACCGCGTCCCTGCTCGCCACACCGGCGGGCAGCGCGTGCACGGACAGGTCGGCGTAGGGGACGCGCACGTACTCGGCCTGGGTGCCGTCGATCAGGTGCCCGAGGATCCAGCCTCCGCCGCCCCGGCACTGGCCGTACGAGCTCTCACGGCAGTAACGGCAGCGGCCGCAGGCGCTGATGCAGGACACCAGGACCCGGTCTCCGGGCCGTACGGTCCGTACGTCGCTGCCGACCTCGACGATCTCACCGACGGCCTCGTGCCCCAGCACGGTGCCGGGCTGCACCTCGGGTACGTCGCCCTTGAGGATGTGGAGGTCCGTCCCGCAGATGGTGACCTCGCCGATCTGCACGATCGCGTCGGTGGGCTCCTTGATGGCGGGGTCGGGGACCTCCTCCCAGGCGGACTGTCCCGGGCCGTGGAAGACGAAGCCTTTCATGTCGCCCTCACCCTCCTTTCCGGTCGGGCGGTGCAGGGGCAGGGAAAAGCCTCTTTGCCCCGTAGATCCAGCTTGCCCTGCCCTGACGGGTTCCGCTTGGGCCGTACGGCCCCCGGGGCCCGCCGGACGGGGCCCCTGCGGCCCCTGGTCGGCCCATGTCGTACCGCGGTGCCTGCTGTCACCTTCGGAACTGTCACCAGGAGCGAAGACGACGAGGGGGTGCGCGGCGATGCGCGAAGGCAAGTCCGCACGGCGGCGGCGGTGGCTGTGGCGCTGGCGGAGCAACCCGTTGCGACGGCACGACGACATCGTCGAGGCCTGGCTGGTGCTGGGCGTATGGACGCTCGTCGTGCTGGGCGGCGCGGTCGCCGGCCTGGTGACGGCCCACGCCGCGGACGAGGTGTTCGCACGGCAGCGCGCCGAGCGGCATCCCGTCCGGGCCGTGCTCCTCGCCGACACCCCCGCCAGCACGCTTGCGACCTGGGGCAGGGGCGACCGGGCCTGGGCCACGGTGCGCTGGACCGCGCCGGACGGCACCACCCGTACCGGCCGGACCCTGGTGGGCACCGATCTGGCGGCCGGAGCCTCGGTCACGATCTGGCAGGACCAACACGGTGGGCTCACCGACCGGCCGACCGGTCGTACGGAGGCGTCCCTCGAGGCCGGCTTCGTCGGGGCCGGGGCCGCGTTGGCCCTGACCGGGGCCGTCGTCGGCGCCGGCGCCGTCGTACGGTGGCGGCTCGACCGGCGGCGTATCGACGAGTGGGGCCGGGAGTGGGCTCTGGTCGGCCCGCGGTGGGGGCACAAGACGGGCTGACCTTCCCTCTGCCGAGTCGGCCCGATCGCGCTGCAATGGAAGGGGGCGGTTCACCGCCGGCGGCGGGCGTGAGGAGGTGCCGTATGCGATTCGACGACCGTACGGACGCCGGGCGCCGCCTGGCCCGGCGACTGGAGTATCTGCGCGGCGCGGACGTGGTGGTGCTCGGGCTGCCCCGGGGCGGGGTCCCGGTGGCGTACGAGGTGGCGCGGGCGCTCGGCGCGCCGCTGGACGTGCTGGTGGTCCGCAAGCTGGGTGTGCCGTGGCAGCCGGAGCTGGGCTTCGGCGCGATCGGCGAGCAGGACGTGCGGGTGCTCAACGAGGATGTGATCCGCGACACCGGGCTGGAGCCGGCCGAGCTGGCGGCCGTGGAGGCGGACGAGCGGGTCGAGCTGGAGCGGCGGGTGCGCGAGTACCGGGCCGGCCGCGATCCCGTACCGCTCGCCGGGCGGACCGTCGTGGTCGTGGACGACGGACTGGCCACCGGTGCCACCGCGCAGGCCGCGTGCCGTGTCGTACGGGGCAGGGGCGCGGCCCGGATCGTGCTCGCCGTCCCGGTCGGGGCGGGGCGGGCGCTCCCACTGCTGCGTGCGGTGGCCGACGAGGTCGTGTGTCTGCACAGCCCGGCCTACTTCGGCGCCGTCGGCGCCTGGTACCGCGTCTTCGACCAGACCGGCGACGCCGAGGTCACCGACCTCCTGGCGCGCCCCGCGTCCGGCTCCCCCGCCCCTCCCGACGCGCCCTCGCCGAACCGCGAGGTCGAGGTGCCGGCCGGGCGGGTACGGCTGGCCGCCCGCTTCGTGCTTCCGGAACCGGCCGGGGCCGTGGTGGCGTTCGCGCACGGCAGCGGCAGCGGCCGGCACAGCCCGCGCAACCGGTACGTGGCCGCCGTGCTCAACCGGGCCGGTCTGGGCACGCTGCTGCTCGACCTGCTCACCGAGGACGAGGAACGCGACCGGCAAAACGTGTTCGACATCGACCTGCTGTCCCGGCGGCTGCAGTCCGCGGCCCTCTGGCTGCGCCGGGAGACCGACCTGCCCGTGGGCTACTTCGGCGCCAGCACGGGTGCCGGCGCGGCGCTGGAGGCCGCCGCCGACGACTCCGGCATCTGCGCGGTCGTCTCCCGCGGCGGCCGCCCCGACCTGGCCTCCGCCGCCTCGCTGGCCCGGGTGCGGGCACCGACGCTGCTCATCGTCGGCAGTCTCGACACCCAGGTGCTCAGCCTGAACCGGCTCGCCGCCGACCGGCTGCAATGCGAGCACCGCCTGGCGGTCGTACCC
Organism: Streptomyces sp. NPDC001406; assembly: GCF_042895285.1. Taxonomy (NCBI): domain Bacteria; kingdom Bacillati; phylum Actinomycetota; class Actinomycetes; order Kitasatosporales; family Streptomycetaceae; genus Streptomyces; species Streptomyces sp. NPDC001406. The sequence continues at coordinate 270,689 of NZ_JBIAWG010000011.1, forward strand.
GGCGCGAGCCATCTCTTCGCCGAGCCGGGCACCCTGCCCGTCGTCGCCAAACTGGCCAGCGACTGGTTCACCACCCATCTGGCACCCCCCGACCAAACCGGCTGACGCGCCTGGGCTCGCGTAGGCCCCTGGCCCCAAGTGCCCACGTTTCGGGGCCGTTCGGCCCCTGAACCGGCACAGCGGCAGGCGTCAGGGTGGAGGGCGCGTGGGGGGACACGCTCCCTCGCGGCGGAGAGGTGGACGGTCATGCAGCGAGTGATCCTTGCCGGAGTCGATCCCTCGGCGGGCGGCCGGGCCGCGGCCGACTGGGCGGAGGACGAGGCGATACTGCGCGATCTGCCGCTGCGCGTGGTCCGCACCTGGCCGCGGGACCCGGGCGAGGCCGGGGTGACCGTCACGGGTCTGGGCCTCGGCCCGGAGGACATGGCGGCCGACGCCGAGACTCTGACCTGCCCATTGATCCTGGTCCCGGACGCTCCAGCCCGCTCGAACCACACCGGCGGGGTCACCCTCGGCATCGACGCCCGCCGTCCCGCCGACGCCGCGATCGACTTCGCCTTCGAGAGCGCCCGGCTGCGTGGCCTGCGGCTGCACGCCGTGCACGCCTGGGCGCTGCCGCCGAGTGCCGCCGAGTTGCCCTTCGCCGTACCGGAGGAGGACCGCGCCACCTGGGAGGACCACGAGGTCCAGCTGCTGACGGACGCTCTGCGCCCCTGGCGCGCGAAGTACCCGGACGTACCGGTGTTCCAGGACGTCGTCTCGTTCACCCCGTCCGAGGCTCTGCTCCATCACTGCGCACACGCCGCCCTGGTCGTGGTGGGACACAGGCGGGGCTCCGCGTGGGGGGACACCACGCGGAGCCTGCTGCGGGCCGGCACGTGCCCGGTCGCCGTCGTACCGTCCTAGGCGCTGCCGGGCGTGCCTGCCGGCGCGCCCGCTCGCTCAGTCGGTCAGGAGATCCGGTCGGACCAGGGTCCCCGACCTGCCGTGGGCGATCTCGTACGCCGCGTCCAGCGCTCCGATCGCCGCCAGTGCGCCGGTGTTCTCGACGAACCGGGCGACCGCCTCCGCCTTGGGCCCCATGGAGCCCTCGGGGAAGCCGCCGCGGCGCAGCTGGAGGGGGGTCACGTCCGAGAGGGGCCGCTGCTCGGGGGTGCCGTAACCCTCGTAGACGTACGGCACGTCGGTGAGGACGAGCAGGAAGTCCGCCTTGAGGTGCTCGGCGAGCAGGGCCGCGGAGAGGTCCTTGTCGACGACGGCTTCGACGCCGGTCAGCGCGCCCGTGACGGGGTCGGCGGTGACGGGGATCCCTCCTCCGCCGGCGCAGATGACCAGGGCGCCGCCGCCGAGCAGATCGTGGATCGTCTCGGTCTCGACGATCCGCCGGGGGTCGGGTGAGGGCACGACCCGCCGCCAGCCCCCCGTGTCCTCGGCGATGTGCCAGCCCCGCTCGCGGGCGAGGGACCGGGCCAGCTCACGGGGGTAGACCTGGCCGACGAACTTGGTGGGCCGGTCGAAGGCCGGATCCTCGGCCCGCACCAGGGTGTGGGTGACGAGGGTGGCGATCCGGTGGCCGGGCAGGGCGTTGTGCAGGGTGCAGGCCAGCAGCGACCCGATCATGCCCTGGGTCTGGGCGCCGAGCAGATGCAGCGGGTACGGGGCGCTCAGGTCCGGGTCGGCGGCGCTCTCCATGGCGAGCAGGCCGATCTGGGGGCCGTTGCCGTGGGTGATGACCAGCTCGTGCTCATGGGCGAGGGCGGCCAGCGCGGTGGCGACCCGGTCGATGTTGGCCTGCTGGACCGCGGCGTCGGGGCGTTCGCCGCGGTGGAGCAGGGCGTTGCCGCCGAGGGCGACGACGATGCGCATGGCTTCAGTCCTCCAGGGTGGCGACGAGCACGGCCTTGATGGTGTGCAGCCGGTTCTCCGCCTGGTCGAAGACGATCGACGCCGGAGAGGAGAAGACCTCGTCGGTGACCTCCAGGCCGTCCAGTCCGTGGGTGTCGAACAGGTCCCGGCCGAGGCGGGTACTGCGGTCGTGCAGCGAGGGGAGGCAGTGCATGAACTTTACGTCCGGGTTCCCGGTGAGGGCGAGCGTCTTGTCGCTGACCTGGTACGGGAGCAGCAGCTCGATGCGCTCGCCCCAGGTGTCGGCGGGCTCGCCCATGGAGACCCAGACGTCGGTGTGGAGGAAGTCGGCACCGCGTACGGCGGTCTCGACGTCCTCGGTGAGGGTGATGCGGGCGCCGCTGCGGTCGGCCAGGGTGCGGCAGGTGGTGACGAGTTCCGGGTCGGGCCACAGCTGCCGGGGAGCGGCGATGCGTACGTCCATGCCGAGCAGGGCGCCCATGGACAGCAGGGAGTTGCCCATGTTGTTGCGGGCGTCGCCGAGGTAGCAGTAGGCGATGTCCGGCAGCGGCTTGGGGCTGTGCTCGTGCATGGTCAGCACGTCGCACAGGCTCTGGGTGGGGTGTGCCGTGTCGGTCAGCCCGTTGTATACGGGGACGCCGGAGCGGGCGGCGAGTTCGGTGACGATCGACTGGGCGGAGCCCCGGTACTCGATGGCGTCGAACATGCAGCCGAGGACGCGGGCGGTGTCGGCGATGGACTCCTTGGCGCCGATGTGGGTGTCGCCGGGGCCGAGGTAGGTGGTGGCGGCTCCCTGGTCGGCGGCGGCGACCTCGAAGGCGCAGCGGGTGCGGGTGGAGGTCTTCTCGAAGATCAGCGCGAGGTGCTTGCCGGTCAGCCGGGGCCGCTCGGTGCCCGCGCGCCTGGCCGCCTTGAGGCCGGCCGCGAGGTCGAGGAGGTGGTGGATCTCGGCGGAGGTGAAGTCGAGTTCGCTCAGGTAGGAGCGGCCTCGCAGGTCGACGGTCATGGTGGTTCCCCTTGCTTGATCGGTGCTCGATCAGACGGCCGGGTCGCGTTCGATGGGGCAGCTCATGCAGCGCGGGCCGCCGCGGCCGCGGCCGAGTTCACCGCCGGCGATGGTGACGATCTCGAGGCCCTGCTTGCGCAGATAGGTGTTGGTGGTGACGTTGCGCTCGTAGCCGACGATCACTCCGGGGGCGATCGCGAGGAAGTTGTTGCCGTCGTCCCACTGCTCGCGCTCGGCGTTGCGGATGTCCTGGGGCGCGCAGAGCATGCGGACCTTGTCCAGGTCGAGGGCCTCGGCGAGGGCGGTCGCGAGGTCGGAGTTCGCCGCGACGTCGAAGCCGGCCTCGCGCGTGTCACTGGGTGTGAGCGTCCACGAGCGCAGGGAGTCGGCGAGGCCGGGATAGATGGTGAAGGCGTCGCGGTCGACCATGGTGAGGACCGTGTCGAGGTGCATGTACGCGCGTGCGGACGGCAGTTGGACGGCGATCAGTCGTCTGGCCGTGCCGCCGGCGAACAGCCGTGCCGCCAGGTTCTCCACCGCCTGGGCGGTGGTGCGCTCGCCCATGCCGACCATCACGGCTCCGTTGCCGAGGACGTGGACGTCGCCGCCCTCCAGGGTGCCCACCACGCCGTCGAGGATCGGTTCGGTGATGTGGCCGGCGAACCTGGGGTGGAAGCGGTAGATGGCCTCGGCATGCAGGCTCTCGCGCCGGCGGGCGCTCTTGGCCATCGGGTTGATCGACAGACGGTCGTACATCCAGCACGAGTTGTCGCGCGGGAAGAGATGGTTGGGCAGCGGGGTGAGTGCGAAGTCGTCCCGGTCGAGGGCGTTCCAGACCAGGCTGTGCGGTGCGGCGATCGGCAGGTCGCTCATGAGGAGCCCGCCGATGAGATAGCCGGCCAGGGTCTCCCCGTCGAGGTCGGCGCAGAGCGCGCGCACCGGGTCGATCAGGGCCGGGCCCACGGTGGCCGGAGTGATGGCCCGGTCGAGCAGCCAGTCACGGGCCTCGGGGACGTCGAGGGTCTGGGCCAGCAGGTCGGAGAAGTAGTGGACGCGTGCGCCGTAGTCCCTGAGGACCTGGGCGAAGGCGTCGTGCTCCTCGCGGGCGCGCTTGGCCCACAGGATGTCGTCGAAGAGCAGGGCGTCGACGTTGCGCGGGGTGAGGCGCGAGAGTTCGAGGCCGGGGCGGTGCAGGATCACCTGGCGCAGGGGGCCGACCTCGGAGTCGACGTGGAAGGTGTTCATGGTGGGAGTTCCTTTGTGCTGTGGTTCGGTCAGTCGTGGTGGCCGAGGCCGTTGCGCTTGCGGGTGCCGCCAATACGGTTGGTCCGGAGCCCGCGGGAGATCCGCTGGGTGGGCGGGGGTGTCTCGGGTGCCCGGTCCTCCTGGGCCGGGATCGTCACGGCCGTGGGGGCCGTCGGCTCGCCGTAGCTGCCCTGGCCCCGCTTGAGCCAGACGTAGACCGGGATGCCGAGCAGCAGGACGAACAGGCCGTAGTAGACGGTCTGGTAGCCGCTGCCCTGGATCGACCAGTACGAGAAGACGAGGGCGAGCGAGGCGATGGTGATGTCGCGGGCCAGCCGGCGGGGGCTGAGGCTGTCGCGGCCGCGGACCAGCAGCCAGTACAGCTGGGCGGCGGCGGAGAACAGGTAGGGGATCACCGCGGTGAGCACGCTCAGCAGCACGATCTTCGTGAAGACGTCCTCGAAGCGTGTGTAGCTGAATACCGTGATCAGCGAGGCCAGCACGGTGGAGGCGACGATGCCGAAGGCCGGGACCCCGCTCTCACCGCGCAGCTTGGCGAAGACGCCGGGGAAGAGGCCGTCGCGGGCGGCGGCGTACGGCATCTCCGCGCACAGCATGGTCCAGCCGTTCAGGGCGCCGATGCCGGAGATGATGGCGGCCGCGGCGACGGCGTCGCCGGCCCAGGTGCCGCCGAAGATGTTGTTCGCGGCGTCGGTGAACGGCGCGGTGGAGGAGCCCAGGTCGGCGTGCGAGACGGTGCCGAACACCGCGAGGGTGCCGAGGATGTAGATGACGGCGCAGGCGAGCGTGCCGTACACGGTGGCGCGCGGCACGTTGCGTCCCGGCTCGCGGACCCGCCCGGCGACCACCGAGGCCGCTTCCAGGCCGAGGTAGCTGAACAGGGCGATGGCCCCGGCCGCGGAGATCGCGCCGAGCGCCGACTGGCCGCTGGCGTTGAAGGCGCCGAAGTTGCCGGCGTCGATGAAGAGCAGCCCGACGGTCGCCATGAAGACCAGTGGGACGAACTTCAGCACGGTCGTGATCACCTGGAAGGCGCCGATGTTGCGCACACCGGTGAGGTTGATCGCGGCCGGTATCCACAGCCCGACCAGCGCGATGAGTACCGATATGCCGGTTTTGTGGCCGGTGTTGACGAAGACCTCGACATAGCCGACCCAGGCCACCACGATCGCCGCGTTCCCGGCCCATGCCGTGATCCAGTAGGACCAGGCGTTGAGGAACCCGGCGAACTCACCGAAGGCCTCGCGGGCATAGACGTACGGTCCGCCGCTCGCCGGGACGCGCTTCGACAGGGCGCCGAAGGTGTGTGCCAGCGCGAGGGCGCCGAGGGTCACGACGACGAAGGCGACGAGGGAGATGGGGCCGTAGGGGGCGAGCGCGGAGGGGAGGGCGAACACTCCGGTGCCGATGATGCTGCCGATCACGAGCGCGGACGCGGCCGGCAGACCGAGGGCGGCCGTGGGCGCCGCTCGGTCTCCTCTGCGTGTGTTACTGGCCATGGCTGTGCTCCTTGTGCGGTCCGTTACGGAGGGGTCGGCCCGTCAGCCATGCTTCTGTGGCGCGCAGAGGTGCGGACAGCGGCCGGATGGCCCGGAGGGGGTCCGATGGTCCTCTTGTACCGGGCCCGCTCAGCCCAGGTGAGCGTGCGGTCGTCCGGGTGTCAGTAGCTGCTGCCGAGGGTCCGCGTCGTGTAGGCGCACTCCGTGTAGATGTAGCCGGAGCGGAGCTTGGCGGTGTCGGAGGCGGGGGTCGCCGTGCTGATGCCCCGCGGCTTGTGCACGAAGTACGTGGTGCCGGGCGGCAGGCTGATCGTGCGCTGTGGGTAGTGCTTGCCGCCGTCGCTGCAGGGCTTGAATCCGATCGTGATCGAGGCGGCGAAGGAATAGGCCTTGCAGCTGCCGCAGGCCTTGAGCGAGAAGCTGCCGGTGACCGGGCCGGTGTAGTAGACCGTGATGGGGTCGGGACTGTCGTTCTTGACCGTGACGGAGATGCTGCCGCCGGAGGCGGTGGTGGGCAGTCGCTTCCCGGCGGCCGGCAGCGTCTGGGCGACCTCGGCTGCGATGGAGATTTTCTTCGCGCGGGCCCGGTTCTTGTCGTTCTTGTGGTCGGCGACGAACTCGTCCATGGTCTGCTGCGCCGCCTCGAAGTCGCCGTCCTTGTACTGGTCGACTCCGCAGGCGTACTCCCCCGAGTCGGCGCTCCGGCCGGCCCGGTCGGCACTCTTCGTCAGATCGGCTGCGGCGTCACCCGCGCTCCCCGAGAGGTCGCTGATCCGGGTCTTCAGACCGCGCAACCGCTCGACGGCGGCACAGGGGTCGGAGCCGCGTACGTTCTTCTCCGCGCCGGCCACCGCCAGGTCGACGGCGGGCGCGACCTTCGTCGTCTGCTCGGACCGGGGGAATGTGCTCAGCAGCTCACCGAAGTGGGTGACCCAGTCCGCCTCGCCGGAGGACAGGCTGCTCGATCCGCACTCGTACAGCGAGGTGGCCAGCCGGTCGTCGGGCCACCGGGTCAGCGCGCCGAGCTCCTCCTTCGGCATGGTGCGCGGCACCGTACGCAGATACTTCAGCGGCGCGATCGCCTCGCAGTAGCGCTTGCGGCCGTAGTCCGCACCGACCGTCGCGTAATAGGTCTCCATGCTGTCGGGGACACGGTCGGCCGCGCGGGAGCCGGAATGGTGGGCCGCGAGGTCCTCGTACACGTCCAGGGCCGTGCCGTAGTCGGACCTCGCGCTCTCGAAGGACCGCCGGCCGCTCTTTGCCACCAGCTGGTCGGCCTCGTCGAGCCGGTCGAGGAGCTGTTGCTGGATCGCTTCCTCGCGGGCGTCGTCGTACAGCACCGCGCCGCCGACCGGTGCGGCAAGGAGAAGCACGCCCAGCAGCAGCGCGAGGGGCGGTCTTCCGGGCCAGGCCAGTGTGGTGCGCAGTCCGGCGAACGCGCCGTGGACGGCGGCCAGAGCGAGGAACACGAGGTAGACGGAGAGCGCGAGTCCCGGGACGCCGTCCGCGTCCGCGGGCAGGGCGACGAGCAGCAGGACGGCCGTCGCCGCCCAGCACACGGCCATCAGGACCCGGCGACGCACGAGGGCGTAGCCGAGGCCGAGGCCGCTGAGATTGAGCAGTGCGACCGCCACCGCCCGCCAGGCGTCCGGCGGTGCGGGCGGCGGGCTCGACGGCATGGGCGGCACGACAAAGCCATGGTTGGGGCCGTACGGATCACCGGACATGAGGGCTCCCCCCGTCAACACGACCCATATGTCTGCGAGTTGGCAGTGTACGGCCAATGGTGTGGGTTCGACAGGGCTCCCGGGTTCCTCAGCGCGGCACGGGCGCGGGGTGCGGTACGGCCGTCAGCACCGCGGAGACGACGCCCTTCGACGACGCCATGACGTCGGCCACGAAACGCAGTCGTCCGACGCGGAGTTGACTGAGACCGGCGCCGTGGTCGGCGGCCACCACGAGCACCACCGCGAGCAGCAGCAGCTGCCACAGGGCCGTCACGGGGTGCCGCAGCAGCCGGGGCAGTTCCAGGAAGGAGACGTGCAACCGCTCGCAGTGGAAGGGCACATGGCGCTCCTCGTCGGCCAGGATGCGGCCCGCCACGTCGGAGGCGAGCGCGTCGTCCGTGCCGTCGCACAGGGCCCGGTAGTAGCGCAGCGCCACGACCTCCGCGATCATCAGCACCAGCAGTTCCGTGCGCAGCCCCAGCAGCCGCCGGAGCCGTACGAAGACCTTGTCGCTCCAGTGGCCCGCGAGCGTCGGCATGCCACCGGCGGCCAGCAGGCCGGCCAGCAGCCGGGCGTGGTTCTGTTCCTCGGCGACGAACAGCCGTACCGCGTCGGCGTATTCGGGGTCCCCTGCCGCCTCGGCCTTGGCGATGAGATTGGTGCCGTCACCGTCCTCGCCGACCTGGAAACGCTGGATTCCCGCCCATAGCGCGCGGTGCAGCGTCGCTCCCCGCGCCCAGTCCGGGTCGCCCTGCGCCTGCCTGCGCTCGCGCTCCTCCTCGAATCGCCTTGTCCAGTCGGCATGTCCGCCCGTACGCACGCGGCCTCCCGTCGTCCCCGGAGCACGGCTCCCGTGCCCGGATCGAGGAGGACGCATGCGTCGACGGAACCGTTCCCGCGGGACCGGAGGTGGGCGTCAGCCGCCCAGTGCCGTCAGCACCACCGACTTGGCCTCCTCCTGCACCCGGGCGAGGTGGTCGGGTCCGAGGAACGACTCGGCGTAGATCTTGTAGACGTCCTCGGTGCCCGAAGGCCGTGCCGCGAACCAGGCGTTGGCGGTGGTCACCTTGATGCCGCCGATCGAAGCGCCGTTGCCGGGAGCCTCGGTGAGGACGGCGGTGACCTCTTCTCCCGCCAGGCTCCGCGCGGTGACCTGGGCCGGCGAGAGCTTCGCGAGGAGGGCCTTCTCCTCCCGGGAGGCCGGCGCGTCGATGCGCGCGTACGCGGGGCGGCCGAAGCGGGCGGTGAGTCCGGCGTAGTGCTCGGACGGCGTCCGGTCGGTGACGGCCGTGATCTCGGACGCGAGGAGCGCGAGGAGGATGCCGTCCTTGTCCGTCGTCCACACCGAGCCGTCCCGGCGCAGGAAGGACGCCCCGGCCGACTCCTCGCCGCCGAAGCCGAGCGACCCGTCGAGCAGCCCGTCGACGAACCACTTGAATCCCACGGGGACTTCGACCAGTTCACGGCCGAGGTCGGCGGCGACGCGGTCGATCATCGAGGACGACACCAGCGTCTTGCCGATCCCCGTGCCGGCGGGCCACCGCTCGCGGTGCTTGTAGAGATAGGCGATGGCAACGGCGAGATAGTGGTTGGGGTTCATGAGACCCGCGTCCGGTGTGACGATGCCATGGCGGTCGGCGTCGGCGTCGTTGCCCGTGGCGATGCGGAAGCGGTCGCGCCGCTCGATGAGCGAGGCCATGGCGTACGGAGACGAGCAGTCCATGCGGATCTGTCCGTCCCAGTCCAGCGTCATGAACCGCCATGTGGGGTCGGTGTGCGGGTTGACCACCGTCAGATCCAGGCCGTGCTGTTCGGCGATACGGCCCCAGTAGGCGACGGACGCCCCGCCCAGCGGGTCGGCGCCGATCCGCACACCTGCCGTGCGGATCGCGTCGATGTCCAGCACGCCGGGCAGGTCGGAGACATAGCTGCCGAGGAAGTCGTACCGCTCGGTCGTGGGTGCGGCGAGCGCGCGCGGGTAGCTGATGCGGCGTACGTCCTTGAGACCGCCGGCGATGATCTGGTTGGCCCGGTCCTGGATCCAGGAGGTCGCCTCGGAGGCGGCCGGACCGCCGTTCGGCGGGTTGTACTTGAAGCCGCCGTCGGCGGGCGGGTTGTGCGACGGGGTGACCACGACGCCGTCCGCGAGGCCGGTGCCACGGCCCCGGTTGTGGGTGAGGATGGCGTGCGAGACCGCCGGGGTGGGGGTGTAGCCGTCCTCGCTGTCGATGAGCACGGTCACGTCGTTGGCGGCGAACACCTCGAGGGCGGTGACCTTCGCGGGCTCCGACAGCGCATGCGTGTCGGCTCCGAGGAAGAGGGGGCCGTCGACGCCCTGGCTGTCGCGGTACTCGCAGATGGCCTGGCTGGTGGCGGCGATGTGGTCCTCGTTGAACGCGGTCGCCAGCGACGATCCGCGGTGTCCGGAGGTGCCGAACGCCACCCGCTGTCCGGGCTCGGCCGGGTCGGGGTGCAGTGCGTAGTACGCCGTGACCAGCCGGGCCACGTCGACAAGGTCCTCGGGACCGGCCGGCTTGCCCGCTCGCTCGTGCGGCATGGGTCCGCTCCTCCGCATCGGTTGATCCGTCGCTCGACGTCTCATCATTCCCCTTCACGGCCGGGGAACGCGAGTGGGCCACGACCTGCTCGCTCCGGCGTGCAGGCACGACCGTGTCCGGCCGTTGCTCATCGTGGAGCAGGCGTGCCCGAGGCGGACGGCGTCTGGACTCGGGCTCGCACCGGGCACGCGGCGGGCTCCGCCGGCCTCGGCCGCGGCACGCCTTCCGCTCCCGCGCCGTTCGGCGTGGCACCGCGGACCGCGAGGAGCGCCGCGCCGAGGTCCGCCGCCGTTCGCGGGTCCGAGAGGGAACGGCCCGTCAGTTCCTCGATACGGCGCAGCCGGTAGCGGACGGTGTTGGGATGGACGAACAGGCTCCGGGCCGCATCGGCGGCGGAGCCGGCCGCGGCGAACCAGTGCTCCAGGGTCTCCAGCAGACGGGCGCGTTCCGGCGCCGGGAGGTCGAGGACCGCTCCGAGGGTGACCGTCACCAGGTGAGCGGCTTCCACCGGGGCGGCCGCGACGACCATGGCCAGGGGGTTGTCGTCGAAGCGCGCGACGCCGGGGCCGGTGCCCGGGAGGCCGGCCAGGGCCAACCGGGCGAAGCGCAGGGCCTGCGGGGTGTCGCGCAGTGAGTGGAAGCCGGGGCTGATGCCCACGCGGGCGTGTGTGCGGCGCAGGATGCGCAGACCGGTGCTCTCCGCCGTCGGCGTGGCCAGGGCGACCAGACCGATCTGCTGGTCGGGCAACAGCCGCCAGGCGGACGGAAGCTGGGCCTGGCGCAGCGCGGTCTCGATTCCGGCCAGCGGCTCCGTGCCCGGCGCCGTGGACTCGGCGGCGACCACGGCGTAGGGTCCGCGCTCGGGCAGGCCCAGTTCGCTGGCGGCCTCCCACAGGGTGGTGCGGTCGGCGATGACACCGGTGAAAAGCGCTTCCACCAGTGCGGAGCGGCGGACTTGGCGTTGCAGGGTCAGTTCGGCGGTGGTCTCCCGGTGGGCCTCGGCCACGGCCTCGGCATAGAGGCCGAACAGCGACCAGATCTCGGCGGAGCGGGCCACCAGTTCGGCGTCCGGGACCTCCGGATGGGTGCCGGCCTCCTTGACGATCTCCGACCACAGGAACTCGAAGCCGACCCGGTAGGCGTGCAGGGTGTCGGCGAGTGGCATGCCGTGCTCGGCGCGGATGCGGCCGGTCTCGCGGGCGGGGCCGGGGTCGGGGTCGCCCGCGCGGAGGAAGTGTCTGAGGACCAGGTCGGCGTTGGCCGTGCACGAACGGCGCAGCGAGTCGAAGGGGATGAGTGATTCGTCCCCGTATGCATCGATGTCGGAGCGTATGCGCTCCGCGAGCCGCTCGCCCAGTTCCGGAAGCCGTGCGTGGATCGCCGCGGCGACACCCGAGAAGTCCATCGGTGCAGTGTAGCGCCCGGTTTTTGTTCCCAGGAACAACGCGGTGAAGGGGAAGCTGTCGTCCCTCCCATAGGTCGTCGCCCTCGGCGGCAGCACCATGTCGTCAACGTGAACGGCGGATTTCGACGGTGACATTCGTGGAGGCGGGGCATGCCCAATCTGGCGGAGTTCTTGGTACGGACGGCGGAGCGGCAGCCGGAGCGGGACGCGCTGCGTCTGGGAACGCAGGTCACCACCTACGCCGAACTGGACGAGCGCAGCGCCCGGGCCGCGGCGCTGCTGCGGGCCGAGGGCGTACGACCGGGTGACCGGGTGGCCCTGATGCTGCCGAACGTCCCCGAGTTCGTCGTGCTGTACTACGGCGCGCTGCGCGCCGGAGCGATCGTCGTGCCGATGAACCCGCTGCTGAAGACCCGGGAGACCGAGTACCACCTGAACGACTCCGGGGCGGCGCTGCTGTTCGAGTGGCACCAGGCACCCGGCGAGGGCACCCAGGGGGCGGCCGCCGCCGGGGTGCGGCACATCGCGGTCGAGCCCTCCCACTTCGCCGGACTGCTGGCCGGTCAGGAGCCGCTGACCGAGGTGACGGAGACGGCCGACGACGACGTGGCCGTTCTCCTGTACACCTCCGGCACCACGGGACGCCCCAAGGGCGCTGCGCTCACCCATGGGAGTCTGCGGCACAACACCGAGGTCAACGCCGTTCATGTGCAGCGCATCACATCCGAGGACGTGGTCGTCGGCTGTCTGCCGCTGTTCCACATCTTCGGGCAGATCTGCACGATGAGCGTGGCCGTCCGCGGCGGGGCCTCGCTCACCCTGATCCCGCGCTTCGACCCGCAGGCCGTGCTGGACGCGATCGCCCGCGACCGGGCCACGGTGTTCGAGGGCGTGCCGACGATGTACGCGGCGCTGCTGCAGCATCCGTCGGAGGCGGACGTGTCGACGCTGCGGATGTGCGTCTCGGGCGGAGCCTCGCTGCCCGTGGAGGTGCTGCACGGCTTCGAGCGGCGCTTCGGCTGCATGGTGCTGGAGGGCTTCGGCATGTCCGAGACGAGCCCGGTGGTCTCCTTCAACCACCCCGACCGGCCGCGCAAGCCGGGGTCGGTCGGCACTCCGATCCTGGATGTGGAGGTCCGGCTGCTGGACGAGAAGGGCCAGGACGTGGGCCCCGGCGAGGTCGGCGAACTGGCCGTGCGCGGACCGAACGTGATGAAGGGCTACTGGAACCTGCCCGAGGAGACGGCGACGGCGATCCCGGACGGCTGGCTGCGCAGCGGCGATCTCGCCCGGCGGGACGAGGACGGCTATCTGTACATCGTCGACCGCAAGAAGGACATGATCATCCGCGGTGGCTACAACGTCTACCCGCGCGAGATAGAGGAGATCCTGCACGAGCACCCGGCCGTCGCGCTGGCCGCCGTGGTGGGCCTGGCGCACGAGCACCTCGGCGAGGAGGTCGCGGCCGCGGTCGTCCTGCGCAAGGGCGCCGAGGTGACGCCCGACGAGCTGCGGGAGTTCGTCAAGGACCGGGTGGCGGCGTACAAGTACCCGCGATCGGTCTGGCTCGTGGACGCGCTGCCGACCGGCCCCAGCGGCAAGATCCTCAAGCGGGAGATCACCGCGCCGGCCGGGTGAGCGACGGTCCCCGCACGCCGAACGGAGGGACCCCCGCCCCGAGCATCAGGGCGGGGGTTCCCGGCGTTCAGGGCGCTTCGCGTCGGCCTCCCCCGGGTCGGCCTCCCCTGTGGCGTCGTCGGTCGGCGCGCGGCTCGGCGGGGTGTCGCCCGCGGTCAGGTGTTCGAGCACCTCGACGAGTTCCTGGCAGGCCTGTTCCACGGACAGTCTGGTGTTGCGCTGCTCGGTGATCACGGCCGACAGGAGCAGGGCGGTCAGGGCCATGGTCCCGTTGAAGGCCTGGAGCTTCATCATCACTTCGACGGGGGTCAGCCGCGCGAACGGCCCGATGTGCTCCGTCGCCGCGATGGTGGCCAGGACGGACGTGAGGAGGGCGCACAGGATGCTGCCCGCGAGCCGGAAGCGCAGCGCCGCCCAGACGAGGAGCGGATAGACCAGGAACAACAGGCTGACGGAGCTGCGCGTGGCCAGGGGTACGAGACCGCAGGCGACCAGCGTGACGACCAGGGCCTCCTTCCACCGCGACATCCTCGGCGGCCAGGTGATCCTGTGCAGCATCAGCAGGATCGGAGTGACGATCAGGACGCCCATCGCGTCGCCCACCCACCACGCCAGCCAGATGAGTCCGGAGTCATGCAGGGGGAGCTTGCCCACGATGACGAGGAGACCGACGCCGACGGTCGCGCTGATCAGCATGGCGGCCAGCGCGCCGAGGAACACCAGCGCGAGGCCGTCCCGTAACCGGTTGAGCTCGGTCCGGAAGCCGACGTGGCGCAGCATGAGGTACGCGCACAGGGGTGCGGCGGTGTTTCCCGCGACGATGCCGGCCGCGTCGCGGCCCGGCGGGCTGATGGAGGCGATGACGAGGAAGGCGCCGAGCGCGATACCGGGCCAGATGCCCACCCCGAGGAGCAGCAGACTGGCCACCGCGAGGCCGGTCGGCGGCCAGATGGGGGTGACCACGGCTCTTTCGACGACGAGCTGGCGCAGGAGTCCGAGCCGCCCTGCCGCGTAGTAGCAGACAGCGACGGCCAGCACCTCGAGGACGTAGACGGCCGTCCGGCGCAGCGCCTGGGTACCCACCACAGCTGCCATCAGACACCGATGCCGCGCCGTCGGCGAGGCGAGAAACGCGGCGACGGGCCCTATGGCTGAAGGCCGGGCCCCTCGTGGCCCACGACGAGTACGGCCGCGTCGTCCTCGTGGCCGACGAGCTCGGCGCCCTTGATCACGGCGGCGGCCAGCGACTCCGCGTCCAGACCCGCGACGGCCGCGTCGCCGGCGAGCCGTACCACGTGGTCGAGCCCCTCGTCGACGCTCAGCCGGGGTCCCTCCACGACGCCGTCCGTGAGGAGGATGAAGACTCCGCCCGTGCTGAGCCGGAAGCGGGCCACCGGATACTCCATGCCCTTCTCGATACCGAGCGGCGGTCCCCCGGCGTCCTCGGCGATCCCGGACCTGCCGTCCGCCGTGGCCCACACGAAGGGGATGTGGCCGGCCCGCGCGCTCTCCAGCAGCCCGGTGGACGGGTCGAGCCGCACAAAGGTGCAGGTGGCGAAGAGGTCGCTGCCCAGGGACAGGAGCAGGTCGTTGGTGCGGCTGAGCAGCTCGCCCGGCTCGCTGGTGACGGAGGCGAGCGCCCGCAGCCCGACCCGGACCTGGCCCATGAAGGCGGCCGCCTCGATGTTGTGGCCCTGGACGTCGCCGATGGACAGGCCGATGCGGCCGTCGGGCAGCGCGAAGGCGTCGTACCAGTCGCCGCCCACGTTCAGGCCGTAGCAGGCGGGGGCGTACTGAACGGCCAGGTGGAAGCGGGGGTCGGTGGGCAGGTCCCTGGGCAGCATGCCGCGCTGCAGGGCGATGGCCAGCTCGACCTGTGAGCGCTGCAGCTCCGCGCGCTCGCGCGCCTGCGCGGTGAGCCACCGGAGTCTTTCCAGCAGCTCGTCCGCGTCGGGCATTGAGCGCTTGCGGGGCATGATCACTCCGGCGCGACACCAGTCCCTCGAGACAGCAGTCCCGTACGGATAAACCCCTAGATTTTACCTTCATACGGCCATGTCGAACATAAGGGTCAAATCGACACAGCTCGGGGGCGCCCGGCATCGACACCCGGTGCCGGGAGCCCCCTGGCCGGCTCAGGTCCGCGCGGAGCCCGTGCGGTGCGAGGTGCGCAGCGTGCCGACCGTCTTCAGCAGCCGGTCGGCCGGCTGCCGGAGCCGCGGATGGGCCAGCACCGTGTTCCGCAGGCCGCGCACGGGCCTGCGCCACAGTCGGTACCCCGCCGCAACCGGGTGGGGCCGGGCCGCGAACCCCTCCCCCACGCGCAGCTCACGGGTCTTGAGCCAGTCCTTGTACTCCTTGTCGCCGCGCCCCAGGTCGACGAGCGTCACCCCGTTGCGGGCCGCCGCCTCCGCCGTCCGCAGATGCATCATCAGGCCGGGCGAGTAGTAGTGGAGTTCGGGGTCGTACGCGGTGAACCAGGCGGCGAGCACCGTGCTCGAACGCGGCCCGAAGTGCGCGGCGACCGGCCGGTCGCCCGCGTACAGCACGGACAGCACACCAGTGAAGTGCTCCTCGCGGACATGGAACAGATGGTCGACCACATCGACGATCCACGGTCTGGCGAACCGGTCCATCCGTCCCGTCCTGCGGTACTGGGCGGACTTCCACCGCATGAGCGTGCGCAGCATCCGCGGGTCGCGCTCGTCGAACACGAACCGCACCTCGCCCACGTCGCGCCCGATACGGCGCTCCTTCTTCAACGTCGTCTTGGCCAGCCCCGGGTAGGTCCCGCGCAGCCACTCCGCATAGCCGCCGTCACCCGGCTTGACGTCGATCACCGGTGAGGCGAACCGACCGGTGACATGTCTCGCGAACGGTCTCTGCTCCTCCACGAGGTGGTCGAACTCGAAAATGGACAGCCCGCACGCCCGCAGCAGGTCCTGGGCGTCCCAGGTGACCCCGGGGCGGTGCACCAGGGCCTGACAGTCCGAGAGACCGAGGCCGATCGCCCGGCCGACGCCCAACGCGTCGCGCTCGTACGGGAAGAAGCCGACGGGCTCCCCTGCCTCGCGCAGGACCGCCACCCTCGCCCCGCCGCGGTGCCTGCCGATCCCGATCGCGAACTCCGGTGCCAGGAAGGGGTTGGCGTACTCCGGTGACTCGTCCATCGCCCGGTGCCAGTCCCGGCGCAGCGACTCGGTCAGCTCGCCCGGCCTGTGGATCGTGACGTCCACTCAGATCGACCGCCCTTCCGCAGCATCCGCGTCGGACGCGACCGTGGCGGCACGGGCCGGCCAGGCGTGTAGATCATGGCTGTTGGATCGCATCGGCGATCGCTCCCCCCTATGACGCGATGTCCGCGTCCTGCCACTTCTTACTGCCACTTCGTTGGAATTCCGACTCCGCATTGCCGGGGCAAGGCTCAAACGTCGCGAAACAGTACGCACGCTGTCAAGGGTGCCTCCCGGAACGGGAGAATGCGGGGCGTTCGAGGCGCTCGCCGTCCACGACGATGTCGGCGACTTCGTTGTAGAAGGCGAGGAGTCCCCTGACCGCGGCCACCGCGGGAAGCGGATCCGGGTAGCTCCATAGGACATCGGGCGGCACGTCGGCCTCGCCGCGCCAGGACCAGTACTCGGCCCTCCCCTTGTACGGGCAGCCGGTGCTGTGGTCGGTGGGGACGAACAGGTCGAGGCGGACGTCCTCGCGGGGGATGTAGTAACGGGTGGGCAGGCCGGTCTCGAACACCAGCACCGGGCGACGGGTGTCCGCCACGACCGTGCCGTCGATCTCCACCACGACATGGCGGCTGCTGGGCAGGGCGTCCACGCGTTTGTGCGGGTCGCGAGGGTGGATGAAGATCTCTTCCGCCTCCTCGTACCAGTGGTCGAGGCCGCGGCCGGTGCGCTCGAACCACTCGAAGGCGATGTGGCCGGCCAGGTCGGCCGCGGGGTACGTCCAGGCCGCGTTCTCCATGAGGTCGCCGTCCACGTCGAGGTCGTAGAAGAGCCGCGATCCGGTGTGGGTGCCGGCCGGCGGGTTCTTCGCCGGGCGGAGCAGGTCGGTGCGGACCTCCTCGCGCGGGAAGGCGTACAGCGGCACGGGGACGCCGGGCTCCCAGACCAGGACGGGGTGCCGGCTGTCCACGACGGTGACCTCACCCTTGTTGCCACGCACCCAGCGTTCGCTCGGTTCCCACAGAAGGCCCTCGGGGGTGGCACGGACGGTTGCCGCGGTGCGGAGTGTGGTCATGGCCCGTTCTCCCTTCCGGTACTCCGGCAACGCCCTCGGCCGCCCGACGCGTTCCCACCCATTGGAAATCCAATGGCAGACATGTGATTCCTCATTGGAAACGTATGACATGCGGATCTACCTTCGAGGACGTCGCCACGCTGACGATCTGCGTCCGCGGTGTCAGCAGGCGCCCCAAGGCCCTCAGTTCTCCTGGAGAAACAGCATGTCGAAGATCCTCTTCGTGATGACCGGCGTCGACCACTGGACGCTCGCCGACGGCACCCGGCACCCCACGGGCTTCTGGGCCGAGGAGGCCGTGGCCCCGTACCGGGCGTTCAGGGCCGCCGGCCATGACATCGTCGTCGCGACGCCCGGCGCCGTGGTCCCCACCGTGGACAGGAGCAGCCTGGCCCCGGAGGTCAACGGCGGCCAGGAGGGTGCCGACGACATCGTGAACGGACTCGCGGCGATGACCGAGCTGCAGCACCCGATCGCGCTGGAGGCCGTCGACCTCGACGAGTACGCGGCCGTCTTCTACCCCGGCGGTCACGGCCCGATGGAGGACCTCGCCGTCGACGCCACCTCCGGCAGGCTGCTCATCGACGCCCTCGGCTCGGGCAAGCCGCTCGGCGTCGTCTGCCACGCCCCGGCCGCGCTGCTGGCCGCCGTCCACGAGGACGGCTCCAACGCGTTCGCGGGATACGAGGTGGCCGCGTTCACCAACGTCGAGGAGACCCAGGCGGGCTTCGCCGACCGGGCGAAGTGGCTGCTGGAGACCCGGCTCGTCGAGGCCGGCGTGCGCGTCCGCGCGGGCGAGCCGTGGGCCCCGAACGTGGTCGTCGACCGCAACCTCGTCACCGGCCAGAACCCGTCCTCGTCCGCCCCGGCCGCGGTGGAGGTCCTCAAGCAGCTGGCCGGCTGAGCGCCTGCTAGGACGGCCCGCCGTGTCACCGCCGTGTCACAGGTGATCCACAGCGGAAACCCGCTGTCCAGGACCCCTGTCTACATGGGCGAGTGGCCGGCGACGGGCCGGCCCCGGGCAATCCGAATTCGGGGGGCGTCATGCAGTACAGAAGCGGCATCCGCAGAACGGCGATGGCGATGGCGGCGATCTCGGCCGCGCTGGTGGTGACCGCGTGCCAGAACGGCAGCGACGATTCCGCGGCCACGTCACCGTCACAGTCGCAGTCTCCGGGCAACGCGGCGACCTCATCCCCGGTGGCGGGCACCCCGGCCGCCAAGCCGTCCGGCGCCGGCACGCCGAAGGCCCCCGCCACGAGCGCGTCCGCCGGATCCGGCTCAACCGCCAAGGCGTGCGCGGCGACCGCGCTGAAGGCGACCGCCTCCCAGGCCGCCAACCGTCCCGACGGCACGGGAACCGGAGCGGCGATCGTGGAGTTCACCAACGTCTCCGCACAGGCATGCGTCCTGCAGGGGCATCCGTCGGTGGCCGGGGCCGGCAACGGTTCGCCGGAGCACAACAAGCCGCTGGCGGTCACCCCCACCGGCACTGCCGCGCCGGTGACGGTGGCGCCGGGCGCCAAGGCATGGGTGAAGCTGACCTTCGTCCAGGTCCAGGGCGAGGCCGACGGCTACTGCAAGTCCGGCGCCGAGCCCGTCGTGTATCCGACCCTGGTGGTCGGCCTGCCCGGCTCCGGGGCCCAGCAAGTCGCCCTGAGCGACGGTCAGTTCGCGGAGTGCGACAACAAGGTCACTGTCACCGCGGTGTCGGGGGTCAAGCCTTCCTGAGCCGGACCGTGTCACCGGGCCGATCGCGTGCAGCGGTCGGCCCGGCCGCGTTCCGCGAAGGGCCCGTCGGCGGTGAGGGCGAGCCCGGCGAAGCGCTCACCGATACGGCGTACGACGCCCAGGGTCAGCTTCCCGCTCGCCCGCGGCGCGCAACCGCAGCCGTCCGTCGGCGAGGGCGCTGAAGTCCGGGAGGCTGGGTCCCGGCGGGCCGGGCCGGGTCTCGGTGGCCCCGGTGCGCATGTCGAGGTCAGGGTGTTGCGTTCGTCGGGGAACTGGGCGCGGGCCCCGGCGGGCAGCCGGTGCGGCAGCAGCCCGTGCGCGGTGCGTTCCACATCGAGGGCGCCGCGCAGGAGGTGTGCGGTGATGGGCGTGGTGACGTACTCGGGTTGCCCGGGTTGCGCGGAGCCGTCGCCGCACCGCGGTCCGGGTCAGGCCTCGGGCCAGTTCCGCAGCAGGGCGTCCAGGGCGTCCAGGATCCGCGACCAGGTCTCCTGTGTGTCGGGGGCGCTGTGGCTGAACCCCCCGCCCATCTCCAGGCTGACGTAGCCGTGGAAGACGCTGCCCAGGAGCCGGACCGCATGGGTCTGGTCCGGCTCCGTGAGGTCGTAACCGCGCAGGATGGCGCGGGTCATCTGGGCGTGCCGGCCGCCCGCGCTCGCGGCCGCCGCCTGCGGGTCGAGCCGGAACTGGGCCGCGGCGTAGCGTCCGGGATGCTCGCGGGCGTAGTCGCGGTAGACGTTCGCCAGTGCGGTCAGGGCGTCCTTGCCGGCCCGGCCCGCCACGGCGTCCGCGGCCCGGTCGGCGAGTTCCTCCAGGGCCAGCAGGGCGATCCTGGTCCTGAGGTCCTGGGAGTTCTTCAGGTGCGAGTAGAGGCTCGCGACCTTCACGTCGAACCGTCTGGCGACCGCAGAGACGGTCACCTGATCGAAGCCGACCTCGTCGGCCAGTTCCGCCCCCGCCCGGGTCAGGCGTTCCGTGGTCAGTCCTGCGCGCGCCATGACCTTCCTCCCGTTAGCCATAGAAGATTATGCGTTTGCCTACAACCTTTAGGCAAATTAGCGTGGCCCTTATGAAACCTCTGACCGAGCAAGAGATCCGTGCCGCGTTCGTCAACTGCTCCAAGGGCGAGGCGAAGCGCCTGTCCGTCCCGCGCGACCTGGCCGAGCGCCCCTGGGACGACCTCGACTTCCTCGGCTGGCGAGATCCCCAGGCCCCCGACCGCGCCTACCTCGTCACCGAGCTCGACGGCCGCCCGAGGGCCCTGGTGCTGCGTGGTTCGGGCAACCCCGTCGCCGGGCAGTCGAGGCGCAGCATGTGCTCGATGTGCCTGACCTCCCACACCGGCGGCGTCTGCCTGATGGTCGCGCCGAAAGCGGGGAAGGCCGGGCAGCAGGGCAACTCGGTCGGCGCCTACATATGCAGCGACCTCGCCTGCTCGCTGTATGTCCGGGGCAAGAAGGACGCGGGCGCCGGCGCCCGGCTGCACGAGTCGCTCACGCTGGAGGAGAAGATCCAGCGAACGGTGGCGAACCTCGCCGCGTTCATCGCCAAGGTCACCTCCTGACCGCCGCCCCCTGGAGGCGGCGCCCCGCGGCCCCCGCGCGGGCCGTCGTGCTGCGCATCGGCCTCGCGCACCACATGGTGGTGGTGGGACATGCCGTACCGGTACGACGACCCGCTCCGGCAGACTGCTCGGCGACCGGTTGCCGACGACGCCTTCGACATGGAGTCCGCCATGACCACAGCACGGGACCTGTTGATCACCACCCTGGATGTCGCCTCCGACCGTCCCGTCGAGCAGGGCGACCTCTCACTGACCCTCGCCGGAGCCGAGCTGATCGACCTCGTCGAGGCCCGGGCCGTCACCCTGGACGGCGACCGCATCGTTCCCGGCACGCCGCTGGACATGGGTGACCGACTGCTGGACGACGCGGTGTCGTCGCTCACCCGGCAGGCGCCGTACGAGTCCGTCGAGGACTGGCTGTGGCGCCGCGGGCGTGGGCTGTCGGCGGCCTACGTCTCCGCCCTGGAGGCGAAGGGCGAGCTCACCCGGCAACGCCGGAGCTGGTTCCCGCTGCGGAGCGACCGGACGGCTCCGGCGGATTCGCCCGACCTCCACCACGCGACCGAGCGCCTGGCCTCGGGCGACCCCGTCCTGGTCGGCCTCGCGGCCGCCGTCGGCATCCACGACGAGCCGACCGAGAACCTGGAGGGCCTCACCGACGACGCGATCGTGACCGTACTGGCCGCCGTCAACGACGCGGTGACGGAGCTGACGGCCGTACGGCAGCGGCGGGAGATCGAGGACGCGGCCTTCGACAACATCTGGCGGGCCCCGTGACCTCGTAGGACATCGATCTAGACGCTCGTCGAGGCGCGCTGCTCCAGCGTCTTCAGGACCGTCTGGCCCCACTTCACGTTCGCCCGCTCCAGGGCCAGGCCGCCCAGCAGCGTCAGGTACGGGCCGACGCGCTCGGCCGTGGCGAGGAACTCCTCCTCGGTACGGCCGGCCAGCAGACGCTCCCGCATGCGCTCGAAGCGGGCCAGCTTGGCCGCCGACCGCTCCACCCGCTCGGTGATCCCGGCCCGCACCGCCGCCAGGTCGCCGACGTCGACGCACTGGACCTTGACCATCAACTCGTCCCTGATGGCCATGGGTTTGCTGGAGGCCTCGGCGGTGTAGGCGCGCACGGCGTCACGGCCGGCCCCGGTGAGGGAGAAGAGCCGCTTGTTCGGCCTGCGTTCCTGGTGGACCAGGCGTGCGGAGACGAGCCCCTCGCTCTCCATCCGCTCGAGCTCCCGGTAGATCTGCTGCGGTGTGGCCATCCAGAAGTTGGCGACCGAGGCCTCGAAACCCTTCGCGAGGTCGTATCCGGACGCCTCGCCCTCCAGGAGTGCCGCCATCACCGCATTGCGCAGAGCCATGAACTCAACCTAACAGCTCGTTGATCAGTGATTGGGGCGAGTTGGGCGGTGCACGGTCAGGAGGGTTTCTCGGCGAGTGCGGCCACCGGGAGCAGCGCGGGTCGCTTGGCCCGGCGGCCGTCGCCGGACGAGCGGCCCTGGATCCGGCGGACGAGCCAGGGACCCAGGAAGGCGCCGGCCCAGCGGAGTTCGGCGCCCGCGGCCCGTAGCGCCGAGAGCGTCTGCCGGTCGGGAAGGGGGCAGGTCCAGCTGTCGTCGCTGCCCGGCAGTCCTAGGGCGTGGGCCATCGCGGCCGCGATGCGTTCGTGGCCGAGGGGGCTGGCGTGGAGCCGGTCGGGGCTCCACAGCCGGGGGTCGGTCACCACCGCATGGTGGGAGGTCTCCGCGAGTACGACGCCGTGGCGCCGGGCGGCCTGCCGGATGCGGTCGTTGAGGGCGAGCACCCGGTGGGCGAGGGGGCGGGCCAGCGGGGTGATGCGGGAGACGTCGGGAAAGGTGAGCGTCGCCACGCGGGTGCCCTGTCCGGTCAGTGCGGCGAACATCGCCTCCAGGTGGGCGGCCACCTCGTCGGCGTCGAAGCGGGGACGCAGCACGTCGTTCACTCCGGCGACCACGGTCGCGAGGTCCGGCCGCATCGCGAGCGCCGGGGCGAGCTGTTCGGCCCGCACCTCCGCGGCCACGCGACCGCGCACGGCGAGGTTGGCGTAGAGCAGATCCGGGCTTCCGCCGACGATCCGCTCGGCCAGCCGGTCGGCCCACCCCCGCAGACCACTGGCGTCGTCCCCGTCACCGAGGCCCTCGGTCTGGCTGTCGCCCAGGGCGACGTACCGCAGATACTCCCCGACCGGCATCGGACGACCGCCTCCCCACGCCTTAATCACTTAGGCACCTATGTGCAAAATTGACTATAGCAAGAGGGCGCAGGTCGGCGGCCGGACCGATTCCCGCAGGTCCGGCCGCCGGTGCACGGGGCTCAGGAGAGCTCGACCAGGAGGTCTCCGCCCTCCACCTGCTGGATCCGGTTGATGGCCAGCCGCGACACCCTGCCGCCCTTCGGGGCGGTGATGGCGGCCTCCATCTTCATCGCCTCGATGGTGGCGACGGTGGCCCCCGCCTGCACCTCGTCGCCCTCGGCGACCGCGAGGGTCACCACGCCGGCGAACGGTGCCGCCACATGGCCGGGGTTGGCGCGGTCGGCCTTCTCGGTGACCGGCACGTCGGAGGCCGCCGCGTTGTCACGCACCTGGATCGGCCGGAGCTGGCCGTTGAGGGTCGACATCACGGTGCGCATACCGCGTTCGTCGGCCTCGCCGATGGCCTGAAGCTCGATCAGGAGCCGTACGCCGGGCTCCAGGTCGACGGCGTACTCCTTGGCGGGGCGCAGACCGTAGAAGAAGTCCTTGCTGTCCAGGACGCTGGTGTCGCCGTAGGCCTGGCGGTGGGTGTCGAAGTCGCGCGTCGGGCCGGGGAACAGCAACCGGTTGAGGGTCGCGCGCGGCGACTTCTCCAGGCCCTCGCGGTCCTCGGCCGCCAGCTCCTGCACCGGCTTGCCGTCGGCGCGCCCCTGGAGCGCCTTGGTGCGGAAGGGCTCGGGCCAGCCGCCGGGCGGGGTGCCGAGTTCGCCGCGCAGGAAGCCGATCACGGAGTCGGGGATGTCGTACTTGTCGGGCGTCGCCTCGAAGTCCTCCGGCTTCACTCCCGCGCCGACCAGGTGCAGCGCGAGGTCGCCGACGACCTTCGACGACGGGGTGACCTTCACCAGGCGGCCCAGGATCCGGTCGGCGGCGGCGTACATCGCCTCGATGTCCTCGAAGCGGTCGCCGAGGCCCAGGGCGACCGCCTGGGTGCGCAGGTTGGACAGCTGGCCGCCGGGGATCTCGTGGTGGTAGACGCGTCCGGTCGGGGAGGCGAGACCCGCCTCGAACGGCGCGTAGATACGGCGGACGCTCTCCCAGTACGGCTCCAGGTCACCGACCGCCTGGAGGTCGAGGCCGGTGGGGCGGTCGGTGTGGTCGGTCGCGGCCACGAGCGCCGACAGCGACGGCTGCGAGGTCGTCCCGGCCATCGAGGCCACGGCGCCGTCCACCGCGTCGGCGCCCGCCTGGATCGCGGCGAGGTAGGTGGCGAGCTGGCCGCCCGCGGTGTCGTGGGTGTGCAGGTGCACCGGCAGGTCGAACTCCCGGCGCAGCGCGGAGACGAGCTTGGCCGCGGCCGGGGCGCGCAGCAGTCCGGCCATGTCCTTGACGGCCAGGACGTGGGCGCCCGCCGCCACGATCTGCTCGGCCAGGCGGAGGTAGTAATCCAGGGTGTACAGGCGCTCGTTCGGGTCGGACAGGTCGGAGGTGTAGCAGAGGGCGACCTCGGCGACGGCGGTTCCGGTCTCCCGTACGGCGTCGATGGCGGGCCGCATCTGGCCGACGTCGTTGAGGGCGTCGAAGATCCGGAAGATGTCGATGCCGGTGGCGGCGGCCTCCTGGACGAAGGCGTCGGTCACCTCGGTCGGGTAGGGCGTGTAGCCGACGGTGTTGCGGCCGCGCAGCAGCATCTGCAGACAGATGTTGGGGACGGCCTCGCGCAGTGCGGCCAGCCGCTCCCAGGGGTCCTCGGCGAGGAAGCGCAGGGCGACGTCGTAGGTGGCGCCGCCCCAGCACTCCAAGGACAGCAGCTCGGGCAGGGTCCGCGCGACGGCCGGCGCGACGGCGAGCAGGTCCTTGGTGCGCACCCGGGTGGCGAGCAGCGACTGGTGGGCGTCGCGGAAGGTGGTGTCGGTGACTCCGATGGTCGGCGACTCGCGCAGCCGACGGGCGAAGCCCTGCGGGCCGAGGTCGACGAGGTGCTGCCGGGAGCCGGCGGGCGGCTCGCCCGCCGGCAGCGGCGGCAGCTTGGTGAGCGGGTCGAGCAGCTCGGGACGCTCGCCGTGCGGCTTGTTCACCGTGACGTCGGCGAGGTAGGTGAGCAGCTTGGTGCCGCGGTCGGCGGAGGAGCGGGCGGTGAGCAGGTGCGGCCGCTGTTCGATGAACGACGTGGTGACCCGTCCGGCCTGGAAGTCCGGGTCGTCGAGGACGGCCTGCAGGAACGGGATGTTCGTGGCCACACCGCGGATGCGGAACTCGGCGACGGCACGCCGGGCCCGGCCGATCGCGGCCCGCAAGTCCCGGCCCCGGCAGGTGAGTTTGACCAGCATCGAGTCGAAGTGCGCGCTGATCTCCGTACCCGCGTGCGTGGTGCCGCCGTCGAGGCGGATGCCGGAGCCGCCCGGCGAGCGGTACGCGCTGATGCGGCCGGTGTCCGGGCGGAAGCCGTTGGCCGGGTCCTCGGTGGTGATACGGCACTGCAGGGCGGCTCCGCGCAGGGTCACGGTCTCCTGCGAGAGTCCGAGGTCGGCCAGCGTCTCACCGGACGCGATGCGCAACTGGGCCTGCACCAGGTCGACATCGGTGACCTCCTCGGTCACCGTGTGCTCGACCTGGATGCGCGGGTTCATCTCGATGAAGACGTGGTTGCCTTCCCGGTCGAGCAGGAACTCCACGGTGCCCGCGTTGCGGTAGCCGATCTCGCGGGCGAACCGCACCGCGTCGGCGCAGATCCGGTCGCGCAGCTCCGGGTCGAGGTTGGGCGCGGGGGCGAGCTCGATCACCTTCTGGTGCCGGCGCTGCACCGAGCAGTCCCGCTCGAACAGGTGGATGACGTTGCCGTCCCCGTCGGCGAGGATCTGCACCTCGATGTGGCGGGGCTCCACGACGGCCTTCTCCAGGAAGACGGTCGGGTCGCCGAACGCGGATGCCGCCTCGCGCGACGCCGCCTCGATGGACTCGCGCAGCTGGGCGGGGTCCTCGACGCGGCGCATACCGCGTCCGCCGCCGCCGGCGACCGCCTTGACGAACACCGGGAAGCCGATGTCCTCGGCGGCGCGCACCAGTTCGTCGACGTCGTTGGAGGGGGCGGAGGAGCCGAGCACCGGGACGCCGGCGGCGCGGGCGGCGGCCACCGCGCGCGCCTTGTTCCCGGTGAGCTCCAGGGTGTGGGCGCTCGGCCCGACGAACGTGATGCCCGCCTCCTCGCAGGCGCGGGCCAGTTCGGGGTTCTCGGACAGGAAGCCGTAGCCCGGGTAGACGGCGTCCGCTCCCGCCCGGCGGGCGGCGCCGACGATCTCCTCGACGGAGAGGTACGCCCGCACAGGATGGCCCGGTTCTCCGATCTCATAGGCTTCGTCGGCCTTCAACCGGTGCAGCGAATTGCGGTCCTCGTAGGGGAAGACGGCAACCGTCCGTGCCCCCAGCTCATAGCCTGCGCGGAACGCGCGAATCGCGATCTCGCCACGGTTGGCGACCAGCACCTTGCGGAACATCCTCGATCCCTTCAGCCTGCCGGCGACGAACACCATGGTGTCGGCCATCCCCCTGCCGTGCCACGCGGCCACGTTAGGGGTGTGTCCGTGGCTCGCTGAAGGCGGGAAACATCACATTGACATCGGGGCCGGGGACAGCAGCGGGCAACTGGGCAGGCCCGGTCGGGTGAATTCGGCACGTTGAATACCAACCCCGGCTTCTCGCACAAAGGCGCACCTCGCGACCCGTCTCGACTTTTGCATATGCCAATGGGATGCCCGTCGACGTCGTTACGTCAACCGCGTTCCGGGCGAATGATTCGCTGACCCCCGCCCCCACCCTGCCCGGGAGCACCCGCATGCCCCACAACGCCCCCGACCCCCGAGAAATCTTCACCGACCTGTCCGTCGCCCTCACCGGCTTCGACCGAGCGGAGCTGGCCGGCACCGGCCTGCTCGACACCTACTACGCCACCGTCCTGCGCATCATCGGCGAGCGCGAGGCCGGACAACTGCTGCGCGCCGCGGCCGACGCCCTGGCGACCGACCGGCAGAACAAGGACGGCAAGGACCTCAAGGAGAACGTGATCGACAGCCCGCGCTTC
Organism: Streptomyces sp. NPDC001406; assembly: GCF_042895285.1. Classification (NCBI taxonomy): domain Bacteria; kingdom Bacillati; phylum Actinomycetota; class Actinomycetes; order Kitasatosporales; family Streptomycetaceae; genus Streptomyces; species Streptomyces sp. NPDC001406. The sequence goes on from NZ_JBIAWG010000011.1 coordinate 297,496, forward strand.
GGTCCGGTCGCCGTCGGCCTGATCAAGCTCTGGTACCTCGGCAGCTGGTATCCGCTCTCCGGGAGCTACCGCGACATCAACGGCTCGACCGCGAACGACGTCGAGCACGTCGTCTCTCCCCAGGCCTATCGCGAGGGCCTGGTCTGGGCCGCCGCCGGAGCCCACCCCATGGGCGGCAAACCCCCGGGCTTCGGGTCCTGGGCCGAACCCCCCTATCTGCCCCCGGTCCTCTGAGCCCCCCGAAGCCCAGGAAGCCCGAGACAACCCGAGGAAGCACCATGAGCAACGAGTACGACCTGGTCATCGTCGGCGGTGGCATCGCCGGGGCGACCGTCGCCAAGACGGTCATCGAGAAGGCCGCCGGGATGAACCCGCCCCGGTACCCCCGCATCCTGATCCTGGAGGCCGGACGGGCCACGGCGATGAGCGCCGACAAGTACGACACCTATGTGGAGGCCTATCAGGAGGCCCTGATCAAGGTCCCCAACGCGCCCTACCCCGCGAGCGGTTCGGCCCCGCAGCCGAACGTGCTGGACATCCGGCGCCCGGAGCCGGGCCGGCCGGCCGACAGCGGGTACTTCGTCCAGCTGGGCCCGATGCCCTTCGGCAGCGACTACGCCCGGTCGCTGGGCGGCACCACCCTGCACTGGCTGGGCACCTGTCTGCGGATGCTCCCCAACGACTTCAGGATGAGGTCGGCCTACAAGCGCGGCGTCGACTGGCCGCTGACCTACGAGGAGCTGAAGCCGTACTACGAGCGCGCCGAGTGGGACATCATCGGCGTCGCGGGCGACGTGGAGGACCAGTGCTACCCGGGCATCGAGAAGGGCGACCCCAGGAAGTTCTTCAAGTCCGCCGACAGGAAGAGGTTCCCCAAGGGGGAGTACCACTTCCCCATGCAGCGGATCCCCAGCAGCTATCTCGACGACTACATCGCCAAGATGACCGACGGCCTGGTGATCAAGCTGACCGACGGGAAGAACAAGAAGCACGAGTTCCCCGTCATGATCAGCAACACTCCCGCGGGCCGCAATTCCACCCCGCGCCAGGGGTACCAGGTCATCGGCGCCGTCGGGAACGCCGACCAGGGCCAGCGGTGCGAGGGCAACTCCAGCTGCATCCCGATCTGCCCCGCGCAGGCCAAGTACAACGCGCTCAAGACCCTGTACGAGCTGATCATCAAGTACCCCGACCAGGACTCCGACGTCGACGAGGCCAGGGCCAGGGTCACCGTGCGCAGCCAGTGCGTCGTCATGCGGGTGAACCACGACCAGAAGAAGGGCAAGAAGGGCAAGGTCACGGGGCTGACGTACAAGACGTACCACGAGGACGGCAGCGCGCCGGTGGAGCGGACCGTGACCGCCGACGTCTACGTGCTGGCCGCCAACGCCATCGAGAACGCCACCCTGCTGCTCGCCTCCGAGCCGGCCGCCAACAACAGCGACCAGGTCGGCCGCAATCTGATGGACCACCCGCTGCTGCTCACCTGGGGTCTGCTCAAGGAGAACGCCGGCGCGTTCCGCGGCCCCGGCTCCACGTCCGGCATCCCCGCCTTCCGGGACGGCTCCTTCCGGGCGGAGCGCACCGGCTTCCGGGTCGAGATCGGCAACTGGGGCTGGAACTTCCCGGAGAACGCCCCGTACGACACGGTCCACGACCTGGTCGGCGGTGGCGAGGCCGGCAAGGCGCAGCTCTACGGCAAAGCGCTGCGCAAGCGGCTCGGCGAGATCCTGCCCCGCCAGTTCCGGATCGCCTGGGAGCTGGAGCAGGACCCCGTGGAGACGAACCGGGTCACCATCAGCGACCAGTACAAGGACCGGCTGGGCAAGCACCGTCCGGTCATCCAGTACGACCTCTCCGAGTATGTGCGTGCTTCGCTGCCCTGGGCGGCCGAGGCGAGCAGGCAGCTGTTCGACGCGCTCCAGATCTCCACGAAGGTCAGGCGTCCCACGTACGAACCCGGCGACTACACCCACTACGAACCGGGCGACGCGGCCGAGGTGACGTACGACGGCCGGACCTACTGGGTGCGCGGCGCGGGGCATGTCGTGGGCACCCATCGGATGGGCAGTGACGCGAAGGCCTCGGTCGTCGACAGCCACCAGCGCAGCCACGACCTGCCCAACCTCTACATCGTCGGCTGCGGCAGCCTGCCGACTTTGGGCACCTCCAACCCGACGCTCACCATGACCGCGCTGGCCATCCGCACCGGCGACAGAATCGCCGAGGAGCTGAAGGGGAAGAGCAAGTGACGCAGCCGATCTCGAACCCGAAGGACCTGAAGGCGGCCCTCCAGCTGGCCATCGGCCTGGAGCTCAGCACCATCCCGGTCTATCTGACGGCGCTCTACTCCATCAAGGACGGGTGCAACACCGACGCGGCCCAGACGATCCGCAGCGTGGTCATGGAGGAGATGCTCCATATGACGCTCGCGGCCAACGTCCTCAACGCCCTGGGACAGATCCCGAGTGCCGAACCGGTCGAGTTCCAGGGCCGCAGGAATCTGAGCCCGATCCCCGACTACCCCCTCAACAGCCCGCTGATCTCCGGCATCGGCACGCTGGAGCTGCTGCCGCTGAGCCCGGAGGCCGTCGCGAGCTTCGTCGCGATCGAGCACCCGCTGCACGGTGCGGCCAACCTGGCCGACATCGACATCGCCGAGTGCAGCTACCGCACCATCGGCGAGTTCTACGAGGCGATCCTCACCGCCCTGAACGACAAGAAGATCTGCAAGGACTCGGACTTCGCCAAGAGCTCCGCCCAGATCCCGGACAGCGAGTACTACGGCGGCGCCGGCCATGTCGTCGAGGTGACGGACCGCGTCTCCGCCCGCAAGGCGATCCAGAAGATCGTCGACGAGGGCGAGGGCCTGCCCGAGAAGTGCCTGCGGCAGGAGGCGAAGAAGGTCACCTCGAAGGACCGGCTGCACTCCGGGTGGCAGATGTACTCGCACTACGCCCGCTTCCGCGAACTGCAGACCGGCCGCCGCTTCCGCACCCATCAGCTGGCCAACCAGGTCCCCGAGGGTGCGCTGCTGCTGGTGGACTACGGCGCCGTCCACCCGGCGCTGTACACCCGGCGCAACGGCACCACGGGCGGGCCAGAGGCGATCGCGCTGAACCAGTTCGACCTGACGTACTCACGGCTCGTGGACGACCTCTATCTGGCCCTCGCGGGCGTCGAGAAGGTCTACGACAACAGCGTCAGGGTGCCCGCGACCGCGCTGCAGTCGGCCGTCCACGGCATGTACGCGCTGAAGAACAGGGCCGTCGCGCTGATGCGCACCCCGGACCCGGCACACCCCGGCCACACCCTGTGCCCCCGGTTCTCCTATGTGCCGCCGGGCGGCGAACGCGACAAACTCAGCGCGCTGACCCAGGAACTGAGGGAGCAGCACTGATCTCTGCCCGCGCCGAGCGGCTTCGGCGGCACGGTCGACAGTAAAGAAAACGTATGGTCTAGTCCAAAGTGAGCTTTGGACTAGACCAACCTATTGACGTGACCGCAACAGCACCCGGAGGCTGGGGCAACTCTCCCCCCACCCCTCTGGAGGCAGGCAGTGAGACGTCTTCGCGCATGTCTGGGTGCGGCGGCCGCCGTCGGGCTCGCCGCGGCGGGCACGACCGCGCTCGTCGCGGGCAACGCCTCGGGCGCGACCACCGCACTGAGCAACCGGTGGTACGCCGCCGCCCCGTATCTGATGCCCCTGGACAACGACCCGCCGGACCCGGCGGCCATCATGGACGCCACCGGTCTCAAGGCGTTCCAGCTCGCCTTCGTCCTCGCCCCCAACGGCGGCGGCTGCTCCCCCACCTGGGGCGGCACGGCGCCCGTCTCCTCGGACACCGCCGTCCAGTCGGTCGTCAACACGATCCGCGCCAAGGGCGGCGACGTCTCCGTCTCCATCGGCGGATACGGCGGCACCAAGCTGGGCCAGGTGTGCTCGGACGCGGCCGCCACGGCAGCGGCCTACCAGCAGGTCATCACCAAGTACGGGCTGCACGCCATCGACTTCGACCTGGAGGAGCCGGAGTACGAGAACACGGCGGCGATCAGGAACGAGATCGGCGCCGCCAAGATCCTGCAGCAGAACAACCCCGGCCTCTACGTCTCCGTCACCACGGCGGGCACGGCGGACGGCACCGGCTGGTTCGGCAAGCAGATGCTGCTGGAGGCGAAGTCGCAGGGGTTCACCCCGAACAACTTCTCCATCATGCCGTTCGACGGCGGGTTCAACGGGGCGGCCGCCCAGACCGGCGCCCTCACCAACTTCAACTCCATCCTGCAGTCCACCTTCGGCTGGGACCAGGCGACCGCCTACGCCCACGAAGGCTTCTCCGGGATGAACGGCCGCAGCGACACCGGCGAGTACTTCTCGCAGGCCGACTTCCAGACCGTCCTGGACTACGCCACGAGCCACAACATGGACCGCTTCACCTTCTGGTCCCTCAACCGCGACCGCCAGTGCACCCCTGCCGACAACGGCGGCCGCACCTCCGGCACCTGCTCCAGCGTGGCCCAGAACTCCTGGGACTTCGCCAAGTACTCGGTGAAGTTCGCCGGAGCCACGCCGCCCACCTCGCCCCCCACGCCCACCCCCACACCGACGCCGCCGGGCACCTCGTGCAAGCCGGCCTGGAGTGCCACGGCGGTCTACACGAACGGCAACGAGGTCTCGTACGACAAGCACAACTGGAAGGCCAAGTGGTGGACCCAGAACGAGGTGCCCGGCGCCGCCGAGTGGGGGCCCTGGCAGGACGAGGGCGCCTGCTGAGGCGGCCCGGCCGTCAGGGCACGTCGCCGCGCCAGTCGTAGCGGCGGCCGTCGCTCGGACGGGGCGCGTACAGGGCCCGGCCGCCGGGGCCGTAGCGGCCTATCTCGGTCACCAGCGCCACCTGCTCGCCCGGCACCCCGCCGGACCGGTCCGTCATGTCCAGCAACAGCCCGTCCAGCGGGCCCCCGACCAGTTGCACATAGGTGTGGCCCGGCCGGGGGCCCGCGTCGTCGTGATCGGCCCCGTACACCCTGCCGCGCATGAACTCCTGCTCATCCATGGTGTGCAGGGTCGCAGGCGGCACTGACAACGGGCAGGGTGTTCGGTGCGGTCCCCGGCAGCCACTCCCGGCGTCCGTGGTACAGCCCCAGGACGATCGCCGCGCCCACCGCGATCAGATGCTCACGGCCGGCCAGGTTGGGCACCGCGATCGACTCCCACACCATCGACCCGCCGGTCAGGGCGAAGACGACGGGCGCGCGCCGGATCACCGCGATGTAGGTGAACAGGCCCACCACCGCCGCGGACGGCCCGGTGTCGAGCACCTTCCCGCACTCGGGCGGCAGCCCGAGGCCCCACCAGCCGGGACCGAGCGCGATCATCGCCCGCGCGGTGAGCGTGCCGGCCAGTGTGGTGGCGTACGCGACGAACAGGGTTCTGGCCCGGCCCAGCGAGAGTTCGGCCAGGGCGAAGGCCAGGAACAGCTGGGTGATGCCCGCCCACACCGGCAGATCGAGCGCGGGCACGTACAGCGAGACCGGGGTGCGCAGCAGGGACAGCCATAACGGCAGGTCGGCGGTGACGCCCCCGAGCAGCCACACCGCTCTCGCCCCGGCCGGATGCTGGGCGATGTCATGGAAGAAGACGACGCCGAGCGCGGCCACGAACGCCAGGCAGAGCCCGGACAGCCTGCGTCGCAGCAGTTGTCGCACGGGTTCGACGATGATGCCCCGCCACTCGTCCCACAGCACACGCCAGAGCCACGACACGATCCGCGAGACCGCGGAAGCCGGCTCCCCATCCACTCCAGCACTCATGAACTCCCCCTGGCAGGGGCTGTCCACCGGTCGCCGTAGCCTCCCGCCACCGTATAGACGGGTGGATCACCCATCGGGTTGACTCATGTCCCGTCAGGACTGTCATGTCCTCAAGGTGCAGGCGACCAATTGGTCCCATAACGTGGTATTCGGAGCGTTCCAGGGTCCTCTCTCCCGTGTCGCGAGGTTCGGCGGTAGATCCCGTCGCCGCAAGAATCACCGCACCCCCTGGAGACAACATGGCCACGGATCTTGCCGTCCCCCGCCCTGCCGCGGTCTACGCACTCGCCGCCGTACGGCTGGTCAACGGTGCCGCGGGACTTCTGGCACCGGACCTCCTCATCCGTCGCCTCGACCCCGGCCGCGAGCCGCCCAGCCCGGCCGCCGTCTACGCCTTCCGGCTCTTCGGGATCCGTACGATCCTGCTCGGCCTCGCCCTGCTGGCCCACGACGACGAACAACTGCGGCAGGATCTGTCCGAGGGCGTGCTCATCCACGGCAGCGACACCGCGACGGCGGCGATGCTCGGCATCGGCGGCCAGATCCCGCCCCGCACCGCGGTGCTGACCACGCTCGTCTCGGCCGCCAACACCGTGCTGGCCGCCGTCTCGCTCACCAACCCCGTCAAGTGGAACCGGAAGTGACCGCGGAGCCCGGCGCCGCTCCGGCCGCCGAGACGGCTTCGACTATGTCGTCATCGGGGCCGACGCGGGCGGCGGGCCGCTCGCCGCCAACCTCGCCACCGCGGGCATGCGCACCCTGCTGCTCGACGCGGGTGGCGCCGAGGAGAACGACAACCACCTGGTGCCCGCCTTCCACGCGGACGCCTCAGAGCATCCTGTACCCGCGCGCCGGGAGGTCGGCGGATGCACCGCGCACCACGCGCTGATCACCATGTATCCGTACAACCGCGACTGGGACGCCATCGCGGCGGAGACCGGTGACCCGTCCTGGCAGAGCGCCGCCATGCGCCGCTACTTCGAGCGGCTGGAGCGCTGCACCTACCGGCCCAGGCCCAAGGAGCTGTCCGAGAGCCCGGTGCCGGCCGCGTTGCTCAGGCGCGTGCCCTTCGTGGCCGCCCGCTACCGCAACGATGCCCGGCACGGCTTCGACGGCCGGCTGCCGACCGCCCTCGCCGACCCCTCACAGGTTCCCGGCTTCTGGCTCGGCCTGGCCATGATGCACGACCTGTTCACCCGGGAGCACAACGCGATCTGCGACCATCTGCACGCCGCCTGCCCGGCCTGGGACGACGAGGAGCTGTTCCAGCGCGCCCGGCTGGTCAACGCCGCGCTCCTCGCCAAGATTCGAGGCGCTGCGCGCCAACTGGTGGGGCGTCGCGGGCGAACGCGTCCATAACCTCTTCGGCCGGATCAGCGACAGCGAGGTCATCAGCGGCATCCCGGGCGGCGGGACGGACCACTACGGCGTCCCGTACTCCCTCATCGAGGAGTTCGTCGCCGTCTACCGCATGCATCCGCTGATCCGTGACGAGTGGCATCTGCGCTCCGCCACCGACGACTCGTCCCTGCGCCACCGCACCCTGCGCGACATCTCGGGCCGGGGAGCGCTGAAGTTCCTGGAGAGCACGGAGATGTCCGATCTGCTCCACAGCTTCGGCACGCTCCACCCCGGACTGGTCACCCTGCACAACTTCCCAAGGTTCCTGCAGGAGTTCGAGCGTCCCGACCACCGGAGAACTTCCTGGAGCTGACGGAGAACCGGGCGTCGGCCGAGCAGATCGAGTGGCTCCACGGCGGCGACATCGAGAGGGTCGACCTGATGGTCGGGCTGTTCGCGCAGAAGCTGTCGGCCGGATTCGCCTTCAGCGACACGGCGTTTCGCATCTTCATCCTGATGGCCTCGCGCCGGCTGAACAGCGACCGGTTCTTCACCGAGTGCTACACCCCCGAGGTGTACTCCAGGGCGGGGATGGCCTGGATCGACGACAACAGCATGGTCACCGTGCTGCTGCGGCACCACCCCGAACTGCGCACGGCCCTCGCGGGACTGACGAACGCCTTCGTGCCGTGGCACACCGCCGGCCGGACGGGGACCTGAGCCGGCCTGCGTCGTTGGGCCGGGCGGGTGACGGTCGGGAGCGGACGCGAGTCCACCCGCCGTGCGCATGATCGCCCGTTAGGCTGGCGCCGCCCCACCGGTCCCGATCTTCCCGGAGGACAGGCCTGGTAACGATCAACCGCGAACGCCTCGTCAGAACGCTGACGTTCTGGCTGCGCCCTGCCTACGCGTTGCGCGTCATCAACCGGTTCCAGAAGATCGCGGGTTTCGACCGCTCGATGGCTCTGGCCTCCAGCGCGCTGACGGCGCTGATCCCGCTCGCGATCATCCTCGGTGTCGTCTTCGACAACATCGGGAACGGCAACGACATCGCGAACCGCATCATCACCCGCTACCACCTCACCGGGGGCGGCGCCGAGGCGGTCACCTCCCTCTTCACGCCCGCCGAGGAGAGCGGTTCGAGCGGGGGCGTGTTCGGGCTGGTGTTCCTGACCGTCTCCGCGCTGAGCTTCGCACGGGCCTCGCAGCGGCTGTTCGAACAGACCTGGGAGCTCAAGCCGCTCAGCGTGCGCAACACCCGCAAGGGCCTGTGGTGGATTCTCTCCCTGGGTGTCTTTCTGGCGGTCACCGGCTGGCTGAACGCGACCCTGCCGCAGGGCCGCGTGGGTCTGGTCCCCGCGCTGTGCGACGTGCCGGTGACCGCGGTCTTCCTCCTGTGGAGCGGCCGGCTCCTGTCCGCGAACCGGATCGGCTGGGTCGACCTGTTCCCGTTCGTCATGACCGCGTCCGTGCTGGCCGGGGTCTATCAGGTGGGCGCGACGGTCTACATGCCGCGTCTGTTCAACTCCTACGCCTCGCGGTACGGCTCCGTCGGGGCCGTGTTCGCGATGATGTCCGGTCTCTTCGGCTTCATGCTCGTCATCGTCGGATCCTCGGCGATCGGGCGTGAGGTACGGGACGAACTCGGCCGGATCCGACGGGGGCAGCGCCCCTCGGAGAGAGAGGTCCGCCGCCAGTGGGACAGCGTGGTGGCACAGGCACGCTCACGCTGGCAGTCCGCCCGGGCACAGATCCCGCACCGTCGGGCCAAGGAGCAGGACTAGGCAAGCAGGTCGTCGAAGGCGATGGTCAGATGGCGCGGGCCACGCAGCACCGCGTTCGGGCGGTACGGCGGCGGGTCCTCGACCAGGCGGGGGTTGCCGAGCCGGCGGGCCAGTTCCGACAGGGCGATCTGGGTTTCCAGGCGGGCCAGCGGGGCGCCGAAGCAGCTGTGGATGCCGCTGCCGAAGCCGAGGTGCTGGATGTCCCCGCGGTCCGGGTCGAAGCGGTCGGGGTCCTGGAAGCGCTCCGGGTCCCGGTTGCCCGCCGCGAGGACGAGCCAGATGCGGGAGCCCTTCGGGATGGTGACCCCGCGCAGCTCGATGTCGGCGATGCAGGTGCGCTGCGGCACGAGCTGTACCGGTGGCTCGTAACGCAGCAGCTCCTCCACGATGTTGACGGACAGTCCGGGGTCGTCGCGCAGGCGCTGCAGGACGTCCGGATGGCGCAGCAGGGTGAGCATGCCGTTGGTGATCAGATTGACGGTGGTCTCGTGGCCCGCGATGAGCAGCAGCACCGCCGTGCTGAGCACTTCCATCATCGTCATGGCACCGTCCGGGCCACGGCTGGTCGCCAGGTCGGTCAGCATGTCGTCGCGAGGATTCTTGGTGCGCTCCTCGACCAGCCCGGCCAGATACATGCCCAGCTGCATCCGTGCTTCCTGCGCGGACTTGCGGAACTCGGGGGTGGCGCTCTCGCGGGTGTCCGGATCGAGGGAGGCGACGAGCGGGTCGACCCAGGCACGAAAGCGCGGCTCGTCCTCGCGCGGCACCCCGAGCAGCCGGCAGATCACGGTCACCGGGAAGGGGTAGGCGAACTGGTCGACCAGGTCGATCTGCCGCTGGTCCCCGAGGCCGTCGATCAGGTCGGAGACGATCTGGGCGAGGTCACCGCGCATGGAGTCGATCCGGCGGGGCTGGTGCGGCGGGCCGAAGGCACTGTTGGCCATGCGGCGCAGCCGGTCGTGCTCCGGCGGGTCGAGCCGGATAAAGCTCGGCGGCAGCCCCGTCTCCTCGATCCCCGCCCGGTCGTCGCCCGCGGCGGCGAGGTTGGCGGCGTCGGAGCTGATCCGCGGGTCGTGGAGCAGGCCCTTGATGTCCCAGTACGAGCTGACGACGTAGGGACCGCCCTCCTCGTCCTGCAGCACCGGCGTCTTGTGCAGCTCCTTGTACAGCGGATACGGGTCGGCGCGATTGGCGTAGTCGGTGATCTGCCGCAGGATCGAGGCTTGCGTCATGTGGGGTCCTTGGGCGTGCAGGTCCGGGCGGACGTCGAGCGGGGCCGGCCGTCGGTCAGTGCCGGGCCGGGGTGAAGACCAGTTGTCGGTCGGCCGGTGAGTAACCGCTGAGGGTCACGGTCGGGCCGTGTGTCGGCAGCGACGGGTCGGGGAAGTCGGCCGGGACGGGCGTGCGGCCCTCGGGACGGCGGTCCACCGTGGGGAACTCCACCGGGAACGGCGCGCCCGTCTCGATCATCCGCTCGTAGAACTCCAGCCACCGTGTGTTGTCGAAGCTCACGGCGGCGATGATCCGGCCCTGGTAGCCGTACACCCCGACGAAACGGCGTTCGGCCAGCGAGCCCTGCGTGATCATGAGCTGCTCGCCCATGGGCGGTACGCCCACCGACTTGATGTTCACACCGAACTGCGACGACCAGAAGGCGGGCATCCACAGGTGCGGGCGGCGATCGCTGCTGGGGCTGATCATGTTGTGCGCGGCGGTCTCGGCCTGCGCGATCGCGTTGCCCCAGTGTTCGAGGGAGAGGAACTGGTAGCCGAACAGCGCGTGCGGGGAGCGTGCGACGTCGCCCGCGACGAAGATGTCGTCGGTGACGATGCCCCGGAAGTCGAAGGCACGGCAGCCCGCGTCGCAGGCGATGCCCCGGGGGCCCGCGCCGAGCCCGGATCCGGCCAGCCAGTCGGTGTTGCGGGTGGCACCGAGCGAGACGACCACGACGTCCGCCTCCACGACGCTCTCGTCGGACAGATGCACGGCGCGCACCCGGCCGACCGTGTCGCCCTCCAGGGCGGTGACCATCACGCCGGTGCGCAGGTCCACACCGTTCTCCCGGTGCATGTCCGCGGCGACCGCACCGATCACCCCGCCCAGGGCACCCGCCAGGGGCGCGCCCGCCCGCTCCGCGAGGGTGACCGGGATGCCCTGGTCCCGGCAGGCGGAGGCGATCTCCGAACCGGTGAACCCGGCACCGATGACGAACACCCGGCGCGGACCGGCCTTCATCCGCCGGTGCAGTCCGACCGCGTCGTCCCGGGTGCGCAGCACGAAGACGCCATCCAGCTGGGCCTCCGGCTCCTTGGGCCAGGGCCGGGCCCGTACGCCGGTCGCGATCAGCAGGCGGTCGTACTCGACCTCGTCCCCGTCGGCCAGCCGGACCCGCTTGGCCGTCATGTCGAGGCCGGTCGCGGGGACACCGAGGCGCCACTTGGCGTCGACCTCACGACACCGGGGCAGCTCGGTGTGGCGCGGGTCCGCCTTGCCCAGCAGCACCGCCTTGGACAGCGGCGGCCGGTCGTAGGGCTCGTACGGCTCGTCGCCGATCAGGGTGAGCGAACCGGTGAAGCCCTCGTCGCGCAGCGTCTCGGCGGCCCGCAGTCCGGCGAGCGAGGCGCCCACGATGACGATCCGGCCCTCGCGCCGGAGCCGGTCCAGATAGTCAGCTGCCACCGGAGGACTCCCGAACGGGTTCCGAGGGCGCGCCACCCACGCCGTCCAGCCCGTCGGCCGTGATCGCCTGCACGGGGCAGGCGGCGACCGCGCGCGCGAGCCGCTCGCGTTGCTCCTCCGCGGCCCGCGGGTTGTAGACGAGCGACTCCTCGCCGTGCATGGCGAAGACATCCGGTGCGAGGAACGCGCACTGCGCGTACCCCTGGCATTTGTTGAGATCGACGACAAGCCTCATCGACGCTCCGCCCTTTCGGCGGCCAGGTCCGTCGGCACTCCGCCCGCTCGGCGGGCACTCGCCTCGGGACGGCGGTCATCTCCCGCACGCCAGCATGGAAGCCGGGATGTGGCCGCGCGCGCCGGGGCATGCCGATCGGGTGACGTCCCGCGGAGCCGTCCTCAGCCGACCGTGACGGCCCGCCGCCCGCGACCGCTCACCGCGAGGATGTATACGCTCAGCAGCAGCGACCATCCCGGGAACACCAGCTCGGACCACGGGACGTTCGGCGCGACGAAGAGCAGCGTCAGCGCGGTGAGGAAGCCCAGCAGGGTGAGCCACCGGGGCAGGACTCCGCGGCGGTGCCCGAGCACCGACAGGGAGCCCGCGAAGACGGCAGCCATCCGCATCGCGTACCCGGTCATCAGCGTGTACGCGAAGTGGCGGCCGAAGTTCCAGGTGGACAGCCCGGGGGCACTGCCGGAGGGCTGCTGGGTGGCGAGGACGGCCCAGGCCGCCGCGGCCGCGCCGAACATGGTGGCGGTGAAGACCAGGCCGCTGCCGAGGAAGACGGTGGCGAGGAACTTGTCCTCGGCGTTGCCGACATGGGCACGTACGGCGCCGACGAACCACAGGAAGAAGATGCCGGCGAACGGCACGAGATCCAGGGCCGCGCGCACCGCACCACGTCGGGCCGAGTCCGTGAACGCCTGGGCGGTGACCGCGTCGGCGCCCTGGGGAATCCCGAGCCGGATCAGGACGATGGCGGCCGCGAGCAGCAGCGCGAAGACGATCCCCGCCAGCCCGGCTGCCCGCGGGGTCTGCAGGGCCTGCTCCCCCGGCCCGATGTTCTGCATGCGCGGCTCGCTTCCTCTCCGGAGGTTCCGGCGGTCCCCGCCACCAGCAAGCCTCCTCCCCGGGAGCCCCGCCACCGGGAGACACCCGAACGGCACACCGCGCGGTCCGTCACCTGCGGGGAGCCGGGGCCGGGGACCGCCCCGTCATCGGGGCGTCCGGACGCGCAACGCCGTCACGGTCCAGGTGAGCAGCGGGGCGAGGGGTTCCGGGGCGGGCCAGCCGTTGATCAGGGCGAGCAGTTGGAAGTAGCGGTCCCTGCGCGGATCGACGGCGGTCCGCAGACGCTCCAGCAGCCATCGCCGTGCTTCGGCGTCATCGGCGCGGCCGCCCGCGAGGGCGCAGCGTGCGGTGAGTGTGGCCACGACGGAGTCGGCCGGCGGCGACTCCGGGCTCATTCCGGATGCAACGGCCGCGCCCACGAGATCGCGGGCGACGGCGACGACGTCGGGGCGCGGCGGCACGTAACCGTCGTCGGCCGGCTCGGCCGTACGGTCCTCGGCCAGGCGCCGGTGCTCGTCGGCCAGGTGCCGCAGCGTGGTCCGGAAGTCCGGGTCGAGGGACAGTTCCGCCAGCTCCACCCATGCTCCGACCTGCTCGTCCGAGGGGTTGTCGGGCAGTTCGGGAGTCATCGAGCGACGGGCCGCGGCAAGACCCGAGTTGTCGCCGGGCCCGGCGGAGCCGTTGAAGACGGCGTCCAGGAAGTCGTCGGTCAGGCGCCTGCGTTCGGCTTCGGACAGCTTGGCCAGTTGGTGCATGCGTGCCATCTCCTCGGGGGTCGGCTCCCGTTCGGCCACGGCCGTCAGCACCGCCCGGCGCAGACGCAGGACGCGGATCTGCACGTCCAGCGCGGCGGCGTGCTCCGCGGCGACTTCGGGGAGGGCGAGTTGCCGGTCCACGACGTGTCGTATGGCGTCCAGGCCGAGTCCGAGTTCACGCAGCGTCCGCACGAAGGCGAGACGGGCCACTGCGTCGGGGCCGTAGCGGCGGTAACCGGCGGGTGTGCGGTCGGCCGGCGGCAGGATGCCGCGATCGGAGTAGAACCGGATCGTCTTGACCGTCAGCCCGGTGCGCCGGGCGAGTTCACCGATCGAGTAGAGCGTGCCGCCGTCCATGCCCCCACCTTCGTGTCTCCCCCGGCGGGAGACTCAAGTCCGCGCCTCGGACCGCCCGCGGCACCCGATCACCCCCGCCGCCGCCCGAACTCGTCGGCCGACGTCGTCATGTCCTGGGTCCCGATGACCGAGAGAAGCTCCAGCTGGGCGGCGCCCTCGGTGCCGGGCGGGGCGGTGAACCAGAGCAGGCGCTGGCGCCCGTCCTCGCTGAACAGGCTGTGGCAGTGGGCGGGGGTGGTGGTGAGCCGGTCCAGCTGAGGGTGGAGGTGACCGACGGAGGCTGGGGCATCGGGGGCCATGTGCTGACCCTGGCCATGCTCCAGCAGTCGCCGGACCGCTGACGGACCGGCTCGGTCTCCGTGCTAGAACGCTTCGTCATGGAGACCGAGCCGATCACCCTGTCCACGCCGCGGCCGGTGCGGCGGCCGACGCTCGTCCAGGGCTGGCACGAACTGGCCTTCCTGCACTGGGCGGTGGAGCCGGACCGGGTGGCGGGTCTGCTGCCGGCGGGCACCCGTCCCGACACTCTGGACGGGGTCACCTACGTCGGCCTGGTCCCGTTCCTGATGCGCGGCGTGGGCCTGGGACCGGGGCCGGGCCTGCCGTACCTGGGCACGTTCTGCGAGACGAACGTACGCCTGTACTCGGTGGACGAGCACGGCCGGCGCGGTGTCGTCTTCCGGTCCCTGGACGCGGCCCGGCTCATACCGGTGCTGGTGGGGCGGCTCGGCGTCCGGCTGCCGTACGTGTGGTCCACCATGCGCCTGCGCCGCAAGGGGGACGTGATCACGTACAGCTGCCGCCGCAGGCGCCCGGACGGCCGGAGCGAGGCGAGCCGGGCCGTCGTGCGGGTCGGCGAGCCGATCGCCGAACCCACTCCGCTGGAGCGGTTCCTGACCGCACGGTGGGGTCTGCATGTGTCATGGCACGGCCGCACGGTGCACCTGCCCAACGAGCACGCGCCGTGGCCGCTGCACCGGGCTCGGCTGCTCGATCTCGACGACGACCTGGTCACGGCCGCCGGGCTCCCGCCCCTGACGAGCCCGCCGGTCAGTGTGCTCCACTCCCCCGGGGTCACCGTCCGGTTCGGGACCCCCACTCTGCTTCCGTAGGCGCACTCGGGGATCAGGCGGGCTCCTCCGTCTTCGCCACGCACAGGGCCCAGATGACGAACCCCGAGATGGCGATCATCAGGATCGACCAGACGGGGTAGTACGGCAGGGACAGGAAGTTCGCGACGACGATCAGCGCGGCGATGGCGATGCCGCCCATCCGTGCCCAGAAGGTCGCCTGGAACAGCCCGAGGCCGATCACGACGGCGATCGCGCCGAGGAAGAGATGGACCCAGCCCCAACCGGTCAGGTCGTACCGGAAGACATAGCTGGGGGTGACGAGGAAGACGTCGTCCTTGAGGATCGCCATGATGCCGCGGCAGATGCCGAGCACTCCGGTGATCATCAGCATGACGGCGGCGAACGTCATCAGGCCCGCGGCCCATGTCTGTTTCGTTCCGGTCTGTGTGCGGGGGGTGGTGGTCATCGCTCCGCCTCGTTTCGTCTGGTCCGGCTGTGGTCGTCCGGCAGTGGTCGGTGTACGGCGTGCGGCGGTCAGCTCAGGACCTTCGCCTTCGCCCGCTGGAACTCCTCCTCCGTGATGTCGCCCCGGGCGCGGATCTCGGACAGCTTGGCGAGCTGGTCGACGCTGCTCGGCTCGGCCGTGCCGCCGGCGGTCTGCCGGATGTAGGTGTCGAACTGCTCCTTCTGCGCACGCGCGGAGGCGAGTTCGCGGCCGCTCATGCCCCTGCCCCGCGCGATGACGTAGACGAAGACACCGAGGAAGGGGAGGAGGATGACGAAGGCCAGCCAGCCCGCCTTGCCCCAGCCGCCGAGCGAGTCGTCGCGGAAGACGTCGAGGATGACCTTGAAGAGCAGGATGAACCACATGACCCACACGAAGAACCAGAGCATCGTCCAGAACGCGCTCAGGAGCGGATAGTCGTAGGCGAGGTACGTGTGTACAGCCACTTGTCTCCTCCTCCGTTCGGGGTGGACGCCCCGGTGGCGGTCCGTGCCCACCTCAGCGTGTCCGCCGCGCCCGCCGTGCGCCTCACCCGATGAGGGTGATCGGCGGGCCGGGGCTCACACCGTGTCCTTCTCCGCCCTGCGGATCGCGGCCCGCAGGGCGAACGCCATCACCAGTTCCGCCAGTCCGAGCAGGACCAGCCACAGGCCCAGCAGCCGGGTCAGGACGACCGCGGACTCGGTCGGCAGCGCGAGGACCACGATCCCCGCGACGGCGCCCAGCGCACCCACGCCGGCGAGGACGCCCCGGTGCGGCAGGCCCTTGACGGCGACGGCGGTGTAGAGGGTGAGCATGCCGGACACGAGCCAGGCCACACCGACGATCAGGGACAGCGCGGCGATGGTCTGCAGGGGGTGACGCAGGCACAGCACACCGGCCACGACGAACAGCGTCGCGACCAGGACCCGTGCGAACCGATCGCCCTGAGCCTCCCGGGCGAACGCCGAGACGAATCTGAGCACGCCGCTCACCAGCAGATACAGGCCGATGACGACGGCCACCACATGCAGCGTCCCGTGCGGCCACACCAGGATCACGATGCCCGGAATCAGGGTGACGAGCGCCGAGGTGAGCGCCCAGCCCCACGAGGCACCGAGAGCGGCCATCACCTCCAGGGGATCCCCCTGCGACCCGAAGGACGTGCCGTAGGGGTCCTGGTCCGGTCCGGCACCAGGTCCCGAATGCGACGGTACGGTCATGGCTCCTCCTCACTCCGGCAGCTGGCGCATCTCCAGGACGTGCAGCCCCAGCGACTGGCACCTGGCCAGCAGTCCGTAGAGGTGCGCCTCGTCCACGATCGGGCCGAACAGCAGCGTCTGGTCCGACACGACGACATGGTCGAGCTCGGGAAAGGCTTCGACGAGCGTCTGAGACAGGTGTCCGTCGATGCGGATCTCGTACCGCATGAGCTGCTCTCCCCGCGGGTGGAGTGTGGCGCAGGCGAACTGTGGCTTCCTGGCGATCAATCCTCCGCCGTGACGCGCCGCCCGGCCTCACCCGGCAGAGGTGATACGGCGGGCCGCGGGGTACCGCGACAGTGCCGCGCACCGCGCCCGACCAGCGCCTTCAGGCCCCGAATGCGGCTGCTTGCGGCACGAGGCACGCTGGGAGATGCGCGTGAGCCCCGGAGGTGGTTCCTGTGGCGAACAGCCGTCCCGGCCGACAGGTGGACGAGAGGGCTGCCTCGATGGTGGAGGCGCTGTTCACGCAGTCACCGGTCGGGCTCCATCTGCTGGACACGGAGCTGTGCGTCGTACGCGTCAACACCGCTACGCCGGCCATGCGGAACGTCCCCTTGGACCAGGTGATCGGACGCCCGCTCCACGAGGTGTACGACGTCTTCGACGACCAGCAGGAACTCGGGGCCGCAGCACTCGCGGTGCTGGACACCGGGGTCCCGCTGCGGGACCGCATCGTACGGGCGCGTATCCAGGGGGACCCGCCGCGGGTGGGCCACTTCGAGATCACCGTACTGCGGCTGGAGAGCCCGTCCGGCGCGGTGCTCGGCCTGGCCGTCACCGCGGTCGACGTCACCGAACGCGAGCGGAACCGGACCCGCGCCGAGGTCCTCGACTCGGTGCGCCGGCTGGTGGGGCGCACGCTGGACGCGGCGGTGACCGGTGAGGAACTCGTCGGGGCCCTGGTGCCCACGTTCGCCGACGTCGCCGTCGTCGAAGTGGTGGACGCCGTCATCCGCGGCGACGATCCGCCGCTCGCCCCGCTGCCCCAGGGCACGCCGCTGATGCGCACCGCGTTCCGCGCCACGAGTGCGCACCCGCCGAAGGCACACCCGGTGGGTGACGTACGCCGGCTGCCCGGCCCCACTCCCTTCTCCCAGGCCTTGGCCGACCTGCGCCCGCGGGTGGTCTCCCTGGAGCCCGACGCCCCGTGGTTCGACGTCGACCCCGCGCGCGCCGAAGCCATCCAGGCGTCGCGGGCCCACACCCTGCTGGCGGTGCCGCTCACGCTGCGCGACACGGTCCTGGGCCTGGTGAGCCTCTACCGCGCGGGGGAGACACCCCCCTTCGACGAGGGCGACAGACGACTCGCGGTCGAGCTGGCCTCCCACACGGCCCTGTGCATCGACAACGCCCGGCGCTTCGTCCGGGAGCACACCGTCGCGGCGACGATCCAGCGCCAGCTGCTGCCCCGTACACCGGAGAGCCACGCGTCCCTGGAGACCGCCTATCTGTCCGTCACCGGTGCCGATCCCGGGTCCTGGTACGACACCATCGCCCTGTCCGGCGCCCGGACCGCGCTCGTGGTGGGAAGCGTGTCCGGGCACGGCCTCAACGCGGCCGCGACCATGGGCCAGTTGCGCACGGTCATCCGCTCGCTGTCCGCGTTCGACATCGCTCCCGACGAGCTCCTGGCCCGGCTGCACGACACGACGGCCCAGTTGGCCGCGGAGCGCGCGAATCTGCCGCTGGGCGATCCGCTGCGCCGCGAGACCCTCGCCGCGGACTGTGTGTACGCGATACACAATCCCCTGACCGGCACCTTTGTGATCGCAGGAGCGGGCCGGCTGGCCCCTCTCCTGGTACGGCCCGACGGCTCCGTCGGCATCCCGGACCCGCCGTCCGGACCCCGGCTGGGCACGGACGCGGACGCGCCGTTCACGTCCGTCGAGTTCGAGGCGCCGGAGGGCAGTGTCCTGGTCTTCACCAGTGACCCCCTGCTGACCTCGTACCTCGCGGACTCCCCGGGACCCCTGCGCTCGTCGCCCGAGTACCTCGACCGCCCGCTGCAGGAGCTGTGCGACACGGTCGTGTACGCGCTCCCCTCGGGCCTCGGGGCCGGCGACGCCGCGGTGATCGTCGCGCGGGTCCGCTCCCTGCCCGCCGACCGTGTCGCCTCCTGGTACCTGGACGCCGATCCCGCGGCGGTGGCCGAGGCCCGGCACCGCGTCCGCGTACAGCTCACCGCCTGGAAGGTGGACGACGAAACCGCCTTCAACACCGAGCTCATCGTCAGCGAGCTGGTCACGAACGCCATCCGGTACGGGGACCCGCCCCTGGAGCTGCGGCTGATCCATGACCGCAGCCTGACGTGCGAGGTCCGCGACGGCGGTGCCGCGGCGCCGCATCTGCGTCACGCCCGCACGGTCGACGAGGGCGGACGGGGTCTGTTCATCGCCTCGCAGCTGGCCCACGCATGGGGCACGCGGTACGGGGACGAAGGCAAGACGATCTGGACGGAACAGTCCTTCGCGTCGCGGAAGGACCCCCGCTGATCAGGCTCTTTCTTGTCCTGGCGGGCCCGGCGGCGCCGGCTGTCCCTCGGCCTCCGCCCGGCCGCTCGCGGCCAGCAGAGCCAGCAGGGCCAGCACGGCGAGCAGCACGAGCACCAGGAGCAGGACCGTCAGAACCGTCGGATGGTTCCACAGGGCGAAGACCAGCGCCACGATCAGCAGCGCGGCGAGTGTGATCGCCCGGCGGTACGACTGTGCCCACTGCCCCGCCCGGCCCGTACGGATGTTGTGGTCCGCCGCCCAGCGGGCCGTGGTGTCCGCGGTGCTCTCGGACCTGCCGCGCACGGCAACCGGCAGCCTTCCCGGGCCGATGAAGTAGGTGCCGAGCGCGATGACGACGCCCAGGACGATCGCCGTGCGCAGGCTGACGCGCAGAAAGCGCACGAGTGTGTCGAAGATCGCGGAGGCCGCCGCCTTCGACTGCACCTCGGGCGGGAGGTGGTCCAGGTAGTAGTCGCGGGCGACGATCAGCGCGATGGCCACGACCAGACAGGCGAAGGCCGCGCCCAGTGCGGTGCGGGCCAGGGCCCGCCGTCGCCCGCGGGCCAGCAGCACACCGCCGACGCCGATGAGCACGACGATGACGGGGAACCAGTTGCCGAGCGCGTCCAGCAGCCGGGCGCCCTTGCGGGCCTTGGCGAGCTCGTCGGAGTGGAAGAGCACCAGCTGCTTGTCGACCGTGGGGATGTACTTCGCCGGGGAGAGTCCGGCGTCGACCAGCTGCTTCTTGACCTGTTCGACGGCCTCGCCCACATCGAGGGTGACGGTGCCGCCGGAGACGCCGACCGAGCCGCGGCCCTTGCCGGTGAGCGCGTGCACGACGGCGTTGTGGGCGGCCCGGTTGGCGTCCGTCCACACCTTGGCGAAGACGTCGCTCTGCACCACCCGGGTGGCCACCTTGGTCACGGCCTGGTCGACCGCGGAGTTCAGCTGCGGTCCCAGGTTCTTCAGGGCGTCGCCGGCGCGGGGCGGCAGTCCCTGGGACTCCAGCCAGGTGGCGATGTCCCCGGCGACCTGCTGCCCGTCGACATGCACGGCCACGGCCTCGGTGATCCGCTGCACCGCCGCGTCCTGGACCGCCGGTTCGGTGGCGAGGGGGGCGACGGTGGAGACGTACCGGTCGGTGTCGAGCACGATGTCGTGCACCCAGGTCGTCAGCAGGGCGACGGGGACCAGGATGCAGGTGAGCACGATGAGCACGGCCGAGGCGACCTTGCGGGCCACCCGGCCGGCCGCGGTTCCGTGGGCCGTACCCGGACCGCCCGGGGCCGACGGGGTGCCTTCCGGGCCTTGACCTTGACCGGGAGAGGAGCCGGGGTCGTGCGCATCGCTCATGGGACCTCCGGCCGGGTGCGTGCCTGTCCACCCATTCCGTCAGCGTGTCGGCACCGGGGCACGCCGACGGCGTCCATCCGGGCGAGGAAGCGGGAGATCGGGCCCGTGCCGGAAGGCGTCCGTCGGCCATGAGATGGCCGGTCCACCGGGCGTGGGGCACGCTGGAGAGGTGGGTGCGCGGCAGGGCCTCGTGGGTCTGCGGCAGTCCTGGCAATCGAGTCACGCGCTGCTGCTGCTTCCGATCGCGCTCATCGTGGTCATCGCCGTGGTGGACATCCGCTCCCCCGAGGACATCCATCTGGGACCCACACTGGTCATCGCGCCGGCGCTGACCCCGTCCTTCGCCGGGCCCTGGGCCACCGCGCTGGTGGGGGCGCTCGCGGTCGCGGCCCAGACCCTCATCGCCGTCTTCCACGGCGGGCTGACCACCACGAACCACATCGTGCAGATCATCACCCTGGCCGTACTCTCGGCGCTCATCGTGGTCTACTGCGCGGTCCGCGACCGGCACCGTGCCCAGCTGGCCCAGGTCCGGTCGGTGGCCGAGGCCGCCCAGCACGTGCTGATGTGGCCGCTGCCGGAACAGATCGGCCATCTGCGGATCGCCTCGCTGTATCTGGCCGCCGAGGACGAGGCCCAGATCGGCGGGGACCTGTATGCGACCACCCGGGTCGACAACACCGTGCGCGTGCTGATCGGTGATGTGCGCGGCAAGGGGCTGTCCGCCATCGGCGAGGCCGCGCTGCTGCTCGGCGCCTTCCGCGAGGGCGCCCACCGGCACACGTCCCTGCCGGACCTCGCCGTCACGCTGGAGCAGAGCGTGACCCGCTACACGGCCGACTTCGAACCGCCCGAGGAGGCCGGGGAGCGCTTCGCCACCGCCCTGCTGGTGGAGATCCCCGAGGACGACGCGGTCACCCGGATGACCAGTTGCGGCCACCCTCCGCCGCTGCTGCTCAGCCCCGGTCACGCGGTCTCCGTGCCGAGCCTGCATCCGGCACCCCCCTTGGGGGTCCACACGTCGAAGCCCGGGGACTACACGCTGGACGTGTTCTCCTTCGAGCCCGGCGACACCCTGCTGCTGTACACCGACGGTGTCATCGAGGCCCGCGACGCGGACGGCCACTTCTACCCGCTCGCGGAGCGCGTCGCGCAGTGGACCGAGGTCAGCCCGGAGGCGCTCATGCACCACATCCGGCGGGACCTGCTGGGCCACTGCGGCGGACGCCTCGACGACGACGCGGCCCTCATCGCCCTCCACCGCACCGCGGCCGTCCATCGCCGGCACCACGGACGACTGATCCATTCCGACGCGTTCCGCCACGGTTCCGACGCGCATCCGGGTTCCGGCTGAGGCCCGGGGCCAGGGAGGCTCTCCCCGGCCCCGGCGCGGTCACGGCTTGCGGGCGACCGCCCCGTACATCGCGATGTCCTCGTCCCGGATGTTCTGCTCGCCCGTGCCGTCCGGGTGCCACTTGTGGACCTGGACGATCCCCGGTTCGGTCAGCTCCAGGCCCTCGAAGAATTCATGGGCCTCGTCGATGGTGCGCAGCCGCATCGGCATGTTGCGGGCGGCGTACTCACGGGCGACCCGGCCCACCTCCTGTGGCGCGAACTCGGCGGTGCCGATGGACATCGCCAGGTAGCTACCCGAGCAGAGCGGCTCCAGGAGGCGGCGTACGACGCCGACCGCGTCGTCCTCGTCGAGCATGAAGTGGACGATGGCGATGACGGTGAGGGCCACCGGCTGTGTGAGGTCGAGGGTCTCGCGCAGTTCGGGTGCGTCCAGGATGGCGGCCGGGTCGCGGAAGTCGGCCTCGATGTACGACGTCTTCTCTCGGGCGCGCTGGCGAGCAGCCCCTGGGAGAGGGTGAGGACGATGGGGTCGTTGTCGACGTAGACGACCCGTGACCCGGGCGCCACCGACTGGACGATCTCATGGAGGTTCGGCGAGGTGGGGATGCCGGTGCCGATGTCCAGGAACTGGCGCATCCCCGCCTTCTCGGCGAGCCGGCGCACGGCACGGTTCATCCAGTCCCGGTTGGCGCGCATATGGATGGGGAGCGCGGGCCACTCCCGGGACATGGCGTCGCCCGCCTCCTTGTCGGCGGGGTAGTAGTCCTTTCCGCCGAGGATGTAGTCGTAGATCCGCGCGGAGTGGGCGTTCTCGGTGTCGATGCGGTCGGCCGGCCATCCGTTGTCGGGCAACGCCATGTCTCCCATTCGGTCGGGGGCTGCGGGGGCAACGAGGTCAAGTCCAACTCTCATTGACAGCAGGGGGGTTCAGAGGAGGAAGTCGGCGTCACCCGCCTTCACTCCCGTCAGGAAACTCGTCATCTCGCGCGGTGTGAAAACCAGCGCGGGCCCGTCGGGATCGGTCGACTGGCGCACGGCGACCCGCCCGTCGGCGAGCTTCTTTATCACCTCCGAGCTCGTCACCAACGCGGTCACGCACTCCGCCAGTGAGCGGATCGTGTGCCGGCTGCACACCACGGCGCACCGGATCCGCATCGAGGTCGAGGACCAGAGCCGCGGCCCCACGCTCCCGACGCCCCGCCGTCCGGGCCCCGAGGACCAGAGCGGGCGCGGCCTCTTCCTGGTCGATGCCCTGAGCAGCGGCTGGGGAGTCACCGCCGCCCATGACAGGTCCGGTCGGATCGTCTGGGCGGAGTTGTCGCCGCGGGCGGACACACCCCCGGCAGCGGCCCCGGCTCCCGAACGGCCCCTCCCCCACCCGGCCGAAGGACCCGTCACAGAGATCGCACCGGGCCCTCGTCGATGTCGGTGTCGGTGTCGGTCACGGACGTCGCCGTAGGGCCCGGTGCCTGGGCTCAGTAGCCGATGGAGAAGGTGGCGTCTGCCTTCTCGGTGGCCGTGGAGACGGGGTCGATGCGCAGGACGTAGTTGGAGTGCCTGATGTAGCGGGTGGGGAAGTTGTACGAGCGGAACGACGTCCAGGTGGCGTCGGCGAGGCCCGCGGTCTTGTAGAACGTGGCGTCCTGGGCGAACGTCGAGGTGCCGTCGTCGGTGTCGAGTTGCAGTTGGTAGTTGTAGTGCCGCAGATAGCGGGTCGGGTAGTTGGCCGACTGGAAGGAGACACCCGCGCTGTCGGCCAGACCGGGCACGAGCTTCCACTGGGAGTCGGTGTACGGATCGAAGGGGTAGGCGTCGATCCGGCCGATGTAGTTGGAGTGGCGGACGTAACGGTCCGGGTAGTTGTAGGACTTGAGCCGGTTCCAGGCGGGGGCACCCCACTTGGCCACGAGGTCGGTGTACTCGGTGGTGGTGATCGGCTGGATGGAACCGTGCTTGGAGTTGACCGGCTGGGTGTAGGCACGCTGGTCCAGGGCGGTCCAGGTACCCGCGGCGAGGTCGGTGCTCTGCCAGGCGTAGAAAACGCCGTTGGGGGTGTAGGTGTCTCCCCACAGGTACCAGGCGCCCGACGTCTGGGACTTGACGAGGATCGGGGCCTCGGTGCCGCCGTGGGCGACCGGTGTGCTGAAGGCGGTGAAGCTGCCGGGGTCGAGCGAGGAGGACTTGGCACCCACCAGCGCCTGGGCGGAACTGCTCTTGAAGTAGAGGTAGTTGACGCCGTTGATGTCCACCGCCATGTCGCCGTCGATGACGTCGTAGCCGGGGTCGAAGAAGACCTGCGGGGTTGTGACGGTCCGGAAGTCGGTGGTGTGGTTCACCATGATCACGTTGTGGCCGCTGGAGTTCACGGCCGAGTAGATGATCGCGTACTGTCCGCGTCCCGCGTCCCAGAACGCCTCCGGGGCCCAGCTGTGGGTGTTCATGTCGTGGAGCTTCAGCCGGCGGTAGCCGGTGAAGGTGCGCAGGTCGGCCGAGTCCCAGACGTGGATGTACTGGCTGACATAGCTCCAGTCGGTGCCCTTGAGGTCGGTCGCGAGCACGACGAAGGCGCCGTTCTGCTTGCGCAGGATGAACGGGTCGCGCAGTCCGAGCGCCCCCTCGGTGGGCGTGACCACGGGGTTGTTCTGGTTCAGCGGCATCCAGCGCAGCGAGTCCGTGCTGACGGCCAGATGGAGGCCGTAGTCGGTGCCGGTGCCGTTCGGTGACTCGGTGAAGTACCCCATGACGTAGGCCGAGTCGGCGGCGTGCGCGGGGCGCGCCCCGAGTGTCAGATCGGTTGCCGCGGCCAGGGGCACGGCCGCCGCCATGCCGAGGAAGAGCCGTCGCGACGGCATGGCGGGGTGGGGGTCAGCGCACATCTGCTCTCCAGGGGGGACGTGTAGAGCCGTTCGAAATGTTCGAGGAGTTCGAGGAGTTCGAGGAGTTCAGGGAGAGGTTCGAGATGCCGAACAAGGTTCGGTGAACCGATCAGAAACTAGAGGGGCAGATGTGGCGCGTCAATCCTTCTGCCACACGGAAGTCAAGCCTGTGTGCCACTTGCCCCCTGGGCCAGTGCCGTGACCTCGGCGGCCGTCAGTGTCCTGCCGTACACCCGGAAGTCGTCCACCGCCGCCTTCAGATACGGGTCGGGATACTGGGACCTGCCGATGTAGCCGTTCCGGATGTGGTTGCCGAAGTAGCGCGGTTCGACCGTGACCGCCGCGTTCCGGCCCACTTCCCGGCCGTCCACGTAGAGCACGGCGGTTCCCGCGCCGTACGTCACGGCCACGTGCACCCAGCGGTCGGTGGGCAGTGGGTCGGCGTCGATGCGCTGCTCGGCTCCTCCGCCTCCGGCGGTGATGGCGTACCGGAAGGTGCCGGCGTCGCTGCGCGGGGTCAGGAACATGTTGGCGCTCACACCGGTGCCGAAGTCGAACACCCGGCTCCAGGTCGCCGGCTGCCCGGTCAGGCTGACCCAGGTCGCGACCGAGTATGCGGACGCTCCGGCCAACAGGTCCTCGGCGAGGGCGACATGGCCGTCGTCGCCGTCCAGGGCCACGGCACCGGCAATGTGGCCCTGCGTCCAGGACGCGCCCCCGGCGAGCGACGCGGCCCCTCCGTTGCCGGTGGCGTCGGCGGCCGTCGTGCCGGAGGTCTCGTCGAAGGGGTGCCAGGCCGCGAACTCGGGGGGCGCGGCGGGTGGTCGGCCGGTCAGCCAGTAGACGTTGTAGTGCTGGTGATGGACGCGGGCGATCGGCAACAGGGGGACGGTCCTGCCGTCGGCGGTCGCCGTCAGGCGCAGCGGGTCGGCCGATGTCCGGCGGATCGAGGCGATGTCGAGCCGCGGCAGCCAGGGGTTGGCGGTGTCTCCGTAGGCGCCGGCCAGGACCACGGGTCCGTACAGGACGGCCCGGACGTCGGGGTCGTCGGGTGTCGCCTCCACGGTCGTCCGCATGGGCAGCGCGACCTCGACGCGGTCGCCGGTGCGCCAGGTGCGGTCCAGGGTCAGCCGACTGCCCGCCGCCGGGCGGTCGGAGAGGGTGCGTCCGTTGAGCCTCACCCGGGCACCCAAGGCCCAGGCGGGGACGCGGACCACCAACTGGTGTGCGGCACCTCCGGCGGCGACGGTGAGCACGGTCGAGGAGGCGTCGGGCAGGTTCGTGGTCTGCCGCCAGGTGATGCCCTTCTCCCGCCAGTCGACCTGGGACGGGATGAACAGGTTGACCAGCAGCCGCTGTTCGTCGTGCGTGTAGATCGTGTCGGCGAACTTGGCCTGGGTCTCCATGCCGGTGCCGTGGTCGCAGGAGAAGTTGTCGTAGTCGGTGGAGTAGGCGTCGGGGTCCGTGCCCATGAACGAGGGCTGCTGCTTGAACGCGCCGGGAGCGAGACCGGTGTAGTAGATGTTGAAGCCGTGCGCGGATTCGGGGTCCTGCTCGCCGAGCATCTGGTTGAACAGGGTGCGCTCGTAGTAGTCGAGGAGGTCGGTGCGGTCCGGGGCGTGGAGGTGCAGCAGCCTGGTCAGCTTGAGCATGTTGTAGCTGTTGCAGTTCTCGCAGGTGCCGTTGGACAACTGGCCCGCGATGACGTCCGGTTCGTGGAAGGCCTCGCCGTTGCTGTTGCCGCCGATGACATAGGTGTGATGATCGGTGACGATCCGCCAGAAGTTCTCGGCGATGGTGCGGTAGCGCTCGGGCAGGCCCTCCTGCCACAGCCGCATCGCCCCGACCATCTTCGGGATCTGTGTGTTGGCGTGCAGCCCGGCCAGCCGGTCCTCGTTCGCGGCCAGCGGGTCGAAGACCCGCGCGTGTGTGAAGCGCTCGGCGACGTCCAGCCAGACGGAGTCGCCGGTGATCGTGTGCAGATCGGCGAGTACGTCGTTCATGCCGCCGAACTCGGTCTCCAGCACGCGCTGCATCTGATCGTGGCTCAGCTTGGCGGTGCGCCGGTCGACCCATGCGCCCATGCCGAGGACCACGTCCAGGGCCTGGCCGTTTCCCGCCAGCCGGTACTGGTCGACGAGTCCCGCCATGATCTTGTGCAGGGTGTAGTACGGGGCCCAGACGCCCGTTCCGGCCTCCAGCCGGTCGAAGAAGCTCTCCGGAAAGGCGGACAAGTAGCCCTTGCCGAGGCCCGCCGACTGCGACGCGGTCTGGCACACGGCCAGCTCGGCGACCAGTTGACGGCCCTTGTCGCGCAACGCGGTGTCCCCGGTGTTGGCGTGGGTGAGGGCGAGACCGGAGAGCAGATGGCCGGTGGAGTGTCCGCGCAGCTCGACCGAGGGCCCCTCCCAGCCGCCGCAGGGCCGGGCGGTACTGGGCAGACCGACGTTGCGACGGAAGGTGTGCAGCAGGCGGTCGATGTCGACGAAGCGCAGATAGGCGGTGTTGCGGCTCTGGTTGTCCTTGAACGGCCCGGCCAGCAGGGAGACCGCGCCGAGGGGGAAGGGCTGCACCTGTGGGGCGTTCACCGGGCGCGCGGCGGTGGGGCGTTGTGCCGCGTGGGCCGCGGGGCCGCCCGTCAGGTTCAGGGCGGCGGCCGCACCGGCAGCGGCGAGGAAGGTCCGTCTGCCAAGAGGTGGGATCACGAAATCCTCCGCATGTCGATGACATGGGGCGGAGAGTCCCGTCCCCGCCCCACTGGCGCTTGTTCGAAATATCGAAGACTGTGCGACATGCTGTGCAGGGCTC
Source organism: Streptomyces sp. NPDC001406 (assembly GCF_042895285.1). NCBI lineage: Bacteria > Bacillati > Actinomycetota > Actinomycetes > Kitasatosporales > Streptomycetaceae > Streptomyces > Streptomyces sp. NPDC001406. The sequence goes on from NZ_JBIAWG010000011.1 coordinate 325,002, forward strand.
TACGGTAGAGGACTGACTCCTGATGTCAATGACACCCGGGGACACCCGGGAGACCTGCTGAGCCGGACTCACGCGTCCGGGCCGGGACTTGTTGTGGTCGTGGTCATGGCGCACGCTGTTCCGGGCACGAGTCATGATCGTGCGGACCGGACGGTGCAGGCCGAGGAACGGGGAGGAAGCCATGGGCGACGGGATGTCGCGGGCGATGTGGGAGCGGTACGAGCCGGTGCACGACCTCGTCTACTTCACTCCGGAGGCACGTGAAGCCGCGGACGGGCTCGGGATGCGCGGCTTCTGGATGGGGTACTTCGCGCTGCGCGCGGCGCCGCTCGGTGCGGTGCCCGCCTGCGTCGTGACCGGATCCTTCTATGTCTTCCATCCCGACCGCGTGGCGCGGGCGCTGCCCGACGCATGGGGATACGCCGGCCCGGCCGACGCCCTCGCGGCGCGGCAGCAGGCGATGGACGCCGCGATGACCCGGCTGTTCGGCGCGGACGTCGTCAACTCGTCGGAGATGACCGAGGCCGCCGATCTGGCCTGGGAGGCGGCCACGGCCGCGGACACGGCCGGTCGCGTACTCGCCGCCGCCAACCAGGCCCTGGACCGTCCCGCGCCGGCGCATGTACGGCTCTGGCAGGCCCTGACCACGCTCCGGGAGCACCGGGGCGACGGGCACTTCGCGGTTCTGGTGGGTCAGGGGCTGGGCCCGGTCGAGGCGATGGCGCTGAAGGCGGCCGCAAGTGAAGGGGACCGGGACATACTGCGGGACACCCGCAAGTGGGAGGCCTCGGCATGGCAGGCGGCCGAGAGCGCACTGCGCGAACGCGGGTGGCTCGGGGAGGACGGGGCTCTGACCCCGGCAGGCACCGCCGGGCGCGCGGCCGTCGAGGCGCAGACCGACGCAGCCGCCGAGCGACCGTGGACCGCTCTGGGCGCGGACCGCACCGAGCGCCTCGCCGACCTCCTCGAACCACTGGCCCGGACCGTCTGGGACTCCGGGGTGCTGCCTTCCGGCAACCCGGTCGGCGTGCCCCGGCCTGGCCCGGCGCCGAGGTGTCCTTGAGCGAGAACCGGTCATCCGTCAGGACCTGTTGGCGCAGGCGACGGGAGGAAACCGGCCAGGCCTCGTCGCCGGCTATGGTGCGCACACGCCGCAGCCGGCGCGGCCGTTTCCCGTCGGGATCGGCCTTCGACACCGCATCAGGGTGACGGACGGGGGATTGGCGGAAAACAGTCGTAGGAACCGTCGAAGTGCCGTGTAATTCAGACGTCTTCGGGATGCCGGAGATGAGATTGTGCCGTCCGGGCCCGTCCGGGCCACAGGGGGAGGTAACACCACAGTGAATCGCATGCGCACGTCCACCACGGTCCTGGCCGCGGTCGGAATCGTCACCGCCGCTCAGCTCGGCCTCGCGGGAGCCGCGTCCGCGCAGACCTCGGCGTCGACGAGCTCCGGCTGCCCGATCAACCTCGTGTATCCGAGCCGCTTCTACGTCGACTCGCACGGCTGGGTCACCAACGGCGGCCTGTACTTCGGGCTCAAGAACAAGAGCACGACCAAGAGCTTCTCGAAGGTCACCTTCACGGTCACCGACGTGAAGAACATCCGCTTCGGCACGGCCAAGCCCACGGGTGGCAAGATCACCAAGAACACGACCAAGGTCGTGTCGGTGTACACCCTGACGCTGAAGAAGAAGGCCAGCCTCGGCGTCAAGGTGCCGACGCACCTGCTCAACACCCACACCTACAAGGTGAAATTCACCCTGAAGGGCACGGGCTGGAACTGCGCCTCGGACCAGGGGACCTGGGGCAGCTGATCCCCTCGGACCGTACGCTGGTGGCCGTGGTCGAGCGCGGCGAAACAGCGGGCGAGGGGCCGGGCACCGCGGTGTCCCGGCTCACCGGTCGTCCGGTCACCAGTGTGCGGGCGTTGTCGGGGAACCTTGCCGAGGTAATGCTCGATGGAGGCCGGGCCGTGATCGCCAAGCGTGGTGATCACGGCCCGGGCGCCGTACGGGCCGAGGTGGCCGGGCTGCGGTGGCTGGCCGCCGCCGAAGCGGTCCGTGTGGCGCATGTGCACGGTCACGACGAGCGGTGGATGGTGATCGACCGCATCCCGGACGGACGTCCCGGCGCCGAAGCGGCGCTGCGTTTCGGCCGTGAGCTGGCCGCCCTGCACACCGCCGGGGCACCGGCGTTCGGCGCCCCGCCGCCCGACGGCCCGGTGGAGGCGTACATCGGTCTGGCCCCCATGCGCAACGTCCCCGGCGCCGACTGGCCGCGCTGGTACGCCGAGTACCGCGTGCTGCCCTATCTGCGCGACGCCGTCGACAACGGCACGGTCCGCCCCGGCGAGGCCACCGTCGTCGAGCGCGTCTGCGAGCGGTTGCCGGAGCTCGCGGGCCCCGCCGAGCCGCCCGCCCGGCTGCACGGCGACCTGTGGCACGGCAATGTGCTGTGGGGAGCCGACGGTCATGTCTGGCTCATCGACCCGGCCGCGCACGGCGGACACCGCGAGACCGACCTGGCGATGCTGCACCTCTTCGGCTGCCCCCACCTGGACCGCGTACTGGAGGGCTACCGGGAGACCGCGCCCCTGGCCGAGGGCTGGGCGGACCGCATCGGCGTGCATCAACTGTTCCCGCTGCTGGTGCACGCGGTGCTGTTCGGCCGGGGATACGCAAAACAGGCCCTCGCGGTCGCCCGCCGGGCCGCGGCGGCCTGACCGGACCGAGGGACGGCCGGACTACTCCCCCGCGTCCGGGAGCTGGATCTGGCCGGACTTGATGTAGCGGGCCAGGTTGAGGTGGTCGCCGTGCTCCTCGCGCAGCCCCTCCGCCCACAGCACGCTCTGGGTGCCCTCGTGCTTGACCATGCCCGGACTCACCCCGATCCGGAAGCCGCCGGGCAGGGGCTTGCCGTCCTTGTAGGGCAGGAAGTCGAGTGGCCCGGGCCCGTCGGAGGCGTACACCGCGCAGTCGGACAGCACCGCCACCGGGTACTGCCCGGTCGTCCGGGCGGTGGCGAGCATCTTGCGGTGCATGTTGATGCGGGCCTTGGAGATGACGGCGGCACGGATGTCGGGCCGCCACGTCGGCCGTTCCAGCGCCGGCCAGCGCTCCCCCGGGCGCCATCCGGTGCGGGCCCGCTCGCGCAGCTTTCCGATGCCGCCCTTGACCGTGGCCTTGATCGCCGCCAGCACCAGGGCCAGCTGCGGATCCCGGTCCTTGTGGCCGTCCATCGCGGCCAGGAACTCCTCGGGCGTCATGCCGGTGGTCACGCCGAGGTCGGCCATGGTCGCGACGTACGCGTCACGCAGACGGGTGTACCAGGCGTCCAGGTACGGGCCGTGCTCGGGACGGACGTACGCCTCCAACGGGGCGACCTCATAGCCGAGTTCCTGCGCGTACGCCACGGTCGGCGTCGCGTACCAGGCCGGGCCGAGCGGCGCGTCGCCGTCCGGGGTGAACGGGCTCGGCAGGCGCGGGTCGAGCCGGATGTGGGAGAGGTCGACCAGCCAGGAACCGGGCAGCGACGCGTCGAAGGCGGGGTTGTGCGCATGGACCGGCGCGCCGAGGCCGACGACGGTGCGGTTGGCGGCCGCCGCGAAGGCCATGTTGACGTCGATCCCGACGAGGTACGGCTGCATGCACTCCTCGTCGGTCAGCGGCCGGGCCCAGTCGTAGGCCTCCTCGCGCAGGATCTCGGCCGGGGTGCGCTGGTGGAAGCGCGGCAGATGGGCGAGGAGCGGATGGCCGTCGGGGGCCTCGCACGGGGCGCAGTCCACCGCCCGGGTCAGCGCGCCCGGGTTCGGGGCGGACACCCACTGGTCGTGGTCGTCCTTCACCGCGCGGGTGGGCGGGTGCAGCGCGGTCATCAGCTCCAGGCCGGTGACGGCGGTGGAGCCGCGTGGGGTGAGGACCCTGTCTGCATAGGTGCCGAGGATACGGGCGAGTTCGACGGGCGGCAGTTCGGCGGCGTCGCCCCAGTGCCGGGCGTCCAGGGCGTGCCAGGCGGGAATGCAGAGCTGGACGCAGTTGCGCCGGCCGCCCTGGGCGGGCCGGTAGATACGGGCCCATGGGCCGAATCCGCGCTTGGTGAGCTGCCAGTCGGCCTTCTTCAGCTGCCGGACCGCCCTGTGGGACTCCGGGATACGGCCCGCCAGGCGCTCCTCGTCGCTCAGTTCGGCGGGCAGCCCGTAGCGCTCGCAGGCCGCCGCGGTCAGTACGACGAGGGGGTCCGCGTCCTTGCCCGAGCGATGCAGCCGCGGCTGCCCGAGCATCGCCTCGGCCAGCGTCCACTCCACCAGCGCCGGGAGCGACTTCGCGGGCACGTCGAGGACCAGCCCGCCGACGCAGTACGCGTTGACCTCACCGTCGGCCGCGTCGACCACGGCGAGGGGGCCGTGCGCGAAGCGGGGGTCGGCGGTCTCGGCGGGGGCGGACTTAGGGGTGTTCCGTGGGGTGTTCCGGGGGGCCTTGGCCGCGCCCTTCCTAGCGGCCGGACGGCGCGACGCCGGAGCCGGTCCGCGCCCGGCCGCTCCCGATGCCGGGCGCGCGCCGGACGACTCCCCGCCTGACGACTCCACGCCGGACCGTCCCGTCTCGGCCTCGTCCCCGGCGGGCCGCTGCCCGGCACTCGCGCCACCGGCCGGACTCTGCCCGGCGGACGGCTGCCCACCGCCCATGGCCGACGCCTGATGCCCGACGGCCGCCTCTCCGCGGTCGCCCGAGTCGCATGGCGGCGCCCCGTCCTCGACGGCGGCCCGCCCGCGCTCCGGGCTCGTGCCCGAGGCGGTCAGTCCTCGCGCGTGCGACGGCGGTCCGCTCAAGGCCGGGTCCGCCGCGGGCGCGTGCGGGGATCCGGGACCCGCGCCCGTCGCCGGTGCGGGAGGCGGCGCGGCCGGATAGCGGTGGGCCAGGCCGTCGAGGAGCCGGCGGTAGGCCTCCAGGCGTTCGCCCCTGGGCTCGGCGCGGCCCGCCTCCCAGGCCTCGATGCTCGGCACCCGTACCCCGAGCGCCTGGGCCACGGCGGCCTGCGTCAGCCCGGCCGTCTCACGCAGCCTCACCCGCTCCGCGGGAGCGGGAAGCACGGTGCCGCCGTCGACGGCGGCGAGCAGGGAGTCGACAGCCGCGAACAGCTCATCGGGCTGGTCCGTCATTTCCACATCCGTCTTTCTACCTGACGCCCTGGCGGATCTCTTCGAGCCGGGTCGTCAGCCGCTGATGGCGCTGCGAGGCGGCCTGGGAGGAGTTCAGTCCCTGGTACCCGGCGATCTGCCGCCAGTCCATGCCGCGCCGCCGCGCCTCCATGACCACCTGACTCTCCAGCCGGTCCAGTTGATGGCGCAGATCGTCGAAGAGGCTCAGTGCCGCGCCGACGTCGTCCACCGTCACCTCCGGCACCGGGGTGTCGGCGGCCGTCAGCAGCCGTCCGAGCAGTGCCGCGTCCCGGGCGAGCCGGTGTGCCGGGGCACCGTCGTCGACGGGACGGTCCCCCAGGGCGGACAGCCGCCTGCGGGCCTCGTCGTCCTGGGCGTCATGTGCCATGCGGGCATGCTATCCCAGCCATCCAACGAAACAACGTTCTGTTGGTTCCTTAACGGCAGCTTAAATCGGGCTGAGATTACTCAGAGTAAGGAAACCAACCAGGCGTTCGATTCGTATAAGTGCATGGAAGCTTTGAACAGGGAGAGACCATGCAACCGTTCACGCTCAACTACGCGCGCCCCGCAGTGCAGTTGGAAGTCACCGCTCCGTACGCGTACGACTCCGGACTGCAGTTGAACGTGTTCCCCGATGGCCGGATCGCTGCGACCGATCACGCAACGCTAAGAGCGCTGGGGACCACGACCTCCACGGCCGGTTCCAAGACGCACTTCGACGACTGACCGCGGATCCCTCCGATGACCGTGCTCATCCTGACTTCCGACGAGGACGTGACGGCGGACATGGTGGTCCTCCGGCTCAACGAGGCCGGTGTGCCCGTGGTCCGACTCGATCCCGCCGATCTCACCAGCCGGGTCGCCCTCTCGGGCGAGTATGTGCAGGGCGTCAGCCGTGGACACCTGTCCATCGCGGGCCGCCTGGTGAGCATGAACGGTCTGCGCTCCATCTGGGTGCGCAGACCGGGAGTCGCGGCCTCCCGGGCCGCCCACCCGACCGCCTGGCTGACCGAGGAGTCCTCCCAGGCGCTGTACGGCCTGCTGCGCTCCACCGACGCCCGCTGGATGAACCATCCCGACGCCGCTCGCCGGGCCCGGCACAAGCCCTGGCAGCTGAAGCTGGCCCAGCGCAGCGGACTGCCGGTGCCGGCCACCCTCATCACGACCTTTCCGCAGGCGGCCCGGGAGTTCGCGGAGCGCTTCCCGGACCTGGTGGTCAAGCCGGTCTCCGGCGCGCATCCGCAGGAGCCGCCCCGGGCGGTGCCGACCAGCCGGGTCGCGCCGGACACCGACTTCTCGGCCGTCGCCTTCGGGCCGACCCTGCTGCAGCGACGGGTCGGAAAGCGCGCCGACATACGGCTCACCGTCGTCGGCGACCGGCTGCTCGCCGCGCGCAAGCCGGTCGCCCCGGACGCCGACCCCGACGACGTGGACGTGCGCTTCGCCCCGTCCGCCGCCCCCTGGGTTCCCGTGGACGTGCCCCCACGTACCGCGGAAGCCGTCCACACCTATATGAAGCAGGCCGAAATCGCCTACGGGGCCTTCGACTTCGCGGAGGACGCCGACGGGATCTGGTGGTTCCTGGAGTGCAACCAGTCCGGCCAGTTCGGCTTCGTGGAGATGGACACCGGGCAGCCGATCGCCCGCTCCATCGCGCAGTGGCTGGCGCAGGACGCCGAACCCGCACGTCCGTACCTCAACGGCGGCGGGAGAATGGCTCCTTGACCGAACTGGCAACGACATCGGGAAGGGGCCACCGCATGCGCGTGGGACTGCTCGGGACCGGACCGTGGGCGCAGGCGGCGTACGCCCCCGCGCTGAGCGGCCACGGTGAACTGGACTTCACCGGGGTGTGGGGCCGCCGCCCGCAGGCCGCCTCGGCGCTGGCCGAGCAGTACGGCACGCGTGCGTACGACGACGTGGACGCTCTGCTCGACGATGTGGACGCGGTGGCCGTGGCGCTGCCGCCCACCGTGCAGGCGGACCTGGCGGTGCGCGCAGCCCGGGCGCGCTGTCATCTGCTGCTGGACAAACCGCTCGCCCTGGACGTCGCCGACGGACGGGCGGTGGTCGAGGCGGCCGAGCGGGCCGGTGTCGCGTCCGTGGTGTTCTTCACCACACGGTTCCAGCAGGAGCCGCAGGCCTGGATCGACGAACAGGCCGCCGTCGCGGGTTGGTTCACCGCCCGGGCGGAATGGCTCGGCGCGGTGTTCACCAGCGACAGCCCGTTCGCCGCCTCGCCCTGGCGCCGGGCGAAGGGCGCGCTGTGGGACGTGGGCCCGCACGCGCTGTCCGTGCTCCTGCCGGTCCTCGGCGACGTCCGCGAGGTGACGGCCGCGGCCCACGGTCCCGGAGACACCGTCCACCTCGTCCTCGACCATGTCACCGGCACGTCGAGCACCCTGACCCTGAGCCTCACCGCCCCGCCCGCGGCGGCCGGGGCGGTGGTCGAACTCCGGGGCGAGGCGGGAGTGACCCTCCTGCCACGCAGCTCGGAAGGGGCGGTCCCGGCCCTCACCCGAGCCGCCGACGCCCTCCTCACGGCCGCCCGCACGGGCCGCCCGCACTCCTGCGACGCGGCGTTCGGCCTGCGGGTCACCGAGATACTCACGACGGCCGAGGCCCGCCTCAACGGCAAGACGGCATAGGCCGCGTCCGTTCACGCTGCGTCTCAGTCCTCGTCTCAGCCCTCGTCGAACGGTTCGTCACTCCACCGGAACCAGGCCCGGTCCCCCTCTATGCAGCAGGAACTCGGGGACGGGCCCGTCCGGCGAGGACAGGGACACCCGGCGCCGGATCTCGTCGCGCAGGGCGACACGCATCCAGTCGGGGCGGTGCCGGGCCGACCGGGACGCGTCACGCGTGCGCAGCGGGTCGGGCATGGTGTCGAAGACATGGCCGGTGCTCTCGTCGAGCGTGTGGATGACCGGACCGGTCATGGATTCCTCCGGGATGCGTACGTCGTGGAGCGCTCCCGGTCAGGTCAGATGTGGCACGCCCGGGCAACGGGAAGGGAGCGCTGGTCGGTCGTGAACCTCATGGCACTCGCCTCCTTCCGTCCGGTCGTCGGGCGTGGTGTCACACGGTGAGCGGGCGCGTACGCACACGTCCATCGCTTTCTCGCGGGCGGGCCCGGAACCGTGCGGGGGCGTAGCTTGGGCTTGTGAGGACGGTGGGCGGGCACTGGTCGCGCCAGTACCGGGACGAGCGCAGCTGGCTGCGGGGCGCTCCGCCGCCGCTGTGGGTGCGGGTGCTGCCCGTGGCCCTGCTCGTGGCCGTCGTCGTGATCACTGTCAGCAGTCACAACTACCTCGACCTGGGGTTCCTGCTGGGCGCGATCCCGCCGCTGGCCGTCCTGTCGTACGGCCCGCTGGCCACCGCGCTGCTCGGGGCCCTGGTCATCGTGGTGCTGCACATACCGGCCACCCATCTGAACCGGCCGGGCGACGCCGATCTGCTCACCATCAGCTTCGTGGCCGTACTGAGTGTGTTCGTGTCCTATGTGCGAAGTCACCGGGACGCCCAGCTGGTCACGGAGCGGACGGTCGCCGAGGTGGTGCAGCGTGCCGTCGCGCCGCCGCTGCCGGAGCGGGTCGGGAGGATCAGGTGCACGGGGCTGTACCGGGCCGCCCAGCACGGGACGCTGGTCGGCGGGGACTTCTTCGACGTGCGTGACGGGCCGTACGGTGTCCGGGCGGTGATGGGCGATGTGCAGGGGCACGGGCTGTCGGCCGTGGCGACGGTGGTGTCACTGCTCGGAGCCTTCCGGGAGGCGGTGCTCGACCAGCCCGATCTGGAGTCGGTGGCGGCCCGTATGGACCGCAGACTGACGGTGGACTCGGCGGGGGTGCGGCATGCCGAGCTGTTCGCCACCGCCATGCTGCTGGAGTTCTCCGGCGACGCCCGCTCGGTACGGATCGTGGCCTGCGGTCATCCGCCTCCGCTGCTGCTGCACGACGGGCGGGTCCGCGAGGTCGGCGTCGAGTCGGGCACTCCCCTGGGGCTCGGTCTCGTCGGTGTCGATCCGCCGAAGGAGGTCACGGTGGCGCTCGCGCCGGGCGACCGGCTGTTCCTGGCCTCCGACGGGGTGTGGGAGGCACGGGACGACTCCGGCGACTTCTATCCGCTGCCCGAGCGGCTCGCGGAGCTGGCCGGCGACCGCTCGACCGCGCTGACGAAGCTGGTCTGGTCGGATCTCGTACGGCACTGCGGCACCGTCCGGGACGACACGACGATGCTCGTCCTCGCCCCCGACCTGCGCTGACCGGGTCAGCCCACGTCCCACAGGAAGCGGTGGGTGTGGATGGCGAAGTACGGGAAGGACTGGACCTGCCGTACGCCCTCGATCTGCCGGACCACGTCGTTGACGAAGTCCAGCAGGTCCTTCGGGCCGGGGGTGACCACCTCGGCGAACAGGTCGAAGCCGCCCGAGGTGAGCACCGAGTAGACGACCTCGGGGCGGTCGGCCAGGGCGTCGGCGACGGCGCGCGGGTCGCCGTCCACGCCGATGCCGAGCAGCGCCATGGCCTGCCCGCCCATGGCCATCGGGTCGGTGACGCCGACAACCTGGACGGCCTTGGCGTCCAGCAGCCGCTGCAGCCGCTGCCGGGCCGCCGAGGCCGACAGGCCGACCTTCGGACCGAGGTCGGCGTACGCGATGCGCCCGTCGGTCTGCAGTTCACGCAGGATGGCCCGGTCGATCTCGTCCACGTGCTTCCTCTCCGCCCCTGGCCTGCTCGGGTCAACCCTAGTGGCGTGGCTCAGCCGTTCAGTTCGGCGAGGGCGGCGGCGAAGACCTCGGTGTGCGTGTCCACGTCCTGCTCGGTGGTGTCGGGGCACATCAGCGCCATGTTGTGGAACGGGGTCAGCAGGATGCCCCGGTTGGCCAGGTAGAGGTGGAGGAAGTCCTCCAGCTCCGGGTCCGCGGCGGCCTCGGACTCGGTTCCGGTGCGCGGCGCCGGGTCGGCGAACCGGTACTCGGTGCGGGCGCCGAGGCGGCTGACCGACCAGGGCAGTGCGTGGACGGCGATGCCCGCGCGGACGCCGGCCTCGAAGCGTTCGGAGAGCTTGGCCATGTGGTCGAACGCCTGGTCGGTGAGGACGTGTTCCAGGGTGGCTCGCATCGCGGCGACGGAGAGCGCGTTGCCCGCCAGGGTGCCGCCGACCCCGCCCATGTCCACCAGGTCCAGGTCGTCGCGGGCGAGCAGCCGCTCGGCCAGGTCGGCCGAGAGGCCGTAGGCGCCGGCCGGGATACCGCCGCCGATGGCCTTGCCGATGGTCAGCAGGTCGGGTTCCAGGTCCCAGGCGGCGGTGCAGCCGCCCGGCCCGGCGGAGAAGGTGTGCGTCTCGTCGTTGATGAGGAGGGTGCCGTACTGCCGGGTGAGAGCGCGTACGCCGGCCAGATAGCCGGGTTCGGGCAGCACGATGCCGATGTTGGTGAGCGCGGGTTCCATGAGGACGGCGGCGACATCTCCATGGGCGAGCTCGCGCTCCAGCTGCGCGAGGTCGTTGAACTCGGCGACCCTGCTGGTCAGGGTGACGTCGCAGGGGGCGCCGACGTTGCCGGGGCGGGCGGTGCCGCGGCCGTCCGGGCCCACGACGATCAGCGACTCGTCGACGCTGCCGTGATAGCTGTAGCTGTTCACGAGGATCTTGGACCGGCCGGTGACGGCCCGGGCGAGCCGGATCGCCCAGCGGTTGGCGTCGGTCGCGGTCAGCGAGAAGCTCCAGCGCGCGAGCCCGAAGCGGCGGGTCAGCTCCGCGCCGACCCACTCGGCGTCCTCCGTGGGGAGCATCGCGGTGGCCCCGCCCTGCTCGGCGAACCGGCGGTGCACCGCCTCGGCCACCACGGCGGGCGAGTGACCGGCCATGGCACCCGTGTCACCGAGGCAGAAGTCGATGTACTCGTGCCCGTCGATGTCGCTGACCCGGGCTCCCCGGGCGGTTGCCAGATAGCGCGGAAAGGCGCCGGCGGTCTTGTTCATCCAGGTCATCGGCACCCGGCCGAAGAGGTGATCGGCCCGCGCGTAGGCCGTCTTCGAGCGCGGGTTGCGGCGCTCGGCCTCGGCGCTCTCGCGGGCCAGGAGGTGGTGGAGACGGGTGCGGTCCATGGAATTCCCCAGTGGCGACGGCAGTGACGACGGAACATTCGGAGCGTACGACCGAAGCAGCTGGGTCATCAAGATTTGACGCTCGATTCGATTGTCCGAGCGCTGGAATCGAGCGCTCACATCGTCACTGGAAGTAACGATTACTCTCCCGACATCCCGAATCCGTGCTCAATCTTCGAACGTCAGCCATGAAACGCCAGGGCGCGCCACCCCTTCCGCCAAGTGCATCTATCTACCAGCATGCCTATCCGGTGTTGGCGTGAAGTCGCACGAACTACCCGGTGACAGACGCCGCGCCCACGCCCGTGTCAGGCGAGCGGAGATCACCCGGAGCGGTGCATGATGAACCCGATGTGGATGCAGGGCGTGGAATGGCTGGCCGCGGCGGCGGCGAACCCCCGGGCATGCAAATGGGAATGGGACCACGGTGAGGGCATCGCGCTGCTGGAGGCCGGCCGCTTCTGGGACGTGCTGAGCGTTCCCGACCGGCTCGGTCTGCTCACCCTGGACCTGCTGTGGCGACCCTCGCTGCCCGTGCCCGGGCCGACTCTGGTGGACACCACGGCGCACCGGGTCGGCTTCTTCCTGCCGCCCGACCCGGCGGGACAGTGGGTCGGCGCCGGGCTGCGCTACGCGACCAAGGGCTCCTGGGTCGCCGTACCGCCGCCGTACCGGTCGGCCCGCTCACTGGAGTGGCTGATCCCGCCCGACGGAACCGGCGCGCTGCACGGTCCCGGCACCCTGGAAATGGCCCTGCGCCAGGCCAACGGCACCCTTGCGGTCCTCGGGCCACAAACCGATGGATAGCGCCTCACAGACGCTCCACCCCGGGCCGGATGCGCACCGGAAGTCCGGCGAGGAAGGTCCACTTCAGATCCGGGTCGGCCGGCACGGACCGGCCCTCGGCGCGCCACTCCGCGACGAGTTGCGCGTAGATCGGCTCACGGGTCCGCAGTGCGGCGGTCGGCCGTGCGGGGCGGGGCGCGGCAGGCTCCGGGTTCTGTGAGTGTCGGAAGGCGACGGAGGTTCGGTCCGTGCCGGAGCAACGCGCTCTGTGCGCCGGTGGTACGCGCGCACCCGGGCGCTCACCGGGTGGGGTGAGTGCGCCGCCCGATCGGGGCACCCGCCGGTACGACAAGCATCCGGAACGACGGGTGCCCCGGTCCGGTCAGCAGATCCTCGGCAGTTGCTCCCCCAGGGGCATGTCGACGACCCGGGTGCCCCCGAGTCCGGTGCGGGCCACCACCATCCCGGGGTGCTCGCGCACCGCCTCGCCGATGATCCTCGCCTCCTTGCCCAGCGGATGTGCGCGCATCGCGTCCAGGACGGCGTCGGCATGCTCGCGCGGCACGAAGGCCACGAGCTTGCCCTCGTTGGCGACGTAGAAGGGGTCGAGGCCCAGCACCGCACAGGCGTTGGCCACCTCCGGCGGGACCGGGACGTCCCGCTCGGTGAGGACCACGCCCGTCCCCGAGGCGGCCGCGATCTCGTTGAGTGAGGCCGCGAGTCCGCCGCGGGTGGGGTCGCGCAGCACATGCAGATCCGGGGTGACGGCGAGCATGGTCTCGACGAGACCGCCGAGCGCGGCGCAGTCGCTCTCGATCTCCACCCCGAACTCCAGACCTTCGCGCACGCTCATGATGGCCACGCCGTGCACCCCGATCGCACCGCTGACGATCACGACGTCGCCGGGGACGACCCGCTGCGGCCGCAGGTCGACGCCCGCCGGGACAAGGCCGATGCCGGCGGTGTTGAGGTAGATCCCGTCGCCGTGGCCGGCCTCCACCACCTTGGTGTCTCCGGTCGCCACCTCGACGCCCGCGGTCCGCGCGGCCGCGCCGAGCGCCTCGGCGACCCGTGAGACGGTCTCCAGCTCCACGCCCTCCTCCAGGATGAATCCGCAGGAGAGATAGGCGGCCCGGGCCCCGCTCATCGCGAGATCGTTGACCGTGCCGTTGACGGCGAGGTCGCCGATGCTGCCGCCGGGGAAGAACAGGGGCCGTACGACGAAGGAGTCGGTGGAGAAGGCCAGCCGCACACCGCCGAGGGAGAGCGCGGCCGCGTCGCCCAGCTGAGCGAGGACCTCGCCCCCGAAGGCGGGCGCGAACACGTGCTGGACCAGTTCGGCGGAGAGCGTGCCGCCACCGCCGTGGCCCATGACGATCCGGGGCTGGTCGCGCAGCGGGGCCGGGCAGGTCCATCCGGTCAGGTCCAGGGTGTCGGAGCTGCTGTCAGGCAACGGGGCTCGCCTCCCGGGCCGCGGTGGTGATGTCCAGACGGCGGTAGAGGTAGTACGCGGCACAGGCACCCTCGCTGGAGACCATGGTGGCTCCGAGCGGGGTGCGGGGGGTGCAGCGGGTGCCGAACGCCTCGCACTCGTTCGGCTTGAGCAGTCCCTGCAGGACCTCACCACTGCGGCACTCGGCCGGCTCGCAGGTGCGGATGCCGTCGACGGCGAAGCGCGACTCGGCGTCGTACTCCCGGTACTTGGCGGACAGCCGCCACCCGCTGTCGGGGATCACGCCGATGCCCCGCCAGGCGCGGTCGGTGACCTCGAAGACGTCCTCCAGCATGGCCCGCGCGGCCGGGTTCCCCTCGGCGCGGACGGCACGGGGGTAGGCGTTGTCGACGGTGTGCTCACCGCGCTCGAGCTGCGCCACGGTCCGGCGCACGCCCTCCAGGATGTCGAGCGGTTCGAAGCCGGTCACGACGATCGGGACGCGGTGGCGCTCCGCCAGCTCCGGATACTCGTCCATACCCATCACGGTGCACACATGCCCGGCGGCCAGGAAGCCCTGCACCCGGCAGCTCGGGGAGCGCATGATCGCCTCGATGGCGGGAGGCACGCGCACGTGCGAGACCAGCAGGCTGAAGTTGCGGATGCCCAACTTGCGGGCCTGGTGGACCGTCATGGCGTTGGGCGGTGCGGTCGTCTCGAAGCCGATGCCGAAGAACACCACCTGGCGGTCCGGGTTCTGCTGGGCGATCCGCAGGGCGTCGAGCGGAGAGTAGACGACCCGTACGTCGCCGCCCTCGCCGCGCACCTGGAACAGGTCCCGTCCGGTGCCGGGCACCCGGAGCATGTCGCCGAAGGAGCAGAAGATCACCCCCGGCCGGGAGGCGATCTCCAGGGCCTTGTCGATGACCTCGAGCGGGGTCACGCACACGGGACAGCCCGGACCGTGGATCAACTCGACCTGTTCGGGGAGGAGTTGGTCGATGCCATGACGGATGATGGAGTGCGTCTGCCCGCCGCAGACCTCCATCAGCGCCCAGGGCCTGGTCACGGTGGCATGGATCTCGTCGAGGAGCCGCCGTGCCAGCGCCGGGTCCTGGAACTCGTCGATGTACTTCACTTGCGCGCCTCCTCGGCGACGTGCGTCGCTCCCGCGCCTGCGGCAGCTTCCCAGGGATCGCCGAACTCCTCCTGGAGCATGCCGAGTTCGGCAAAGAGTTCGAGCGTCTGCCGGGCCGACTCCTCGTCGAGCCGCTGCAGCGCGAACCCGACGTGCACGATGGCGTACTCGCCGACCTGCAGGTCGGGCAGGTACTCCAGGCACACCTCCTTGACCACACCGCCGAAGTCGACGGTGGCCAACCGGGTGCCGTCGCGCTCCTCGATGTCCAGGACTCTGCCGGGTACCGCCAGGCACATGGGCCTCTCCTCGCTGTGGGGGGTTCGTCAGTCGGGGACCGGGGTGCGCGCGGCCACCATCAACTGGCCGAGGGCCAGACCGCCGTCGCCCGGCGGGACCAGGTGGTGGCGCAGCACCGTGAAGCCGTCCGCGTCCAGTGCCCTCGTACAGGCCGAGGAGAGCGGGGAGTTGAGGAACACTCCGCCGGTCAGGGCGACCGTGTCCACTCCGTACCGCTCCCGGGCCCGTAGGCAGACGCGGTGGACGAGATCGGCGACGGCCCGGTGGAAGCGGGCCGCCACGCTCGCCGGATCGACACCCGCGCGCAGATCGGCCACGACCGCCGAGAGGACGGGCGCCGGGTCGGCCCGCACCGGTTCGCCGTCCAGCAGGGCGAAGGCGTAGGCGGCGGCGTCCTCGCGGGACGCCTGAAGGGCCGCGGCCTCCAGCTCGACGGCCGCCCGGGCCTCGTACCCGGCCAGTTGGCACACCCCCGCGAGCGACGACACGGCGTCGAAGAGCCGGCCCATGCTGGAGGTGGGAACGCAGTTCAGGTTCCGCTCCAACTGCCGTGCCAGAACGGATAGTTCGCCAGGAGGGCAGTGCGCCACGCAGGCCAGGTCGGCGGACCAGTCGATCCCGGCGGCGCGAAGGTGCGCGAGGGCCATGCGGTAGGGCCGGTGGACCGCGGCGTCTCCGCCGGGCAGCGGTACGTAGGCCAGGTGTCCGAAGCGGGTGAAGCCGTCGTAGTCCGCGAGCAGGAACTCCCCGCCCCACACCGCCCCGTCGTCGCCGTAGCCGGTGCCGTCGAAGGCGACACCCAGCACCGGCCGGCTGCCGTCCAGTCCGTGTTCGGCCATCGCGGAGGCCACATGGGCGTGGTGGTGCTGGACGCGGACGACGGGCCGGCCGTCGGCGTTCCTGGACGCCCACCGGGCGGAGCGGTAGCCGGGGTGCCGGTCGGCGACCAGCAGGGCGGGCCGTACCGGGGTGATCGACTGCAACTGCCCCACGGCGCGTTCGAAGGCCCGCTGGGTGGCCAGGTCGTCCATGTCACCGATGTGCGCCGACAGCCAGGCCCGGCGTCCCTCGCCGAGACAGAGGGTGTTCTTCAGGTCGCCGCCGACCGCGAGGGCCGGCCGCACGGGGACGGGGAGGTCGAGGGGCAGGGGCGCGTAGCCGCGGGCGCGGCGCACGACCAGGGGCTTGCCGTCGCACACGCGCACCACGGAGTCGTCGCACGGCACATGGATCGGCCGGTCGTGGGTGAGCCAGGCGTCGGCGAGCGGGGCCAATCGCTCCAGCGCCTCCGCGTCGTCGGTGACGATCGGCTCGCCGGAGACATTGCCGCTGGTCATGACGAGCAGCCGGGTGCCCTCGGGGTCGCCGGGCAGGCCGAACAGGAGGTGGTGCAGCGGGGTGTACGGCAGCATGATGCCGAGGTCGGGGCTGCCGGGGGCGACGGACTTGGCCGGCCGGGGCCCCGCGGGATCGGTATGTGCGCGGCGGCGCAGCAGGACGATCGGGCGGCAGGCGCCGGTGAGCAGAGCGCGCTCCTCGGAGTCGAGGCGCACGAGGTGCGCGATGTCGTCGAGGCTCCGGGCCATGACGGCGAACGGCTTGTCGCCCCTGGACTTCCGGTCGCGCAGCAGGGCGACCGCGCCGGGGTCGGTGGCGTCGCAGGCGAGGTGGTAGCCGCCGAGTCCCTTGACCGCGACGATCGCGCCGCGCGCCAGCAGAGCGCGGGCCTCGGCGACCGGGTCGGCCGCGGTGGCCGGGTCGGCCGCGGTGACCGGGACCGGCCGGCCTCCGGGTTCGGGTGCGCGCACCAGCAGTCGCAGCCGGGGCCCGCACGCCGGGCAGGCGACCGGCTGGGCGTGGAAGCGCCGGTCGGCGGGATCGGCGTACTCGCGGGCGCAGTCGGGGCACATCGGGAAGCCGGCCATCGTGGTCTGTGCCCGGTCATAGGGCAGGCCGGTGACGATCGTGAACCGCGGGCCGCAGTGGGTGCAGTTGACGAAGGGGTGCCGGTGGCGCCGGTCGGCGGGGTCGGCCAGTTCGCGCAGGCACTCCGCGCAGGTCGCCGTGTCCGGGGGAATCAGTGTGCCGGCGGGTCCTGCCGTGCGCGAGACGAGAATGGTGAACCCGCTCTCGCCGAGGGCGGGCACGTCCTGGTGATCGACCAGGTCCACGCGGGCCAGGGGCGGTGCGTCCGGTGCGATCCGTGCGCAGAACCGGGCGACCGCCTCGGGCGCGCCCTCGACCTCCGCCACAACGCCCTCGGGGGTGTTGGTCACGTGCCCGGACAGGTCCAGTGCGGTGGCGAGGGTGAAGACGTACGGCCGGAAGCCGACCCCCTGCACCACACCGCGCACGGTGACCCGGCGGCGCAGGCGGGTGAGGCCTTCGGCTTCGAGGGGTGGAGGCAGGACGCTCACGATCGGGACGGGACCGTGGCGTGGTCGTGGTGATGCTGGTGAAGGGGCTGACGGGCCATCACGGGACTGTGCGGCGGGGCGCCCTCCGCGGCCGCCAGGGCCCGGTCGAGCAGGGCGCCGAGTCCCTGGTCCGCGCGCACCGAGGTCAGCAGCACCTCGACACCGGGATTGACCCGCTCGACGTTCGCGCGGAAGGCTGCCTCGTCGAAACCGACCGCCTCGGCGATGTCGGTCTTGGTGACCACCACCAGATGGGCCAGGCCGAAGGCGGTGGGGTACTTCAGCGGCTTGTCCTCGCCCTCCGTCACGGAGGCCAGCACGACGCGGAGCGTCTCCCCGAGGTCGTAGGAGGCGGGGCAGACGAGGTTGCCCACGTTCTCCACGAACAGCAGCCGGGTCGGCTCGGGCAGCCATCCGTCCAGGTGCCGGGCGAGCATCCCCGCCTCCAGATGGCACAGTCCGTCGGTGAGGACCTGCCTGACCGGGACGCCCGAACGCGCCAGCCGTGCCGCGTCGTTCTCGGTGGCGAGGTCGGCGGTGAGCGCCGCGACCGGCACGGACCGCTCGCGCGCCAGCGTCAACTCGTGTTCCAGCAGCGCGGTCTTGCCGCTGCCGGGGCTGGAGAGCAGATTGACGACCGTGGTGCCGCGGGCCGTCAGTTCGGTGCGCAGGGCGTGTGCGGCCTCGTCGTTCTGGGCGAGGACCGCCTGTTGCAGATCGAGCACACGGCACATGGTTCAGCGCTCCTGGACGATCGGTTCACGGGTGGCCGAGGGCGCGCCGCCGTCGTCCCACCGCACACGGGTGACGCGCAGTTCTCGGCCCGACAGCAGTTCGGTGGTCCCGCCGGCGCACCGTGGGCAGGTCAGCGAGGGCGGCATGCCGACGGCCCATTCGTGCGCGCAGGGTGCGCAGCGTGCCCGCCCCGGGACGGTGTCGGTGACCAGTTCGGCGCCCTCAAGCACGGTGCCGGCACAGGCCAGTTCGAAGCAGAAGGACAGGGAGTCGGCCACGACACCGGCGAGTTCACCCACCTCCAGGTGCACCGAACGCACGGCGGTGACGTCCCCGGCCCGCTCGGCCGCTTCTTCCACCTGTCCGATCACCGCCAGCGCGATGGACATCTCGTGCATCGGTCTCCGTCCTGGCGCGTGGTGTGCGCGCCGGTCACCGGCCCCCATTACAGGCGCGGCAGCACGGGCGGGCGGCTCGGCACGCCGTCGCCGCCCGGGCACGTACGCCGTTCGCCGCAACGTGTCGCCGGGCGGACGGGACCGTGTCTCACATGCGGCTGATCTTCAGGTAGCGCCTGATGTCGGGCAGCGACTGCACGACCAGGGCCGCGATGGCGGCGGACAGCACTCCGAGCGCGATGTTCTTCTTCATCCTGTCTCTCCTAGGTTGACGGCTTCGGCGGCCCGGGGCGGCGCCCCGGACTCCGGGGGCGCGGCCAGCAGCTCTTCGATCAGCCGGACGGCGTGCGGTACGGCGTCGGACACCGCCCCGCTGAGGCCGATCCCCTCCTGCACACAGGCCGGTTCGCAGCCCACGACCAGGGTGCGGCGCGGGGGCCGGCCGCCGGTGCCGGCGCACAGAGTGCCGAGCAGGGCGAGCACGGCGTCGGGGGTCATCCGGTGGCCGTCGAGCGGGGTGTGCTCCGTGCCGTCCGCGCCGATGTCGTCGTGCTCGATCACATACAGGGTGCCGGGGGCGCCACCGCGGGCCGTGGCGTCCACCAGGATCAGGGTGTCGTAGCCGTCGAGGAGCTGGTAGGCGAGGTGCACGCCCCGCACTCCGATGTCCACGGCCTCGACGTGGCCGGGCAGTTCACGTCCCGCGAGGGCGCGCACGGTCTCCACGCCGAAGCCGTCGTCGCCGAGGAAGATGTTCCCGATGCCCGCCACGAGCACACGGCCGTCATGGCCCCGCTCCGGGGAAGGGCTCATGCGTCGTCCTCCAGGGGGGCCAGTTCGTCGGGCTGGAAGTACAGATAGCGGCCCTGTTCGCGGCGCAGGTCGGCGCCGGGGTCGCCGTCCACCGTCACCGCGAGGTGCACTGCGCCGTCCACGTCGTGCAGCACGGCCTCGACCGTCGCGGTGCGCCCGCGCAGGAACAGGTCCTGGGCGTCGGTGCGGCGCAGGCCGGGGTTCAGGACGACCCGGCTGCCGGCGCCCACCTGCCGCCCGCCGACCGTGACCCGGTCGCGGGCGGGGTCGAAGCCGGCGTCGGCCGCCGGGTCCCACCAGGGCTTGTCCGGCTGTGGTACGCCGTGCTCGTCGGGGAAGCCCGCGGCGGGCGCGGGTCGTGTCACCTCGCGCAGGCCGCGCACGGTGCCGTGCAGGCGCTCCAGTACCTCCGGGGGCAGCGAGTCTGCCAGGTCGATCACGGCGGCGGCCCGCTCGTCGGTGCCCCGTGCCTCGCGCTTCTCCTCGTCGGTGAGGGCGGCGGTGCGCAGGGCGAGGATCTCGTCGATCTCGGTGGCGTCGTACAGGGCGCCGGGGCTTTCGGGCGCGATGGCCGGGTGGTCCTCCAGGATGATCGGTGAGGACAGGACGACATCGGCGCGGCCGGGTTCGCCCGCGAGCACCGGCCAGGTGTGCAGATTGCGGCAGGAGGCGATCGCGGCCTTCGCCCACTCGGGGGGATCGGTCATCGACAGGAACGACCCCTCGCTCAGCGCCATCAGGAGGTGGGCGGCCACGAGGGAGCGCGGGAGTGCCGCGTCCCGGTCGGCCGCGTGTCCGGACGGCGGGAGCCAGGTGCTGGTGTTCTCGGCGACGGCGGTGAGCCGCACGACCCGGTAGGGCCCGTCGAGTTCGCGCGCCGACAGGCGCAGGAGTCCGCCGAGTTCCTCGTGGCGGTGGATCGTCCGGCCGACGGTGCGGCCGTTCTCGTCGAGGACTGGCTCGCTGTCCTCGCCCGCGGGGCGGTCGAAGGGGATGGTGACGTCTCCGGCGAGGAGGTCCGCGACCGGCACGACGGCCTCGACGCGTTCCTCGACGCCCTCGTCCCAGGGGACCAGGACCCGGTCGGCGAGCCGGAGTTCGGGGACCGTCTCGAACCCGCCGTCCGCAAGCGCCCGTTGGACGGTTCGTCGGCGGGCGCGCAGGAAGCGCAGTTCGACGGCGAGGGTGGCGCCCGACCGGGGTTCCATCAGGCACTCGGTGTGCTGGAAGGCGTGCTCCTCGCACTCGGCGCCCCAGCCGGGCGGCACCAGCACACCGAACTGCCAGCGCAGCCGGTTCTTCGCGGAGGAGGCACGGTACGGGTAGAGCACATAGCCCTCGAAGAGCACGGCGTCGGCCACCTGCCGGGCGAGGGCGAGCCGCGCCTCGGTCTCGGGCGCGAACGTGGTCACGCTCACGAAGCGGTCCTTCCGGTGATGACGGCGCCGGTGCCGGACGCGCTCCGTGTCTCGTCCAGCAGGGCCCGTACGGTCGCCTCCCAGGAGGGCAGTGCCCTGCGTGAGCGGAAGGCGAGCAGGGCGACCATGGTGTCGCGGGGCAGCCGGATCCAGCCGCAGCCGGGGAAGTGCTGTTCGACCATCTCGCGCCAGGTCGCGACGGGCATCCGGAACGTCGCCTCCCGGTCCCAGGGCACGGGCTCGACACGGAAGCCGCCCTTGCCGGTGAAGGCCGTGCCGGAGAAGAGCATCAGCAGCGGCACCTCGCCGCCGCTCAGGGCGTCGAGGTAACGGGTCGCGGCGATGTCCATGTCGTAGGTGCAGGGCACGACCAGGTCCGCCTCGGTCTCCCGGGTGAAGCCCGTGACCATGAGCGGGACCTGTGCGAACTGCACCGGCTGGAGGGTGCTGCCCCAGCGGGAGCGCTCGCCGAAGAGGTCGGTGAGCGCCTCGGCCTCGGCGCCGTCGTAGCCGCGCCGGGCGGGCTCGATGCGGAGCTGGCAGTTCAGCAGGAGGGCGTGCACCGGTTCGTCGTCGGGCTTGGTGATGCGCAGCCGGAACACCAGGGTGGGTCCGGCCGCGTAGCGGTCCGCGCGTACGCCGGTACAGGCGAAGGAGAGTGCGGTCACGGCCGGTCCTCCTCGCCGACGGGCCTGGCGAGGGCCGCGACCCGTGCGAAGAACGCGTCCAGGGCGGCGCGGGCCTCGGCTCCGCCGTCGAAGCCCTGCCACAACAGGCGCATCCGGCCGACCAGTTCGTAGCAGAGGTCGATCGGTACGAGATGGCACTCGATACCGGCCTCGGTGCGGCGCAGCAGGAGCGCCTCGACGTCCGGTTCGAGCAGCCGGGCGAGCCCGGTGGCGGCGAGGACTCCCGTCCAGGCCTCCGGTTCGAGCTCGCTCTCGGTGGCGCCGGCCGGGCTCGGGTAGAGGGCCACCAGCCGGTCGAGTGCGGTGTTGCGGAAGAAGAACGCGACACCGACCGGGATGCGCAGCGTGTCCCAGGCGTTGTCGTCGAGGCGGTGGTCCGGGTCGGTGAGGCAGCGGGCCGGGACCGGCCGGAAGCGGCCCGCGCCGGCGCCCGGCCGCTCCATCAGCAGGAAGCAGGACGGGCAGGCGCACACCAGCGCCCGCTGCTCGGTGTCCACGAGGTGGCGGTGCTCCCCCTCGGCCACGACGAGCGAGCACAGTCCGCACCGCTCGGGTTGCGGCGGGCGTTCGGTGAGGAATCTGCGCAGGCCGGACGCCGGGGCCGACGTAGCGGTCATCCGCGGGCCCCGGGGCGGGTGCCGATCTGGAGCAGCGCGGGCTCGCCGGGGGTGTCGGCGGTGCGCACCTCGACGGCCGTGACCTCCGGTACGAAGCAGGTGAGGGCGTCCTCGGCCGCCTGCCGCACCGCCGACGCGGTGGCGGCACAGCCGCAGCCCGCCCCGGCCGCCGCCTTCAGCCGGAGCCTGCCCGTGGGTTCGTCGAAGTCCTCGACCTCCAGGCCCTGGTCGGGAACGGTGGCCAGGGCACGGGCGATGCGGGCCTCCCGGTCCTCGGGGTGGAGGTCGTGGAGCACCAGCAGGCCGGCCACCAGTTCGTCGCCGAGCAGGGCCTCGGCGGGGGCTCCCGCGGACAGCAGGTCCACGATCCGGGCGAGCCCGGCGCCGTAGAACTCCATGAGGGACCGCACCAGTTCCTCCGCCGCGGCGACCGCCGCGGTGTCGCCGGTGGCGGCCAGGCGGTCGAGGACGTCCTCGATCCGCCGCCCGGCCTCTTCCGCGCTCATCGGGCGCGCGGCGGCGGCCGCCGTGGGCGCGCTCATCCGCCCAGTCCGCTCAGGCCGGTGGGCACGTGCATCTTCTGCACGGTCCTGCCGCCGCCGACGTACATGTGGACACCGCAGGGCAGACAGGGGTCGAAGCTGCGCACGGCGCGCATGATGTCGATGCCCTTGAAGTTCTCCGGGGAGTTCTCCTCAAAGATCGGGGTGTTCTGCACGGCGTCCTCGTACGGGCCGGGCGTGCCGTAGGAGTCCCGGACGCTGGCGTTCCACGGGGTGGGCGGGTAGGGGTGGTAGTTGGCGATCTTGCCGTCGCGGATCACCATGTGGTGGGAGAGGACGCCGCGGACCGCCTCGGTGAAGCCGACGCCGATGCTCTCGTCGGGGACCTCGAACTTCTCCCAGGTCTGGGTGCGTCCGGCGCGGACCTCGTCCAGGGCCTGTTCGGCGAAGTGCAGGGCGAGGGCGGCGGTGTAGGCCTGGAAGTAGCTGCGCGCGCGGTTGCGTTCGAGCGCGTTGCTCCACTGCGGGATCTTCCACTCGAAGGTGGTCTCGGGCTTGGTCATGGTGCGCGGCAGGTTGATGATCACGCTGTGGCCGGTGGCCTTGACGCCGCCGGTGTCGACGAGTCCGGCCAGGGCGGTGGTCCACAGACGGGCGATGGGGCCGCCGCCGGTGTCCAGGGCGAGGTGGTCCTTGCCGTCGAACCAGCGGGGGGACATGACCCAGCTGTACTTGTCGTCGAAGTCCCGCTTCTGCGGGGCCGGGATGGTGTGCTGGTTCCAGGGGTGGCGCGGGTCGACCGGGTTGCCGAGCGGGTCGTGGGTGACGAAGAGGTCCTTGCCCTCCCAGTCCTCGTAGTACGAGCTGCCCAGCAGGATGCGGATGCCCAGGTTGATCTGCGTGAGGTCGGTGGTGACCAGCTTGCCGTCGACGACGATGCCGGGGGTGACGAACATCCGCCGGCCCCAGTCCGTCATGTTGGCGTAGGTGAAGTCGCAGTACTCGGGGTCGTTGAGCGCTCCCCAGCAGCCGAGCAGGACGCGGCGGCGGCCGACCTCCTCGTAGCCGGGCATCGCCTCGTAGAAGAAGTCGAAGAGGTCGTCGTGGAGGGGGACGACCCGCTTCATGAACTCCACGTACCGCATCAGCCGGCTGAGGTAGTCCGTGAAGAGCTGGACGGAGGCGTTGGTGCCGACGCCGCCGGGGTACAGCGTGGAGGGGTGGACGTGGCGGCCTTCCATCAGGCAGAACATCTCGCGGGTGTAGCGGCTGACCTGCAGCGCCTCGCGGTAGAACTCGCCTTCGAGGGGGTTGAGGGACCGCATGATGTCGGCGATGGTGCGGTAGCCGTGCTCCGCGGCGTGCGGGGCCTCGGTGCGCTCGGCGAGTTCGAGGACGCCTGGGTTGGTCTCCTTGACCATCTTCTCGCAGTAGTCGACCCCGACCAGGTTCTCCTGGAAGATGTTGTGGTCGAACATGTACTCGGCGGCCTCGCCGAGGTTGATGACCCACTCGCCCAGGTGCGGGGGCTTCACGCCGTAGGCCATGTTCTGCGTGTACACCGAGCAGGTGGCGTGGTTGTCGCCGCAGATCCCGCAGATGCGGCTGGTGATGAAGTGCGCGTCGCGCGGGTCCTTGCCGCGCATGAAGACGCTGTAGCCGCGGAAGACCGACGAGGTGCTGTAGCACTCGGCGACCCGCTTCTGCTTGAAGTCGATCTTCGTATGGATGCCCAGGCTGCCCACGATCCGGGTGATCGGGTCCCAGGACATCTCCATCAGGCCGCTGCCGTCGCCGGCCGCCTTGGTCTTCGGGGTCATGGTCTGTGTGGTGTCCTTCGTGTGCCGGGGGTCGGAAGGTGGGCGGAGGTGGGGTCAGGCGTGCCGCGGGTTCACCACGGACGCCGGTATCCGGTGGTGAGCTTGCGGCCCTTGTGGCGCCACTTCGGCTCTTTGTCGACGGTGTGGAGGGTGACGGAGCGCAGCCTGCGGATCACGGCTCCGTAGGCGCCGCTCGCGGCGGTGGAGAGGGTCGCGCCGGGGGGCTGGTCCATGAAGGGCATGAACTTGTCGGGGAAGCCGGGCATGGTGCAGGCGATGCAGATGCCGCCGACGTTCGGGCAGCCGCCGATGCCGTTCATCCAGCCCCGTTTGGGCACGTTGCACTTGACGACCGGGCCCCAGCAGCCGAGCTTGACCAGGCACTTGGGCGAGTCGTACGTCGAGGCGAAGTCGCCCTGTTCGTAGTAGCCGGCGCGGTCGCAGCCCTCGTGCACGGTGGCGCCGAACAGCCAGGACGGGCGGAGCTTGTCGTCCAGCGGGATCATCGGGGCGGAGCCGGCCGCCTGGTACAGCAGATAGGTGAGCGTCTCGGCGAAGTTGTCGGGCTGGATCGGACAGCCCGGGACGCACACGATGGGGATGCCGGCCTTGGACTTCCAGTCCCAGCCGAGGTAGTCGGGCACGCCCATGGCACCGGTCGGGTTGCCCTCCATGGCGTGGATGCCGCCGTACGTGGCGCAGGTGCCGATGGCGACGACGGCCAGGGCCTTGGGCGCGAGGCGGTCGATCCACTCGCTGGTGGTGATGGGCTGGCCGGTGGCCGGGTCGTCGCCGAAGCCGCACCAGTAGCCCTCGGGCTTGATGGCCTCGTTCGGTACGGACCCCTCGACGACCAGCACGAAGGGGTCGATCTCGCCGCGCTCGCCCTTGAAGAACCACTCGATGAACGTGTCGGCACCGCCGACCGGCCCGCATTCGAAGTCGATCAGGGGCCAGTGGACTTCGATCTTCGGCAGTCCGGGCAGCACGCCGAGCGCGATCTGCTCGATGCTCGGCTGCATCGCGGCCGTCAGCGCGACCGAGTCACCGTCGCAGCTCAGTCCGGCGTTGATCCAGAGGATGTGGATCGTGGGCGTCTCGTCGGCGGGCGCGCCCGCGGTGTGCGTCGTGCCGGCCGTGTCGGGCGTCGCCGGTGTCATGGGACCGCCTCCTCGGGGAGGTAAGGGACTGAGGCATGCTTTTCGGCTAAGGGATTCCTTGCACTTCTTGCTACCAGTGGTCCGGTGGCGATGAGACGCGGACGAGGTCCGTTCCAGTGACGCCGCCGACGTCCGTTCCGGTGACACCGGCCCCGGACGGGTCCGGTCCCGCGGCTCCCCTGGCGCCCGGGCCCGCGGTGAGGTGCGGTGGTGTGCCTGCGGGCCGCTCCTTGTGGACGAACGCGCGGCGCAGCGCGTGGTACGGGGCGTCCGGGTCGTCGAAGGTCCGGCGCATCAGGGCCAGCTCCCGCTCCCGGAACGTGGCGAGTGGTTCGGTGCTCTCCTGGCGGTCCAGCGACTCCTTCTTGGCGGCGATGCGGGACGGTGTGCCCGGCAGCGCGGCCAGCCGGGCGGCCAGCGCGCCCACCTCGGCGGCGAAGTCCCCGGGCCCGCAGTCGACCACCCGGTCGACGAGGCCCAGGCTCGCGGCGCTCGCGGCGCTCATCGGCAGGGCCTCGCTCATGAGCCGGCCGGCCGTGGCGGGGCCGACCCTGCGGGGCAGCGTGTACGTCCAGTACTCGGAGCCGTACAGGCCCATCAGCCGGTAGTGCGGGTTCAGTACCGACCCGGCCCGGCACCACACCTCGTCGGCCGCCAGGGCGAGCATCACGCCGCCTGCTGCGGCGTTTCCCCCGACGGCGCAGACGACGAGCCGGTCGGTGGTCGTCAGGACCGCCTCGACCAGGTCGTCGATGGCGTTGATGTTCGCCCAGGACTCCGCGGCGGGGTCGGCGGCGGCCTCGATGACGCCCAGGTGGATGCCGTTGGAGAAGAAGTCCCGCTGCCCGCCCAGCACCAGCACGGTCGTCGGGCGTGCGCACGCCTCGCGGTACGCGGCGAGCAGGCGCCGGCACCGAGTGGTGCTCATGGCACCGCCGGGGAACGAGAACGACAGGAAACCGACGTTCCCCTCCTCCCGGTAGCGGATGTCGGCCCAGTTCTTCCCGGCCAGGGCCGGTGACGAGGACAGCTCCGGCAGGGGCGGCAGTCGGTCGCCGAGGGCCGTCACCGCCGGCTGCTTGAACGTGGGCGGCTGCCCCCGAAGGCGCCGGCGCCGCAGCTCCGGGATCCACACGGCGCCGTCCTTCGTGGCCCGGCAGACCGCCCCCGCCTGGGTGGCCAGCAGTGCTCCCGGGGCGCCGTGGAGTCCGGCCTCGGGGTGGCCGCCGTGCAGATACCACTCGTCGCCGAGCAGGACGTCGAGCACTCCGGGCTGCGAATCCGCGGCGCGGAGTTTGCGGACGACGGTCTCGGTGGAGTCCGCCGCCCAGTCGATCCGGCGCACGCTCTGGTCGAGGTACGGGCGGGTGTGCCCGGCGTCCTGGCGCAGCGGGGTGTGACCCCCGTCGGCGAAGCGGTCCACGGCGAGCAGCACGGCCGACAGTGCGGCGTCGGCGATCTCGCCCCGGTACAGGTCGCTCTTGGACACCGGCGGGAGCGGGCAGCGCACGGACGCCCACACGGCGCCGGCGTCCATTTCCTCCTCTGCCTGAAGAACCGTCACTCCCCAGTGCTCGACGCCCTCCTGGACGGCCCAGTCGAGCGAGGACGGCCCCCGGTCCCCGACCGGCCCCGGGTGGACGACGAAGCAGGGCCGGGCGGACCACACCTCCCGGGGGATCGCCGTCTTCAGCATCGGGGCCAGGACCAGTTGGGGGGCGTGCCGCTCGACGGCCCGCGCGAGCGAACGGCCCGGCGGGGCGAGCTCCACCGCGACGGTGTGGCCGCGGTCGCGCAGCTCGGCGTGGACGCGCTGGGTGAGGCTGTTGAAGGCGCTGGCCACGAGCAGGATGTGCACGGCGTACTCCCGGCGGACGACGCACCGGGCAGTCGTGCCCGGCCGACTGCGATGCTGCGTCACGGGCAGTCCTCGCACCGGCAGACAAGCGGCGGGGTCACCCGAAAGCGGCGCTCACGCCGCCACCCGGCCGTGTGGACATGGCAATTCAGACAGTCCACACAGAAGCGAACAGATTCAGGGCCGATTCAAAAAGAGTTCTCGCCCAACCGTGCGAGTTCGGTCGATGACAGTGTGTACTGTGCTGCGAGCGCCTTCAGTGAGCGCCACGGACTCCCCCTGCCCGACTTCCCGCACAACTCCCTGCCCTGTTTCCTGCCCGACCTCCTTGGAACCCTTTCGATGATGGAAATACCGGACCTGGTCGCCGGCGGTCTCGCCGCCGGCACGCTGTCCGCGCTCGCGCTCGGCGGCGGTCTGCTCCGGTCCCGGCGCCAACGAGCCTTGCTCCGGGCCGAGTTGACCGAGATACGGGCCCGTCTGGACAGCGCCCAGCAGGCGTTCACCGCCGAGGTCGAGCACCTTGCCGCGCGGCGCGTCCCGGCCGCCGCCCAGCAACTGGCGCATCCCCACGTCGTCGTACCGGGCCCGGCCCTGCAGCAGACCGCCCATACGCCCGCGGGGATCGCGCTGGAGCACACGCTCACCGCGGTACGGGCCGAGCTGACGGCGCAGCGCACCCGGATCGACGCGGCCGCCCAGGCGGGCCTGCGCGGTGCCACCCGGGAGATCCAGGCGGCCCTGTACCGGCTGCAGGATGCCCTGCGCGGCCTCCAACAGCGCTACGACGACCCCGAGTTGACCCAGACGCTGTTCGCGCTGGACCACGAGAACGAGCAGTCGCTGCGCCGGGCGCAGGTCGCCGCGGTGGTGTGCGGGGCCTGGGTGGGGCTTGCCCGTGAGGAGTCCCATCTGGTGGACGCGGTGACGGGCGCTCAGGCCCGGCTCGCCGGCTACCACCGGGTCCGCGTCCACAACCATCTGGAGCCGGGCACCGCCCTGGTGTCGCACGCGGTCGAGCCGGTCGCCATCATCGTCGCCGAGCTCCTGGACAACGCGCTGCGGCACTCCGCGCCGGAGACCGACGTCGTGGTCAACCTGGAACACGTCCACCACGGGGTGTGCGTCACCGTCGACGACGCGGGCCTGGGCATGACGCAGGACGAACGGGCCCGCGCCCAGCGGATGGTGGCCGGCAACGACCCCATCCTGCTCACCGACCTCGGTGACCCGCCCCGCATGGGCCTGGCCGCGATCGGCCAGTTGACCCGGCAGTTCGACCTGGGCGTCGACGTCTCCTCCCCCTCGCCGTACGGCGGTGTGCGCGCGGTGCTGCGCGTGGAGAGCCATCTGCTCAGCCGTGTCGACCCGGTCGAGCAGCCGCCGGCGGCCAGCGCCCCGCGCTCGACGCGCAAGAGCACCGCCGCCGAGACCGCCGCCTCGCCGGCGCCGGCGGAGGCCGTACGGGACGCGGCGGCCGCCGCACCGAGCCGCGACGCCGCCCACGGGTACGGCACCGATCACCAGGACCCCGGCCCCGCGCCGGGGCACCAGGGGCCGCGGGACGCGGGCGGTCTTCCGCAGCGGCGGCGCCGTACCCGGGCCGCGGCCCCCGCCGCACCCGCGCCGCGCACTCCGGCCCGCCGCCCGCAGGACGCCGCCGCCGCGCTCGCCGCGCTGCAGCACGGCACCGCGGCGGCGCGCGGCCCCGCGGACGCGGGCCGCACCGAGTCCGAACCGGCGCCGGCACAACGGGCCGACGACACCGAACAGACCGAACACGAAGGGGGAGCGGCTCGATGACCAGCCGCGATGCAGGCGACACGGCATGGGTGCTCGAACCGATCCTGCAGGTGCCGCACGTCGTCGCCGCCGTCCTGCTCACCCGGGACGGACTCGTGACGGGATACACCGACGCGCTGTCGCAGCCCTCGGCCGAGCGGGTGGCCGCCATCACCAGCACCGTGCAGGGTGCCTGCCGTACCGCCGCGGCCGCGTTCGCCGACCGGGACCGGGCCGAGATACGACAGGTCGTCATCGAGTCCGACCACGGGTACGTGCTGATCGTGCCCACGGACCACGGCACGTGTGTCGCCGCGTACGGCGACCCCGAGGTGCGTCTCGACCTGCTGGCGCACCGGGTTCACTCGCAGGTGGCGCGGCTGGGCGAGAAGGCGATGGCGGCCGCGCCCAGAGCCGCCGCAGGCGGCGCGCCGGCATGACCGGCCGCCGTGGCGGCCGTCCTCTGGTTCCCGCGTATCTGTCGACCGGCGGTGTGGCCCGGCCGAGCCGTCCGTACCTGGAGCGGCTTTCGGTGCTCACCGCCGGCGCGGAGCCGGTGCCCGCGGGGCTGCCCGCCGCCCAACTCGCCCTCCTGGACCTGCTGGACGGCGGGTCGCTGACGGTGATGGAGGCGGCGGCCCTGCTGGAGCTGCCCGTCTCCGCCGTACGCGTACTGGCCGCCGAACTCGTCGACCGGAACCTGGTCCTGGCCCGCGCGCCGATCCCGCCCGCCGAACGGTTCGACCCCGACCTGCTGAAGAGAGTGGCCGATGGCCTCCGCGCCCTCAAGCACCAGTGACCGCCGCGGCACTGGTGGCATGCATCTGCCCGACACCGCCCGCCACCTGGTGAAGATCCTGGTCACGGGCCCCTTCGGGGTGGGCAAGACAACCCTGATCGACTCGGTGTCGGAGATCCGGGCCCTGCACACCGAGGAACACCTCACCGAGGCGTCCGCCCAGGTGGACGACCTCGACGGGGTGCGGGACAAGGCGACGACGACCGTCGCCATCGACTTCGGCCGGATCAGCCTGCCGGGCGGGGTGGTGCTGTATCTGTTCGGCACACCCGGCCAGGAGCGGTTCCGGCCCCTGTGGGAGGACATCGCGTACGGGGCGCTCGGTGCCCTCGTGCTGGTCGACAGCCGCCGGATCGACGCCTCCTTCGACGTGCTCGGCCTCGTGGAGGAGAGCGGGCTGCCGTACGCGGTCGCCTTCAACGCCTTCCCCGACGCCCCGAGCCACTACACCGGCGAGCAGCTGCGCGCGGCCCTGGACCTGGAGCCGGGCACACCCATGGTGACGTGCGACGCACGCGATGCGCACTCCTCCGTCGACGCGCTGCTCGCCCTGGTCCAGCACCTGATCGACGACCACGAAGCGGAGAACCGGTGACCACCGAGCCGACCGACCGGCGGTCCTCCACCGTTGCCGCGCCCGTGCGGCTGTGGGAGGACGGCTTCGCGAAGGACCCGCACCACTACTACGCGGCCCTGCGCGCCCAGGGCCCGGTGGGCTGGGCGGAGCTCGCGCCGGGTGTACCGGCGTACGTCGTCACGGAGCGCGAGGCGGCGCTGGAGGTGCTGCGCGACACCGACGCCTTCTCGCACGATCCGCGCGCGTGGGAGGCCACGGTCCCCGACGACTCGCCGGTGCTCGCCATGATGCGCTGGCGGCCCAACGCCCTGTTCTCCGACGACGGCGCGCATGTCCGCTACCGCACCACACTGATCGACGTCTTCGACCTGGTGGAGCCGCACGATCTGCGGGCCCGGGTGCACCGGGCGGTGCGGCTGCTGGTGAACCGCTTCGGACCCCGCGGCGAGGCGGACCTGGTGGGCGAATTCACCCGGCCGCTGATGGCGCTGACCTTCAACAACCTGTTCGGGCTGCCGGACAGCCAGGGCGACCGGCTGAACGAGGGCCTCGGCAAGATGATGGAGGGCGGCGCGCAGGCCGCCGAGGGCGAGGCGGAGTACGCCGAGTACGTACTCAAGCTCATCGCCGCCAAGGTCGAGCGGCGCGGCGACGACCTGCCGAGCCGGCTTCTGGACCATCCGGCCGGGCTGACCCCGGAGGAGGTCACCTGGCAGGTGTTCCTCACCCTCGGCGCCGGCTACGAGCCGACCGCGAACCTGCTGTCCAACGCGCTGTCCCGCATCCTCGGCAACCCGCTCTACTACTCCACCCTCACCAGCGGCGCCCGCCCGGTCGTGGACGCGGTGATCGAGGTGCTGCACCACGAGACGCCACTGGCCAACTACGGCATCTACTACGCCCGCAGACCGGTGTCGTTCCACGGGACGTGGGTCAGGACCGCGGTGCCGGTGGTGGTCTCCTTCGGGGCCGTCGGGCTGTTCGCCGAGCAGCAAGCCACCGCCGTCCGGCACCCGGCGGACGCCTCGCACCTGTCCTGGGGCGCGGGCCCGCACGCCTGCCCGGTCAGACACCACACGCTGCTCATCGTGACCGAGGCGATCGAGCAGCTCACCCAGTGGCTGCCCGACCTCGAACCCGTCGTGCCCCGGGACCGCCTCGACTGGCGGCCCGGCCCCTTCCACCGCTCGCTGACGTCCCTGCCCGTGCGGTTCAGCCCCCGCTCCCCCGACCAGCCAGGAGAGTTGTCTTGACCGTGACCGACCGCATCGACCGCTTCGCCATCGACCCGTTCGGCGCCGACATCCACGCCGAGAGCGCCCGGCTGCGCGCGCTCGGCCCGATCGTGCCCGTCGAACTGCCCGGCGGCATCCCGGCCTGGGCCCCCACCGGCTACGACGTCCTCAAGGAACTGATCCTCGATCCCCAGGTCAGCAAGGATCCCCGGCTCCACTGGCGGCTGTTCCCACAGATCGGCGACAACCCCTCCTGGGCCTGGATCCTGGGCTGGGTCGGCGTGGTCAACATGCTCTCCACCTACGGCCCCGACCACACCCGGCTGCGCAAACTGGTGGCGCCGAGCTTCACGCACCGGCGCACCGAGGCGATGCGGCCACGCGTGGAGGCCATCACCGCGGAGCTGCTGGATGCCCTGGAGGGCGCGGGCGCCGACGGCGAGGCGGTCGATGTGCGCCAGGCGCTCGCGCACCCGCTGCCGATGCGGCTGATCTGCGAACTGTTCGGTGTGCCCGAGGAGATGCGGGAGGACACCGCCGAGCTCATCGCGGCGATCATGGACACCTCGGACCCGAGCCCGGAGCACGCCGCGTGGGTGCAGGAGCGGATCGGCGCGGTGCTGGGCGGGCTGATCGCGTACAAGGTCGAGCACCCGGGCGACGACATGACCACGGAGCTGATCCGGGTCCGGGACGAGGACGGCGACCGGCTCAGCGACGAGGAGCTGCTCTACACGCTGCTGCTGGTGATCGGCGCCGGTTTCGAGACCACGGTCAATCTCATCGGCAACGCGGTCGTCGCCCTGCTGCGCGACCCCGGGCAGCTGGCAGCCGTCCGCTCCGGTGCTGTCTCCTGGGACGCCGTGATCGACGAGACGCTGCGGGTGCACCCCTCCATCGCCTCGCTCCCGCTGCGCTTCGCGGTCGGCGACCTGAAGGTCGCGGACGTCACGATTCCGGCCGGGGACGCGATCATCACGACGTACGCCGCCGCCGGACTGGATCCCGCGCACTACGGGCCCGAGGCCGCTGTCTTCGACGCCTCGCGGGCGGCAGACGACCATCTCTCGTTCGGTATCGGCGTGCACCGCTGCATCGGCGCGCCGCTCGCCCGGGTGGAGGCGCTGACCGCGCTGCCCGCGCTGTTCGACCGGTTCCCGGATCTGCGGCTCGCCGTCACGGACGACGAGTTGCGTCAGGTGCCGTCCTTCATCGCCTTCGGCTGGCGAGAGATTCCGGTCCGGCTGCGGGGCTGAGTGCGAGAAGGGGCGCGACCGGTCCCCCGTTCCGGTCGTGCCCCCGCAGCATGTGAACTTACGTGCAGGTGGAGCCGTTGGGTATCGCGGCGGTGCCCGTTTCGGGGCACGGAGGACTCACCCGTGCACAGGTGCGTCCGAATCACCCGGTTACGTACCGTGGAGTGCGGGTTCGGCGAGGTCACCGACCGCCAGCAGGGCCAGTACGACCTCGTACAGGTCGGTGCCCGCGGCCAGGAGCTGGCGTTCCAGCACGGGCTCGGCGCTGCGGACGTGTTCGCGCACGGTCTGGGCGTGGACGCCCAGGTCCTGGGCGGCGCGCTCGGCGTTGCCGCCCGCGGCGATCCAGGCGCGCAGCGTGCCGCGAAGATCCCGTCCGTCCCCGGTCAGCCGCCCGAGCAGCTCATGGGCCCAGGTGCGCAGCACGGTCCCGGCGAGCAGATCGCCGATCCGGACGGCAGCCGGCCGCGCATCCGCGCCGTACGCGGCGCTCTCCGCGCAGCCGGCCTGGGTGTTCAGGGCGAGGTGGACGACGGCGCGGACGGTGAGATCGGAGAAGTCGGTGTCCAGCAGGCCTTCGACCCGGTCCATGCGGGCGCGCACGGTGTTGCGGCTGACGCCGAGCACCTTGGCGGCGCTCACCGCGGTGAACTCCAGGCCCAGCCGGGTGGTGGCCAGCAGTTCGGCGCGGGTGTGGTGGGGCAGGGTGTCGAGGGGGCGCAGCAGGTCGGCGGACCAGGCGCACAGCGGGGCGTAGTCCATCAGCCGCTCCGGATGGGTCCGTTCGGCGTAGACGGCCGCCTGGTCCGGGTGGAAGTGGGCGACGGCGAGCGCGCTGATGGCCTGGCCGTAGGCGGTGGCGGTCTGGGCGAGGCTCTGCCGGGTGCTGCCGCCGAGGAAGATCCCGGGGCGGCCGCCGACGAACGAGCGCAGCCGCTCCCCCGCCGCGGCCACGGGGCTGACGACGATGACGTGCCCGTCCATGGCGGGACAGCGCACGACCAGTGCCTGACCGTCGGTCACGTCCAGGCATTCGTCGGCGAGGCGGTCCCGTTCCTCGGCGGTCCCCTCGACGACGTACACACTGGCCGTGTCGGTGTCGAGCAGTCCCGGCCACAGGCCCGCGGCGACCCGGCGGGCGGAGACGGTGTCCTCCACCATGAGCAGCTGCAGGATCGCCAGCCGCAGATCGGCCGCGGCGCGCCTGAGCCGGTGGCCGGCGGCGGTCAGCTCGCGGTCCCTGAGCAGCAGTTCGACGACCGCGGCGGTCCGGGTGACGATCTCGGCGGCGCGCCGGTCGAACGGGGCCTCGCGTGCCACGGCCAGCAGGCCCGTGGACGCCGGGCGCGGGCCGGGGTGCCGGACGGCGACCAGGCGCACGTGCCGGCCCGCGTCCTCGACGGCCGCGGAGGAGATCCGCCCGGTGACGACGCCGGTGACGAGTGCGTCGTCGAGCGTCATCCGCTCTCCGGCGAGCAGGGCACCGTCGGCGCCCTGGAGGAAGGCCGTTCCGCGCACGGCGTGTGCGAGCCAGGCGACGACCCGGCGCAGGTCGCGCCCGGTGGGGCGGAGATGATCGAGCAGTTCCTCGGCCCACAGGGCGTCCGTGTCGTACGGCGTCTGTGAGCGCGGGTCCTCGTCCGCTCTGCCACCCACGGCTGCCCTCTCCTCGTCCATCGCGTTGACCTCGGCATTCGGAGGTGGACGTTACCCGACGGACGGTCGCGGGTCGCGGGGCTGCCGGGCGAGTGGGCAAAGAGCGAAGGAGCGGCTCCGCCGGTGGTCTCGGGGGAGGGACCGCCGGCGGAGCCGTGTGGCCCGGGGCCGGGGGAAGGCCCCCGAGCGGCTCCCGGTTCGGGTTCCCCCGAACCGGCGGGCCACACAGGGGAGTTCGGGGCATACGCGATCGGCGGTGCCCGCCTCGCTCCGGATCGGGCACGGGTCCCGGCCCCCGCCTGCGTCGCGGGTGCCCGGTGACGGCATAAGCTCGGCGGATGGCGAAGTACTTCGACGTGCACCCCGAGAACCCGCAACCGCGCAGCATCGCCCAGATCGCCGACGCCGTGCGCTCGGGAGCGCTCATCGCATACCCGACCGACTCCTGCTACGCGCTGGGATGCCAGCTCGGCAGCCGTGACGGCATCGACCGGATCCGTTCGATCCGCCGGCTCGACGACCGGCACCATTTCACCCTGATGTGCCGCGACTTTGCGCAGCTCGGCCAGTTCGTGCGCGTGGACAACGACGTGTTCCGGGCCGTCAAGGCATCGACCCCGGGCAGCTACACCTTCATCCTCCCGGCGACCAGGGAAGTGCCGCGCAAGCTGCTGCACCCCAAGAAGAAGACCGTCGGGGTGCGCATCCCCGACCACACGGTCACCCAGTCCCTGCTGGCCGAGCTCGGCGAACCGCTGCTGTCCAGCACGCTGCTGCTGCCGGACGAGGAGGAGCCGATGACGCAGGGGTGGGAGATCAAGGACCGGCTCGACCACGCGGTGGACGCGGTGGTGGACTCCGGGGACTGCGGCACCGAACCGACCACGGTCATCGACTTCTCCAGCGGCGAGGCGGAGATCGTCCGGCGGGGAGCGGGCGACACGGCACGCTTCGAGTGACCCGCGAGGGCCCGTGGGCCAAAAGCGGGAAGGGTGATCTTGCGCGACACCATGACCGCGTACCCGCCGCGTCTCGGAGGTCCCCCTCCGAACGACGATTCCTCAGGGAGGCTCTTGCGCCATGACCGCCGTACAGGGAACCGCCGTGGACATCCCGACCGAGGACGGCACCGCCGACGCCTATCTGGCCCACCCCGGCGACGAACGCCCCCGTCCGGCCGTCCTGTTCTACCAGGACGCCTACGGACTGCGCCCGTGCCTGAGGTCGATGGCCGACCGGCTCGCCGCGGCCGGCTACACGGTCCTGGTGCCGAACGTCTTCTACCGTCAGGGCCGGACACCGGTCGTCGAACTGCCCGAGTTCATCGACCCCGGCGCCGACCCCGGCGTCTGGCGGCGGATCGGCCCCCTCGTGCAGTCGCTGACGCCCGATCTCGTCGCGCGGGACGCGGGCGCCTACCTGCGCTGGCTGGCCGACAGTCCGCTGGTCGCCGACGGCCCGGTCGCCGTGACGGGCTACTGCATGGGCGCCCGGCTGGCCCTGCTGACCGCCGGCACGCACCCGGACCGGGTCGCGGCCGCGGCCGGATTCCACGGCGGACGGCTCGCCACCGACACCCCGGACAGCCCGCACCTGGTCGCCGAACACATCACCGCCGAGCTGTACTTCGGCCACGCGGACCATGACCCGTCCCTGCCCGAGGAGCAGATCGAGCGGCTGGAGAACGCGCTCACCGCGGCGGGCGTACGGCATCGCTGCGAGGTCTACCCGGGTGCCCGGCACGGGTACACGCAGTCGGACACCCCGGCGTACGACCGTGAGGCCGACGAGCGGCACTGGGCGGCGCTGCTCGACCTGCTGGACCGCACCTTCTGAACCGGGCCGTGGGGTGCCCGCCGCGCGACGGGCACCGCACGGACTCCGTCCAACTCATTGACATGCACGCGCCCCGGCGCAACGCTGAGAGCGCTCTCAAACTGGTCCGGACCAATATCCGCACCACCCCGACCCCACACGGAGGTGGAGAGTGCTCGCAAGACTCACCCGTTCCGCGCTGCCCTGTGCGGCCGCGGCGACCCTGGTCGGCGCGCTGCTCGCGCTGGCCACGCCCGAACCGGCCGGTGCCGCCGTGCCGGACACGATCCCCCTGAAGGTGACCAACAACTCCGGCCGCGGTGAAGCGGTCTACATCTACGATCTCGGCACCCAGCTGTCGACGGGACGGCAGGGCTGGGCGGACGCGAACGGCACGTTCCACGCCTGGCCCGCGGGTGGCAACCCGCCGACACCCGCGCCCGACGCCGCGATTCCCGGGCCCGCCGCCGGGCAGTCGAAGACGATCCGGATCCCGAAGTTCTCCGGCCGGATCTACTTCTCCTACGGCCGAAAGCTCGACTTCCGGCTCACCACCGGCGGGTTGGTGCAGCCGGCCGTGCAGAATCCGAGCGACCCCAACCGTGACATCCTCTTCAACTGGTCGGAGTACACCCTGGGCGACTCCGGGCTGTGGCTCAACAGCACCCAGGTCGACATGTTCTCCGCGCCCTACGCGGTCGGGGTGCAGCGCTCCGACGGGAGCGTGAGCAGTACCGGGCACCTCAAGCCGGGTGGATACAGCGGGTTCTTCAACGCGCTGCGCGGACAGCCGGGCGGCTGGGCCAATCTGATCCAGACGCGGTCCGACGGGACCGTCCTGCGGGCGCTCTCACCGCTGTACGGGGTGGAGACCGGGGCCCTTCCGGCGAACGTCATGGCCGACTACGTCAACCGGGTCTGGCAGAAGTACGCCACGACGACGCTCACCGTCACGCCGTTCACCGACCAGCCGAACACCAAGTACTACGGGCGGGTGTCGGGGAACGTCATGAACTTCACCAACTCCTCGGGAGCGGTCGTCACCAGCTTCCAGAAGCCGGACTCCGACAGCATCTTCGGCTGCCACAAGCTGCTGGACGCCCCCAACGACGCCGTGCGCGGACCCATCTCCCGTACGCTGTGCGCCGGTTTCAACCGGTCGACGCTGCTGGTCAACCCCAACCAGCCGGACACCTCGGCGGCGAACTTCTACCAGGACGCGGTGACCAACCACTACGCGCGCAAGATCCACGCGCAGATGGCGGACGGCAAGGCGTACGCCTTCGCCTTCGACGACGTCGGGAACCACGAGTCGCTGGTGCACGACGGAAACCCGCAGCAGGCGTATCTGACACTGGATCCGCTCGGCTGACATGGTGCGGTCCCGCACCCGGAGGGCATCCGGGTGCGGGACCGCGTCGCTGCGAAATCAGCCGGTCGTCAGGGCGGTGTCGTCCACGACGAAGCTGGTCTGGAGCGAGGAGTCCTCGACTCCGTTGAACTTCAGCGTGACCGTCGAGCCCGCCAGCGAGGACAGGTCGAAGGACTTCTGGCTGTAGCCGGAGGCCGCGTTGAGGTTCGAGTAGGTCGCCAGGGCCGTCGAACCGGCGGTCACCGTCAGCTTGTCGTACTGAGTGCTGCTGGTGGTCTCCGAGGTGTCGATGTGCAGGTAGAAGGTCAGGGTCGCCTTGCAGCCCGCGGGGATCGTCACCGACTGGGACAGGGTGTCGGTGTGCGAGGTGCCGTACCCGTCCAGCCAGGCCTTGTAGGAACCGCTGTGGGACGCCTCACCGCTGGCGGTGGTGATGACCCCGCTGGTCGCCGTCCAGCCCGTGCTGCCCGACTCGAAGCCCGGGTTGCTGAGCAACTGGGTCGAAGAGCAGCCGCCGCCGGTGGAGCTGACGGTCCAGCCGAAGGTCGCGGTGCCGGTCGCGCCGGTGGAGTCGGTCACCGTGACCGTGGTGCTGGAGCTGCCCGCGGTGGTGGGCGCGCCGGAGATCAGGCCGGTCGAGCTGTTGATCGACAGACCGGCCGGCAGACCGGAGGCACTGTAGGTGAGCGCACCGCTGTTGGTGCTGCTCGCCTGGATCTGCAGGCTGACCGCCGTGCCGACCGTGGCGGTCTGGCTGCCCGGGTTGGTGACCGTCACGCCGCTGCTGGGCGGGTTGATGTGGCTGCCGACGTTGATGCCGGCGAAGGCGTTGCCCACGCCCGCGTACTGGGTCGAGTTGGTGCCGTACAGGGCCGCCGCCGCGTTGAGGGCCGCGGTGCGGGCATCGGCGTAGTTGGTGCTCGACGTCATGTACGTCGTCAGCGCCTTGTACCAGATCTGCAGGGCCGCGGCCCGGCCGATCCCGGTGACGGCGACTCCGTCCGAGGTCGGGCTGTTGTAGGTCACACCGTTGATGACCTTGGTGCCGCTCCCCTCGGAGAGCAGGTAGAACATGTGGTTCGCGGGGCCCGAGGAGTAGTGCACGTCGAGGTTGCCGACACCGGAGTACCAGCTGTCGGCGGAGCCGCCGTCCTTGCTGGGCTTGTCCATGTAGCGCAGCGGGGTGCCGTTGCCATTGATGTCGATCTTCTCACCGATGAGGTAGTCGCCCACGTCGGAGGAGTTGTTGGCGTAGAACTCCACACCGGTGCCGAAGATGTCCGAGGTGGCCTCGTTCAGGCCGCCGGACTCGCCCGAGTAGTTCAGGCCCGCGGTGTTGGAGGTGACGCCGTGGCTCATCTCGTGGCCGGCCACGTCCAGCGAGGTCAGGGCGTGGGTGTTGCTCGTGCCGTCGCCGTAGGTCATGCAGAAGCAGCTGTCGTCCCAGAACGCGTTGACGTACGAGCTGCCGTAGTGGACGCGCGAGTAGGCGGCGACGCCGTCGTTCTTGATGCCACTGCGGCCGAAGGTGTTCTTGTAGAAGTCCCAGGTCTCCTGGGCTCCGTAGGCCGCGTCGGCGCCGGCGGTCTGGGTGTTGGAGCCGGTCCCGTCGCCCCAGACGTCGTCCGAGTCGGTGAACAGGGTGCCGGTGCCGGAGGTGCCCCGGTTGAGGTTGTACGTCTTGTGGCCGCCACGCGTGGTGTCGTACAACTGGTACGTCGAACCGGAGAGCGTGGTGGTCAGCGAGACCGTGCCGCTGTACTGGGTGTTGCCGGTGCCGGTCTTGATCGCCTGGTAGCGGTAGAGCTCCTTGCCGCTGGTGGCGTCGGTGATGACGTGCAGCTGGCTGGGCGTGCCGTCGTCCTGGAAGCCGCCGATCACCGTCTCCCAGGCGAGCTTCGGGGTGCCGTTGCCGGCCCAGATGACCTTGCGGGCGCTGTCGGTCGAGGGCTTCTTGGCGTCAAGTGCCCTGGCCGTCTTGAGGGCCTTGGTCTCGGCGGCCGCCTTGGTGAAGGTCGCGGTGGTGGAGGCGACCTTGATGGCGTGCTTGTTGTTGAAGGTGGTGCTGACCGTGCCGGCGGCCAGGGAGGCCGGCGGAGTGTGCACGACGAGGTCGCCGCCGAGGACGGGGAGCCCGGCGTAGGTGCGCTCGTAACGGGTGTGCACGGTGCCGTCGTTGTCCTTGGCGACGTCCCGGACGACCAGCTTCTCCTTGGCGCCGAGACCGATGGTGCGGGCGGTCGTGGCGGTCTTCTGCTGGGCGCTCTTGATCAGTGCCTTGTGCTGGGCCGGACTGAGCTTGGCCTCGAGACCGCCCGTGCGCAGCGGGCTGGGGTGGGGGGCGGCGGGCTTGGCGCTCGCCGGGACGGACTGGATGCCGACGGCAAGGAAGGCCGCGGTCGAAACCAGGGCGACTCCGACCGCGGAACGTCTGTGGGGAAGGCGTCTCACTCGAATTCCTCCTGCTGCGGCCGCCGGGTCGCGGCCGGTGACAGACCGGACAGACGGGGTGTGCTGTCCGGGACGAGCTCAGTTGTGCGGGAGCGTGGTCCGTGAACAGACCGGGGAGGAACGGTGTGGGGGGTCGCAGGGAGAATCGCAGCTTTGACTCGTCCATGTCAGTACGGCCGGTGACATTCAAGGGTTTTCCCTATGACGGGCCGCCCGACGGATCCACCCGACGCCTCAGGGGCCTCGGCAGTGACATGGTCAACAGACCTGCGCAGGCGAGCCGTTGGTGGGCTTCGTACCGGACGTTGCTACGGTTCACGCCGTGTCTGACTCCTCACGCGATACCGCAGAAGGCGCCGGCTGGGGCACCGCCGAACGGGGCGCCTACAAGCAGCTGATGCCGGACCATGTCGAGAAGCTGTCGTGGCTCAGCCCGAAGACGCTGTGGGCCGCCCGCAACGGGGTGGTGGCGTCCTGGTTCTCAGACCCGACGGGCCGCACCCGCAGCCGCTGGGCGGCGCAGCGCACGGCCGCCGGCGCCGCCGCCGACAAGGTGGTCCGGCGGAACGATCCGGACCGCTTCTCCTTCATGGTCATCGGTGACACCGGCGAGGGCGACGACTCCCAGTACGCCGTCGTGCCCGGCTTTCTGAAGGCCAGTCAGGACACATCGTTCGCGGTGATCGCGAGCGACGTGATCTATCCGGTCGGCGCCACCGACGACTACGGCACGAAGTTTTTCCGCCCGTACCAGGACTACCCGGCACCGATCTACGCGATACCCGGCAACCACGACTGGTACGAGGACCTCGGCGCGTTCATGCGCGTCTTCTGCGACGACGCCCCGCCCCTCGCCCCCGAGCCCGCGCCCCGCCCGCTCACCCGCGCCTGGTGGCGTGCCCTGCTGTGGCACAGGCCCCGCCCGACGGACGAGCAACGCCTCACCGAGGCACGGAAGTTGCGCTCGGCTCCGGCCCAACAGGCCGTACAGCCGGGCCCGTACTGGGCCATCGACGCCGGACCGGTGCGGATCATAGGCATCGACACCGGTCTGCTGGGCACGATCGACGCCGAACAGGGCGCCTGGCTCCGCGAGGTGTCACAGGGCTCCCGCCCGAAGATCCTTCTCACCGGGTCCCCGCTGTACGTGGACGGCGAGCACCACCCCTGCGCCATCGAGGGCGGCGGCACCGTCGACGACATCGTCCGCGACCCGGCTCACCACTATGTCGCGGCGATAGGCGGCGACATCCACAACTACCAGCGCTATCCGGTCGACGTGGACGGCCGCACCATCCAGTACGTGGTCTCGGGCGGCGGCGGAGCCTTCATGCACGCCACCCACACCATCCCGCGCGTGCAGATCGCCGACGTCACCGAGGAGGACTTCCGCTGCTACCCGCTGCGCGGCGACTCCCTCGCCTTCTACAGCCGGCTGTACGGCCGGCGGCTGCGCCTGCGCCGCTTCTTCACCCTCACGGAGGCCGAGGCCACGGCCGTCATCGCCGGGCGGCTCGGCATCAGGCCCGGCCGCGCCCCCGGCCCGGACACGCGCGTCACCCGGCGCACCCGGCTGGTCGCGAGCCTCCTGGGAGCCGGCGGCCGCCCCGACCGCACCTCCCGGTTCCGGCTTCCCGTGCGGAAGATCTACACGCAGCTCTTCTCGCCGGGCTCGGCGACATACAGCCCGCCGTTCTTCAAGTGCTTCCTGCGTCTGGACGTCACCCCGGAGGCGGTCCGGCTGCGCTGCTTCGCCGCGACCGGCAATCGTGCGCAGGAGCTCGACCCGCCGGTCGAGGACGAGATCACCATCCCGCTGCTCTGAGGACACCGGCGCCATGTTCGGGCCGGCTGATCCCGGCGCCGGGCGGCGGCCCTGCGTCGGTCACCAGCGGCCCGGCTCCGTGCCGGTGATCGCCTCCGACGGTCTGCCGTCCACGCCGACGGGCACCTCGCCGGTGAGCATCACCCGGTGCATGGTCCGGGGGAAGCCGAGGTGGGCGTTGTCGCTGGGAGCCAGATGGATGGTGGCCCGGTTGTCCCAGAAGGCGACGCTGCCGGGCTCCCAGCGGAAACGGACCGTGTACTCGGGCCTGACCGCCTGCTCCAGCAGCAACTCCAGGAGCGCCGCGCTCTCCGGCCGGGACACCTCGGCGATCTGCTCGACGTAGTAGCCGTTGACGAACAGCACCCGCTCCCCCGTCTCCGGATGCACCCGCACCAACGGGTGGACGGAGGCGACCTGATGGTCCAGCAGATGCCGCAGATACGCGTCGTCACCGGGCCGCGGCTGATAGCCGACGCCGAGCCGGTGTTCGGCGCGCAGCCCGTCGACGAACGCCCGCACGGGGGCCGACAGCCCGGCGTACGCGGCGGCCAGATTGGACCAGGTGGTGTCGCCGCCGTACGGCGGGACGGTCTCGGCGCGCAGGATCGTCGCGGCCGGCGGGTCGACACGGGCTCCGTGGTCGCAGTGCCAGCCGCGCAGCAGTGTGTGCCGGCGCCGGCGCAGCCACTCGTCGTGCTCCATGCCGAACCGTCCGCCCAGCTCCAGCCGGTCGGCCGTGGTCTCCACCTCGGGGAAGTCCGGCGGGGAGGCGCTGCCGCGCCGTCCGGGCACGACCGGTTCGCCGAACCGGCGCGCGAACGCCACATGGGTGGCATGGTCGAGTTTCTGGTCGCGGAAGAAGACCACCTTCCAGCGCAGCACCGCCGCCCGGATCCGAGCGACCACCGCGTCGTCGAGCTCCTCCACGAGGTCGACCCCGGTGATCTCGGCTCCGATGTGGCCGGCGACCGGCTTCACCTCGATCCCCGCGCCCCGCTGTGCCGTGCCCCTGTCCGTCGTCATGCACGCTCCGATCCGGTGCCGTCCTCGGCCGGGCCGCTCCGTTCCGCGGTTGATCACCGCTCACCCTATCCGTGAGAGGGATCGCGAGCAGCGGGGTGCCCCGGGAGGAGATCGTGGTGACCACGAAGCTTCCGGGCCGCCATCACGGCTACGAGGAGACCCTGGCCTCGTTCGAGGAGTCCCGTCGGCTGCTGGGCCTGGAGTACGTCGATCTGTATCCGATCCACTGGCCGCTCCCCGCGTCGGCAGGTACGTGGACTCGTGGAAGGCGATGATCAGGTTGCGCGAGGAGGGGCTCGTGCGGTCGATCGGCGTCTCCGACTTCACGCCGGAGCACATCGAGCGCCTGGAGCGGGAGACGGGCGTCTTGCCGTCCGTCAACCAGGTGGAGTTGGAGCCCGCTGGGCCGGGGCAGTCTGCTGCCGGCCGATCCCACGGTCGTCGCCGTGGCCGAGGCGCTCGGGGTGACCCCCGCGCAGGTGGTGCTGCGCCGGCACGTCCAGCTGGGTGCCCTCCCCATCCCCATCCCCATCCCCAAGTCGGCCGATCTGGGCCGGCAGCGCGACAACCTCGACGTGTTCGGCTTCCAACTGGGCCCCGCCCAGACGGCCGCAGTCTCCGACCACGCCCGGACACGGCTCGGCGGGGACCCCGAGGTGCACGAGGAGTTCTGACCTACGGCTCCTCGACCCGCTCCTGGGCGGTGTCACTGCCCGGCCCGGGCGCGGTGAGGCTGCCGAGGATGTCCAGTAGTTCGGCGCTGCGGGTACCCGGCTCGGCGTGGAAGACGACGAGGGTCAGGCCGTCGGTGCCGTCCATGGACAGCTTGTCGGAGTGCAGGTCGAGGTCGCCGACCTGCGGGTGGGTCAGATGGCTCACCCGGCCGCGCCGGGGCCGCACATCGTGCCGGGCCCACAGGAGACGGAAGCGCTCGCTGCGCACGGACAGGTCTCCGACCAGGTCCCGCAGCCGCGGGTCGTCCGCGTCCGGCCCGGCGTGGGCCCGCAGGGTGGCCACGCCCTCCTCGGTGAGGTCCGCCCAGTCACGGCGCAGCTCCCGCTCGGCCGGGTCGAGGAACACGGCCCGCAGCAGGTTCACACCGGGCCGGTAGTTGGGGCTCAGCGCCCGGGCCAGGGTGTTGGCGGCCAGGCAGTCGGTGTAGCGGTTCTGGACATAGGCGGGGTTGCGGGTCCAGCCGTCGATGAGCCGGCGGATGCTGACGGGCACCTGCTCCTGCGTGCGCGCCTGGCGCGTCCGGCGGGCCGGGCGCCGTATGCCGCCGGGCCGCTCCCGGGCCAGGCCGACGAGGTAGGCGGTGGCGTCCTCGT
This sequence comes from Streptomyces sp. NPDC001406, assembly GCF_042895285.1. Taxonomy (NCBI): domain Bacteria; kingdom Bacillati; phylum Actinomycetota; class Actinomycetes; order Kitasatosporales; family Streptomycetaceae; genus Streptomyces; species Streptomyces sp. NPDC001406. Next base: position 369,482 of record NZ_JBIAWG010000011.1, read on the forward strand.
CCAGCCGCAGCACGCGCGCGACGGCCTCCAGCACCTGGACGGACGGGTTGCGGTCGCGGCCCTGCTCCAGTCTCAGGTAGTAGTCGGAGCTGATGCCGGAGAGCATCGCGACCTCCTCGCGGCGCAGTCCCGGCACCCGGCGCAGACCGCCCCCGGGCAGCCCCACGTCCTGCGGCCGGACAAGCGCCCTGCGGGCCCGGAGGAACTCCCCCAGCGCGTTCGTTCCGTCCATGCCACCACCGTACGGCCGGGCCCGGCCCGGTGACCGGCCCTGTCACTCCCAGGAACGCGGGGGCACTGCCGCCGCCCCCGTGACCGGCGCAGGGTGGAGGTCGAGGGCGGGCCGCGGGATCGCCGGCCCGCCGGAAACGGACAGCACGAGAGGTACGACATGTCTGCGACGCTCGGCGGAACCTTCACCCCGGCCGACGGTCCGACCCTCACCCGTATGGGCTACGGCGCCATGCAGCTCGCCGGACCCCATGTCTTCGGTCCGCCCGGGGACCGGGACCGGGCCGTCGCGGTGCTCCGCGAGGCGGTGGCGGCGGGCATCACGCACATCGACACCGCCGACTTCTACGGGCCCGTGGTGGTCAACGAGATCATCAAGGAGGCTCTGCACCCCTACCCCGAGGGCCTGCACATCGTCACCAAGGTCGGGGCGCGCCGCGGTGCCGACGGCGGCTGGATCATGTCCCGGCACCCCGAGGATCTGAAGGCGCAGGTCCACGACAATCTGCGGCACCTCGGCCTGGAGACCCTGGACGTGGTCAATCTGCGTCTCGGTGACATGGACACCCCGAACGAGGACTCGATCGCCGACCAGTTCGGCGCCCTGGCCGAGCTGCGCCGGCAGGGCCTGATCCGCCACCTCGGGCTCAGCGCCGCCTCCGCCGGGCAGCTCGACGAGGCGCTGGCCATCGCGCCCGTGGTCACCGTGCAGAACCTGTACAACCTGGCCGACCGGCAGGACGACGCCCTTGTCGAGCGCACGGCGGCCGAGAACATCGCCTTCGTGCCGTACTTCCCGCTGGGCGGCTTCACCCCACTGCAGTCCGGGACACTGAGCGAGGTCGCCTCCCGGCTGGACGCCTCGCCGCAACAGGTCGCGCTGGCCTGGCTGCTGCACCGCTCACCGAACATCGTCCTGATCCCCGGCACGTCCTCGCCCGAGCACCTGCGCGAGAACATCGCCGCGGCCGGTCTGACCCTGCCCGCCGACGCGATCACCGCACTGGACGGCATCACCGAGTGACCGACGGGCAACTCATTTCCTGAACACGCGGATTGACGGGTTCCGCCCCCAACTGCCCCACCGGGCCTTTATGTTCACGGCGGTGCTCGATCGTCGTCCGTCGTCTCAGGAGGCTGCTCGCCATGCGCAACGCGCTCCGTACCGCCCTCACCGCGGTCGTGGCCGCCGGAACCCTGTTCACCTGTGGTACCGCACAGGCCACCCCGGCCGGACCGGGGGTCACCGCCCGGCTGATCAGCCAGGCCACCGTCGGCAACACCGACTACATCCTGCGGGAGATCACGATCCCGGCCGGGCAGGCCACCGGATGGCACTACCACGACGGGCCGTTGTACGGCTGGGTGAAGCAGGGCACCCTCAGCCACTTCGACTCGACCTGCGCCCAGGACGGCCTGTACCCGGCGGGCAGTGCCATCCGGGAGCCGGCCGGGCCGGGGAACGTACACATCGGCCGCAACCTCGGTGACACCCCGGTCGTGCTCGATGTGCTGTACGTCCTGCCGCACGGCGCGCCGTTCTCCGAGGACGCCCCGAACCCGGGCTGCGCCTTCCAGTGATCATGTCTCGGGAAGCGGCTGTTCGGCCCAGATGGTCTTGCCGCTGCCCGTCTGCCGGCTGCCCCAGCGCTGGGTGAGCTGCGCGACGAGCAGCAGCCCGCGGCCTCCTTCGTCGAAGGCGTGCGCCCGGCGCAGATGCGGCGAGGTGGAACTGCCGTCGGAGACCTCGCAGATGAGCGCGCGGTCGCGGATCAGCCGCAGCTGGATGGGTGCTACGCCGTAGCGGATGGCGTTGGTGACCAGTTCGCTGACGACGAGTTCGGTGACGAAGGCGGCCTCGTCCAGCCCCCAGACGGCCAGTTGCTCGATGGCCGCCTGGCGGGTGGTGGCCACGTGCGCGGGGTCGCGCGGCACGTCCCAGGTGGCCACCCGGTCCGCGCCGAGCGCCCGGGTGCGGGCGAGCAGCAGGGCCACGTCGTCGCCGGGCTGCTCCGGCAGGACGGCCTTCAGCACGTTGTCTCCGAGGGCCTCCAGCGAGTCGGCGGGCGCGGTCAGGGCGCGCAGCAACTCGTCCATCGCCCGGTCGAGGTCACGGTCGCGGCCCTCGACGAGGCCGTCCGTGTAGAGGGCCACGACCGCTCCCTCGGGCACTTCCAGTTCCGTCGCCTCGAACGGCAGACCGCCCACGCCGAGCGGTGGTCCGGCCGACATGTCGACGAGTTCGGCGATGCCGCCCGGCAGCACGAGGGCCGGCGCCGGGTGGCCGGCGGCGGCCAGGCTGAGCCGGCGCGAGAGGGGGTCGTAGACGGCGTACAGACAGGTGGCTCCCAGCTCGGCGGCCTCCGCATCGCCGTCCCCGGCGGCGAGGTGCGTGACCAGGTCGTCCAGGTGGGTGAGGAGTTCGTCCGGAGGCAGGTCCACGTCCGCGAGGGTCCGCACCGCCGTCCGCAGCCGCCCCATGGTCGCCGACGACTGGATACCGTGCCCCACCACGTCGCCCACGACCAGGGCGACCCGGCTGCCGGACAGCGGGATCACGTCGAACCAGTCGCCGCCGATGCCGGCCAGCGACCCGCTCGGCAGATAGCGGTGGGTCACGTCGACCGCCGCCTGGCCGGGCAGTCCCTGCGGCAGCAGGCTGTGCTGCAGGGCCAGCGCGGTGGTCCGCTCCTTGGCGAAGCGGCGCGCGTTGTCGATGCAGACGGCGGCGCGGCTGGCCAGTTCCTCGGCGAACACGGCGTCGTCGGCGACATAGTCGTCCGGGTGTGCCCTGCGGACGCACACCGCGACGCCGAGGGTGGTGCCACGGGCCCGCAGCGGCACCGCGATCATGGAATGGACGCCCCGGCGGTAGGCGCGACCGGCGGGCGCGAGCGCGTTGCGCTCCTGAAGCCACTGGACGAACTCCGGCTCCCCGGCCTGGCTGAGCACGGCCCGGCCCTCGCGCAGCGCTCGTGCCGGCGGCGAGGAGGGCTGGTAGACGTTCACATCGCCGAGGTGCACCGCCGCGCCCGGGTTTCCCTCGGTGGTGGAACCGTGGGCCACACGCCGCAGGAAGACGTCCTCACCCGCGATCATCGGCAGCTCGTCCGCCCCGAGGACCCAGTCGAGCAGGTCCACGCTGGCGAAGTCGGCGTACCTCGGCACCAGGAGTTCCACGACTTCCTCGGCGGTGCGCACCACGTCCAGGGTGGTGCCGACGGCGGTCGCCGCGTCGTTGAGCAGGGCCAGCCGCCGCCGGGCCCAGTACTGGTCGGTGCTGTCGAACGCGGCCAGGGCGACCGCGGTCAGCTCACCGGCGGAGTCCCTCAGGGGCCACATCTCGATGCTCCAGGCGTGGTCCCGGTGCAGGGTGGGCGTGCCGGTGAAGCTCTCGTAGCGGACCGGTCTGCCCGTCTCCACGACCTGGCGCAGATGGCTCAGGAAGCCCTGGCTGTGCTCGGTGTCCTTGAGGCTCTCCAGGCAGGCCCGGCCGACCAGCGTCTCCTCCGGAACACCCATCAGCCGGCAGGCCGCGTCGTTGAGCCGCAGATAGCGCTGGCTGGTGTCGAAGACGGACATCGACATGGACGCCTGCTGAAAGACCTGTCCGGCCAGGGTGGGCTCGGCTCCGCCGGGCCGGTGGGCGATGACCACGTGTCCCAGGGGCGTGCTGTCCGGGCCGAGCACGGGGCAGGTGGTCAGCGTGAGCTCGACGCGGTGGCCGTCCCGGTGGCGCACGGCGACGACGCCGGTGCGCGCGGCGACGGTCTCCGTCGGCACCTCCCCGTCGAGCAGTGCGGCGGCCGGCCGCCCCACGACCTCTTCCGCCGGGTGGCCAGTCAGCAGCCGCGCGCCCTCGCTCCACCCCTGCACGATGCCGAGGGCATCGATGATCGCCGCGGCCGCGACATGCTCCATATGCCCCAGGATGATCCCATTGGCTCGGGGCATCAAGCGCGCGGCGGCCCGCCTCAGCCCCGATGACCGCGCAGTACGGCCAGGGCACGGTCGGCGTGGGTGTTCATGCGCAGTTCGCTGCGGACGACCTCCAGGACCGTGCGGTCCTGGGCGATGACGAAGGTGACCCGCTTGGTGGGCGCGATGGAGAAACCGCGCTTCACGCCGAACAGCTCACGGACCGATCCGTCGGTGTCGGACAGCAGCGGCATCCCGAGGGTGTGGCGTCCGGCGAACTCCTGCTGGCGCTCGACGGTGTCGCCGCTGATCCCGACGGGCCGCGCGCCGACGGCGGCGAATTCGGCCGCCAGGTCGCGGAAGTGGCAGGCCTCGGCGGTGCAGCCGGCGGTCAGGGCGGCGGGGTAGAAGAACAGCACGACGGGTCCGTCGGCGAGCAGCTCCGACAGCCTCCTCGGCGTGCCGGTCTCGTCCGGCAGCGTGAAGTCCTCGACCTTGTCACCCACGTCGACACGCTCGCTCATGACCGGCCCTCCCCGCTCCGGGCGACACCGCGGGCCCACAGCACCAGGGGCACCTGGAGCGGCAGCCGCGCTACGGCGGCCGCCTTCAGCGGTGCGGGGCGGTGCCGCCAGTCCACGGCCATCTTCACGTTCGCGGGGAACACCCCGACGAAGAAGGCGGCCGCGGCCCGCGCGGCCACCGGCCGGGTCCGCCGCGTCACCAGGCCCGCGGCGAGGGCCAGCTCCACGGCCCCGCTCGCGTACGTCCAGGTGCGGGCCGAGCCCGGCAGCATCTTCGGAATCGTCGCGTCGAACTGCCGGGGAGCGGCGAAGTGGGCGACCCCTGCCGTGGCCAGTAGACCGGCCAGCAGCAGGGGTGAGCGTTCGGACCGGGGCACGGTTCCTCCTCTGACGACCTGTCGCCGGATATTACTCGACGGTAGGCCACAGTGGATCGCCCGGGATCAAGTCGGAGCCATTCCATGAAGGCCGGGGCTACTCCATGTAGAAGGTCGCGTCCGCTTTGTCGAGCGCGGTGCTGATCGTCTGGACGTAGAGCAGATTGTTGTAGTGGCGGATGTAGCGGCCCGGGTAGTTGTACGACTCCAGGCTGACGCCGGCCGTCGCGTCGGCGAGGCCGGAGTGCCGCTGGAAGGAGGCGTCGCTCCGGAAGGTGGCGGTGCCGTCGTTCTTCTCGACCCAGACCTCGAAGTTCCTGTGGCGCAGGTAGTATCCGGGGTAGTTCGTCGACTCCAGGGAGATCGTGCCACTGCCCGCGAGGCCGGTGACGACCCGGAACTGGGAGTCGGCGAGGTTGGTGACGTTCGCCTCGATCTTCGCGCGGAAGTCCCAGTGGCGGATGTAGCGGTCCGGGTAGTTGTACGAGGAGAGACGGACCGGGGTGAGGCCGTCGGCCACCGGGATGCCGAAGTCGGGGGTGCCGTCGGCTTTCCAGTAGACCTTCTGCAGCCGGGTGCGGCGGTTGGGGTCGTTGAGCGGGTCGCCGGTGATGTCCTTGTAGTTGCGGTCGTGGTAGACGAGGATGTCGGACTTTCCGTCCTCGGAGACCGTGAACGAGTTGTGGCCGGGCCCGTACTGCGAGGTCGCGGCGTTGCTCTTGAAGACCGGCTGGGGGCTCTTGCTCCAGGAGGAGGCGCTGAGCAGATCACCGGAGGCGGACGCGGTGAGCATGCCCAGGCAGTAGTTGGCGTCGGTGGCACTCGCCGAATAGGTCAGGAAGACCTTGCCGCCGTGCTGGATGACCGCCGGGCCCTCGTTGACCTTGTAGCCGATGGTCTCCCAGGACAGGGTTGGCTGAGAGATCTCCACCGGAGTGCCGCTGATGGTCCAGGGGTTGGCCATCCTGGCGATGAAAAGGCTGGTGTTGTTGTCCTCGCTGGGATTGTGCTGGGCCCAGGCGAGATACCGGACCCCGTTCACCACGAACGTGGTGGCGTCGAGCGAGAAGCTCTCCCACTGCGTCGTGATCTGGCCCTTCTCGGTCCAGGTGCCGGTCAGCGGGTTGGCCGCGCTCGTCTCCAGGACGTACATGCGGATCGCCCACACGTCGCTGGTGGAGCCGGCGGCGAAGTAGACGTACCACTTGCCGTCGATGTGGTGGATCTCGGGCGCCCAGATGTGCGCACCCATGACTCCGCTCGCGTGCTTGGTCCAGATGGTGGTCTCGGGGGCGGTGGCGAGGCCCTGGAGGGTGGTGGCCCGGCGCAGCACGATCCGGTCGTACTCGGGCACGGTCGCGGTGAAGTAGTAGTAGCCGTCGGTGTGCTTGAAGATATGCGGGTCGGCGCGCTGTTCGGCGAGGGGGTTGGTGAAGATCACGGCGGGTGAGGCGGGGGCGGCGTGCGCGGGGGCGGCGGTGACGAGCAGGGCGAGTGCGGCGAGGAGGGCTGTCAGCACCCGTCCGACGAGGCCTTTCACGGCTATCGGTATTCCTCTCTGTTCTGTCGGTGGGGCTCGGTCAGGTGGTGGGCGTCGGGCGCCACTGCTGGCAGGTGTTGTTCAGCCAGGTCCACTGGCGTACGTCGATGCCGTCGGCGGTACCGCAGTTGGCGACGTCGGCGACCTTGCCGCTGTTGGCGTTGACGATCCGGACGTGGTCGCCGCCCGTGTAAACGAGGCGGAACTTCTGGCAGTTGTTGCCCAGCCACGACCACTGCCGGAGGTCGGCTCCGTCGGCGGTGGAACAGTCCGCGGTGTCCAGGACCTTGCCGGTGGCGACGTTGACGAGACGGCTGGTGTCGCTGCCCTGGTCCTCGATGCGCCACTTCTGGTTGGCACCGCCGTTGCACGTCCACTGCAGGACGTTGGTGCCGTCCGCGGTGTTGCCGCCCACGACGTCCAGGCACTTGCCGCTGTTGCGGTTCACCAGCGTGTACGCCGTCGGGGTCGCGGCGCTCTCCCCGGCGGGGCCGGCCAGCGTCGTCCCGGTGGCCACGGGGGTGCCGAAGTTCGGCGTGCCGTCGGCGTTCCAGGTGAACTTCTGGGCCCGGGTGGTGCGGGCGTTGCCGCAGCCGCCGCTCGCCGAACTGTTGGCGTGGTAGACGATCCAGCTCTCACTGCCGTCCGGCGAGGTGAAGAAGCCGTTGTGCCCGGGGCCGTACACGCCCTTCGCGTCGTCCCGCTGGAAGACCGGGGATTGCGACTTCGTCCAGGCGGCGGGGTTCAGCGGGTCGCTGCCGGTGAGTTCCAGCAGGCCCAGCTTGTAGTCGGCGGTCTGGCAGTAGCTGGCGGAGAAGGTCAGGAAGGTCCGGCCGTCGTGGTACAGCGGCTCGGGGCCCTCGTTGACCGGGGCTCCGGAGGTCTCCCAGCTCAGTGTGGGCCGGGAGATGACCGTGAAGGTGGAGCTGCCGAGGGTGTAGGGATTGCTCATCGGCGCGATGACCAGGCTCTGTGCGCTGCCGCCGACGGAGCCGCTGCCGACCAGGTACAGCTTGCCGCCGTACTCCAGCACGCTGGGGTCGATGAGCCAGCCGCCGGGGTTGAGGTTGGAGCCGGTGAGCGTGTTCTTGTAGGTGTACGGCCCCATGGGGTCGGAGCCCGCGCTCTCCAGCACATGCGTGCGCTGGGTGTCGCAGCAGGCGGCGCCGGCCTGCCCGGCCACGTAGTACAGGTACCAGTGGCCGTTGAAGTAGTGGAACTCCGGCGCCCACATGTTGGCGTTGCGCCCGGCGGTGGAGTCGGCCCACACCTGCACGCTCGGGGCGGTGGCCAGCCCGGCGAGCGTCGGGGACTTCCGCATGGTGAGCTCGCCGGTGAAGGTCGTGTTGATCAGGTAGTAGTTGCCGTTGTCGTACTCCAGCCAGGGGTCGGCGCCCTTCTGCGCCTTGACCGGGTTGGTGTACGGGCGGCCCTCGGCCGCGGCTGCGGGCTGTGCGGTCACGAGCGACGCGAGCACGGCCAGCAGTGCCGCTCCGAGCACGAGCCAGTGGCGGGTGCGGAACACGGTCGGTAGTCCCTTCCGGCGGCCTCATGTCCGAGACGTACGAGATATGAGATGTTCGGTATTTCGAACTATGTACGGAACTTCGACCAGAAGGTAGGGGTGTGGCAATAACACGTCAATGGGTCGGGCGAGTTGAGTTGAGTTTTCCAGCCGGAGGCGGGGCCGAATGCCACGGAATCACGGGTACCGTGCGACGGGCTGACGGGCCGGCCTGCCCGGCCAGTTGGCGCGGACGACGAAGGACACCGTGATCAGCAGCGCCCAGGAGACCCACTTCGACATCGACACCGGTTCCCAGCCGTGGAGTTGGTAGGGATACCGCCAGGCGCCGAGGTACGTGGCCACGTTCTCCGCCAGCCACAGGAAGAAGCCCACCAGCGCGAAGGACAGGGCCAGCGGCATACGGTGGCGCCGCTCGCCGACCGTGAAGTACGTCCAGGTGCCCCACGTCGCGCACAGCAGCAGACCACCGAGGACCCAGCGCAGGTCCGGCAGCCAGTGGTGCGTGAGGAAGTTGACGTACAAAAGGGCGGCCACCACGGCGGTGACCCGGGCGCGATAGCCGGTGAACGACAGCTCCAGCAGCCGCCAGGTCCGGCAGCCGTAACTGCCGACGGCCGCGTACATGAACCCGCCGTACAGCGGCACACCGGCGACCTTGGTCAGTGCGGGCTCGGGATAGCTCCATGCGCCCACATGCACCTTGACCAGCTCGAAGACGAGTCCGAGAACATGGCAGACGGCGACGACCGCGAGATCCCGGCGGGTCTCCCAGCCCAGCAGACGGCACACGACCGTGAGCAGCACCCCGTAGGCGAGAAGGAGGTCGTAGCGCGCCACGGGGAGCGGCGGCAGCATCCGGACCGCCGCCATACCGCCGAACAGCGCGACCGCGAAGGCACAGCAGCGGGCCTGCACCCAGCCGAACAGAGTGATCTGGCGGACGAGCATCCCGGCCTGCTGCTTGATCTTGTGCATGCCAGGAAGACGACTGTTCGAAGCCGATGGTTGCAGGCCTGCCGGAGCCCCGGCGGCGAAGGGGCCGAGTCGTTCAGCCCGCACCCACCGGCGAACCTGCCTCCTGGCCGGGCTCGTCCTCGACGGCGTACGCCAGGAAGTCGTCGACCATGCGGTGGAACAGCGTGGCCAGCTGTCGCAGTTCCTCGGGCTTCCACTCGCCGAGGGCGAGCTGCATGCCGCGGGCTCCGGCCTCCCGGACCCGGTCGATGGCCCGGCGGCCCGCGTCGGTGAGCTGGATGCGCTGGGCGCGGCGGTCGTCGGGGTCGGGGATCCGGGTGACATAGCCGGACTTCTGCAACTGCTGCACGGTGCGGGTCACATGGGAGGCCTCGACACCCAGCCGCTGCGCCAGCTCCCCCGGCCGCAACGGGTCGGAGTCGGCGACCTGGCGCAGCAGCGCCACCGCGGCCCGGTCCAGCGGCACACCGGCGAGCGCCATCAGCCGCTCGTGCTGCCGGGCCCGGGTGCTCAGATACGTGATGCGCGTGAGCGCACGCTCGATCTCGACGACTTCCGGGGAGGCGACGGGGGCGACGGGCAGCGGTTCCGTGGGCATACCCACCAGTTTACCATATCGTTGCGTAACTCAAGTAAATGGGGAAGATCCGTCCCCGGGGACGTCCCCCGCGTTCCATGGGACGCGGGGACGGCATCCTGACGGTTCGTCACGGAAACGCTGGGTCTCGTGATCACGCTTCGTGGTCACGAGATCGACAGCCCGGAGGTTTCGATGATCCGACGGACCGTGAAGAGCGGCCTGCTGGCGACGATCGCGGTGCTCGCGCTCCTGCCCACGGCAGCCGGCGCCGCCGAGGCGGACCACACCGTACCGCTCCCCGCGCCCAACGTCTCGGTGCAGTACACCACCCCCTCACTGCTCCCCGCTCCCGCACCGCACCGGCAGGCCGAGCACCGCACGCCGCACCACAAGTCCCGCCGCGCGCACCGCGTCACGCACCGTGTGCACCGCGTCCGCCACGCGCACCGCACCACGCACCACTGCACGCACCGGGTCCGCCACGTCGTCCGTTCGGCCGGGTACCGCCGCGGCCTTTCCGTCGTGGGGCGTGTGACCACGCACCGCCTCGCACTGAACGTCCGCTCCGGTCCGGGCACCGGCTACCGCGTGGTCGGCCACCGGCACCCGAACCGGCTCGTGGCACTCACCTGCCGGACGAGCGGGTCCCGGGTGCGCGGCAACCACACCTGGTACCGGCTCTCCCACCACAGGGGCTATGTGTCCGCCCGCTACGTCCGGGTCGGCACCGTCACCCCCTGGTGCTGACCGCTGCACCCCGTCGTACACGCTGACCCCGAGGCCTGTTCGGGAACCTCACGTTCCCGAACAGGCCTTCGGCGTGTACGCACTTCACGTACCTCATACCTCACGACAGGTTGCGCTTTCCCCTTCCCCGGGAAGCCATTCCGACAACAGGGGGCGAAACGCCCATAGCGTAACCGGAGTCGAGGAACGCACCATGCGGCAGCCCGCAGAACCGACCACGCCGGACGAGCCGTTGATGGTGAGACTGCGCGAACTGAAGGACCGTACGGGGCTGAGCCTGGCGGCGCTGGCCGCCCGCACCCCGTACAGCAAGTCCGCCTGGCACCGCTATCTGACCGAGGGCAAGCGGCCGCCCCGCTCGGCCGTGGAGGCGCTCGCCCGGATCGCCGGCGTCGACCCGGCCCCGGTGCTGGCCCTGTGGGAGGTGTCCGGCGAGCAGCCGGCCGGCAACCCGCCCGACGAGGCCGGCCAGGAGGGCCCGGCAAGGCGCCGGTTGCAGCGGCCGGCGGCGCTCGCGCTGCTGACCGTGACGGCCGTCGCGGCGGCCGCCCTCGCCCTGCCCGCCCGGCACGGCTCGCCGGGGAAGCAGGCCGTCGCGGCGGCCCCCCGCTGCCACGGGAAGTCCTGTCAGGGCCAGCTGCCCGACCCGTCGGCCTGCGCGCGCGACGCGCAGACCAAGAGCACGGTCACCGACCCGGACTACGATGTCCGGCTGCGCTACTCACCGGCCTGCGGCACCGCCTGGTCGGAGGTGCGGGTGCATTCCCCGCACGCCCGGGAGATCACCGTACGCGCGGGCGAGAACATGCTCTCGGCCACCTATCCGGCCGACGACTCCACCGGCTACACCAGCCCGATGCTCGCCGTGATGTCACCGCGGGGCGTGGAGGCGTGCGCCGAGGTGGCCGGGCAACTGGCCTGCACGGGGCTGGACCCCGACAACCCCGCGGAGTCCGTCGAGCAGCCCTGAAACGCGCGGCGCCGCACGCCGTGCGAGGGCCCCGGCGCCGAGCGTTCACCCCGCCCGGTACAGGTCGCCGAGCAGCTCGATCACCGCCTGCTGGGCGGGGTGCGGATCGTCCCGCCACCAGGCCAGGCGGACCGCGACCGGCTCGGCGTCGCGCACCGGCCGGTAGACGACGCCGGGCCGCGGGTGCTGGTTCGCGGTGGACTCCGCCGTCGTGCCATCGGCCGCGATCCGAGTAACTTGCTTGACTCAAGTAACCCGCATATGCTTGCCTAACTCAAGTAAGTCGCCAGGACCGGGGCCGCCCTGAGCGGGGGTGGCCCCTCGCGCCGTACCCGTGGGGACGGGGACCGGTGCGGTCCCCGGGCCCGGCCGCCGGTTCAGTCCCCCCGTCCGGCACCGGCCCGGGGACACCTCCTTCTCCGTGTCGCCGAGACGGAAGAGACAGGACGCCTCCATGAAGAACTCCGTACGAGCCGGGCTGGCCGGGGTGCTCGCCTGCGGCGTCATCGGCGCCGCGATCGGTATCGTCCGGGACGACGACGGCTCCGGTGACGACCCCACACCACCGAAGGGCCCCTACGTCGCGCTCGGCGACTCCTACACCTCGGGCCCGAGGATTCCCGACCGAACGGGCACACCGGCCGGCTGCGAGCGGTCCGACCGCAACTACCCGACCCTGGTGGCCCGGCGACTCGGCCTCGACGCGGCCGGCTTCCGGGACGTGAGCTGCAGCGGCGCCACCATCGCCGACCTCTCGGCGGCCCAGTCCACGGACGACGGGGTCAACCCGCCCCAGCTGTCGGCACTGACCACGCGGACCCGGCTGGTCACCGTCGGGATCGGCGGCAACGACATCGACTTCATCGGCCTGATCAAGCGGTGTGTGACCGCGGGGACGGTCTACTTCGCCTCCGGCAACGGCAGGAACCTCCCGGGGGACGCGCCCTGCCGTGGGCAGTACGTGTCCGGGGACACCGACGAGGTGCGGCAGAAGACCGAGACGGCGGAGCGGAAGCTCTCACGGACACTGGGCGAAGTGAAGCGGCGCGCACCGCACGCCCGCGTCTACGTCGTCGGCTATCCGGCGATCCTGCCCGCCGACGGACACGGCTGCGGGCGCGAGATGGGCCTCGCGCCGGGCGACGTCTCCTTCCTCCGCGAGAAGGAGCAGCAGCTCAACGCCATGCTGCGGCGGCGGGCCGAGGCCGCCGGAGCGAGCTACGTGGACACCTACAAGCCCTCCGAGGGGCATGACGCCTGTTCGGCCTCCGCCACCCGCTGGATCGAACCCCTCGTCCCCGCCTCCTCCGCGGCCTGCGTCCACCCCAACGAACGCGGCGAGCGCGGCATGGCCGACGCCGTCCTGGACGCCATGGGTGCCCAGGTCGGGCGTCGTCCCTCTCCCAGCAGCTTGCGGCACGTCAGTTCAGATAAGGGCACATCAGGGCACATCAGAAAGTGAGAGTCACCCCATGACCACGATGAAGTCCGTCAGGACCGCAGGTGTCGGCAAGATCGACGTCGTGGACGTCGAGCGTCCCGTCCCCGGTCCGAAGGACGTGTTGATGAAGATCCGTGCCTGCGGCATCTGCGGCACCGACGTCACCTTCCTGCACATGGGCGGCATGCCGGCGCGTGCCCACCTCGGCGGTGACCTGGTCCCCGTCGCCCTGGGCCACGAGCCGGCCGGCGAGATCGTCGAGGTGGGCGCCGAGGTCACGGGCCTGAAGGCCGGGGACCGCGTGGTCGTCAACCCGCAGGACGCCCCCAGCGGCATCATCGGCTGTGGCGGCAAGCACGGCGGCATGAGCGAGTACCTGCTCATCGAGAACGCCGAAGTCGGCAGGAGCGTCGCGGTGTTCCCCGACACCGTGCCGTTCGACGTCGCGTCCCTCAACGAGCCGATGGCCGTCTCCCGGCACGCCGTCAACCGCTCGGAGGCCGAGCCGGGCGACAAGGTGGTCGTCTTCGGCGCCGGGCCGATCGGCCTGGGCGCGGCGATCTGGCTGAAGCTGCGCGGAGTCGAGCACGTGGTGGTGGCCGACGTCATCCCGGGACGGCTGCAGAAGGCGCTGGCCGTGGGGGCGGACGCCGTCATCGACTCCGCCGAGGAGGACGTGACCGCGCGCCTGACCGAGCTGCACGGGCAGAGCGCCAACGCCCTCGGCCAGCCCCGGCCGGGCACCGACATCTACATCGACGCGGCCGGTGCGGCCGCCGTCTTCAACACCGTGGTCGCCAACGCCAAGTGGCACGCCAAGCTGGTCATGGTGGCGGTGCAGAAGAGGGGGGCCGAGACAGACCTCGGCGGCATGCTGCGCAGCGAGCTGACCCTCATCGCCTCCCAGGGCTACCCGACGGAGATCTTCGAGGTGACCCCCGAACTCGTCGAGCACCACGAGCGCTTCGCGAAGCTCATCAGCCACCGCGTTCCGTTCACGGAGGCCGGGCGGGCCTTCGAGCTCGCACTGACCCCGGGGGCCGCGGAGAAGGTCGTGGTGACCTTCTCGGCGTAGCTACGCGAGGCGTCGGAGAAGCGGAGACGCGGGCCGTCGGAGAAGCGGAGCAACGGGGCTGCGCGTCCCGGTGCGCGACGAGGGACCGCGCGTGGCACCGCCACCTGCAATCGTGCCCAACTCGCCGTGACGGCCCATCAGTCGGGGCTGGTGCGGGCCGCGCCCGCAGTCGGTCGCCCCGCGGCGGGCAGCGCGCGCCGAGCGGCGGCCGTTCAGGGGAACCGCTCCCGAAACGGGCGTGACCGCGTCCGGCGTGGTCGACATGTTCTGCCGTGACCCTGCCGCTGATCCCGCCGATGCTCGCCACTCCCGGAAAGCTGCCGCCCACCGCCCAGGACGCCCGGTGGGCCTACGAGACCAAGCAGGACGGCCAGCGCGCGGTGGTCTATCTGCCCGGCGACGGCACCGTGCTGCTGCGCGCCCGCTCCGGCGAGGACATCACCGCCGCCTACCCCGAGCTGCGGCCGCTGGGCGGCGCCCTCGGCAGCACCCCGGCGATCCTGGACGGCGAGGTCCTCGCGCTCGACGCACACGGTCGAGCCGACTTCCAGCTGCTGCAGAGCCGCATGGGCCTGGCCCACGCACCGGCACGCGCGGCGCGCCGTGCGGCCCAGGTCCCGGTGCACCTCGTGCTGTTCGACGTGATGCACCTGGGCGGCTCCCTGCTCGCCCGCCCCTACACCCAGCGGCGGGCACGGCTGGAGGAGCTGAGCCTCGACGGGCCCCACTGGTCCACGCCCGCCGCCGTCATCGGCCATGGTGCCGAGGCCCTGCGGGCGACCCGCGAGCACGGTCTGGAAGGAGTGGTCTGCAAGCGCCTCGACTCGGTCTACGAGCCCGGCGTGCGCTCCCGCGCCTGGATCAAGATCCGCAACATGCGCAGCGAGGACGTGATCGTCGGCGGCTGGCTGCCCGGCAAGGGCCGGCTCACCGGACTGCCCGGTGCCGTGCTGGTCGGCCAGCGGGCCGCCGGGCGCCTGCGGTACGTCGGCGGTGTGGGCACCGGTTGGAGCGAGGTTGAACGCACCGAACTGGCCGCGTTGCTGCGGGCCGCCGAGACCGGCGTGTGCCCCTTCGACCCGGTCCCGCCAGTCTCCGGCGCCCACTGGGTGCTGCCCCGACTGGTCGGCGAGGTCGCCTACAGCACCCGTACCCGGGCCGGACTGCTGCGCCAGCCGTCCTGGCTCCGGCTGCGCCCCGACCTCGCACCGGAGGAGTCGTCGGCGGACATCCCTGATGAACCGGCTTGAACCGGCTTGAACCGGACCGACTCCGACCCGCCTCCCGTCTGACCCTCCGTCATGATCCAAGAGTTGGGCCCTGCTTCACCACCGGTACGTGTGTGACCCCTTGGCCCGGAGTTGAAAACCGGGGAAGCTGAACTCTCTTTGCCCCCACAGCCGTTGGGCTGCGCCCAAAGAGGAGGACGCAGTGTCGTCACCGAAGTTCAAGGCACACCGCAGAAGATGGCTCACCGGTCTCGCGGGAGCCGCCGCGCTCGTCGTCGCCACCGCCACCGCCGCGTACGCCGCCCCGCCGCCGGCGCTCCCGGCCAACGCCGAGCCCTCGGAGCTGACGTACCAGCCGGCCTTCGACTACGACACGGACGGCTGCTACTCCAGTCCGGCCATCGGCCCCGACGGCACGATCAACGGCGGTCTGAAGCCGACCGGTGCCCTCAACGGCTCGTGCCACGACGCCTCCGACCTGGACAACACGAACAGCTACTCGCGCTACAAGTGCAACAACGGCTGGTGCGGCTATCTGTACGGCCTGTACTTCGAGAAGGACCAGGCGCTGCCCGGAACCAGCATCGGCGGCCACCGGCACGACTGGGAGCACGTCGTGGTGTGGGTGCAGAACGGCCAGATCAAGTACGTCTCCACGTCCAACCACGGCTCGTTCACCGTGCACCCGGTCTCCGACGTCCGCTTCGAGGGCACGCACGCGAAGATCGTGTACCACAAGGACGGCATCCGTACGCACTGCTTCCGGCTCGCGAACTCGAACGACGAGCCGCCGGAGAACCACAAGCACACCTGGCAGTACCCGCCGCTGGTCGGCTGGAACGGCTACCCGGCGGGCCTGCGCGACAAGTTGAGCACGTACGACTTCGGCAGCGCCCACTTCGGCCTCAGGGACGACAGCTTCGCCTCGCACCTCTCCTCGGCCAAGCCGTCCGGCATCCCGTTCGACCCCAACGCCTGAGCCGCCGCGGGTTCCCTGCCGCCCCGGGCGCGGCAGGGAACCCATGGACGCCCGCCGGTCGGCGCCGCATCATGGCCGGATGGATCTTCACGGAGAACTGCCCTCCGCGGTGGACGCGCACGCCCTGCTGGGGCTCGCCGAGGGCCATCACGACCGCACCGTACGACCGGCCGGGACCCGGGAGACCGCCGGGCACCTGGTGAAGGTGTACGCGCTGGCAGCACCGGGGCGCACGGTCACCGAGGCCGGCACGGACGCGGCGCTGGAGCTCGCCGGGGCGCATCTTGCGCTGGGGCGGCTGCGCGGCTCGCTCGGGCTGTCGGTGCTGATCGTGCACGCGGGCGGCGACGGGGACTACGTCCTGGTGCACACCTGGATCGAGGGCCACATGTCCGACCTCGCCGTGTTCACCGGCCCGGCAGGCCGCCCCGGGGAGCTCCGGCCGGGCCGGAGCGGGCTCGCGCCCTGCGTGTGGGAGGCGGCCGTCCTCGCGCACGAGCGCGACGCGTTCTCCCGGCACGTCCTCGGCGGCACCGGCGCCCTCCCGGACCGGCTCGCGGCCTGGAGCGCGGACACCGTCGAGGGAGCGGTCCGTTGACCGGCACTCCCCCGGTGCGTCACGCCGAGCGCGCCGACCTGCCGCGCGTCGCCGAACTGGCCGCACAGCACGCGGAGTACGAGCACGCCGCGCCACCGGTGCCGGATCTCGCCGCACGGCTCGCCACACTCCTCTTCGACGCACCCGCACCACGCCTGCGCTGTCTGGTGGCCGAGACTCCCGACGGCGAGGTCGTCGGCTACGCCACCTGCTCGCCCGAGCTGTCGACCTGGGAGGGCCGGGAGTACCTCCACATGGACTGCCTGTTCCTGACCCCCGGCCACCGGGGTCTCGGCCTCGGCGCCCTGCTCGTCGACGCCGTGGCCGCAGAGGCCCGCGCCCTGGGACTCGGCGAGGTGCAGTGGCAGACCCCCGCCTGGAACGAGGGCGCGGTCCGCTTCTACGACCGCCTCGGTGCCCGTTCCCTGGAGAAGCTCCGGTACAGCCTGCGGGTCACCGGATGAACCCCGAAGGTGCGGCCGGGCAGTTGTTCGGCGGGCTGCTCGCCGGCCAGGGGCCCGACTGACCCCCGGACCTGTTTCCCTTCGACCGGCACACGGAGTCATGACGGTACCGGCACTCGCGGCGCGGCGGAGCAATGCGGGCGATCGGCACGGATGTCCGTCGCCACGGTCTATCGTGTCCCCATGTCCGTCCCGGAACTGATCCGTATCGTCTCCCGCGACTCACCGATGGCACTCGCCCAAGTGGAGCGTGTCCGCGCCGAGTTGGCGGTCCTCCATCCGCAGGTGCGCACCGAGGTCGTACCGGTGAAGACCACCGGCGACAAGTGGCTGGGCGATCTGTCGCAGGTGGAGGGCAAGGGGGCGTTCACCAAGGAGGTGGACGCCGCGCTGCTGGCCGGGGAGGCCGACCTCGCGGTGCACTGCGTCAAGGACGTGCCGGCCGACCGGCCGCTGCCCGCGGGCACCGTGTTCGCCGCGTTCCTGAAGCGGGACGACATCCGTGACGCGCTCGTCCACCCGGGCGGGCTCACCCTCGACGAGCTGCCGGCCGGCACCCGGATCGGCACCTCCGCGGTGCGCCGTGTCGCCCAGCTGGCCGCCACCCACCCGCACCTGCGGTGCGTGCCCTTCCGCGGCAACGCCAACCGCCGCCTGGAGAAGCTCGCGGCCGGCGAGGCGGACGCGCTGCTGCTCGCGGTCTCCGGTCTGGAGCGGATCGACCGGCGCGAGGTGATCAGTGAGGTGCTGTCCCCGGAGACGATGATGCCGCCGATCGGCGCGGGCATCCTCGCCCTGCAGTGCCGGGAGGGCGACGCCGAGCTGATCGACGCGGTCAGCGGGCTCGGCGACCCGGACACCTACCGGGAGGCCGCGGCGGAGCGCATGTTCCTGCACGTCCTGCAGGGGCACTGCAACAGCCCGATCGCCGGTTACGCCCGCGTGGACCGCAGTGGTGAACTGTCCCTGCGCGCCTGTGTGTTCACGCCGGACGGCAAGACGCGGCTGAACGCCCACGAGTGGGCGGGCCGGCTCGACCCGGCCACGCTCGGCACCTCGGTCGCCGTGTCCCTGCTGCGGCAGGGTGCCCGCGAGATCATCGACGGCATCCCGCACTGACGCCGTAGCAGCCGTCAGGCGGTGCCCGGCTCCGTCTGGTCCTCCAGGTCCTTCAGGAAGACGCTCACCTGGTGGGCCAGGCTGCCCGGTCCGGTCGCCGCGGAGGCGGCGGCGACGGGCTCCTCCAGCAGTCCGATGCCGCCCGCCCACAGCCGGCGGTCGGTCCACTCCTCGTCGACCCGCAGCTGGACCTGGACGTCCACCTGGGTCAGCGCCGCCTCCGGCCCTGCCGCGTACACCACGGCGGTGGCCCGGCGCAGCGGGTAGACGTCGAAGCCCTCGATGAACTGCGAGTTGCGCCAGTCGATGAAGGCGCCCTCCCCGTCGGGGCCGACCCGGACGTCGATCTGCCCGTCCTCCAGCTGGACGCTGAAGTGGCGCGCGCCGCGGTTCTCGATGGTCACCCGGACACTGAAGTACGTCAGCCCGACGGCCGCGTCGTCGCGTCCGCGCGGCGGCTCGGCCGCCTCCAGGCTGTGGACGCGGACACGCAGACCGGCATGCTCGTCGTGCTCCTGCCAGTCCCCGACCACGTTCGGCTCGTACACGGTGCCCCTCTATCGACCTCGGAGAGCTGCTGTCTATCTGTGTGCCGAGCGCACTGTCAAATGAGCAGAATGCGCTGTGGCCAGGGGATTCGCCCGCTTTGATCGCTGATCAAGCGCTGCGCAGCGGGAATCCCCTCGGCGGGCCCCGGGAAGGTGTCCGGGTGCGTGCCGCACATCACGTCCCGGCAAGATCAGCGGGCGAGCCGGCCCAGCAGCGAGGAGGCGACGGTGATGCCGAGCGCGGCGGCCACGGCAAGGACGCCGAAGTCGGCGGCGAGATGCGCCGGCGTGCCGAGCAGAAGGCCACGCAGGGCGTCGACTTGGTAGCTCAGGGGGTTGGCCCTGCTGACCGCCTGGAGCCAGCCGGGCATGATGGAGACGGGATAGAGGGCGTTGGAGCCGAAGAACAGCGGCATCGTGATCGCCTGTCCGATGCCCATCAGACGGTCGCGGTTGAGGACGATGCCCGCGATGGTGATCGACAGGCAGGAGAAGAAGGCGGAGGCGAGGACCACGGCCGCCGCGACGCCGAGCAGACGCAACGGGTTCCAGGTCAGCGCGACGCCCAGCAGGGCGGCGATGACGATGACGACGACCGCCTGGATCAGCGACTTCACTCCGGCCGCGAACGCCTTGCCGGTGATCAGCGCCGCGCGCGGGGTCGGCGTGACCAGCAGTTTGTTGAGGATGCCGGCGTCCCGCTCCCAGATGATCTGGATGCCGTAGAAGATGGCGATGAACATCGCGGACTGGGCGATGATGCCGGGCGCGAGGTAGTCGATGTAGGGGATGCCGCCGGTGGGTATCGCCCGGATCCGGGTGAAGGTCTGGCCGAAGATCAGCAGCCAGAGGGCCGGCTGGATCGCCCTGGTGTACAGCTCGGTGCGGTCGTGGCGCAGTTTCTGCAGTTCGACGGTGCACATCGCGACGACCCGGGCGGGCAGCAGCCGCCAGCCCGCGCGGGGCCGGGGCGGCCGCAGCAGCAGGTCACTGTCCGCCGTGGGGACGGGATCAGCCGACGCGGTTGGCGGTGCGGCGGGTGCTTCGGACATCGCGGAAATCTCCTGACTTCTCGTCGAGACCGCTGCCGGCGACGTCGCGGAAGACGTCCTCCAGGGTGGGCAGCGTGTCCGTGGCCGGGGCGCCCGCGGCGCGACGGCGTTCACCGAGTCCCTGTCTGAGTTCGGCGGGGGTGCCGAGGGCGCGGATGCGGCCGTGGTGCATCAGGCCGACGCGGTCGCAGTACTGGTCCGCCTCGTCCATGTAGTGGGTGGTGACCAGGACGGTCATGCCGGTGGCCGCCCGGACGGCGTTGATGTGCTCCCAGACACCGGTCCGGGCGATCGGGTCGAGGCCGATCGTCGGCTCGTCGAGGATCAGCAGGCGGGGTGCGCTGACCAGGGCCTGGGCCAGCTCCAGCCGGCGGACCATGCCGCCGGAGTAGGTGCCCACCAGCCGGTCGGCGGCGTCGGCGAGGCCCACGGCGGCCAGGGCCTGCGCGACCCGGGCGGCCCGCTCGCGGCGGGGGACGTCGAAGACCCGGGCGAAGAGG
Source organism: Streptomyces sp. NPDC001406 (assembly GCF_042895285.1). Lineage (NCBI taxonomy): Bacteria > Bacillati > Actinomycetota > Actinomycetes > Kitasatosporales > Streptomycetaceae > Streptomyces > Streptomyces sp. NPDC001406. The sequence continues at coordinate 389,877 of NZ_JBIAWG010000011.1, forward strand.
GCGACGTTCTCCCGTCCGGTGAGCCCGCTGTCGGCGGACAGTTGCTGCGGGACGTACCCGAGGAGGCGTCGTACGGCCATGCGGTCGCCGGCCGTGTCATGGCCGAAGACGCGGACCATGCCCGGGGGGACGGGCAGCAGCGTGGTGATGCAGCGGATGGCCGTGGTCTTGCCGGCGCCGTTGGGGCCGAGCAGCCCGAAGACCTCGCCCTCCCGCACGGTCAGGTCGAGCCCGTCCACCGCGTTGGTCTCCCCGAACGCGTAGGCGAGCCGTGTGCAGGTGACGGCTTCGGCCGCGTCGGCGGCGGTGTCCCACGCTTCGGCTGCGGTGTCCCGCGTCATGATTCCAAGGCCTCCTCGTGCAGGGTGACGGCCAGCTTGCGCAGCGCCGGGAGTGCGGCGCGCAGCGCCTCCCGGTCCGCCTCGTCGAGCCGGTCCACATGGCGCCCGACGAGGTCCGCCCGGCGTCGCTGCCAGTCCCGCAGCCGGTTGCGGGCCGCCTCGGTGAGCTGCAGGCGGGCGGCACGCCGGTCCGCCGGGTCGGTCTCCCGGATCAGATAGCCGTCCCTGGCGAGCTTGTTGACGAGGGTCGAGACGGAGTTGCTCGCCAGGTACAGCTCCTTGGCGGCGTCCGAGATGCCGATGCCGGGCCGGGCCTCGACCAGGCGCAGCAGTTCCACCTCGGCGCCGCGCAGCCGCGGCGCGGTCAGCCCGCTGCGCAGCCGGCGGCGGATCAGCCGCTGGATGCCGACCAGGGTGTCCGCCAGCTCCTCCGGGAAGGCCTCCGGCTCCCCTGGTCCCTTCGGTTCCGGTCCCTTGGCTTCCACACTTGGAGATTACCTCTGTGTCAGAGGTATCTCTCCCCAAGGAACGGTCAAGTCGGACACTTGACGGCCAGACGCCGTCACCATTTCGGGTGATTTGTTTCGGCATGTCCGGTCGGGGGAATCCTGATGCAAGTGCTTCGGACAGGAGGCACGTCCGTGGGAGCCGGTTCGCCGGGCCCCGGGTGCCCCCTCAACGGTCCCAGCGCGTTCCTCTCCTCCCATGGTGTCTGTCCCATCCAGCACCCGCTGAGGGAGGTGCGCACCCGCCATGGGTACCACCACCAGAACGAAGCCCCATCCGCACGACGACGCCCCCGACACGGCAGAGGCGTTCGAACGGCTTGTCGAACTGCCGGACGGCCCGGAGCGCCGGGCACTGCGGGACGAGCTGGTCCGGCTCTGGCTGCCGATGGCCGAGCGGATCGCCGTCCGGTTCCGTGACCGCGGGGAGACTCTGGAAGACCTCTACCAGGTCGCCGCCCTGGGCCTCGTCAAGGCCGTCGACCACTACGACCCGGCACGCGGCCGCGCCTTCGAGGCGTACGCCGTACCGACCGTCACCGGTGAGATCAAGCGCCACTTCCGTGACCACATGTGGACGCTGCACGTGCCGCGCCGGGTCCAGGATCTGCGCAACCGGGTCCGGAGCACCGCGAAGGAACTCGGGCAGACGATCCCGGGCCGGGCACCCACCGTCGCCGAGATCGCCGCACACGCACAGCTGACCGAGGACGAGGTCCGCACCGGTCTGGAGGCGCTGGAGTGCTTCTCCGCACTGTCGCTGGACGCCGAGATGCCGGGCACCGAGGGTTACGCCCTGAGCGACGCCCTCGGGGAGAGCGATCCCGGCTACGACCTCATAGTCGACCGCATCGCCGTCAAGCCCTGTCTGGAGGCTCTGCCCGAGCGTGAGCGGCTCATCCTGTATCTGCGGTTCTTCCGGGGGATGACGCAGAGCAGGATCGCCGAACAGCTCGGGATCTCCCAGATGCATGTCTCGCGGCTGCTCAGCGGCTGCTTCGACCGGCTGCGCAAGGATCTGCTGGCCGAGGCGCGCTGAGCCTCACTGCGGCGGTGTCCCCGGAACCTGCGTCGGACCGTGCCGGTCGAGGGCGTCCTCCAGCTCGGCGCGGATCTCCGGGGGCATGTCACCGGTGCGTCCCCAGATGAGGATGAGTTCCGCGACATTGCGCAGCTTGATGTTTGTGTGCTGGGAGACGTCCTTCAGCACCGCCCACCCCTGGTCGGGCGTCACCCGGCCCAGGGCGACCACCATCCCGATCGCCTGGTCCACCACGGCGTGCGAGGCGACAGCCTCCTTCAGCTGGTGCACTTCTTCCTGCAGCTGGAAGATGCGATCCGTCTCGGCCTCGTAGCGCTCGCCCATCCATCAATCGTGTCACTCGTCCGGCCGTATGCCACCGGGGTGCTCGGCAGGCGCCCGGACCGCTTCCGGTTGGACACTGGTGGAAGACCGGTGGCCACCGGTCCCGGACACCAGGACGCGAGTGCGATGAACCATGACACGACCCTCCCCGGCGGCGCGAAGAAGGAGGCAGTCGTCTCCACGCACTCCGTCTTCGGCGCCCCCTGCTGGGTGAGTCTGACCAGCCGTGACCTCAAGGCCACGGAGGAGTTCTACGGGGCCGTACTGGGCTGGCGATGGCGGAACGCCAAGCTCGGTGATCATTTCCGGATCGCGCTGGCGGGCGGGGTGCCGGTCGCCGGGATCGCCGCGGTCGCCGCCATGTGGCAGATGGCGGTGACCTGGACGCCGTACTTCGCCGTCCCGAACGCGGACGAGGCCGCGGCCCGGGTCCGGGAGCGCGGCGGCACCGCGGCGGTCGGCCCGCTCTCCTTCCCGCCCGGGCGCGCCGCGCTGCTCGCCGACCGGGACGGGGCCATCTTCGGCATCTGGGAGGGCGAGCTCATCTCCAACTGGGAGACCTGGCGGCGGGCGGCGCCGACGTTCATCCGGCTGCACACCCGCAACGCCTTCGACGCCGCCCTCTTCTACGGCGAGATCCTCGACTGGGCCACGGACCGGCCCGGCTGCTGCGAGGTCGAGTACGAGGGCGGCGAGGTGGTGCTGCGCAGCCGGGGCGACGTGGTGGCGCGCATCGACTCCGGCGCGGTGGAGGCGGCGCCCGATCCGTCGGTCCGGCCGCACTGGCAGATCCACTTCGCCGTGGCCGACGTGACGGACTGCGCCCGGGCGGCGGAGAAGCACGGCGGCAGCGTGCTGAGCGAGGAAGAGGAGGAGGCCGTACTGCGCGACCCCGACGGCGCACAGTTCACGGTGACCTCCCGCCGCGAACACTGACCTCCGCTGCATCGCGGGTGCCGCGTCCTGGGTGCTGTCGTCACGTCCCCGCGGGGATCCGACGCCATGGCCTGGGTCCTGTCGTCAAACTCCCGTCGCGTCCGCCCGAAGGGCGGGCCCCGCGGCGCCATGGGGGTCCCCCCTGCTCGAGCAAGGCCGAGTGCTTGGGGAAGCGTGCTCTCGGCGTGCCGGGCCTCGACCCTCGTCCTGGGTGTACTTGGGTCGGGGCCCGGTGCGGCGAGTGGGGGTCACCCCTGCTCGAAGAGCTTGAGGGAGCGTGCATGGCGTCGCGGCGCAGACGGGAATTTGACGACAGGCCCTAGCCGTCGGCGCGGGACGGGCGGGACAGCAGGACGAGGCTGCGGGGCTCGACTCGGAGGCCGGTGGCCGCCTTGTGCTCGCGTTCGTCCGGGATTCCCTCCGGGTCGGCCGTGTCGATCAGGGTGGTCCAGCGCTCGCCGTAGGTGCCGTCGGGCAGCCGGAAGTCGACCGGTTCCCAGTAGCTGTTGAGCAGCAGCAGGAACGAGTCGTCGACCACGCGCCGGCCGTACGGGTCGCGTTCGGCGATGGCGTCGCCGTTGAGGAACACGCCGACCGAGTGCGCGTCGGGGCGCTGCCAGTCGCGGCCGGTCATCTCGCGTGCGTCGGGCAGCAGCCAGACCAGGTCGGGCAGGCGTTGCCCGGCGTGGGTCACCGTCGCGCCGCGGAAGAAGCGGCGGCGGCGCAGTACGGGGTGGGCGGCCCGCAGGGCGATGACATGGCGGGTGAAGTCCGTCAGCGTGCGCTGTTCCCCGGTCGGGGACCAGTCGATCCAGGAGACCTCGTTGTCCTGGCAGTAGGCGTTGTTGTTGCCGCGCTGGGTGCGGCCCAGCTCGTCACCGTGGCAGAGCATCGGGATGCCCTGCGACAGCAGCAGCGTGGCCATCAGGTTGCGCTGCTGGCGGGCGCGCAGCTCCAGGACCGCGGGGTCGTCCGTCTCGCCCTCGGCGCCGCAGTTCCAGGACCGGTTGACGCTCTCCCCGTCCCGGTTGCCCTCGCCGTTGGCCTCGTTGTGCTTGTCGTTGTACGAGACGAGATCGCGCAGGGTGAAACCGTCGTGCGCGGTCACGAAGTTGACGCTGGCCCGGGGCCGGCGCCTGCTGTGCGCATAGAGGTCGGAGGAGCCGGTGAGCCGGGAGGCGAACTCGCCGAGCGAGCCCGGTTCCGCCCGCCAGAAGTCCCGTACCGCGTCCCGGTATCTGCCGTTCCACTCCGACCACAGGGGCGGGAAGTTGCCGACCTGGTAGCCGCCCTCCCCCACGTCCCAGGGCTCGGCGATGAGCTTGACCCTGCTGATCACCGGGTCCTGCTGGATCAGGTCGAAGAACGCCGACAGCCGGTCCACCTCGTGGAACTGCCGGGCGAGCGTGGCCGCGAGGTCGAAGCGGAAGCCGTCGACGTGCATCTCGGTGACCCAGTACCGCAGCGAGTCCATGATCAGCTGGAGTACGTAGGGATGCCGCATCAGCAGGCTGTTGCCGGTGCCCGTGGTGTCGTAGTAGTGCGCCCAGTCGCCGTCGACGAGACGGTAGTACGAGGCGTTGTCGATGCCTCGGAAGGACAGCGTGGGACCGTACTGGTTGCCCTCGGCGGTGTGGTTGTAGACGACGTCGAGGATCACCTCCAGGCCGGCCGCGTGCAGCGCCTTCACCATCGCCTTGAACTCGTTGACCTGCTGGCCGCGGGTGCCGAAGGCGGCATAGGCGTTGTGCGGGGCGAAGAAGCCGATCGTGTTGTAGCCCCAGTAGTTGGACAGGCCCCGGTCCTGGAGCACGCCGTCCTGCACGAACTGGTGCACCGGCATGAGCTCGACCGCGGTCACCCCGAGCGAGGTCAGATGCTCGATGACGGCCGGGTGCGCGAGGGCGGCATAGGTGCCGCGCAGCCGGGGCGGGACCTCCGGGTGGGTACGGGTGAGTCCCCGTACGTGCGCCTCGTAGATCACGCTGTCCGCGTACGCCCGCCGGGGCGGGCGGTCCTCGCCCCAGTCGAAGTACGGATCGGTGACCACACCGAGCATGGAGTGCCCGGCGCTGTCGGCCGGGGAAGCACCGCCCGGATCGCGCTCGTAGAGCGAGGCGTGGTTGTCGATCTGCCCGTCCACGGCCCGTGCGTACGGGTCGAGGAGCAGCTTCGCCGGATTGCACCGGTGGCCGAGGTCGGGGTCCCATGGGCCGTGCACCCGGAAGCCGTAGCGCTGCCCCGGTCCGATCCCGGGGACATAGCCGTGCCAGACGAACCCGTCGACCTCGGTCAGCGGCGCGCGGGTCTCGGTGCCGGCATGATCGACCAGTACCAGGTCGACCTGCTGGGCGACCTCGCTGAACAGGGCGAAGTTGGTGCCCTGTCCGTCGAAGGCGGCGCCCAACGGGTAGGGGTGCCCGCTCCACACGGGCACCCCTTTCCGCTTCGGTCGTGCCGTCACCGGGCGGCCTCCACCGGGTCCGCCGAGGTGGCCAGTGCCGCGACGGGCATCTCCCGGGGCACCTGGCGCACATAGCGCAGGCTGGGCTCCGGGGCCGTCGGGACCAGCGGGACGCGCTCGCCGCTGCGGGCGCGCTGGGAGAACCAGATGATCTTGCTGCCGGTGTCCGAGGCGCAGCATCCCCAGCCGTCGCTCGTCGCGGCGATCTGGGTCAGGCAGCCGCGCAGGTCCTGGTCGGGGCGCAGATCGCGGTCGTCCTCGCCCACGGCGGTGATCAGATGCTGGCCGTTCCACCACATCTCGATGGATGTGTGCTTGTCCGTCGCATGCTCGTCAATGGCCCGCAGCAGCAGTTCGGTGCCGCGGCAGACGGGATCCACGAGGTTCTCGAGGTCCCAGTGGCGAAGGTGGGCGGCCAGGATGCGGCTGACCTGTCCGACCCGTTCGGGGCTGACTTCCACGTCGAGGTGGTAGTAGCAGGGCACTGCGGTCTTCATTGTCGCTTGCTCCTCACCGGCGAAGCTGCCGCTCGTTCTCGCCCCCGCGGGCAACGGCCCCGATCACTGAGCGTCGAGCACCGATCGCTCCTGAGTCAGATCCACAGTGCGGGTACTACGCCATTCGTGCAACACGAGAGCACTCGTGTGGTGGTTGAAGATCCAACAAGACGCTGAGTCGTCACACGTGCACCATGAGTGAAAGTGCCTCGATCGCCGTAACGGTTCCGTGCCTCTCCGTGCACGGAGACCACCCGACCGTCGGGAAACGCGCCCAGTCGAGAGCGTGGAGGGTGAAGAGGGCCATGCTGCTACCCGCTAAGGCCGAAGTGGCCAGGCAGTTGCGGCGGTACCGGGCGTGGGAACGCGTGATGCTCGCCGCTCCGGCGGACCGCGAGGTGCGGGCCACGTTCGAGGACTCGGGCTACACGCTGTGCGTGCTGATGGGCAAGCGGTGCGCCCGGGAGGCCGCCGACGCCGCCGAGCGCTATCTGCGCTCCAGTCTGGGCAGCTACCTGCAGGAGCAGGGCGGGCGGCCCCATGGGAGCGGCGCGGCGCGACGGGCTCCGCCGTGGGACCGGCGTTCCAGCGCCGGGAGGCACTGACCTTCCGGTGTCTTCGGATTCCGAGCCGGGCCCGGGGCCCGGCTTCGCGCACGGCGGAGGTGAGACCCATGAGTTCGACCCCGGACATCGGCCGAGTTCCGGTTCGCGACGTCCGGCCGGCCGTGGACTGCGGCAGGCGCCCGGCGAAGGCGGTGACCGCAGAGGCGTTCCAGGTCACGGCCACCGTCTTCCGTGAGGGTCACGACGCCGTCGGCGCGAACGTGGTGCTGCGCGACCCCGAGGGCCGCCCCGGCCCGTGGACGCCGATGCGTGAACTCGCCCCGGGCACCGACCGCTGGGGCGCGGAGGTCACCGCGGGCGAGCCCGGTCGCTGGACGTACACGGTGGAGGCCTGGAGCGATCCGGTGGCCACCTGGCGGCGGACCGCCCGCATCAAGATCCCGGCGGGCATCGACACCGGGCTGGTGCTTCAGGAGGGCATGGACCTCCACACCCGGGCCGCCTCCGGAGTGCCCGAGGGCCCCGAGCGCGAGGCGGTCCTGGCCGCCGCCCGGGCGCTGGGCAACGACTCGCTCTCCCTGGAGGCCCGTCTCGGGGCGGCGTTGGCGCCGGAGGTGGACGGGGTGCTGGCGCGGTATCCGCTGCGGGAGCTGGTGACCGCGTCCGAGCCGATGCCGCTGCTGGTGGAGCGTGAACGCGCGCTGTACGGCTCGTGGTACGAGTTCTTCCCGCGCTCCGAGGGCACGCCCGAGCACCCGCACGGCACGTTCCGCACCGCGGCCCGCCGTCTGGAGGCGATCGCCGCGATGGGCTTCGACGTCGTCTACCTCCCGCCCATCCACCCGATCGGCACGACGTTCCGCAAGGGCCGCAACAACACCCTGACCGCCGGCCCCGACGACGTCGGCGTGCCCTGGGCGATCGGCTCCCCGGAGGGCGGCCACGACGCCGTCCACCCCGATCTGGGCACCCTGGCAGACTTCGACCACTTCGTGGACCGGGCCCGCGAACTCGGTCTGGAAGTGGCCCTGGACTTCGCGCTGCAGTGCTCCCCGGACCATCCCTGGGTGCACAAGCACCCCGAGTGGTTCCACCACCGCCCCGACGGCACGATCGCGTATGCGGAGAACCCGCCCAAGAAGTACCAGGACATCTACCCCATCGCCTTCGACGCGGACCTGGACGGGCTCGTCGGCGAGACGCTGCGGGTGCT
>NZ_JBIAWG010000012.1:0-384858 GCF_042895285.1 Streptomyces sp. NPDC001406
GACTTTTGGCACGCTGTTGAGTTCTCAAGGAACGGACGCTTCCTTTGTACTCACCCTCTCGGGCTTTCCTCCGGGCGCTTCCCTTCGGTCTTGCGCTTCCGACTCTATCAGATCTTTTCTCGACCCGATTTCCTCGGCGCTTTCCAGGTTTCCGCTCTCGCGCTTCCCTTTCCGGCGACTCCGACTCTATCAGATCCTTTCGGGCCTGATTCCCAGTCAGCGGGATTTGCCTTCGCGGCCGTTGGGCCGTTCCGACGAGTGAGACTTTAGCGGATTCCCGGCGCCCGAGCTAATCGGGCCCCGCGCCCTTTCGAACGCGGATTCCTCATTTCGCAAATACGCACGCCAAAGCACTCGGCGACGGATCGCCGATTGATGGTTGGTACCTGCGGAATGGCTGTCCGGGGACCGACCGGAGTCGGTGCTCACGTCGGACAACTCGGAGAACACTACGTATCCGGTTGGGGTGTGTCAACTCACGGCCAGGTGACGCCCCAGGGGCGTACGCTGGTCGACGTGATGACGCGTACGTGCACCCAGCTGTGGTGGGCCGCCTGACGGCGGCCGTACTCACGTATGTACTCAACGGCCGCCGCCTCGGCGGCCGTTCTCGTATCCCCCTCCAGGGCTCCTGAGGGCCGGCCGGCCGGGACGGCGGTCTCGACCAGGAGGTGGAGCAGGGATGACACGGGTATTCAGCGGGATCAAGCCGACCGGGCACCTGACGCTGGGGAACTACCTGGGAGCCATGCGGCAGTGGGCCGCGGTGGACCAGCACCAGGCCGATGCGGTGTTCTGCATCGTCGATCTGCACGGCATGACCGTGGACCACGATCCGGCACGGTTGCGCAGGCTCACTCGTCAGGGGGCGACGCTGTTGCTCGCGGCGGGGCTCGATCCCGAGCTGTGCACCGTGTTCGTACAGAGTCATGTGGACGAACACGCGCGGCTGTCGTACGTGCTGGAGTGCGTGGCGACCGACGGCGAGATGCGGCGGATGATCCAGTACAAGGAGAAGGCCGCGCGGGAGCGGGTCAGGGGCGGGAGTGTGCGGCTGTCCTTGCTGACGTATCCGGTGCTGATGGCGGCGGACATCCTGGCGTACGGGGCGGACGAGGTGCCGGTGGGGGACGACCAGGCGCAGCACGTGGAGCTGGCCCGGGATCTGGCAGTGCGCTTCAACCAGCGGTACGGGCACACGTTCGTGGTGCCGAAGGCGACGCTTCCGCGGGTGGCCGCCCGGGTGATGAACCTTCAGGAGCCGACGTCGAAGATGGGGAAGTCGGACGACTCGGGGCCGGGCATCGTCTATCTGCTCGACGAGCCGGACGTGGTGCGCAAGAAGGTGATGCGGGCCGTGACCGACAGCGGGCGGGAGGTCGTGTACGACCGGGAGGGGCGGCCGGGGGTGACGAATCTGCTGGAGATTCTCGCTGCGTGCACGGGTGGGAACCCTGAGTCACTGGTGGACGTTCATCAGTCGTACGGCGCTTTGAAGAAGGACACCGCGGAGGCGGTGGTCGAGGTTCTCAGGCCCGTGCAGGCCAGGCACAAGGAGTTGTGTGCCGACCCGGGATATGTGGAGGAGGTGCTGCGGCATGGTGCGGAGAAGGCTCGGGCGATGGCGCGGCCGACCGTCGATACCGCCTATCGGGCGATCGGGCTGTTGCCGCCGGTGGCGGAGCCCGCGCTGAACGCGGCCCGGTAGGCGCGCGGGCTGGTGGCGAGGCGCGATGCGAAGTGCTGGCGCATCGTGACCTCGCTGCCGAAGCCGGCGCGGCGGGCGACCTCGGGCATGGGCAGGTCGGTGCGTTCGAGGAGTTTCTGGGCCGCGGCGATGCGCTGGTCCAGGAGCCAGCGCAGCGGTGTCGTGCCGGTGGCGGCCGTGAAGTGGCGGGCGAAGGAGCGCGGCGACATGCCCGCGCGGGCGGCCAGGTCGGCGACCGTGAGCGGTTCGTGGAGGCGGCGCAGGGCGTGTTCCTGTACGGCGGCGAGGGTGTCGGCGTCGCGGTCCGCGCGCGGGGTGGGGTGCTCGATGAACTGTGCCTGGGTGCCGGTGCGGAAGGGGGCGGTGACCATCGAGCGGGCGATGGTGGCGGCCGCCTCGACGCCGTGGGACCGGCGGACGAGGTGGAGGCAGAGGTCGATGCCGGCCGCGGTGCCGGCGGCGGTCCAGATGTTGTCGTCCTCGATGAAGAGGGCGTCGGGGACGACAGCGACACGGGGGTGGTGCGCGCGCAGGAGCTCGACGAGGTTCCAGTGGGTGATGGCTCGGCGGCCGTCGAGCAGGCCTGCCTGGGCGAGGGTGAAGGCGCCGCCGCAGAGGGCGGCGAGGGTGGTGCCGCGGGCGTGGGCGCGGCGGAGGGCGTCGAGGACGGGGGCGGGTGCGGGAGTGAGGTGGTCGTCGAGGCCGGGGACGACGATGAGATCGGCTCGGTTCAGCCAGTTGAGGGTGCGGTCGGCGTGCAGGGCGAAGCCGCCGCGCATGGGGATGGGGGTGGTGCTGTCGGTGGCGACTCTGCGCAGGTCGAAGGCGGGGGCGCCGCGGTCGGTGCGGTCGGTGCCCCAGACCTCGGTGATGACGGAGACGTCGAAGGCGCGGATGCCCGGGAAGGCGACGAGGGCCACGCGGTACGGGGCTGTGGTCACGTGTGGCAGTAAACCATCGATCGCTGTCTTCTGCCCTTCTGGGGCGGGCGGGCCCGCGGCGGCAGGATCGAGGGCATGGAGATCGCAGAGAACGCAGCACTGGTGGTCGTCGACGTTCAGAAGGGCTTCGAGGAGGCCGAGTTCTGGGGGCCGCGCAACAACCCCGGGGCGGACGACAACATCGCCTCGTTGATCGACGAGTGGCAGTCGACGGGGCGGCCGGTCGTCTTCGTGCGGCACGACTCGCCGAAGCCGCAGTCGCCGCTGCGGCCGGGGTACGTGGGCAATGACTTCAAGGACTATGTGGAGCAGCGGCGCGGGAAGGGGGCCGGCAGTGAGCTGCTGATCACGAAGACCGTGAACTCGGCCTTCCTCGGGACGCCGGATCTGGCGGCCTGGCTGGGGGCGCAGGGGATCGCGCAGGTGGTGCTGGCCGGGATCCAGACCAATATGTGCGTGGAGACGACGGCCCGGATGGGCGGCAATCTCGGGTTCGACGTGCTGGTCGCGTACGACGCGACGTACACCTTCGACCTGGCGGGGCCGTTCGGCTGGCGGCGCACCGCGGACGAGCTGGCGCGGGCGTCGGCGGTGTCCGTGCACGGGGGCGGCTTCGCGCGGGTGCTGACCACGAAGGAGATCGTGGACGCGGCGGGCTGAGGTGCCGCCCCTCGTCAGGGACGGTTCCGGGTCAGTCCTTCTTGCCGGAGGCCAGTTCGCGGCTGCGGTCGCGGGCGGCTTCGAGGGCGGCGATGAGGGCGGCTCGTACGCCGTGGTTCTCCAGTTCGCGGATGGCGCTGATGGTGGTGCCCGCGGGTGAGGTGACGTTCTCGCGGAGCTTGACCGGGTGTTCGCCGCTGTCGCGGAGCATCACCGCGGCGCCGATCGCCGACTGGACGATGAGGTCGTGGGCCTTGTCGCGGGGCAGGCCGAGGAGGATGCCGGCGTCGGTCATGGCTTCGACCAGGTAGAAGAAGTAGGCCGGGCCGGAGCCGGAGAGGGCGGTGCAGGCGTCCTGCTGGGACTCGGGGACGCGGAGCGTCTTGCCGACGGCGCCGAAGATCTCCTCGGCGTGGGCGACGTGGTCGGCGGTGGCGTGGCTGCCCGCGGAGATGACGGACATGGCCTCGTCGACAAGGGCGGGGGTGTTCGTCATGACACGGACGACCGGGGTGCCCGCGGCCAGGCGCTCCTCGAAGAAGGAGGTGGGGATGCCCGCGGCTCCGCTGATGACCAGGCGGTCGGTGGGGATGTGCGGGGCGAGTTCGTCGAGGAGGGCGCCCATGTCCTGCGGCTTGACCGTGAGGATCAGGGTGTCGGCGTTCTTGGCGGCCTCGGCGTTGCTGACGGGGGTGACTCCGTAGCGGGTGCGGAGTTCTTCGGCCCGTTCGGGGCGGCGGGCGGTGACCAGGAGGTCGGCGGTGGCCCAGCCGGCTCGGATCATTCCGCTGAGCAGGGCTTCGCCGATCTTGCCGGTGCCGAGGACTGCGACTTTCTGGGTCATGGTGCGGGTGCCCTCCGGGGGTTTGCGTCGTCCGGGTTCATCCTCGCACCGGTGCGGAGGGGTGGGGGTTGGTTGTCCGGTGGGCGGACGTTCGTTGTCGGGTTGCCGTCGAGGGTTCTCGCCCCCGCCGCCCCTACCCGTCCCGTTCCCAGGGGCCGCCGCCCCTTCGACCCCGCCCGGGGGCTGCGCCCCCAGACCCCCGCTTCGGCCTGAACGGCCTCGTCCTCAAGCTCCCCCAAGCCCTACGAGCAGGGGGTACCCCCACGGGCTGGAATGTCACGCCTTCTCGAAGCGAACCGTTACACCGTCCGGCGTCGCAATGTGGCTGCTCCCAGGCCCAGTACCAGTACCGCGCAGCCGGCCACGATCAGGACGTCCCGGATGAAGGTCGTCGTCATGTCCGTGTGGCGCAGGACCTCGTTCATGCCGTCGACGGCGTAGGACATCGGGAGGGCGTCGGAGATGGCCTCCAGGACGGGGTGCATGTTGGAGCGGGGGGTGAACAGGCCGCAGAGCAGGAGTTGGGGGAAGATCACCGCGGGCATGAACTGGACCGCCTGGAATTCCGAGGCCGCGAAGGCGGAGACGAACAGGCCGAGGGCGGTGCCGAGCAGCGCGTCGAGCAGGGCGACCAGGAGCAGCAGCCATGCCGAGCCCGTGACGTCCAGGCCCAGGAACCACACGGCCAGGCCGGTGGCCAGTGCCGACTGGACGATGGCGAGGCCGCCGAAGGCGAGGGCGTAGCCGGCGATGAGGTCGCCCTTGCCGAGGGGCATGGCGAAGAGCCGTTCGAGGGTGCCCGAGGTGCGTTCGCGCAGGGTGGCGATGGACGTGACCAGGAACATCGTGATCAGCGGGAAGATCCCGAGCAGTGATGCGCCGATGTTGTCGAAGATGCGGGGGCTGCCGTCGAAGACATAGCGGAGCAGGAACAGCATCAGGCAGGGGACGAGGATCATCAGCGCGATCGTGCGCGGGTCGTGGCGGAGCTGGCGCAGCACCCGGGTCGCGGTGGCGGTGGTCCGGGAGAGGTTCAGGGCGCTGGTGGGGGCGGGCGCGGTGGTGGTGCTCATCGGGCTGTCTCCTTGGTGCGGCCTGCGGCGACCGCCTCGTCCACCAGGTGCAGGAACGCCCCTTCGACGGTGTCCGCTCCGGTGCGGGTGCGCAGGGCGTCGGGGGTGTCGTCGGCGAGGATCTCGCCCTCGCGCATGAGCAGGAGCCGGTGGCAGCGTTCGGCCTCGTCCATGACGTGGGAGGAGATGAGGAGGGTGGCGCCGCGGGTGGCGGCGATCTCGTGGAAGAGGTTCCACAGGTCGCGGCGCAGGACCGGGTCGAGGCCGACGGTGGGTTCGTCGAGGACCAGGAGTTCGGGGGTGCCGAGCAGGGCCACCGCGAGGGAGACGCGGCTGCGCTGGCCGCCGGAGAGGTTGCCGGCGAGGGCGTCGGCGTGGCTGGTGAGGTCGACGTCGGTGATGACCCGGGTGACGTGCTCGCGGCGGCGTTCGGCGGCGGCGCGGCCGGGGTCGAGGATCGCCGCGAAGTAGGCGAGGTTCTGGCGGACCGTCAGGTCGTCGTAGACGGAGGGGGCCTGGGTGACGTAGCCGATGCGGGTGCGCAGAAAGGGGTCGCCGGCGGGGCGGCCGAGGACCTGGAGGGTGCCCGTGACCTTGGCCTGGGTGCCCACGATCGAGCGCATGAGGGTCGACTTGCCGCATCCCGAGGGGCCCAGCAGGCCGGTGATCTGGCCGCGGGGGACGGTGAAGTCGAGGTCGCGCAGGACGGTGCGGGGGCCACGGACGACCGTGAGGGCGGCGGCCTCGACGGCCGGGGTCTCCGGTGGCCCGGACGAGTAATTCATCATGCGATGAATAGTGCTCGTGGGGCGGGTCGCCGTCAAGTGGGGTGCGTTCGGTGGCACGCAGGCGCTGCAGGGCGGCCGGAGGAGTGCGGTCCGTTCGTGCGCACCCGTCTTCACCAGGTGGGCACACAAATCGGGCGGAACGCCAACTCCCTTTACCGACAATGGCTTTCACTGCCATTCACGCCCTCACGGGCTTCGCGTCCCTCGTCATCGGAGGTACTGCCGTCATGCGCCGTGTCGTAGGCAAGGCCGATCTGTTCTCGTCCCTCGTTGTGTTCCTCGTCGCGCTGCCACTGTGTGTGGGCGTGGCCATGGCCTCCGGTGTCCCGGCCGAACTGGGGCTGGTCACCGGAATAGTGGGTGGGCTGGTCGCCGGGGCGCTGCCGGGCAGCAGCCTGCAGGTGAGCGGCCCGGCGGCGGGGCTGACGGTGTTGGTGTACGAGGTCGTGCAGGAGTACGGGATCGAGGCGCTCGGGGTGCTGGTGCTCGCGGCCGGGCTGGTGCAGATCAGCCTGGGACTGCTGCGGCTCGGGCGGTGGTTCCGGGCGGTGTCGGTAGGGGTCGTGCACGGGATGCTCGCCGGGATCGGGCTGGTGCTGGTGGCCGGGCAGGTCTACGCGCTCGGGGACGCGGCCGCTCCGGCGGGCGGGCTCGCCAAGATCGCCGGGCTGGTGGCGCTGCCCGGGCGGGTGGGACCGGTGGCGTTGTCGGTGGGCGGTGCCACCATTGCCGTACTGCTGCTGTGGCCGCGCTGGCGGCGGGGAGCCCGGCTGGTGCCCGCGCCGCTGGTGGCGGTTGCCGGGGCGACGGCGGTGACCTGGCTGCTCGATCTGGATGTACAGCGCGTCGAGGTGCGCGGTGTGCTGGATGCCGTACGGCTCCCGGAGGCGGCGGACTTCGGCCGGCTGACGGAAGTGGGCGCGCTCGGAACCGTCGTCACCTTCGCGCTGATCGCGTCCGCCGAGTCCCTGTTCAGCGCGGCGGCGGTGGACCGGCTGCACCAAGGGCCGCGCACGGAGTACGACAAGGAGCTGATCGCGCAGGGAGCGGGGAACGCGGTGTGCGGGGTGCTGGGTGCGCTCCCGATGACCGCGGTGATCGTGCGCAGCGCGGCGAACGTGCAGGCGGGGGCCCGCACAAAGGCGTCGCGCGTGCTGCACGGGGCGTGGCTGCTGCTGTTCACGGCGCTGCTGCCCGGTGCGCTCGGGGTGGTTCCGGTGGCGGCGCTGGCCGGGCTGCTGGTGCATGCGGGGTGCCGGCTCGTGCCGGTGCGGGAGCTGCGCGGACTGTGGCGCGGGCATCGGGGAGAGGTGGTGGTGCTCGCGGTGACGGCGATCGTGATCGTCGTCGGGAACCTGTTCGAGGGGGTGCTGGTCGGCCTTGTACTGGCGGTGGCGAAGACCGCGTGGGAGGTCGGCCATGTGCAGGTGGAGAGCGAGGACCGGGGAGAGGCGGGGATCGTCGTGCGGGTGCTGGGCCATGCGACGTTCCTGCGGCTGCCGAAGCTGCTGGACGCGCTGGAGGCGGTGCCGCGCGACCGGGAGGTCCGGCTGGAGCTGGGCGGCCTGCGGTATGTGGACCGGGCGTGCGCGGCGGCCCTGGAGGGGTGGGCCGCCGAGCGGACAGCCCTCGGGTCAGGGTCAGGTGTGGGTGGCCACCATTGACATCCTCGCCGCCCTGAAGGACGGTGATTCCCGCCTACCGCGCCGTTGTCGACTGCGGTGTCGGGTGGGTTCCCGCTTCGCTGCGCGGTGCCGGGACGAGTCCCGGTCTTACCTGCGCTCCACGGGCTGACACGGCCAGTCCGGCCGCCTTGGCGACGTTGACCGCCGCGTTGATGTCCCGGTCCAGGACGGTCCCGCAGGCCCCGCAGGTCCACACGCGGACGTACAGGGGCTTGGGGCCGTCCTTCACACCGCACTGCGAGCACACCTGAGACGTGGGCTCGAAGCGGCCGATCCGGATGAAGGTGCGCCCCCACCGGGCGGCTTTGTACTCCAGCATGCTCACGAACGCCGACCATCCGGCGTCGTGGACGGACTTGGCCAGGCGCGTGCGGGCGAGCCCTTTCACCGCCAGATCCTCCACAGCGACCGCTTGGTTCTCGCGGATCAGCCTCGTGGAGAGCTGGTGATGGAACTCGCGGCGCGCGTCCGCGACACGGGCGTGCGCCCGTGCGACGCGGACCCTGGCCCTGTCCCTGTTCTTGCTGCCCTTCTCCTTGCGCGACAGGGCGCGCTGCGCCTTCTTCAGGCGCTTCTCCGCCCGGCGCAGAAAGCGCGGACTTTCGACCTTCGTCCCGTCGGAGAGGACCGCGAAGTGCCCGAGCCCCAGATCGATGCCTACCTCGGGCCTCACCTTGGGCGGGATCTCCTCCGGGCCGGTCTCCACGACGAAGGACGCGAAGTACCGGCCCGCACTGTCCTTGACCACCGTCACCGTGGACGGGGTGGAGGGCAGGGAGCGGGACCACTTCACCTTGAGGTCGCCGATCTTCGGCAACCGCAGCTTCCCGCCCGAGGTGAGGGACCAGCGGGCGTTCACGGTGAACCGGACGGCCTGCCGGGTGTCCTTGCGCGACTTGAAGCGGGGCGCGCCCATGCGGGGGCGCTTGCCCTTCAGGCCGTCGAAGAAGTTCCGGTACGCCGCGTCCAGGTCCCTCAGGGACTGCTGGAGCACTACCGCCGAGACCTCGCCGAGCCAGGCCCGTTCTGGGGTGTTCTTCGCCTCGGTGATCAGCTGCTTGGACAGGTCGCCGGTCTTCGGGAACGGCAGCCCCTGGCTGCGGGCGGTCTCCCGAGCCCTGAGGGCGTCGTTGTAGACCACCCGCGCACACCCGAACGCTCTCGCCAACGCCATGCGCTGACCGGCACTCGGGTACAGGCGGAAGCTGTACCGAAGCTGCACGCCGATCACGCTACACAGTTGGTTTATGGGTATCGATGAGAACGTTCGTACAGGCCGTCACTGCGTCTTCCGCATGCGGTGGGCTACTTCCTCCGGCGCTTCTTCGAGGGGTTCCCGGTGCGGCGCGAGGAGCGGCGTTCGTACTCCGCGCGCGCCTTCTCGTACTCCTCGCGGTGGAGCTTCTCGCCCGGAGCCTCGGTGAGGGAGCGGAAGAAGTAGGCGAGGAGCGAGCCGATGAAGCCGACGGCCAGGAGCCCGCGCAGGGAGGCCTGACGGTCGGGGTCGAGGCGCTTGCCGAACCCGTCCCAGGTGTTGCGGAAGGCCAGCGCGCTGCAGATCGCGAACATCGCCACGACCAGCACGTTCACAAAGGAGCCGGTGCCGGCGATCTGCAGGCCCTGGTAGGCGAAGCGGAGCACGAACGCGGATGCGACGGCCGCGGCCAGCGAGCCCGCGGCCACCGCGGCACGCCGGCCCGCGTAGCCGCTGTCGTGGTTCACCCAGGACGTGCCGAAGAAGCGCAGGGTCTCGGGGCGGGGCCCGCCGGGGGTTCCGTCGGTGGAGCCCGCGGGGGTGTCCGGGGTGCCGGGTTCGTCGCTCACGGGACGATTATGGCTCCGCGGCCGCCGCGGGCTCCGTACGGGGTCAGCCGCAGCGCGGGGCGACGTAGCCGTCGCTGCCCGTGTTCACATAGGCGTCCGAGACGTACTCGCCGTTGCCGATGTTGTCCCAGATGTTCGTGGTGCCGTAGTAGCCCGACACCGTCGTGCCCGGCGACTGGCAGTAGATCGCGACCTTGGCGCCCTCGGGCAGGACGCGGACGATGCCGTAGCTGGTGCCCGGGCCGCTGCGGACATTGAGCCTGAGGCCCGGGGCGACGGAGTAGTAGCGCAGGGACGCCGTCGCGGCCGCGGTGGCCACGGCCTCCCCGTCGTCGGCTCCCTCGACCTCTTCGACACGGTCAACAGACATGCGATTCCTCCCCCGTTGGCCCCATGACTGTCATGGGGTCCCGTTCATTCCCCTCTTGCGTGTCACGAAACGCTCTTGTGCAACACGCACGCGGAGGCTAGCAAGCCGCCTCTGACTCGTACGAATCATCGACTAGGCTCCGTGCGTCGCGCGCGCGGACGAACAGCACGGGGGGTGGTCCCATGGCGCCACAGCGCAACACCGGAGCGGGCGCGGAAGCGGAACTTCCCGAGTACGCCGGTCACTACCGTCTGGAGTCATGCCTCGGCTCGGGCGGCATGGGCGTGGTGCACCTGGCCCGGAGCACCTCCGGGCTGAAACTCGCGGTGAAGGTCGTACACGCCCAGTTCGCCAGGGATCGCGAGTTCAGGGGCCGTTTCCGGCAGGAGGTGGCCGCGGCCCGCAAGGTGAGCGGTGCCTTCACCGCGCCCGTGGTCGACGCCGACCCGGAGGCCGAACGGCCCTGGATGGCCACGCTGTTCATCCCCGGCCCCACCCTGTCCGATCACGTCAAGCGGAACGGCCCGATGCCCGCCGCGCAACTGCGCCGGCTGATGGCCGGGCTCGCGGAGGCGCTGCGCGACATCCACCGGGTCGGGGTCGTGCACCGGGACCTGAAGCCCAGCAACGTGCTGCTCGCCGAGGACGGGCCGAAGGTCATCGACTTCGGCATCTCCCGGCCCAAGGACAGCGAACTACGCACCGAGACCGGCAAGTTGATCGGCACTCCGCCCTTCATGGCGCCGGAGCAGTTCCGCCGGCCGCGCGAGGTCGGGCCGGCCGCCGACATCTTCGCGCTCGGGTCGGTGCTGGTGCACGCGGCGACCGGGCGCGGGCCGTTCGACTCCGACAGCCCGTACATCGTCGCCTACCAGGTCGTGCACGACGAGCCCGACCTGACCGGGGTGCCGGAGAGTCTCGCGCCGCTGGTCATGCGCTGTCTCGCCAAGGAGCCGGAGGACAGGCCGACTCCGGACGAGCTCATGCGCGAGTTGCGGTCGGTGGCCGCGTCGTACGACACCCAGGCGTTCATACCCACTCAGCGCACGACGGACGGACCTGCTCCGGAGCCCCCTGCCGGGTCGGCCGAGCCGGCCGGGCACGCCGAGGAGAGCGGGGAAACCGCGGCGGCCGAGGAAGCGAAGAAAGCCGCGGAAGCCGAACGGCCGTCCAGGCGTCGCGCGGGCCGGAAGGCGGCGCTGGGCATCGGCGCGCTCGGACTCGCCGTGGCCGCCGTGCTGGCCTCGGTCCAGGCGCTCGGCGGCAGCGACCCCACCCCGCAGAGCACGAGTCCCCGTACCGGCGCGGCCGCCTTCAGCGCGTGGCACACCAAGCCGGCGCCCGAGGCGGCGGGGATGCCGCACTGTGCGTACGGCGCGAAGAAGCTGCTCTGTGCGCAGCCCGGCGTGATCTTCGCGCTCTCCCCCATCGACGGGAAGCTGCTGTGGCGGCACTCGGTGGCCACGAGGACGACCAGCGGCCCCCCGGTCCTGGCGGCCGGTCTGATCCAGCCCTACACCGACGGCGGCTCGCGTCTGGCGGCGCTGGACCCCGCCACCGGCAAGGAGGTCTGGAAGCGGCGTCTGCCGGCGTCCACGACGGTGCGCTACGTGGGCGGCACGGCCCTGCTCACGGCTGCCGACGGGACGGTCACGGGGCTGGACGCCGCGTCGGGCACCACCACGTGGAGCGGCCGGATCGCGGGCCAGAGCCGCCCGGTGTTCGTCTCGTTCCCCGGTGACCCGCTGGCGTACGCGACGAGCACGTCCGCCGACGGGTCGGGCACGCGGGTGACGGCCGTGGATCCGCTGACGGGTGACGTGCGGTGGGATGCCCGGCTGAAGGGGACGCTGACGCCCTTCGGCGCCGAGGACGGCTCGCTCTTCTTCCTCTCCGTCGACCCTGTCTACGGAGAGACATCGGCGGTCGTCCGCTACTCCCCCGGCTCCGGGGCGGCGCGTCGTGTGGCACTGCCCGTCGCGGCGCCGGGCGCCCATGCCACCGTGCGGGGAGACGTGGTCTATCTGCTGGCCACCGGCGGCTCCCTGGAGGCCGTGGACATGGCGGCGGGCAAGTCGCTGTGGCATCTGGAGACCTCGGTGACCCGCGGCTCGGTGCCGGTCACCGACGGCGAGCACGTCTTCTTCACCGCGGGCGACGGGCGGCTGCTCGCCGTCGACGCCCGCAAGGGCAGACTCGTCGGGCAGACCCCGGCGCGGCTGGGCGCGAACTCGGGGCAGGTCACGGCAGCGCTGCCCGCCCCCGTGATCAAGAACGGGCGCGTCTGCGCCACCGCCCCCGACGGCACCGTCTTCGCTCTGGACGCGCGAGACCCCTCGGCCTGGTGACATGCGAAGGGGCCGCCCCCGAGGAGGGAGGCGGCCCCTTGCGGCGGCCGGAGTGTCAGCCCAGCTTGGTCACGTCACGGACGGCGCCCTTGTCCGCGCTGGTCGCCATCGCCGCGTAGGCGCGCAGCGCGGCCGAGACCTTGCGGTCGCGGTTCTTCGGTGCGTACGCCCCGCCCAGGGCCTGCTCGCGGCGGGCCAGCTCGGCCTCGTCGACCAGGAGCTCGATCGTGCGGGCCGGGATGTCGATGCGGATGCGGTCGCCGTCCTCGACCAGGGCGATCGTGCCGCCCGAGGCCGCCTCGGGGGACGCGTGGCCGATGGAGAGACCGGAGGTGCCGCCGGAGAAGCGGCCGTCGGTGATCAGGGCGCAGGTCTTGCCCAGGCCGCGGCCCTTGAGGAAGGACGTCGGGTAGAGCATCTCCTGCATACCCGGGCCGCCCTTCGGGCCCTCGTAGCGGATGACCACCACGTCGCCGTCGGTGACCTGCTTGTTGAGGATCTTCTCGACGGCCTCCTCCTGCGACTCGCAGACCACCGCCGGACCCTCGAAGGTCCAGATCGACTCGTCGACGCCCGCCGTCTTCACCACGCAGCCGTCGACGGCCAGGTTTCCCTTGAGGACGGCCAGGCCGCCGTCCTTGGAGTACGCGTGCTCGGCCGAGCGGATGCAGCCGCCCTCGGCGTCGTCGTCCAGCGCCTCCCAGCGCTCGGACTGGGAGAAGGCCTCGGCGGAGCGGACGCAGCCGGGGGCCGCGTGCCACAGTTCCACGGCCTCGGGGGACGGGGAGCCGCCGCGCACGTCCCAGGTCTTCAGCCAGTCCGCGAGGGACGGGCTGTGGACCGCGTGCACGTCCTCGTTGAGCAGGCCCGCGCGGTGCAGCTCGCCGAGCAGGGCGGGGATGCCGCCGGCCCGGTGCACGTCCTCCATGTAGTACGTGCGGTTCTTGGCGACGTTCGGGGCGACTTTCGCCAGGCAGGGCACCCGGCGCGAGACCGCGTCGATCTGCTCCAGGCCGAAGGGCACGCCCGCCTCCTGGGCCGCCGCCAGCAGATGCAGGATCGTGTTGGTGGAGCCGCCCATCGCGATGTCGAGGGCCATGGCGTTCTCGAAGGCCGCGAAGGTGGCGACGTTGAGCGGGAGGACCGTCTCGTCGTCCTGCTCGTAGTAGCGGCGGGTGATGTCCATGACGGTGCGGGCCGCGTCGACGTACAGCCGCTTGCGGGCCGTGTGGGTGGCGAGGACCGAGCCGTTGCCGGGCAGGGACAGGCCGATCGCCTCGGTGAGGCAGTTCATCGAGTTGGCGGTGAACATGCCGGAGCAGCTGCCGCAGGTCGGGCAGGCGTTCTCCTCGATACGGACAATGTCCTCGTCCGAGATCTTGTCGTTGACGGCGTCGGAGATCGCGTCGACCAGGTCGAGGGTGCGGACCGTGCCGTCGACGAGCGTGGCGCGGCCGGACTCCATGGGTCCGCCGGAGACGAAGACCGTCGGGATGTTCAGGCGCAGGGCCGCCAGCAGCATGCCCGGGGTGATCTTGTCGCAGTTGGAGATGCAGATCAGGGCGTCGGCGCAGTGTGCCTCGACCATGTACTCGACCGAGTCCGCGATCAGGTCGCGGGAGGGCAGGGAGTACAGCATGCCGCCGTGGCCCATCGCGATGCCGTCGTCCACCGCGATCGTGTTGAACTCGCGGGGGATGCCGCCCGCCTCGGTGATCGCCTCGCTGACGATCCGGCCGACCGGCTGGAGGTGGGTGTGCCCCGGCACGAACTCCGTGAAGCTGTTGGCGACCGCGATGATCGGCTTCCGGCCGATGTCCGCACCGGGTACACCGGAGGCGCGCATAAGGGCGCGGGCGCCCGCCATGTTGCGGCCGTGGGTGACTGTGCGGGACCTCAGCTCGGGCATCGCGCTCGCTCCTTCAGAGACTGCGATCAGAGAGACTTCTGATTGCCAACGAGCGTACGCCGGTCATCCAGGGTTCGGGACGAGGTGTCCGGAATGCGGGATGCGCGTCTCGGGGGTCCGACGGGTCGGACGGGTTCGAGGGGTCCGAGGGGGCTGACGGGTCCGACTCGTCCGGCGGTCAGAGAGCCGTGAGATGTCCCTGGACCACGGGTGCCACCCGCGCCACGATCTGCTCCAGGTCCGCCGAGGCCAGCGGCTCCACCTTGATCACGTACCGCAGCATCGCGCACCCCACCAGCTGGGCCGCCGCCAGCTCGGCGCGCAGCTCGGCGTCGGGCAGCTTCAGCTGGGAGGCGATGCGGCGCAGCAGCTGGGAGGCGACCAGGTGGCGGAAGACGGCGGCCGCGGTCTCGTTGTTGACCGCGGAGCGGACGATCGCCAGCAGGGGCGCACGGGTGGTGGGGTTCTCCCAGACGCCGAAGACGAAGCGGGTGAGCCGCTCGCCGACCTCGTCGAGGGGGCCGTCGGCGACCGCGTTCGGCGCGTTGAGCGCGGGCGCGAAGGCGACCTCGATGGCCGCCTCGAACATCTGCTCCTTGGTGCCGAAGTAGTGGTGGACCAGCGCGGAGTCGACACCGGCGGCCTTGGCGATACCGCGTACCGAGGTCTTCTCGTAGCCGCGCTCGGAGAACTCCTCGCGGGCCGCGGCCAGGATGCGGTCGCGGGTGTCGGCGGACTCGGTGCGCGGGGGACGGCCGCGGCGCCGGGAGTTCGCCTGGGTGCGGCGCGGGGTGAGGCCGGTCATCGTCGGGGCACCTTCGCCGCGGAGGCCAGGTGCAGGCGCGTGTACGCCAGGGCCTCGGCCAGGTCGGCCTCGCGTTCGGCGCTGGACATGGCGCGCCGGGTGTTGACCTCGATGACGACATGGCCGTCGAAGCCGGTGAGCGCGAGCCGCTCCAGCAACTCGGCGCAGGGCTGGCTGCCGCGCCCGGGCACCAGGTGCTCGTCCTTCGCCGACCCGTTGCCGTCGGCGAGGTGGACATGGCCCAGACGGTCGCCCATACGGTCGATCATCCGCAGGGCGTCCGTGCGGGCCGTCGCCGTGTGGCTGAGGTCGATCGTGAAGTGGCGGTAGTCGTCGTTGGTCACGTCCCAGTCGGGGGCGTACGCCAGCATCTCGCGGTCGCGGTAGCGCCACGGGTACATGTTCTCGACGGCGAACCGTACGTCCGTCTCGTTCGCCATCCGCCAGATCCCGGCGACGAAGTCCCGGGCGTACTGCCGCTGCCAGCGGAACGGCGGGTGGACGACGACCGTACTGGCGTCGAGCTTCTCGGCGGCCGCCCGGGCGCGCTGGAGCTTGACCCAGGGGTCCGTGGACCAGACGCGCTGGGTGATCAGCAGGCAGGGGGCGTGGACGGCGAGGATCGGGATGCGGTGGTAGTCGCTGAGCCGGCGCAGCGCCTCGATGTCCTGGCTGACCGGGTCGGTCCACACCATGACCTCGACCCCGTCGTACCCGAGGCGTGCGGCGATCTCGAAGGCCGTCGCCGTCGACTCCGGATAGACGGAGGCCGTCGACAGGGCGACCTTCGCATCCGGGATGCGGACAACGTCCCTTGGTTCTGCCACGGAGACAGATTACGGGGTGAGGTTGACGCGGCGCGGGGTGCCCGTTGGCCGTTGTGGGCTTTGCCATAACCGCGGGCGGGCCGCCAGCGGCCGGTCGTGTCCGTGCGGCGGCGCCTGGGACGTCACCGCCCCGCGCCCCTTCGGGGGCGCGGTTGCCGGCGTCGGTTTCAGGCCGGGCCCATGTGGTCGAGCCGTCGCAGGATCACGCCCTCCCGCAGCGCCCAGGGGCAGATCTCCAGGTTCTCCACCCCGAACAGGTCCATCGCCCCCTCGGCCACCAGCGCCCCCGCCAGCAGCTGGCCGGAGCGGCCCTCGGAGACGCCGGGCAGTTCCGTGCGCTGCGCGGTGGTCATGCCGGCCAGGCGGGGCACCCAGGCCTCCAGGGACTCCCGCTTGAGCTCACGCTGGATGTAGAGGCCGTCGGCGGTGCGGGCGGCGCCGGCGATACGGGCCAGCTGCTTGAAGGTCTTGGAGGTCGCGACCACGTGGTCGGGGGAGCCGAAGCGGCTGAACTCTCCCACCGTGCGTGCGATCTCGGCCCGTACATGACGGCGCAGTGTCCTTATCGCCTCGGTGCCGGGCGGGTCGCCGGGCAGCCAGGACGCGGTCAGCCGGCCGGCGCCGAGCGGCAGCGAGACCGCGGCGTCCGGCTCCTCGTCGATGCCGTACGCGATCTCCAGGGAGCCGCCGCCGATGTCCAGGACGAGCAGCTTTCCGGCCGACCAGCCGAACCAGCGGCGGGCGGCGAGGAAGGTGAGCCGGGCCTCCTCGGCGCCGGTGAGGACCTGCAGCTCGACGCCCGTCTCGGCCTGCACGCGCTCCAGGACCTCGTCGGCGTTGCTGGCCTCGCGCACGGCGGAGGTGGCGAACGGCAGCAGCTCCTCGACACCCTTGTCCTCGGCCGCCTGGAGTGCCTCGTGGACGACACCGATCAGTTTCTCGACCCCGTCGAGGCCGATGGCCCCGTCCCCGTCGAGGAGTTGGGCCAGCCGCAACTCCGCCTTGTGCGAGTGCGCGGGCAGCGGGCGCGCGCCTGGGTGCGCATCCACCACCAGCAGATGCACCGTATTAGATCCCACGTCGAGGACACCGAGTCTCATGTACGAAACGCTACTGCCACCTGGGCGCTCGGCCGTCCCCGGAGCCGTCTCGGGCGACTTACCCTGGACGGGTGCCAAAGACGAAAAAGGCGAAGGACCGCAAGACCGCCAAATCCGCCGGCGATTCTTCTCGGGTGACGCCACCGAGGAAGCCGGAGAAGGGCCTCGCGGCCGACGAGAAGGGGCTCGACTTCGCACGCGCATGGGTGGAATTCCCGGATCCGGCGGACGACGAGCAGGTCTTCCGGTGCGATCTGACATGGCTGACCTCTCGCTGGAACTGCATCTTCGGCAGCGGCTGCCAGGGCATCCAGGCGGGCCGCGCGGACGACGGGTGCTGCACGCTGGGCGCGCACTTCTCGGACGAGGACGACGAGAAGCGGGTCGCCGAGCACGTGGCCCGGCTCACCCCGGACGTCTGGCAGCACCACGACGAGGGCGTGAAGCACGGCTGGGTCTCGGAGGACGACGAGGGCTCCCGCCAGACGCGCCCCTACAAGGGCTCGTGCATCTTCCAGAACCGCCCCGGGTTCGCGGGCGGCGCGGGGTGTTCGCTGCACATCCTGGCGCTCAAGGAGGGCCGCGAGCCGCTGGAGACCAAGCCGGACGTCTGCTGGCAGCTGCCGATCCGGCGGACCTTCGACTGGATCGACCGTCCCGACGAGACGCGTGTCCTGCAGGTCTCCATCGGTGAGTACGACCGCCGGGGCTGGGGTCCGGGCGGCCATGACCTGCACTGGTGGTGCACGTCGGCGACGTCGGCGCACGGCGCGGGCGACCCGGTGTACGTCTCCTACCGGGCCGAGCTGACCGAGCTGATGGGCAAGGCCGGCTACGACCGGCTGGTCGAGCTGTGCGAGGAGCGGCTGGCGTCCGGGCTGCCGCTGCTGGCACCGCACCCGGCGGACCCGACGGCCTGACCGGCTGCCGGTCGCCGCTCGGGCGCCCCCGATCACGGGTTCTGGCCGCCCGAGGGGGCCGGCGCGCCACTGTCGGTCGGCGGTGGGGTCGAGCCACCGGAGGGGGTCGGGGACGGGTCGGTCGGTGTCGGGGTCGGGTCGGGTGACGGCGGGTCGCTGGGCGAGGGGTCGGTGGGGGCCGAGGTCGTGGGCGACGGGTCCGGGGCGGAGGTCGGGGGCGGGCCCGACGGGTTCGTGGGGCCGGTGGGCGCGGTGCCGTAGCCGTCGATCGAGACGACGGCGCCCGCCGGTGACACCGCCACCTGGGCGCTCCAGCGGCCGGACGGCTCGCGCAGATGGTCGACGTACACCTTGATCGTCAACGACTCGCCGGGCCGGAGGGTTCCCGAGGACCGGCTGAGATAGAGCCAGCGGGCCGGGGTGGCGGCGGACCAGCGGACCGGCGAGGGACCGGAGGCGGTGAGCGTGATCAGGGTGGTGTCGCCGCTGTTGCCCGCCGACACGGCGAGCTGCCCGGCCCCCTTCTTCCCGGCCCCGGAGACGCTGATCACCTGCACGGAGACGTCGGACTTCCCGTTCCTGCCCACGTGGGCGCCGGGTCCGGGGTTCGCGTTGCCCGCGTTCTCGTAGTCGCCGGCCGGGTGGCCGCCCAGGCTGTCGGGTCCGTGTGCCTCGCTGGCGGTGGCCGTGTTGCTCTCCGGGTCGTCCCCGGCCGGGGAGCCGCGGTAGGCGGCCCACAGGGCGATCACGGGGGCGGCGACGACGGTGGCGACGACGGTCGTCGTGACGGCACGCGCGCGTAGCCGGTCGCGGCGGGCGGCACGGTCCTTCGGGTCCATCGGGAAACCGCGCCGGTCGAAACGCGGAAGCGCCGCGCCCCGCGCGCGCGGGTGGCGCGCCGGCGCGCCGTTCAGGGCGGCGCGGGGCGCCTCCAGGACGGGCAGCTCGGCGGGCGTGACGCTGGCGCCGGGCCAGCGGCCCGGGACCGCGCGTTCGGCGGTCCGGCGGCAGCGCGGGCAGTCGTCGACGTGCCGGATCAGCTCACGCCGTACGGCCGTGCTGAGGACGAGCTGCTCGTCACCGGTGAGGAGGGCCACGCCGGGACAGCCGCCGGTCTCGACGACGGCGAGGGCCGCGCGGGTGCGCTCCACCTCGCAGGCGGCGGAGGCCAGCAGCTCGCGGGCGACGGTGCGGTCCATGCCGAGGACTGCGGCGACCTCGTGGGCGGCGAGGTGGTGCCGGACGGCGAGTTCGAGCGCCTCGCGCTGCTCCGGGGTGGTCCCGGCGGCCTCCGGCCAGGCGAGCAGCGCGAGTTCGCGCCGCCGCTGCTCCTGGACCTCCTCGGACGCGGGCGGGTCGGCGGGCTGCGGGCCTTGCCGCTGGGCTCCGGCGCGGCCCGCCGCGTGCGTGCCCTGACGTTTCTGCTTGGCCTCGGCCAGCTTGCGCAGGCACGCCCAGCGGGCCAGCGCGTACAGCCAGGCCCGGCGGTCCGCCTCGTCCGGGACGCGCTGCCCGCGCCGCTCGGCCAGCGCGACGACGTCACCGAGCGCGGCGGTCGCCGTGTCGTGGTCGCACAGCACCGACAGGCAGTAGGTGAACAGACCGTCCAGATACGGCTCGTAGCGCGCCGGCGTCCGGTGCGCCAGCGTGCGCGCCGCGGCACGGTCACGCGCCTCCCGGTGCGCCCGGTGCGCGCCGGTGGTGCGGGTCGAGGTCTCCGGGCTGCTGCTCATCACCTGTGCGACCGTAGGCGGCGGTGGATGGCCCCTTCTTCCCACTTGAGCACTTTTAATCCGTACGGGTGAAACGATCCCTCATAAGGGGACAGGAACCCCTCATTCCGCGGCTCGTTCACGACCGTGAGTGGCCGGTCCGGTCCCGTACCCGTCCGGTGGCCGGTGCCGCGCTGTCAGTGCAGGCGGCTACGGTTTCCGCATGGCTGCCCGTACCAAGACCACCAAGGACCGCCCGTCCTACCGCTGCACGGAGTGCGGCTGGCAGACGGCCAAGTGGCTCGGCCGGTGCCCCGAGTGCCAGGCCTGGGGGACGGTCGAGGAGTACGGCGCGCCCGCGGTGCGGACCACGACGCCGGGGCGCGTCACCACGTCCGCGCTCCCCATCGGGCAGGTCGACGGACGCCAGGCCACCGCCCGCCCGACCGGTGTGCCCGAGCTGGACCGGGTGCTCGGCGGCGGACTCGTGCCCGGCGCGGTGGTGCTGCTGGCGGGCGAGCCCGGCGTGGGCAAGTCGACGCTCCTGCTCGACGTGGCGGCCAAGTCCGCGAGCGACGAGCACCGCACGCTCTATGTGACCGGCGAGGAGTCGGCGAGCCAGGTGCGGCTGCGCGCCGACCGCATCAAGGCCATCGACGACCACCTGTATCTCGCGGCCGAGACCGATCTGGCGGCCGTCCTCGGCCACTTGGACGCGGTGAAGCCGTCCCTGCTCATCCTCGACTCCGTGCAGACGATCGCCTCGCCGGAGATCGACGGGGCGCCCGGCGGCATGGCCCAGGTGCGGGAGGTGGCGGGGGCGCTGATCCGCGCCTCGAAGGAGAGGGGCATGTCCACGCTCCTTGTGGGCCATGTCACCAAGGACGGGGCCATCGCCGGACCCCGCCTGCTCGAACACCTCGTGGACGTCGTGCTGCACTTCGAGGGCGACCGCCACGCGCGCCTCCGCCTCGTGCGGGGCGTCAAGAACCGGTACGGCGCCACGGACGAGGTCGGCTGCTTCGAACTGCACGACGAGGGCATCACCGGCCTCGCCGACCCAAGCGGACTCTTCCTCACCCGCCGTGACGAACCCGTCCCCGGCACCTGCCTGACGGTGACCCTGGAGGGCCGCCGCCCACTGGTGGCGGAGGTCCAGGCGCTGACCGTCGACTCCCAGATCCCCTCCCCCCGCCGCACCACCTCCGGCCTGGAGACCTCCCGCGTCTCGATGATGCTCGCCGTGCTGGAGCAGCGGGGCAGGATCAGCGCGCTCGGCAAGCGGGACATCTACTCGGCGACGGTGGGCGGGGTGAAGCTCTCGGAGCCCGCCGCGGACCTCGCCATCGCCCTGGCCCTCGCCTCCGCGGCCAGCGACACCCCGCTGCCGAAGAACCTCGTCGCCATCGGCGAGGTCGGCCTCGCGGGCGAGGTCAGACGGGTCACCGGCGTGCAGCGCAGGCTCGCGGAGGCCCACCGTCTGGGCTTCACGCACGCGCTCGTGCCGGGCGATCCGGGCAAGATCCCTCTCGGTATGAAGGTCCTGGAAGTCGCCGACATAGGGGACGCGCTCAGGGTCCTTCCCCGCTCCCGTCGCCGAGAGGCCCCACGGGAGGCGGAGGACCGCCGGTAGACTTTGCCCTGGTCTCGCCCGTCCGTGCGAACCGAGTGCGCGAACGGCAGCGCCCCAGAACCTGCGACCGGAGGAGTGCAGTGGCAGCCAACGACCGGGCAGCAGCTCCCGGAAAGTCCGGTGGGAGTGCCGGTTCCGATGGCCTGATGCGCGCCTCGCTGAGTGCCGTGGCACCCGGTACGGCCCTGCGTGACGGGCTCGAACGCGTACTGAGGGGCAACACGGGCGGACTCATCGTGCTCGGCTCCGACAAGACCGTCGAGGCGATGTGCACCGGCGGTTTCGTCCTGGACGTGGAGTTCACGGCGACGCGACTGCGCGAGCTGTGCAAGCTCGACGGCGGCATCGTGGTCTCCTCGGACCTGTCGAAGATCCTGCGGGCGGGTGTCCAGCTGGTCCCGGACCCCACGATCCCCACGGAGGAGACGGGCACCCGGCACCGCACGGCGGACCGCGTCTCCAAGCAGGTCGGCTTCCCCGTGGTCTCCGTCTCCCAGTCGATGCGCCTGATCGCCCTGTACGTCGACGGGCAGCGCAGGGTGCTGGAGGACTCGGCGGCGATCCTGTCCCGAGCCAACCAGGCCCTGGCCACGCTGGAGCGCTACAAGCTCCGCCTGGACGAGGTCGCGGGCACGCTGTCGGCGCTGGAGATCGAGGACCTGGTGACGGTCCGCGATGTGTCCGCCGTCGCACAGCGCCTGGAGATGGTGCGCCGTATCGCCACCGAGATCGCCGAATACGTGGTCGAGCTGGGCACGGACGGGCGGCTCCTGGCGCTCCAGCTGGACGAGCTGATCGCGGGCGTGGAGCCGGAGCGCGAGCTGGTGGTCCGGGACTATGTGCCCGAGCCGACCGCCAAGCGTTCCCGCACGGTCGACGAGGCCCTGTCCGAGCTCGACGCCCTCAGCCACGCCGAACTCCTCGAACTGCCCACGGTGGCCCGTGCGCTTGGCTACACCGGCTCCCCCGAGGCCCTCGACTCGGCGGTGTCCCCGCGGGGCTTCCGCCTCCTGGCCAAGGTGCCGAGGCTGCCGGGCGCGATCATCGACCGTCTCGTGGAGCACTTCGGCGGCCTGCAGAAGCTCCTCGCGGCGAGCGTCGACGACCTCCAGACCGTGGACGGCGTGGGCGAGGCCCGCGCACGCAGCGTGCGCGAGGGTCTGTCGCGACTGGCGGAGTCGTCGATCCTGGAGCGGTACGTCTGAGCCGAGGCAGGACCTGGTCCGCCAAGGCAGGAACTAGTTTGCCAAGGCAGGAACTAGTCCGCCGACAGCACGAACGACGTCGGCGCGATGCTGAACCCCGAGGCCTTCGCCTCCAGCAGATACGTACCGGCCGCCGCCGACCCCGCCGGAGGCGTGGCGCACTGCGGAGCGCTCGGCTTGCGGTCCCACTTCACCGTGTAGGTGATGCTGCTGCCCGCCGGCACCCGGTAGACCATGCTTCCGGCACCCTTCGGGCAGTCGGCCGACGACCAGTACGAGTCGCTGCCGTGGGCCTGTGTGATCGTCAACACCGCGCTCTTCGGACCGAGATCCACCTTGCAGTCGCCGGACGACGAGTTCTTCGCGGTGAGTTCGAAGGTCGGGGTCAGATCCGGCGAGTACGAGTTGTGCCGGCTGCGCAGGCTCAACGTGACCGCTCCGGAGGAGCAGTTGGGCAGTCCCGAGGAGGCAGGCAGCGTGGCCGCCGCATTGACGCTGCCATCGGAGGAGGAGCCGGAACCCGATCCCGATCCCGATCCGGAGCCGTCGCCCGAACCGCTCCCGTCCGTCGAGCCGGAGCCACCGCCGTCGCCCGACCCGCCGTCACCGGACCCGGTGTCGCCGGACCCGGTGCCGCTCCCGCCGCTGCCCCCGCCCCCCGACTCGTCACGCCCGCCGGGGTGTTGGCTGTACGCCGGCCCGCTCCCGGACGGACCCGCCGTGATCGTGGACGCGGGATTCTTGCCGTCGGGCGTGCCGGTGTTCTTCTTGCCGCCCCCGCCACCCGCCGTGGCGATCCAGGCGATCAGCAGCGCCAGGACGGCGACCACCGACAGCATGACGACCCTCCGTCGCCAGTAGATGGAGGAGGGAAGCGGCCCGACCGGATTGCGCAGAGATCCCACGGCGCAAACTTTACGAGAGATCCGCCCGCTTGCTGGCGCCACCCGCCGCCCGGAACCAACTTTTCCGGATCATCATCCCGGCAACTTCCCACGAAGTGGCTTCGCTTCACGCTCCGCACGCCCCGCCCCGGCGCCGCCACGAACCGTGTCCGGCCAACGCGTGGCAGGATCGGAAGGGCCATGACTGAGATGCTCCACGCCCCCGTGATCGCCTGGTTCGACACCCACGCCCGCGACCTCCCCTGGCGCCGCCCGCAGGCGGGCCCCTGGGGCGTGATGGTCAGCGAGTTCATGCTCCAGCAGACCCCGGTCAGCCGGGTCCTGCCCGTCTACGAGCAGTGGCTGGCCCGCTGGCCCCGCCCCGCGGACCTGGCCGAGGAAGCGCCCGGTGAGGCCGTCCGCGCCTGGGGCCGGCTCGGCTACCCGCGCCGAGCGCTGCGTCTGCACGGCGCCGCGGTCGCCATAACGGAACGGCACGGCGGCGACGTACCGACGGACCACGCACAACTGCTCGCGCTGCCCGGCATCGGCGAGTACACGGCCGCGGCGGTGGCCTCCTTCGCCTACGGGCAGCGGCACGCCGTGCTGGACACCAACGTCCGCCGGGTCTTCGCCCGCGCGGTCACCGGTGTCCAGTACCCGCCGAACGCCACCACCGCCGCGGAGCGCAGGCTCGCCCGTGAGCTGCTGCCCGAGGACGAGGGCACAGCCGCCCGCTGGGCCGCCGCCTCCATGGAGCTGGGCGCGCTGGTGTGCACGGCGAAGAACGAGACCTGCCCGCGCTGCCCGATCGCCGCCCAGTGCGCCTGGCGGCTCGCGGGCAAGCCGGAGCACGAGGGCCCGCCGCGGCGCGGCCAGACGTACGCCGGTACGGACCGTCAGGTCCGCGGCAAGCTCCTCGCCGTACTGCGCGAGGCGCACGTCCCCGTGCCGCAGCCGGCTCTGGACCGGGTGTGGCACGAGCCGGTGCAGCGCGCCAGGGCGCTGGACGGGCTCGTCGCGGACGGTCTGGTGGAGCCGCTGCCGGGCGGTCTGTATCGGCTGCCGCTGAGCTGACGCACAGACAAGTCACAGAGCCAGGCGGCTGTTTCACAGCCACCCCACCCACCAAATCACCCCATACAAGAGCAATTCGGCCGCCCCCCTTACCCCGAACTCATTTCCGTTACACAACCGACGGACAGCCGAGTGCTACCCGCAGGCTGCTTCGGACAGCGCCGTGACAACCGCTCCGTAACTTCATTCCTGTGCCCGGCACGACCAACCGGAGCACAGCGACAGAGGCACGGGGCCGGAGAAAAACGGGGAACGGAGGCGGTTGATCATGGCGCAGGGCGAGGTGCTCGAATTCGAGGAGTACGTCCGCACTCGGCAGGACGCGCTGCTGCGCAGTGCACGCCGTCTGGTCCCGGACCCGGTCGACGCGCAGGACCTGCTCCAGACGGCGCTGGTGCGGACGTACGGCCGCTGGGAGGGCATCGCGGACAAGCGGCTCGCGGACGCCTATCTGCGCCGGGTGATGATCAACACGCGTACCGAGTGGTGGCGGGCCCGGAAACTGGAGGAAGTCCCCACCGAGCAGCTGCCGGACGCCTGTGTGGACGACGCCACCGAGCAGCACGCGGACCGCGCGCTCCTCATGGACATCATGAAGGTGCTCGCTCCGAAGCAGCGCAGTGTCGTCGTGCTGCGACACTGGGAGCAGATGTCCACGGAGGAGACGGCCGCCGCCCTCGGCATGTCGGCCGGAACGGTCAAGAGCACGCTGCACCGGGCGCTCGCCCGGCTCCGCGAGGAGCTGGAGGCCCGCGATCTGGACGCACGCGCGCTGGAGCGTGAGGAGCGGGAGCGGTGCGCGGCCTGACCGACGAAGAGCCCACAGCGGCTCGCGGGGTCTACCAGGCGGCGATCACGGCGGTGGCCGTGATCGCCGCCCTCGGCCTTTTCGTCGCCGCCTGTGCCACGGGCGGCACCGGTGCCCGTGACGAGGGCCCGGCACACTCCGACTCGGTGGCGGGGGCGGTGGCCTCCCCCGCCCC
This sequence comes from Streptomyces sp. NPDC001406, assembly GCF_042895285.1. NCBI lineage: Bacteria > Bacillati > Actinomycetota > Actinomycetes > Kitasatosporales > Streptomycetaceae > Streptomyces > Streptomyces sp. NPDC001406. Next base: position 25,297 of record NZ_JBIAWG010000012.1, read on the forward strand.
CAACCCCTCCGACACGTACCAGCAGGTGGACGCGGTCGCGCTGGTCAGGAGCGACCCGCGGGTCTCGGCCGCGGTCAAGCGGTATCTGAAGCCGTGCGCCGGCGACGAGTACCCGGTCGACGTGTCGTACGGCGATCTGACCGGCGGCCCGGTGGAGGACATCGTGGTCAACGTGCTGACCTGCGCCGACGCGGTGGGCGTCGGGTCGTATGTGTACCGCGCGGAGGGCGGCGCGTACGAGAATGTGTTCAAGGCCGAGGAGTCCCCGGTCTACGCGGAGATAGACCGCGGCGACCTGATGGTGACCAAGCAGGTGTACGACAAGGGCGACCCTGTGTCGAGTCCGTCCGGGGAGAACGTGTACACGTACAGCTGGACCGCGGGGCACTTCGTCCAGGAGGACTACCACCACACCGACTACAGCAATGCGGTCGGTGGCGATCCGTCGCCGGTGCCGTCCGGCTGATGTGAACCCGACACACGATCCGTGCGTCAAGTCAATGACGGCACGAGAACCACACGGCACGAGAATCACGAGGACTGAGAGCAGCGGGATGGCAGACCAGACCCATGTCCTGTTCGTCGAGGACGACGACGTCATCCGCGAGGCCACCCAGCTCGCCCTGGAGCGGGACGGCTTCGCGGTCACCGCGATGCCCGACGGGCTGTCCGGCCTGGAGGCGTTCCGGGCGAACCGCCCCGACATCGCGCTGCTGGACGTCATGGTCCCGGGCCTGGACGGGGTGAGCCTGTGCCGGCGCATCCGGGACGAGTCGACAGTGCCGGTGATCATGCTGTCGGCGCGGGCCGACTCCATCGACGTCGTCCTCGGTCTGGAGGCGGGCGCCGACGACTATGTGACCAAGCCCTTCGACGGCGCCGTCCTGGTCGCCCGGATCCGCGCGGTGCTGCGCCGCTTCGGCCACGCGGGCGGGGGCGTCCATGCGGACCCCGACCCCTCCGCGATGGACGGCGGGGTGCTGACGTTCGGCGAGCTGGAGATCGACACCGAGGGAATGGAGGTGCGCCGGGCGGGACAGCCGGTGGCGCTGACGCCCACCGAGATGCGGCTGCTGCTGGAGTTCTCCTCGTCGCCGGGCACGGTGCTCTCGCGGGACAAACTGCTCGAACGTGTGTGGGACTACGGCTGGGGCGGGGACACCCGGGTCGTCGACGTCCATGTGCAGCGGCTGCGCACGAAGATCGGCCAGGACCGCATCGAGACGGTCCGTGGCTTCGGCTACAAGCTGAAGGCCTGAGCGGGGCGGGCATGCGGGGGAGCAAGCGGCGGCCGATGGGGCGGCACATGCGGCGCGCCGGCATCCGTACGGGACTCAGATGGAAGCTGAGCGCGGCCATCGCGCTGGTCGGCGCGCTGGTGGCGATCGCGCTGAGCCTGGTCGTGCACAACGCCGCGCGGGTGTCGATGCTGGACAACGCGCGCGACCTCGCCGACGAGCGGCTGCAGATCGCCCAGCGCAACTACGACCTGTTCGGGCGGCCGAACTTCCCCAGCATCGACGTCGACGACCCCGGACTGCCGCCCGCGCTGCGGGAGAAGGCCGAGGAGGGCCGCCGGGCCACCTACGTCACCGACCACGGCGGCGTGCCGGACATCTGGGCGGCGGTCCCGGTCAAGGGCGGACACATTCTGTCGCTGCACACCCGCTTCACCGACCGCAGCACGAACGTGATGAAGGACCTCGACCAGGCCCTGGTCATCGGCTCCATCGCGGTCGTGCTCGGCGGCAGCGCGCTCGGTGTGCTCATCGGCGGGCAGTTGTCGGGCCGGCTGCGCAAGGCGGCGTCCGCCGCGAACCAGGTCGCCATGGGCGAGCCGGACGTCCGGGTGCGGGACGCCATCGGCGGTGTCGTACGGGACGAGACCGACGACCTCGCCCGCGCGGTGGACGCCATGGCGGACGCGCTGCAGCAGCGGCTGGAGGCCGAGCGCCGGGTCACCGCCGACATCGCGCACGAGCTGCGCACGCCGGTGACCGGGCTGCTGACGGCTGCCGAGCTGCTGCCGCCGGGGCGGCCGACCGAGTTGGTGCTGGACCGGGCCAAGGCGATGCGCACGCTCGTCGAGGACGTACTGGAGGTGGCCCGCCTCGACGGCGCCTCCGAGCGGGCCGAGCTGCAGGACATCATGCTGGGCGAGTTCGTCAGTCGCCGCGTGGCCGCCAAGGACCCGGCGATCGCCGTACACGTGGTGCACGAGTCAGAAGTCACGACCGACCCACGTCGTCTGGAGCGGGTGCTGTTCAACCTGCTCGCCAACGCCGCCCGGCACGGCAAGCCGCCCATCGAGGTCATCGTGGAGGGTCGGGTCATCCGGGTCCGCGACCACGGCCCCGGCTTCCCCGAGGAACTCCTCGCCGAGGGCCCGAGCCGCTTCCGCACCGGCAGCAAGGACCGCGCCGGGCAGGGCCACGGCCTGGGCCTGACCATCGCGGCGGGCCAGGCCCGGGTCCTCGGCGCCCGCCTGACGTTCCGCAACGTACGCCCCGCGGGCGCACCGCCCCACGTATCGGCGGAAGGCGCGGTGGCAGTCCTGTGGCTCCCGGAACACGCCCCGACGAACACGGGCAGCTATCCGATACTGCCGTAGCACCGATCTGCTGCCGCAGCGCCGGGCCACCGGAACAGACACGCGCGCCGGCGCGACGGTGATGACGCGTCGCTGGGGGGACGGGGCTCAGCAGACCCCATGCGATCCCCGGCGCGAACTGGCGACGGACCGCTGGAGGCTGGGCGCCGCCGCGGATCGACGCCGTCTGACGCGACCGGCCGCCGAGACCGACGACGGGCCCCTGAAAGCCCAGCGCTGCCCGAAGGCCAACGCCCCCGCGCCGCACGCCGGTTCAGCTGGCCCAGTCCTTGTCCATGTCGAGGCCGCCCTCGCGGGGCTGGGTGAAGGAGAACCAGTTGCCTGAGTCGTCGCGGAAGAGGGCCTCCGTGCCGTACGGGCGCTCCTGCGGCTCCTGGAGGAACTCCACGCCGCGGTCCTTGAGTCGCTTGTAGTCGCCGTGGATGTCATCGGTGGTCAGTACACCCGCGCCCAGCGCCCCCTTGGCGACGAGCTTCTTGACCATCTCGGCGGACTCGGGGTCCATCGCCGGCGGCCCGGGCACCATCAGCGTGAGCTCGACGTCGGGCTGGTCCGGGGAGCCGACGGTGAGCCAGCGCATTCCGCCCTCGCCCATCGACATGTCCGTACGGACCTCAAGGCCCAGCTTCTCGGTGTAGAACTCCTTGGCCCGGTCCTGGTCGAGTACCCAGACGGTGGAAATCCTGAGTCCCTTGATCATGGCGTGCTCCTGTCCGCGGGGATCGGCTGCTTGCCCCGCCACCGTAGGCAGCCGGGATCTCAGCCCGCTTCTCCAGAATTGCTCCGGGCATTGCCGGGGCCGCTTCTGAACCCGCCCGCCCAGAGCATGGCGTAGCAGCCCGGTATGAGCGCGGCCCCGCGGCCCACGTGCTTGACCCGGTACTCGCTGGGAGTCAGCCCGGTCCACGTCTTGAACCGCGTCGAGAAGGTGCCCAGGCTGCTGAAGCCGACCAGATGGCAGATCTCGGTCACCGAGAGATTGGCGGTGCGCAGCAGGTCCTGGGCCCGCTCGATGCGACGGTGCGTCAGATACTGGCCGGGCGTCTCGCCGTACGCCTCCTTGAAGGCGCGGATGAAGTGATAGCGCGAGTACCCGGCGTGGGCCGCCACCGCGTCCAGGTCCAGCTCCGGGTCGGCCCAGTCACGGTCCATGGCGTCCTTCGCCAGGCGCAACTGGCGCATCTTGTCCATACGGCGATGGTGGCACGCGGCACTGACATCGGGTCCCGGGCACGAAGAAGGCCCCCGGGGCGGACACCGTCCGGGGGCCTTCGTTCAGGGGCGGCTCAAACGGCCTCGATCACCGGGGCCGGCGCCGCGTCACCGCTGTCGGCCGCGGTCTCCGCCTTCTGGGGCCCGCTCTTGAGCGGGACCTCCTTCACGAACAGCGCCGCGGCCAGCACGATCACCGCGATCACCGCGCCGAGCAGGAACGCCGAGTGCGTACCGGCGGACACCGCGTGCTGGTACGCCTCCCGCACCGGCGCGGGCAGCTTGGCCAGGCTGGCCGCGTCGAGCTGTGCGGACTTCTCGGTCATCTTGGCGGCCAGCGCACCGCCCCGCTCGGCCATGACGTCCTGGACCCGCTGGTTGAACAGCGCGCCCATGATGGCGACACCGAAGGAGGAGCCGAGCGTACGGAACAGGGTGGTCGACGAGGACGCGACGCCCATGTCCTTCATCTCCACGCTGTTCTGCGCGACCAGCATGGTGATCTGCATCAGGCAGCCCATGCCGAGACCGAGGACGGCCATGTACACGCCCGAGGTGAACCGGGAGGTGCCGGTGTCCATCAGCGACAGCAGGTACAGGCCCGTGATCATCAGGACGGCGCCGACGATCGGGAAGACCTTGTAGCGGCCGCTGTTGGTGGTGACCCGCCCGGCCACCATCGAGGTCACGAGCATCGCGCCCAGCATCGGCAGGAGCAGCAGACCGGAGTTGGTGGCGGAGGCACCCTGCACCGACTGCTGGTACAGCGGCAGGAACAGTGTGGCGCCGAACATCACGAAGCCGGTGATGAAGCCGATGACCGACATCAGCGTGAAGTTGCGGCTGCGGAAGATGTGCAGCGGCAGGACCGGCTCGGCGGCCTTGGTCTGCCAGAACACGAAGCCGACCAGGGCGACGACGCCGATGGCGATCAGTTCCATGATCCGCGCGGACGTCCAGGCGTACTCGGTGCCGCCCCAGGTGGTCACGAGCACGATCGAGGTGATGCCGACGGTCAGCAGCGCGGCGCCCAGGTAGTCGATCCGCGCCTTGGTGCGCTTCTTCGGCAGGTGCAGCACGGCGCTGATCAGCAGCAGCGCGACGGCGCCGAGCGGCAGGTTGATGTAGAAGGACCAGCGCCAGCCCCAGTTGTCGGTGATGGTGCCGCCGACCAGCGGGCCGCCGATCATCGCGAGCGCCATGACGCCGGCCATCATGCCCTGGTACTTGCCGCGCTCCCGCGGCGGGACGAGGTCGCCGATGATCGCCATGACGCCGACCATCAGACCGCCGGCGCCAAGACCCTGGACGGCCCGGAACCCGATCAGCTCGCCCATGTTCTGGGCCATGCCGCTCAGCGCGGAGCCGATCAGGAAGATCACGATCGAGGTCATGAAGGCGCCCTTGCGCCCGTACATGTCGCCGAGCTTGCCCCAGATCGGGGTGGACGCCGCGGTGGCCAGTGTGTAACCGGTCACCACCCAGGACAGGTGCTGCAGGCCGCCCAGCTCACCGACGATGGTCGGCATCGCCGTGCCGACGATCATGTTGTCGAGCATCGCGAGCATCATCGCGATCATCAGCGCGAGCAGGACGACCCGCACGCTCCGCTGCTTCTTGCCCGGCTTGCCCGGCTGCTCGTCGGAGACCCCTTCGGGTGACTCCTGGCTCACCGAAGCCGCTTGTGTGTCCGCCATCTTCCCACTCCCCCAGCGACTGCCACTTACTTGCCGCCCGGCTAGTTGTCTACACTGGGAAGTTAGCGTCGCAACTAGCCGGGCGTCAAGTAAGTTTGCTAGTCGGGCGGCAAGTAAGTTTCCGCGGGAGCGCGAGGAGTACGAGGATGGGCGTCACCATGGACGGCACCAAGCAGCAGCGCCGCGGCAACACCCGCCAGCGCATCCGGGACGTCGCGCTCGAACTCTTCGCCGAGCAGGGCTACGAGAAGACGTCATTGCGAGAGATCGCCGAGCGCCTCGACGTGACCAAGGCGGCGCTCTACTACCACTTCAAGACGAAGGAAGAGATCATCGTCGGCCTCTTCGAGGATCTGACGCAGCCGATGGAGGACCTGATCGAGTGGGGCCGGCAGCAGCCCCACACCCTGGAGACCAAGCAGGAGATCGTACGGCGCTACAGCCAGGCACTGGTCGGCGCGGAACCGCTCTTCCGCTTCATGCAGGAGAACCAGGCGACGGTCCGCGAACTGCGCATCGGCGAAACCTTCAAGGACCGGATGCACAGTCTGCGGGACATCATGATCGACCCCGCGGCACCCCTCGTCGAGCAGGTCCGCTGCGTCAGCGCGCTGTTTACGCTGCACGCCGGGATGTTCGTGATGCAGGACCTGGAAGGCGACCCCGAGAAGCGGCGCGAGGCCGTTCTCGAAGTCGCCGTGGACCTCGTCACGCAAGCCCATCGGGGCGCCTGCCCGGAGGACCAGGTCAGACCTTGACACCCTTGGCGTGCAGGAAGGCGACCGGGTCGACCGCGGAGCCGTAGTTCGGGGTCGTACGGATCTCGAAGTGCAGGTGCGGACCGGTGGAGTTGCCGGTGCTGCCGGACAGGGCTATGTGCTGGCCGGTCTTGACGACCTGCCCGATCCTGACGTCGATCCGGGACAGGTGGGCGTACTGCGAGTACGTCCCGTTGCCGTGCTTGATGACGACGGCGTTGCCGTACGCGGGACCGTCACCGGCGCCGTTGCCACCGGCCTTGACGACCGTGCCGCCGTGCGCGGCGACGACCTCGGTGCCCGTCGGCACGGCGAAGTCCTGGCCGCTGTGCTTGTGCGCCCAGTGGCTGCCGTCCTGCATGAAGCTGGCCGAGAGCGTGTACTTCTGCACCGGGTCGACCCAGGAGGTGGCGGACGCGGTGGCGGCGCTTGCGACCCCGGTTCCCACGACGGCCGTGGCACCCAGACCGGCGGCCAGGACGGCCACCCGGGTACGGAGGTTGGACGTGCGGGTGGAACGGGACGTAACGCGCTTGAACATCTGGACCTCGTGGAGTCGGGGACTTGGAACCACCCGGCGCGCAACCGTCCGCCGGATGGGGCATCTCTTGGTAACCCGCCATGCCGCCTGGTCTCAAACCCCCCCGTCTACGGCGAAAGCTAGTACTCAGCCGCATAATCCGCAGATCCTTGACAGATAGGCGTTTTTCGGGCATCACCCCTCCGACGTCGCCCGTTCACGGAGTATTGGGTAGTAAAAATCCCTTTTGCCCGGCCAGAAATTCCCACTATCTCCTCTAGTAACGGACAAATCGCCTGTGCGGCATGTCACCGGCTTCCAAGATCGACGGACACCGGAATGTGACCGGCGCTACGCTGGCCGGCGTTCGCGCGACTACGGGGGTGGGCGGGGATGGATCCGGCAGTGCTCGGCACCAGGCTCGCGTCGGGTCTGGTCGGCCCGCTGGTGAAGAAGCTCTTCGTGCAGGACGGGCCGGGGGCGGGGCTGGTCGACAAACCGGTGCGGCTGTCGGCCCTCGTCTCCTTCAGGGGCGAGAAGCGGACCCTGACCGACAAGGACGTACGAAAACTCGCGACCCGTCTGGTCAAGGAGGCCGTGGACTCGCCCGGGGAGCGGCCGTTCCCGGCGGACGAGGAAGAGGCGGTCGCCCACGCCCTCACCGGCAAGCTCCTCGCGCTGGGCGAGCTCGACATGGACGACGTGCAGGCGGTGCAGCTCGGCTACCGGGAGCTGGCGCGCAAGCTGCACCACCGGGCACCGACCAGGGACCTGACGGCCGACGCGTCCTTCTTCCTCGACTCGGTCACCGAGTGGGCCTGCCTGCACATCATCGACTTCTTCACCCGGCGCTCCACCTTTGTCGCCCACACGCTGATCGAGCAGAGCCGGGCCCAGGCGGAACTCATCGCCAAGCTGGACGAGCTGATCATCCGCAGCCCGCGGCCGTTCGCCCGGGACGCGACGTTCGAGCGGCGGTATCTGGCGTATGTGGCCAAGAAGCACGGGCAACTGACGATCTACGGCATCGATCTGGTGAACTCGCCCGCCAAGTGGCCCTTGGACGTGGCGTATCTGAGCCTGGAGGCCACCGGGGAGAAGGCCCGTCTCGCGGACTTCGCCACCGGCCTGCCGCGGGAGGCCTTACCGGGCGGCGACGGCACGACGGCCGACGCCGTGCTCGCCGAACTCCGGGCGGAGCTGCGGACCCTGGAGTCCCGCCCCGCCGACCAGGTCCTGGCCGAACACGACCGCGTCCTGCTGCGCGGCGTCGCCGGCTCCGGCAAGACCACCCTCGTGCAGTGGCTGGCCGTCTCGGCCACCCGCGGCGAACCCGAGGGCCCGATGGCCTATCTGTACGGCCGCGTTCCGCTGGTCCTCCCGCTGCGCTCGCTCACCCGGCACGGAGAGCGGCTCCCCTCCCCGGACGGCTTCCTGAAGGCCTCCGGCTGTCCCCTGGCCGGGGCCCAGCCGGAGGGCTGGGCGGACCGCGTGCTCGACCGCGGCCGGGGTCTGGTCCTGGTCGACGGCATCGACGAGGTCCCCGAGACCGAGCGGGAGCGCGCCCGCGTCTGGCTCGGCGAGCTGGTCGCGGCCTACCCCGGCAACCGCTGGCTGGTGACCTCGCGCCCGAGCGCCGTACAGGACGACTGGCTGGCCGACGACGACTTCACCGAGCTCACGCTCTCCGCGATGAGCCCGGCGGACGTGGCGTCCTTCGTCCGCCGCTGGCACACGGCGGCCCGCGGCGGGAACGAGGACGAGGACGCCGACCTGCGGACGTACCAGAGCCAGCTGCTCGCCGCCATCCGCGGCAAGGCCGACCTGGGCCGCCTCGCCACCAACCCCCTGATGTGCGGTCTGATCTGCGCCCTGCACCGCGACCGCCGCGGCTATCTCCCGCACGGCCGCAAGGAGTTGTACGAGGCCGCGCTCACCATGCTGCTCACCCGCCGGGACCGGGAGCGGGACGTGTCGGCCGGCGTGGAGCTGCAGCAGGAGCCGCAGACACAGCTCCTGCAGCGGCTCGCCTACTGGCTGATCCGCAACGGCCGTACGGAGCTGGACCGGGAGCGCGCCGAGCAGATCATCGCCGAGGCGCTGCCCGCCGTACCGGCCGCCGCCGCGCTCGGTGAGGCGCCCGTCGTCTACCGCCACCTCCTCAACCGCAGCGGGCTGCTCCGTGAACCCGCCCCGGACACGCTGGACTTCATCCACCGCACCTTCCAGGACTATCTGGGGGCGCGCGCCGCCGTGGAGGTCTGGGACATCGGCCTGCTCGTCGAGCACGCGGCCGACGACCAGTGGGAGGACGTGATCCGGATGGCGGTGGCCCACGCCCGCCCCCGGGAGCGGGCCGAGATCCTGACCGGGCTGCTGGAGAAGGGCGACGCGTCGCTCGAAGGACGGGAGCGCAACCGGGTCTTCCTGCTGGCCGCCGCCTGTCTGGAGCATGCGGCGGAGCTGGATCCCGGGGTCCGGGCCGCCGTGGAGAAGCGGGCGGGGACGCTGATTCCGCCGGTGAGCGTCACGGCGGCGGAGCAGCTGGCGGCCGTGGGTCCGCTCGTGCTCGATCTGCTGCCGGATCCGGAGGAACTGGAGCAAGGGGACGCGGTGATGGTGCTGATGACGGCCACGCGCGTGCGGTCGGACGCGGCGATCCCGTATCTGGCGCGATTCGCCAAGAACGTCTCGTCGCTGGTGATGTCGCGCCTGTTGTGGGCATGGGACCAGTTCGACACCGAGCGCTACGCCCTGGAAGTGCTCGCCCATGTCGATCCCACGGCGGTCGTGTTCCCCGTCACCAACACGGCCCGGCTGCGGGCGCTGCGCGCACTGGGCGGGCGTCCCATGGTGGAGTTCGTCGGCCGGGGCGTGGGGGTGGGCGAGCTGAGGTCGTACGTCGCCGACTTCCCGCCGGACAGGCTGGCCGTCAGGGGCTATCTGGGACTCGACGACCTCTCCTTCCTCAAGAACGCGGCGTCGCTGACCGAGCTCGACATCACTGACTGCCCCAGCCTCAAGGACCTGGCCCCCCTGGCCGGACTCGGCCTGCGGACGCTGCATCTGCGCAGGCTGGGCTCCGGCCCGGAGCTGCGGGCCCTGGCGACACTCGACCGGCTGACGGATCTCGTGCTCGAACTCGCGCCGACCGACACCTGGAACCTGGGCCTGCTCTCGGAGCGCGCGCCCCTGAGCCGGCTCGTCCTCGACGCCGGCACCGCCCCGGAGGACGGACTGGCGGGCCTCGGGCGTCTCACCCGGCTGGTCGAGCTGAGCCTCAACGCCCGCAGCAGCCCCTCGTCGGCGGCCGACTGGGCGGATCTGGTCTCGCTGCCCGCGCTGGGCCGTCTCAGTCTGAACGGCGCCTCGCTGGGGCTGTGTCCGCGCTCCTTCGCCCTGCCCTCCGTGCACCTTCTGGCCCTCGCGGACGACGGCCCCGAGCCGCTGGCCATGGAACGGATCGCCACGCTGTTTCCCCGGCTGGTCGAGTTGCACTTCCTCGGCGGCGCGGATGTCAGGGAGCGTCTCGACCTCGAACCGCTCCTGGATCTGCCCGACTTGAAGTGCGTCTACGTCCCGGCCGGGCCCGCGCCGGTGCGCGGGCTCGACCAACTGCGGGGCAGACAGGTCCAGATCCTGGAGCAGATGGGGGGCGTGCCGTGGAAGTCACGGCGCTAGACGGCGAGTTCGGGTTGTAGCGCGCCGAGAATTCACAGCTCGGTGTGACGCAGATCTCTGTACGCCTACCCCTCGGTAACCTTACGGTTCCCCTCGCGCCATCCTCACCCAAGATCATGCCCCTGACAGGCCTGTACGGACGTGAGAGGACCCCCACCGATGACCAGACGCCCCTGGGCTCGCCGTATCACCGTGACCGCCGTCTCGGCGGCCGCGCTGGCGGCCATGGCCACCCCGGCCGACGCCGCGACCGCCACCAAGGTCGACTACGCGACCTGGCAGCAGGACTGCCAGAGCGTGATGGGCCAGGCCCTGCCGTATCTGAAGGACCGTATCGACGACGCCAAGCCCGGCGAGAAGCAGGCGATCGTCTTCGACATCGACAACACCACGCTGGAGACCGACTTCGGTTTCAGCTACCCGCAGCCGGCCAACAAGCCGGTCCTGAACGTCGCGAAGTACGCCCAGGAGCACGGCGTCTCCCTCTTCTTCGTCACCGCCCGCCCGGGCATCATCGCCGCGCCCACCGAGTTCAACCTCGAATACGACGGCTATGACGTCTCCGGTCTCGACGTCCGCGGCTTCTTCGACCTCTTCAAGGACGTCGCCGCGTACAAGACCGCCCAGCGCGTCGCCATCGAGAACAAGGGCTACACGATCATCGCGAACATCGGCAACAGCGCCACCGACCTGTCGGGCGGCCACGCCGAGAAGACGTTCAAGCTGCCCGACTACGACGGCCAGTTGTCGTAACCCGGATCTTCGCGGCGCAGCGCATACGGCGGCGCAGCGCATACGGCGGCGCAGCGCATACGAAAGGGGCCGGTGCTGGAAAGCATCGGCCCCTTTCGTCGGCTCGACCCGCGGGGGGTCAGGCGTCCTTGCTCAGGTTCGGCCCGGCTCCGCCGGCCGCCTGCTCGATCGGCGGGACGTCGGGCAGTGCCGACTTCTCCTCACCTCGGAAGGTGAAGGTCTTGGTCTCGCCCTCGCCCTCGGTGTCCACGACCACGATGTGACCGGGGCGCAGCTCGCCGAAGAGGATCTTCTCCGACAGCGAGTCCTCGATCTCGCGCTGGATGGTGCGGCGCAGCGGCCGGGCGCCCAGCACGGGGTCGTAACCCTTCTTGGCCAGCAGCTCCTTGGCGGACTGGGAGAGCTCGATGCCCATGTCCCGGTCCTTGAGGCGCTCGTCCACCTTGCCGATCATCAGGTCGACGATCCGCAGGATGTCCGCCTGCGTCAGCTGCGGGAAGACGACCACGTCGTCGACGCGGTTCAGGAACTCGGGGCGGAAGTGCTGCTTGAGCTCGTCCGACACCTTGTTCTTCATGCGCTCGTAGTTGGACTTCGTGTCACCCGTGGCCGCGAAGCCCAGGTTGAAGCCCTTGGAGATGTCCCGGGTGCCGAGGTTGGTCGTCATGATGATGACCGTGTTCTTGAAGTCCACGACCCGGCCCTGGGAGTCGGTCAGACGACCGTCCTCCAGGATCTGCAGCAGCGAGTTGAAGATGTCCGGGTGGGCCTTCTCGACCTCGTCGAAGAGGACGACGGAGAACGGCTTGCGGCGGACCTTCTCGGTCAGCTGGCCGCCCTCTTCATAGCCCACGTAGCCGGGGGGCGAACCGAAGAGCCGCGACACCGTGTGCTTCTCGCTGAACTCCGACATGTCGAGGGAGATCAGCGCGTCCTCGTCGCCGAAGAGGAACTCGGCGAGCGCCTTGGACAGCTCGGTCTTACCGACACCGGACGGACCGGCGAAGATGAACGAGCCACCCGGGCGCTTCGGGTCCTTCAGACCCGCGCGCGTACGGCGGATCGCCTTCGACAGCGCCTTGACGGCGTCGTCCTGGCCGATGACCCGCTTGTGCAGCTCCTCCTCCATGCGGAGCAGGCGGCTGGACTCCTCCTCGGTCAGCTTGAAGACCGGGATACCGGTGGCCGTGGCGAGGACCTCGGCGATCAGCTCGCCGTCGACCTCGGCGACGACGTCCATGTCGCCGGCCTTCCACTCCTTCTCCCGCTTGGCCTTGGCGGCCAGGAGCTGCTTCTCCTTGTCGCGCAGGGAGGCGGCCTTCTCGAAGTCCTGCGAGTCGATCGCGGACTCCTTGTCCCGGCGGACGGCGGCGATCTTCTCGTCGAACTCGCGCAGGTCCGGCGGCGCGGTCATCCGGCGGATACGCATCCGGGAGCCGGCCTCGTCGATCAGGTCGATCGCCTTGTCCGGCAGGAAGCGGTCCGAGATGTACCGGTCGGCCAGGGTGGCGGCCTGGACCAGGGCCTCGTCCGTGATCGAGACACGGTGGTGGGCCTCGTAGCGGTCGCGCAGACCCTTGAGGATCTCGATCGTGTGCGGCAGGGACGGCTCGGCGACCTGGATGGGCTGGAAGCGGCGCTCCAGGGCCGCGTCCTTCTCCAGGTGCTTGCGGTACTCGTCCAGCGTGGTCGCACCGATGGTCTGCAGCTCACCGCGGGCCAGCATCGGCTTCAGGATCGAGGCGGCGTCGATGGCGCCCTCGGCGGCACCCGCACCGACCAGCGTGTGGAGCTCGTCGATGAACAGGATGATGTCGCCGCGGGTGCGGATCTCCTTGAGCACCTTCTTCAGGCGCTCCTCGAAGTCACCGCGGTAGCGGGAGCCGGCGACCAGGGCGCCGAGGTCCAGCGTGTAGAGGTGCTTGTCCTTGAGCGTCTCGGGCACCTCGCCCTTGACGATGGCCTGGGCGAGACCTTCGACGACGGCGGTCTTGCCGACGCCGGGCTCACCGATCAGGACCGGGTTGTTCTTCGTACGGCGGGACAGCACCTGCATGACCCGCTCGATCTCCTTCTCGCGCCCGATGACCGGGTCGAGCTTGGACTCACGAGCGGCCTGGGTGAGGTTCCGGCCGAACTGGTCCAGGACGAGGGATGTCGAGGGGGTGCCCTCGGCCGGGCCGCCGGCGGTGGCGGTCTCCTTGCCCTGGTAGCCCGACAGCAGCTGGATGACCTGCTGGCGGACACGGTTGAGATCGGCACCCAGCTTGACCAGGACCTGGGCGGCGACGCCCTCGCCCTCACGGATCAGGCCGAGCAGGATGTGCTCCGTGCCGATGTAGTTGTGGCCCAGCTGAAGGGCCTCTCGGAGCGACAGCTCCAGGACCTTCTTGGCACGAGGGGTGAAGGGGATGTGCCCGGACGGGGCCTGCTGGCCCTGGCCGATGATCTCCTCCACCTGCTGGCGGACCGCCTCGAGCGAAATCCCGAGGCTCTCAAGGGCCTTGGCGGCGACACCCTCACCCTCGTGGATCAGGCCCAGGAGGATGTGCTCGGTGCCGATGTAGTTGTGGTTGAGCATCCGGGCTTCTTCCTGAGCCAGGACGACAACCCGCCGCGCGCGGTCGGTGAACCTCTCGAACATCGTTAATCGCTCCTCAGAGCGGTCAGGCAGTGGGGGGAACTTCCCCTCCCTGTCCTTCCGCAGCTTAGTCCCGCAAGCGGGGACCGCTCATTCCAACTGCCGACACCGTCGATGGCCTCCTGACCCCGAACGCCGACATATGCTCCAACCCGATGGTGCGAGACGATGTTCCCGCAGGCCAGGCAGTTACCCCTATCTCCAGTACGCCGATGGCGAACGTGAGACGGCCCGCCCTGCGTGTCGCCCCCTCCCACTAGGGATGTCTTACCCGTACGGACTGACACTCCATGCCGTGGGCACCGGTTCCCTCCGCTATGGGCGAACAACCTTGCGTCTGCCCGGGCCCCCTCAAGGCCCTCACCGGAGACTCTCCGCTGTCAATTGAACACTCAGCGTAACTTGCGAGGGTCTTCGGCGGTTGCACTTGGCATGGCTGGCGCAGTCCCCAAGGTTCCGCTCCCCCGTCGTCCACTCGATGCGCACGATCCCTCCGGTCCGTACGACCCCTACGATCCGGCCGACCCGGGCGACCCCGCGGCCCGGATCCGGCACTGGTACGAGAACGAACTGGAGTGGCCGACAGTGCCCGGTGAGCCGGTACGGCTCGTCACCGGGCTGCGCTTCGACGTGCTGGACGTGCCGGCCGGGGCGGGCGCCGTGGCGCTGCGGCACCTGGAGCCGGGCTCTCCCGTGGCCCTTCAGGGGGACCGGATGCGGCTGCTGGTGGCCGCGGGCAGCGCGGAGGAGCTTCCGGGGCTGCTGGAGTGGCTGGAGTGGGGCGCGCTGGCCCTCGATCTCGTCGCGCTGGGCGCGGGCGGGCGCGTGGACGCGCCACTGCCTCCCGAGCGGGCCTCCACCGGGCCCCGGCCGCTGCCCCGGGGCCGCTCCGGTGCCGGTCCCGCGCTGCGCGCCCCCGGCTCCGTGGAGGGGGCCGCCGTGTGGCTGCGGCCCCCCGAGCCGGGGTGCGGGGCCGAGGCTTCGCTGCCGACGCTGTCGGCCATGGGGGGCGTGGGGGGCGCCCCCGATCTCGTACGACTCGTGGACACGGTGGCGACGCAGTGCCACCGGATCCGGCTGCGGCGCGTGTGCGCCGGGCCGCCGGTCTCTCAGCCGTTGGCCTTCTCGTAGGCCTCGCGGATGGACGCGGGAACACGGCCACGGTCGTTGACCTCGTAACCGTTCTCCTTCGCCCAGGCACGGATCTGCGCGGTGTCCTGGCTGCCACCGGAAGCGGCACGGGCCTTTCCACGCCCGCCCGAAGCACGGCCACCGGTACGCCGGCCGCCCTTCACATAGGGCTCAAGAAGGCCACGCAGCTTGTCCGCATTGGCGGTCGTGAGGTCGATCTCGTACGTCTTGCCGTCCAGCGCGAACGTCACGGTCTCGTCCGCCTCGCCGCCGTCGAGGTCGTCGACAAGAAGGACCTGAACCTTCTGTGCCACCGGATTTCCTTTCATCGATAACTTCAAGGGCCGGGGGTCTGCGGCGTCCGCCGTTTCGCCGCCCCCTGTTATATGCAGTACTGCAGTACGTCGGAAAGCAAACCGCTTTTGCTGGAAAAACACAAACCCCTGGGAGAGACTCAGGGGCTGCCCCCGCCCCGGAAACATGCGCGTTTCGGACATAGGGAACCTGGGCATGGCCGTAGGGCCGGAATACCGGACCAAGCGCGGCGATCACAGATGCAGAAGCATCCGGCTGTTGCCCAAGGTGTTCGGTTTCACTCGTTCGAGACCGAGGAACTCCGCGACGCCCTCGTCATAGGAACGCAACAGCTCCGCGTAGACATCGGTGTCGACGGGCGTCTCGCCGATCTCCACGAAGCCGTGCTTCACGAAGAAGTCGACTTCGAAGGTCAGACAGAAAACACGGCGAACACCGAGCCAGCGCGCGGTGTGCAGCAACTTCTTCAGCAACTGATGGCCGACACCCGCGCCCTTCAGGCCGGGCTTCACCGCGAGAGTT
The DNA here is from genome assembly GCF_042895285.1 of Streptomyces sp. NPDC001406. Classification (NCBI taxonomy): domain Bacteria; kingdom Bacillati; phylum Actinomycetota; class Actinomycetes; order Kitasatosporales; family Streptomycetaceae; genus Streptomyces; species Streptomyces sp. NPDC001406. The sequence goes on from NZ_JBIAWG010000012.1 coordinate 41,138, forward strand.
CGGACTTCCGCGAGGTCTTCCCACATCACGTGCAGTGCGCCGCAGCCGACCACCTCGGCGTTGTCGTCCCGTTCCGCGACCCAGAACTCCTGGATGTCCTCGTAAAGCGTGACGGTCGCTTTGTCGAGCAGGATGCGGTCTCGGACGTACACGTCGAGGAGGCGGCGCACGGCCGGCACATCGCTGGTCCGGGCCCGCCGGACCGTGATGGCTTTAGCGGTGACTTCGGGACGCTCTGCTGACATGAGCGGACGCTATCGCCCGCCGCCGTCCTGTGCGGAGCCGGGGTTCTCGGCGCCGGTATCGGTGGGGGTATCCATGGTTTCCGGACCCTGGACGATCCGTACCGCGTCCCTGAGGGCCTGTCGCTGTTCGTCGCTCATCATCCCGAAGAATGCGACGAGAGCGGCGGCCGGGTTGTCGCTCTGCGACCAGGCGTCGTTCATCAGGGCGGCGGCGTACGCGGCGCGTGTGGAGACGGCCTCATATCGATAGGCCCGGCCTTCAGCCTCGCGGCGCACCCAGCCCTTCTGATGGAGATTGTCCAAAACGGTCATCACCGTGGTGTACGCGATGGACCGTTCCTGCTGAAGGTCTTCAAGGACTTCTCGAACGGTCACCGGGCGGTTCCACTTCCACACCCGCGTCATGACCGCGTCTTCGAGTTCTCCCAATGGGCGAGGCACAACTCAGAACAATAGTGGGAGATCCCGGCAATGGCGTGCCGGACGTGCACTTTCAGCGCCAAACGCGGACAAAAGGGGCGTATGGCTCAAAGAAGGTGAGCGGCCGGGGGCCGTACCCCCTGACCCCGGGCGTTCCGGGGCGTCGTCGAACGCCTGCCGGAGTCCGTCAGGCGTCGCTGCTGCTGGCGGAGGCCCTCCGTGCACCCTCCGCGCGCGCGATGGCGTCGACGACGGCGTCCTCCTTGGCCTTGGCGGCCCCGCCCTGGGTCTTCACGATCACGCGGACCAGACCGATGAAGAACACGGCCATGACGACCGGGGGCACGAGCGCGGAGACGTAGTCCATGCGACCAGGGTAGCCACGGGGGGACGAACAGCCGGGTTGGGGTGGACCCATCCCTGTTTCGGCACGTCGCCCGTCCGCCGTGTCCGTCAGCCCGCCGCGAGCCGGTGCTGCGGCGGATCGGCGGGCGGCGAGGACGGCTTCCGGCGCGGGAAGACCTCGCCCGGGGTCGGAATGGGCCGGGAGGGCTTGGGGGCGGCGGGCTCGGCGGGCTCGGGTCCCGGACGCTCCGCGGGACGCTCGGCGGGCTTCTCCGCGGGCTTCTTTCCCTGCTCCTCGCTCGCGCCCCTCGCACCCCTCGCGCCCCCGGGAAGGGCCATCAGCCGCGTACGGGCCTGTACGGGCGTACGGCAGGCGGGCACGCTCGGAAGCCCGGCGCTTCGGCCCGCGCCGCGCACAGGCCCCTCGCAACGCTCCAGGAGGGCCGCGGCGACCGGACTTCCGCTCAGCGCACGCAGTGCGGCGAGGTCGTCCCCGACGGGCCGGTAACCGGCCTCCAGCGCCTCGTCCAGGAGGGTGAAGTACCCGGTGGCGGTCCCGGGCAGGGCGGCGCGGTACCGGGCGAGGTCGGCCACCAGGAAGGCGCGCAGCCGGGCGCCCTCGCGCATCGCCTCGTCGAGCGAATCGGCGAGGCTCAGACAGTCCTGGACGTCCTCTGCCGAGGTGGGACCGGGGTGAAGGGCGAGGGCGAGAGCGCGGCGGAGCACACGCAGCTCCGCCACACCGAACACCATGCCGCCGCGGGATCCGTATGGCGTGGGCATGCACCGAAGATACGCACTAATCAGACAAACCCGACATAGAAGCCGGGCGTGGCGCCCACAAGCCACCCACCTGGCCGGTGCCACGCGCTACCGGGCTCCGGGCTGCCCGCTGCCGGCTCCGGCCTGGACATCCATCCACCCGGACACCGTCCGGCGGGAGCAGGGGCACCGCGTCCCGGCGGAAGCACGGGTGCCGTCCCGGCGGGAGGGGGGCACCGTCCCGGCAGGAGCACAGGCGCCGTCCCGGCAGGAACACGGGCCCCATCCCGGCAGGAACACGGGCCCGCCCCAGCGGGAGCAGGGGCACCGGTCCCGGCAGGAGCACAGGCCCCAGCCCAGCGGAGCACGAGCCGCGCCCCAGCAAGAAGACAGGCACCGCCCCGGCACGAGCAGGGGCACCGCGTCCCGGCGGAAGCACGGGCCCCATCCGAGCGGGAGCACAGGCGCCGCCCTGGCGGGAGCGCGCGCCGCCCCGGCAGGAGCACAGGCCGTCCCAGTGGGAGCGCAGGCGGCGGCCCGTAGGAGCGCGGCACGTGGGAGGGGGTCCGGGCGGCGGGTAGGAGGCGCTGGCGGTAGGCCGGTCCGAACCAGGTCGTGCCGGTGGCTGTCGGCGCAGGAGCGGGACGCTCAGGTGTCTCGCTCGGTCGGTGGCCAGGTGGGCCGGGCACCGGCACCCTCGTGGGCCGGTGCCGCGCTCACATGCGCGAGACGTTGCGCTCGTACACCAGGCGCAGTCCGATCAGGGTCAGCCACGGCTCGTGTTCGTCGATGACCGACGACTCGCCGAGGACCATCGGGGCCAGGCCGCCCGTCGCGATCACCGTCACGTCCTCGGGATCGTCGGCGAGTTCCCGGGCCATCCGGCTCACCACGCCGTCGACCTGCCCGGCGAACCCGTACACGATGCCCGCCTGCATGGCCTCGACGGTGTTCTTGCCGATCACGCTCCTGGGCCGGGCGACCTCGATCTTGCGCAGCTGTGCGCCCCTGACGCCGAGCGCCTCGACGGAGATCTCGATGCCGGGCGCGATGACACCGCCGACGTACTCCCCGCGCGCGGACACCGCGTCGAACGTCGTCGCCGTACCGAAGTCCACGACGATCGCGGGGCCCCCGTACAGCTCGACGGCCGCCACCGCGTTGATGATGCGGTCCGCGCCGACCTCCTTAGGGTTGTCGGTGAGGATCGGCACGCCGGTCTTCACGCCGGGCTCCACCAGCACGGCGGGCACGTCGCCGTAGTAGCGCCGGGTCACCTCGCGCAGCTCGTGCAGCACCGACGGGACGGTCGCGCAGATCGCGATCCCGTCGATGCCGTCCCCGAGGTCGTCGCCGAGGAGCGGGTGCATGCCCATCAGGCCCTGCAGCAGCACCGCCAGCTCGTCCGCCGTGCGGCGCGGGTCCGTGGAGATCCGCCAGTGCTCGACGATGTCCTCGCCGTCGAACAGGCCGAGAACGGTCTGTGTGTTGCCCACGTCGATCGTGAGGAGCATGGCCGTTACTCCGCCTCGCGCAGGTCCAGGCCGATGTCCAGGATCGGCGAGGAGTGGGTCAGGGCCCCGACGGCCAGGTAGTCCACGCCGGTGTCCGCATAGGCCTTGGCGTTCTCCAGCGTGAGCCGGCCGGAGGCCTCCAGCATCGCCCGGCCGTCGACGATCGCCACCGCCTCCTCGCACTCCAGGGGCGTGAAGTTGTCCAGCAGGATCAGGTCGGCGCCCGCGTCCACGACCTCGCGCAGCTGGTGCAGGGTGTCGACCTCGACCTCGATCGGCACGTCCGGGAAGGCAGCCCGCACGGCCTCGAAGGCCTGGGCGACCCCGCCCGCGGCGACCACGTGGTTGTCCTTCACCAGCGCCGCGTCCGACAGCGACATGCGGTGGTTGACGCCGCCGCCGCAGCGCACCGCGAACTTCTCCAGCGACCTGAGGCCCGGCGTCGTCTTGCGGGTGTCCCGGACCCGGGCCTTGGTGCCCTCCAGGACGTCCTCCCACGCGCGCGTGGCGGTCGCGATGCCCGACAGACGGCACAGCAGGTTGAGCGCGCTGCGCTCGCCGGTCAGCAGGTCCCGGGTGTGCGTGGTGACCGACAGGAGCTTCTGCCCGGCCTCCACCCGGTCGCCGTCCTCGACGTGCCGCTCGACCTCGAACTCGTCCGTGCAGACCACGGAGAGCACGGCCTCGGCGACCCGGAGGCCGGCCACCACGCCCGCCTCGCGGGCGGTGAAGTCGCCGGTGGCCACGGCGTCCTCGGGGATGGTCGCGACGCTCGTCACGTCCACGCCGTGGGCGAGGTCCTCCTGGATGGCCACGTTGGCGATGTCCTCGACCTCCACCGGGTCGAGTCCGGCGTCGGCCAGGAGCTGCGCGAGCGCGGGGTCGAGCCCGCACTCCAGGTACGCGTCGTCTCCTTCGGCACCCTCGGCGCCGCAGGCGCAGCCGTCGCCGCAGCCGCCGGTGGGGGCGAGGGGAAGGTCGTCGGTGCTCACTTCTGTCACTGCTCCTGGGGACGCGGGTGGTGCTGGGTAGGGGGGAAGTCTGCGGTGTCAGTGGTGCGTACGGCCAACGTGCGGTCCGGATTCAGCCGTACGACGATGTGGCGCCGCCAGCCGGCGTCGTCACGGTCGGCGCGGTCCTCGCGCCAGTGGCAGCCGCGGGTCTCCTCGCGCAGCCGCGCGGCGGCGACCAGGACGCGGGCCACGCACATGAGGTTGGTGGCCTCCCAGGTGTCGACGCCCGGCTCGGCGGTCTTGCCGTTCTCGTCGAGGGCGTCGCGGGCCTCGGTGTGCAACTGCTGAAGCTGGTCGGCGGCCTTGGCGAGGGAGTCGTCCGAGCGCAGGACGCCCGCGCCCTCGGCCATGATCCGCTGGATCGCGAACCGGGCCTCGGGGGCGAGGAGCGGGTGGGCGGGCGTCTCGGGGTGCTCGACCGGCTCGGGCACGCGCGCGTGCAGGCCGTCGCCCGCGTGGCTCGCCGCGATGTCGGCGGCGATCCGCTCGGCGTAGACGAGCCCTTCCAGGAGGGAGTTGGAGGCGAGCCGGTTCGCGCCGTGCACGCCGGTGCAGGCGACCTCGCCGCACGCGTACAGGCCCGGGACGGTCGTACGGCCCCGGGCGTCGGTGCGCACGCCGCCAGAGGCGTAGTGGGCGGCCGGGGCGATCGGGATGGGCTCGGTGACCGGGTCGATGCCGTTGGCGCGGCAGGCGGCCAGGATCGTCGGGAAGCGGTGCTCCCACATGTCGGCGCCGAAGTGCCGGGCGTCCAGGAACATGTGCTCGGCGTCCCGCTCCTGCATGCGCCGCATGATGCCCTTGGCGACGATGTCCCGGGGTGCGAGCTCGGCCAGTTCGTGCTGCCCGATCATGAAGCGCACCCCGTCGGCGTCGACCAGGTGGGCGCCCTCGCCGCGCACCGCCTCGGAGACCAGCGGCTGCTGGCCCTCCGCGTCGGTGCCGAGGAACAGCACGGTCGGGTGGAACTGAACGAACTCCAGGTCGGAGACCTCCGCGCCGGCACGCAGCGCGAGGGCCACGCCGTCGCCCGTGGACACGGACGGGTTGGTGGTCGCCGAGAAGACCTGACCCATGCCACCGGTCGCGAGGACCACGGCGGGGGCGTGCACGGCGCCGACGCCGTCGTGCTGGCCCTCGCCCATGACGTGCAGGCTGACACCCGCGGTACGGCCGTCCGCGTCCGTCAGCAGATCCAGGACCAGCGCGTTCTCGATCGTACGCAGGCCCCGCGCGCGTACGGCCTCGACGAGCGCCCGGGAGATCTCCGCGCCGGTGGCGTCGCCGCCGGCGTGCGCGATGCGGCGGCGGTGATGGCCGCCCTCGCGGGTGAGCTCCAGCCGTCCTTCGGACTCGTCGAAGTGCGCGCCGGTGTCGATGAGCCGCCGTACCGCGTCGGGACCCTCCGTGACGAGGATCCGTACGGCCTCCTCGTCGCACAGGCCCGCGCCCGCGACCAGGGTGTCGTCCAGGTGCTGTTCGGGGGTGTCGCCCTCGCCGAGGGCCGCGGCGATGCCGCCCTGCGCCCAGCGCGTGGAGCCGTCGTCGAGCCGGGCCTTGGTGACCACGACGGTCTTCAGGCCCGCGGCCTCGCAGCGCAGGGCCGCTGTGAGGCCGGCCACCCCGGAGCCGACGACCACCACGTCCGCGGAGATGGACCACCCGGGGGCGGGCGCGTGCAGTCGTATGCCTGTGCTGGTCACGAGGCGGCTCCGAAGGTTCCGAAGGTGAGAGGGAGGTTGTCGATCAACCGGGTCGTCCCGACCCGGGCGGCGACGGCGAGGACGGCTTCGCCGGTGAAGTCGTCACCGATGTCGGTGAAGTCGGACGGGTCGACCAGGGCGAGGTAGTCCAGTTCGAGCGGCGGGTCGAGGCGGGCGGCCTCGTCCAGGACCAGGCGGGCGGCGGCACGGACGGCCGCGGCGGCCCCGGGCACGGCCTTGGCGACGGCGTGCGCGTCGGCGGCCGCGCGGGACTCCCCTATGGCGCTGAGCGCCTCGGCACGCGCGCGCGTGGAGGGCACTTCGAGGGCCCGCGCGCGCAGCGCCTCCTGCGCGGCGTGCCGGTCGCGGCCGGCGAACAGGGACTGGGACAGGGCGAGGGCCGTGTGCCGCTCCTGGGGCGAGAGATACCGGTTGCGGCTCGACAGGGCGAGGCCGTCCTCCTCGCGCACGGTCGGTACGGCGACGATGTCGACGCCGAAGTTCAGGTCCCGCACCATGCGGCGGATCAGGGCCAGCTGCTGGGCGTCCTTCTGGCCGAAGAGGGCCACGTCGGGGCGGGTGAGGTGGAGCAGCTTGGCGACCACGGTGAGCATGCCGTCGAAGTGCCCGGGCCGCGAGGAGCCCTCCAGGCGCTCGCCCATGGGGCCCGCGGTGATGCGCACCTGGGGTTCGCCGCCGGGGTAGACCTCGTCCACGGAGGGGGCGAACACGGCGTCCGCGCCGGACTGTTCGGCGATCTTCAGGTCGGCTTCCAGGGTGCGCGGGTAGCGGTCGAGGTCCTCGCCCGCGCCGAACTGCAGCGGGTTGACGAAGACGGTGACGACGACCTCGCCGTCCGGCCCGGCGATCGCGCGCGCGCTGCGGATGAGCGTGGCGTGACCCTCGTGCAGGGCGCCCATGGTCATCACCACGGCACGGCGACCGTGACGCACACGCGCGTGCAGCTCGTCGGCGGTGCTCAGCAGGGCGGTGGTCATCGGAAGTCTCCGTTCCGGGGCACGCGTGTGGTCGGACGGCTCTCCTGCGCGGTCGTGGGCGCGGACCGGCTCATCGGGTGTCCCCCTCGGTCCGGCCGGCGAGCACCCCGAGGAGGTCCTCCGCGAGTTCCGGCTTCAGCAGCCCGTGCGCGAGCGCGCGGTCGGCGGTCGCGCGGGCCATCGCCAGATAGCCCGCGACGGTCTGCGGGGAGTGCCTGCGCAGCTCGGCGACGTGTGCGGCGACCGTGCCCGCGTCGCCGCGCGCGACCGGCCCGGTCAGCGCCGCGTCGCCGGAGCGCAGGGCGTTGTCCAGGGCGGCGCCGAGCAGCGGGCCGAGCATCCGGTCGGGGGCCTCGACGCCGGCGGTGCGCAGCAGCTCCATGGACTGGGCGACCAGGGTCACCAGGTGGTTGGAGCCGAGGGCGAGGGCCGCGTGGTAGAGCGGGCGGTTCTCCTCGGCGATCCACTCGGGCTCGCCGCCCATCTCGATGACGAGGGCCTCGGCGGCCAGCCGCAGTTCCTCGGGGGCGGTGACGCCGAAGGAGCATCCGGCGAGCCGCTGGACGTCCACCGGGGTGCCGGTGAAGGTCATCGCGGGGTGCAGGGCCAGCGGCAGCGCGCCCGCACGCAGGGCGGGGTCCAGGACCTTCGCGCCGTACCGCCCGGAGGTGTGCACGAGCAGTTGGCCCGGCCGTACCGCGCCGGTCTCGGCGAGGCCCGCCACCAGGCCGGGCAGGGTGTCGTCGGGGACCGTGAGCAGCACCAGGTCGGAGCGCTGGAGGACGTCGGCGGGCGGGGCGAGCGGGACGTCGGGCAGCATCAGCGCGGCACGTCGCCGGGAGGCTTCGGAGACCGCGGAGACGGCCACCGGGCGGTGGCCGGCGAGCTGGAGAGCCGCGGCCAGCGCGGGGCCCACGCGGCCGGCGCCGACGACGCCGACGGTGAGCCGCGCGGGGCGGTCCTTGAGGTCTGGCTGCTGGTCTGTACTCACGCCACGGTGGCCTTCCCGTTCCAGTCCGCTCTGGGTACCGGACGATTTCTCGTCATGTTAACGCTATCGGCTTGAGGACCGATCGCGTTGTCCACAGGCTGTGGGTTTCCACACGTCCGCACGGCGGGCCCGACAACGGTTCGCCCGGCGAAAATCCGGCTGCTCGCGCGGAGGCCGGCAGGGCATGATCCGGCGCATGACTGATACGGGTGAACAGGGCGAAGAGCGCTCGGCACAGCAGCGGTTGCGGGAGCGGCGGTCGGCGGCCCACCGGAACGCACAGCGCGTCCTGTCGCGCGCGGGCTGGCGGGGCACGATCCGCGAACGGCTCGCGCTGCTGCAGGAGACACCGCCCCAGGTGTACGACCTGGACGAACCGGCGGACATGTACGGCGACCGGATCGTCGCGTCCCTGGAGGAACGGGTCGCCGCGCTGCTGGGCACGGAGGCGGCCGCGTTCTTCCCGACCGGCACGATGGCGCAGCAGGTGGCCCTGCGGTGCTGGGCGGGCCGCACCGGCGACCCCACGGTCGCCCTGCATGCGCTGGCCCACCCCGAGGTGCATGAGCGGAACGCGTTCAGCCAGGTCAGCGGGTTGCGTCCGGTCCGGGTGGCCGATGCGCCCCGGCTCCCCACCGCCGAGGAGATACGCGACTTCCCGGAGCCCTTCGGGGCGCTGATGCTGGAACTGCCCCTCAGGGACGCCGGTTTCGTACTGCCTTCGTGGGAGGAACTCACCGAGCTCGTCGCGGCCGCCCGGGAGCGCGACGCGGTGGTGCACTTCGACGGGGCGCGCCTGTGGGAGTCCACCGTCCACTTCGGCCGCACCCTGGACGAGATCGCGGGCCTCGCGGACAGCGTCTACGTCTCGTTCTACAAGTCCCTCGACGGCTTCGGCGGAGCCGCGCTCGCCGGTCCGAAGACCCTGGTGGAGGAGGCGAAGACCTGGCGGCACCGGTACGGCGGCATGGTCTTCCAGCAGTTCCCCACCGCGCTGTCGGCGTTCGCCGGGCTGGAGCGGGAGCTTCCCCGGCTGCCGGACTATGTGCGCCACGCGCGCGTGGTGGCCGCCGCGCTGCGCGAGGGGTTCGCGGCGGCCGGGGTGCCGTGGGCACGGGTGAACCCCGAGGAACCGCACACCCACGAGTTCCAGGTGTGGCTGCCGTACGACCCCGAGGTGGTGGCGGAAGCGGCGGTGCGCCAGGCCGAGGAGACCGGGACGCTCCTGTTCGGCGACGGGTGGCAGCCGCGCGGCCCCGGCCTTGCCGTCACCGAGGTCACGGTGCGCTCCGCGGGCCTGGAGTGGACGGCGGCCGACGTACGGGCAGCCGTCGCGGACTTCGTGACCAGGTTGCCGGAGAAGGCCTAGCCACAAGATCCGCGGGCGACACCACCGGCCGGGCCGCGCCGGCCGAGGCGGGAAGTCCCCGATTGACGGCCGCCGTCAATCGGGGACGGGCTTGTCAGTGGCGGCGTGCACCATGGGTGCATGAGCGTGCGCATCGACATCGCGGGGCTGCGGCCGGAGAGGGTCGCCGTCGTGCCCTCGCCCCTGGCCGAGCTCGGCATGGCGCTGCACGCGCTGTCCGAGCCGGGGCACCACCCGGGGCTGCAGGGCTGGGTCACCGGCGTCACCGCCCGGCTCGACTCGCATCTGGCCGACCGGATGTGCGAGGCCGACTTCCTGTGGCGGACGACGTTCTCCGATCTGTTCCTGCCGTTCGCGGGCATCCCGGGCGGGTCCGGGCTTCCGGGCGCCACGCTCGCCGAGGACCTCGATCTGCTGGACAAGCTGACGGACGAGCAGTTCGTGGACACGGCACTCGAGTTCACCTGCGCGCTTCCCTACGGACTGCCGGGCCCCGGCCCGCTCGCCGACGCCGAGCTGCGCCGACGCGCCTTGGAGCTGGCCGCGGCGCGGGGGCCGCAGCAGATGCGCTTCGCCGAGCGGCTGCTGGCCGACCCGCCCCGGATCCGGGGCTGGCTGCGGCAGTTCCTGGAGGACTGCGACGAGGCGTTCTTCGCGGAGACCTGGTCCCGGCTGCGCCACCAGCTCACGGCGGACGCCCGGCACAAGACGGAGCTGCTGCGCCGCAAGGGCCTGGCGGAGGCGCTGGCGTCCGTGTCCCCGGTCGTGACCCTGGACGAGCCGGCCGGCCGGATCACGGTCGACAAGCTGGGCGAGGGGCGTACGGCCACGGCGGACGGCGGCCTCCTGCTCGTGCCGACGAGCCTGGGCTGGCCCCACCTGATGGTGCTGCACCGGTACGACTGGCAGCCGGTCCTGCACTATCCGGTCGGCTCCCCCGAACTCGCCGCCCCGCCCTCCGTCGAGCAGCTCACCCTGCGGATGACCGCCCTGTCCCACCCCGTCCGCATGCGCATCTGCCGCAATCTCGCCCGCAGCGCCTACACCACGAGTGAGCTGGCCCAGGTCCATGGCATGACCGCCCCCGAGATATCCCGGCACCTGAGCGTCCTCAAGAAGGCGGGCCTGATCACGACCCGGCGCCGCGGGCGGTACGTCCTGCACCAGCTGGACGTGTCGGTGGTGGCGCGGCTCGGCAGCGACTTCCTGGAGGGGATCCTCAGATAGCCGGGCCGCCGGAGACAGCCGGGCAACCGGGCAACCGGGCCGCCCGTCAGTCGAAGCGGATGTGCTTCACACCGACCCCGGCCTGCCTGAGCCGCGTCCGCAGCGCGCCCTCGGTGTTGGGCCTGAGGGTCAGCCCGGCCAGGACGGCGATCCGGTCCGCGGTCTTCGGCACGGTCGAGTGGTCGGTCCACAGGTGCTCGGCGAACTCCGGCTCGCTCAGCCGCTCCAGGCAGTGGTCGAGCTGCCGCACGGCCCAGCTCTCTCTGCGCAGACCGGCGTTCTTCCCGGCGACGTGGCGCAGGAGGCGCCCGAAGCCGCGCTCGCGCAGCCGCCGAAGGACGGTCTCGCGCTGGGCGAGGAGCGTGAAGTGGCGCACGTCGTGGCCCAGTTCGCGCAGCCGGCCGACCGTCTCCTCGAAGCAGACGGGATCGGTGACGGTCATGGGCGCGATCACCGCGCCGTCGCGCTTGGTGAGGGCGAGGTCGAGCACCTCGACGACGCCCTGTCGCCAGGAGGTCAAGTCCCGGAAGTCTCCGCGCAGTTCGGGCGGGAGCGTGCGGTGCAGGCCGAAGCCGGCGTACTCCGGATCGCAGATCACGCTGCCCGGAAGCCGACGCTGGATCTCGTGTGCGGTCTGTGTCTTGCCGCCCCCGAAGGGGCCGTTGATCCACAGGAGCATGCGCAGACCCTAGTGCCCGCCGGGCACGCGGGAGTCACGTTTCCGGGAGTCGTCCCCGAGACACGGTGCGCGGACTCAGCCGTGCCCGCCGGCCCGTACCAGCCCCGTCTCGTACGCCAGGACCACCACCTGCACCCGGTCCCGCAGTCCCAGCTTGGTCAGGATGCGGCCGACGTGGGTCTTCACCGTCGCCTCGGACAGCACCAGCCGGGCCGCGATCTCGCCGTTCGACAGGCCCTGCGCCACCAGCACCATGACCTCGCGCTCACGGTCGGTGAGCCGCTCCAGCTCCTTGTGCTGGGGTTCGCGGCCGGTGGCGGGCAGCATCGGCGCGAAGCGGTCGAGCAGGCGGCGGGTGGTGGAGGGGGCGACGACGGCGTCGCCGCTGTGCACGGCGCGGATCGCGGTCAGGAGTTCACCGGGCGGCACGTCCTTGAGCATGAAGCCGGAGGCGCCCGCCTTCAGCCCGGAGAAGGCGTACTCGTCGAGGTCGAAGGTGGTCAGGATCAGCACCTTCGGCGGGTCGGGCTCGGAGCAGACGCGGCGCGTGGTCTCCACGCCGTCCAGCTTCGGCATGCGGACGTCCATCAGCACCACGTCGACGGGGGTGGAGCGCAGCACCTGCAGGGCCTCGACGCCGTCGCCCGCCTCCGCGACGACCTCCATGTCCGGCTGGGCGGCGAGCACCATCCGGAAACCGGTGCGCAGCAGCACCTGGTCGTCGACGAGCATCACGCGGATCGTCATCGGGGCCTCTTCCGTTTCCGTCTTTCCGACTGCTTGCCGGTATGTCTGTGGGTCTGGTCGTGGGTCTGCTGGTGCGTCTGCCGGAGGGCGTGACAGGTGTCAGCAGGGGGTGCGCTGCCGCGTCAGTGCGCCGGTTTGAGCGGGAGCAGGACGCTGATACGGAAGCCTCCCCCGGGACGCGGGCCCGCGTCGAGGGTGCCGCCCACCATGCCGACCCGCTCGCGCATGCCGATCAGCCCGTGGCCCTGGCCGTCGGCACCGCCCTCCTCGTACAGCTCGTGCGGGGCGCCCTTGCCGTCGTCCTCGACGAGCAGGCCCAGCCCGTCGTCGAAGTAGACCAGGCGCACGCTGGCGCCCGCGTTCGGCCCCCCGTGCTTGCGGGTGTTGGTCAGCGCCTCCTGCACGATGCGGTACGCCGTGAGCTCGACACCGCTGGGCAGCGGACGCGGGGTGCCCTCGACCTTGAAGTCGACGGGCAGGCCGGAGCTGCGGCACTGCTCGACGAGGTCGTCGATCTGCTCGACGTCGGGCTGCGGGACGTACTCACCGACCTCCTGGTGCTCCCCGGTGCGCAGGACGCCCAGCAGGCGGCGCATCTCGGCGAGGGCCTGGCGGCCGGTCGAGGAGATCGTCTCCAGGGCCTTCTTCGCCTGGTCGGGCGCGGCGTCGAGGACGTAGGCGGCGCCGTCGGCCTGCACCACCATCACCGACACGTTGTGCGCGACCACGTCGTGCAGCTCGCGCGCGATGCGGGCGCGCTCGGCGGCGACCGCGACCTTGGCCTGCGCCTCGCGCTCCTTCTCCAGCCGGGCGGCGCGCTCCTCCAGCTGTTCGAAGTAGGCGCGGCGGGTGCGCATCGAGTCGCCCAGCACCCAGGCCAGGGCGAAGGGCACCGTCTGGAAGACCGCTATCGCGACCTTGCCCGGGAGGCTCGCCTCCGCGGCGGGCCAGCGGATCTGCGCCAGGGTGGCCGCGCACAGGCTGATGGTCAGGGCGAAGCGGGAGGCCCAGCGCGCTCCGAGGGTGGCCACCGTGTAAGTGATCACCAGCATGGCGAAGTCGGCGACGGTCGTCTCGATGTCCAGGACCAGCTGCGCCAGTCCGGTCGCGGCGGCCAGGAGCAGCATCGGCTCCGGGAAGCGGCGGCGCAGCGCGACGACGACGCACAGCACGGCGGACACCGCGAGTCCCGCGGCTACCGATCCGTGGTGGTCAGGGGCCCCGTTGACGCTGGTCACGCTCACGCCGGAGATCCCGAAGAGGACGACGGCCCAGAAGGTGTCGACCCACGTCGGGTGCCTGCGGAGGAAGTCATAGAGGCGCTGCACGTAACCCAGAGTAGGGAAGCGAGATGCGTGCAGGGGTCAACCGAAGGATCGATCCGGGCCCGACGCGCGTACTCCGCAAGGTGGAGGCCGTGATCATCTGTGCGCCTAGTCTGTTCCGGTGACGGACGAAACAGCGGCCGATACGGCGGACGAAGCGGCAGGCGGGGCGGCTGGCGACTGGCGTGGCTGGCGGGCCGCGGCGAAGGCGGCGCTGTACGGGCCCGGCGGCTTCTACCGGCGCCCCGAGGGCCCGGCCGGGCACTTCCGTACGTCGGTGCACGCCTCGCCGCTGTTCGCCGAGGCCGTGGCGGGGCTGCTGTGCCGGGTCGACGAGGCGCTGGGGCGGCCCGGAACGCTGGACTTCGTCGACATGGGTGCCGGGCGGGGCGAGCTGGTCTCCGGCGTGCTCGCCGCGCTGCCCGCCGACGTGGCCGCCCGCGCGCGCGGGTACGCCGTCGAGGTCGCCGACCGCCCCGAAGGCCTCGATGGGCGGATCAGCTGGCTGAGCGAACCCCCGGAAGGGATCACCGGGCTGCTCTTCGCCAACGAGTGGCTGGACAACGTACCCGTCGAGGTCGCGGAGGTGGACCCGGCGGGCGTCCCACGGCTGGTGCTCGTACGGGAGGACGGGGCCGAGCGGCTCGGGGAGCCCCTGGCGGGGGCGGAGGCGCGGTGGCTCGCGCGATGGTGGCCGCTGCCTGCCGAGGAGGGGCTGCGCGCGGAGATCGGGCTGCCCCGGGACACCGCCTGGGCGTCGGCCGTCTCGCGCGTCGCGCGGGGGCTCGCGGTGGCGGTGGACTACGGGCACACGGCGGACGCACGCCCCCCGTTCGGGACGCTCACCGGCTTCCGGGAGGGGCGGGAGACGGCGCCCGTGCCGGACGGGTCGTGCGACATCACGGCGCACGTCGCCCTGGACGCCTGCGCCACGCTCCACACGGCGCGCACGCTGCCGGGCGCACGCCTGCTCACGCAACGCGAGGCATTGCGCGCCCTGGGCATCGCGGGCGCACGCCCTCCGCTCGCACTCGCCTCCACCGACCCCGCGGCATACGTCCGCGCCCTCGCGAGCGCCGGCGAGGCCGCCGAGCTCACCGCGCCGGGCGGACTCGGCGACTTCGGCTGGCTGCTCCAGCCGGTCGGAATTCCGGACGCACTTCTCTAGAGCGGCCTGCTTGTCGTGGAGGGCGGCCTACTTGTCGATGTCCCCGACCACGAAGAACATCGACCCCAGGATCGCCACCATGTCGGCGACCAGCGTTCCCGGCAGCAGCTCGGTCAGGGCCTGGATGTTGTTGTACGAGGCCGAGCGCAGCTTCAGCCGGTACGGGGTCTTCTCACCCTTGCTGACCAGGTAGTAGCCGTTGATGCCGAGCGGGTTCTCGGTCCATGCGTAGGTGTGGCCCTCGGGCGCCTTCAGGACCTTCGGGAGCCGCTGGTTGATCGGGCCGGGCGGCAGCTCGGCGAGCCGGTCGAGGCAGGCGTCGGCCAGGTCCAGCGCGTTGTGGGTCTGCTCCAGGAGGCACTCGAAGCGGGCCAGGCAGTCGCCCTCGCTCCGGCTCACCACCTTCAGGGTGTCCTGGAGTTCCCCGTACGCGAGGTAGGGCTCGTCGCGCCGCAGGTCGAAGTCGACGCCCGAGGCGCGGGCGATGGGGCCGCTCACGCCGTACGCGTGCACGGTCTCCGGCGCGAGCCCACCCACGCCGCGGGTACGCCCCCGGAAGATCTCGTTGCCGAGCACCAGGTCGTCGAAGACATCCATGCGCGAGCGCACGGCGGCGACGGCCGCACGCGCGCGTGAAGCCCATCCGGCCGGCAGGTCCTCCTTCAGACCGCCGACGCGGTTGAACATGTAGTGCATACGCCCGCCGGAGACCTCCTCCATGACGTTCTGGAGGACCTCGCGCTCCCGGAACGCGTAGAAGACCGGGGTGATGCCGCCCAGCTCCAGCGGATAGGACCCGAGGAACATCAGGTGGTTCAGCACCCGGTTCAGCTCGGCCAGCAGCGTGCGCGTCCAGACCGCGCGCTCGGGCACCTCCATGCCGAGCATCCGCTCCACGGCGAGCACCACGCCCAGCTCGTTCGAGAACGCCGACAGCCAGTCGTGGCGGTTGGCGAGCATCACGATCTGCCGGTAGTCGCGGGCCTCGAAGAGCTTCTCCGCGCCCCGGTGCATATAGCCGATGACCGGCTCCGCGTGCACGATGCGCTCGCCGTCCAGCACGAGCCGCAGCCGCAGCACTCCGTGCGTGGAGGGGTGCTGCGGGCCGATGTTCAGCACCATGTCGGTGCTCTCCGCGGCGCCGCCGATCCCGACCGTGGTCTCCGTCGTAGGAGTCATGGACACAGTCTCCCCTACGTAGGCTTGCCGCATGGAGACGGGGAGCCCGGAAAATGCCGAGGCGACGGGGGCGGAGCCGGTCTGGACCGGGCTGCCGCCCGGCCTGCTGCGCATGCGGCGGCTGCTGCTCGCGGTGTGGCTGGGGACGACGGCCCTGGTCGTCGGGCTGCTGCTCGGTCTGCTCGCCGGGCCGGGGTGGGCCGGCTTCGCGCTGCTGCCGCTGGCCCTGCTGGCGTGGGGCTGGGCGCTCCTCGGCCGCAACTGGCGCTCGTGGCGGTACGCCGAGCGCGCCGACGACCTGCTGATCAGCCGCGGGGTGCTGTGGCGCGAGGAGACCGTCGTGCCGTACGGGCGGATGCAGCTCGTGGAGGTGAGATCCGGTCCCGTCGAACGGCACTTCGGGCTGGCCTCCGTGCAACTGCACACCGCGGCCGCGGCCACCGACGCGACGATCCCCGGCCTCGACCCGGCCGAGGCGGAGCGGCTGCGCGACCGGCTCACCGAGCTGGGCGAGGCCCGATCGGCGGGCCTGTGACGACACCGGGCCCCGACGACGTACGACAGGGGCCGGCCGTGCCCGAGCGGCGGCTGCACCCCGTGACGCCGTTCCGGCGCGCGTGGGCGCCGGTCGCCGTGATAGCCGGGTGGGCGGTGCACGACCCGAACCAGGCCCAGGAGCAGCTGACGAGGCTGACCACGACCATGCTGCTGGCCGGGCTCGCCGTGCTGGTCCCGGTGGCCGCCCTCTACGGCTTCATGTCCTGGTGGTTCACCCACTTCTCGGTGACCGACAGCGAACTGCGCATCCGTACCGGCCTGTTGTTCCGGCGCACCGCGCACATCCGGCTGGAGCGGATCCAGGCCGTCGACGTGACGCAGCCGCTCCTCGCGCGCGTGGCGGGTGTCGCGAAGCTCAGGATCGACGTCGTGGGGGCGGACAAGAAGGACGAACTGGCCTTTCTGGGCGAGGACGAGGCCCGCGCGCTGCGCGCGGAGCTGCTCGCGCGCGCGGCCGGTTTCGCGCCCGAGACGGCACGCGAGGTCGGTGAGGCGCCGGCGCGCGAGCTGATGCGGCTGCCCGCGCGCGAGCTCGCGATCTCCCTGGTGCTGACGGGCGCGACCTGGGGGTCCCTGGTCGCGGCGCTCGTCGTACCGCCGGTGCTGTGGCTGGCCACGCACAGCGTGGTGACGGTCCTCGCCACCGGCCTGCCGCTGCTCGGCGCGGCGGGCGCGAGCAGCGTGGGACGGTTCGTCGCCGAGTACGACTGGACGGTGGGCGAGTCCCCGGACGGCCTGCGCATCGACCACGGGCTGCTCGACCGCACGCACGAGACGGTGCCGCCGGGGCGGGTGCAGACCGTACGGATCGTGGAGCCGCTGCTGTGGCGGCGGCGCGGCTGGGTACGGGTGGAACTGGACGTGGCCGGGTCCTCGAACTCCGTCCTGGTGCCGGTCGCCCCGCGCGCGGTGGCGGAGTCGGTCGTCGCGCGCGTGCTGCCCGGAGTGACGGTGCCACCGCTGCGGTCGCTCACCCGGCCGCCGCGACGGGCCGGACGGTGCGTGCCGCTGTGGTGGCGCGGTTACGGCATCACGGTCACGGACACCGTCTTCGCCGCGCGGCACGGCCTGCTCCGCCGACGCCTGTCCCTGGTCCCGCACGCCAAGGTCCAGAGCGTACGGCGCTCCCAGGGCCCCTGGGAGCGCCTCTGGCGGCTTGCCGACGTCCACGTGGACACGGGAGCCAACAAGACGGTGACAGCCCGCCTGAGAGACGCCCAGCAAGCCGCAGCACTGCTCCAGAACCAGGCAGAAAGATCCCGAACGAGCCGCCGTGACGCCCGCCCGGACAGATGGATGACCTGAGCCGGCGACTGACCGCTCCGGCGAGATGGCTGCAACCGGGCCAAGGCGCAAGCCCCCAACCGGTCGCCCGACTCTGCGCACCCGCCCCAGGAACCCGGGCCGGGCAGGCACACACACCCTGAACCGGTCGTCCGACACCCGACCCTGCGCACCCGCCCCAGGACTCCGAGCCCGGCGGAAGGCCAGACCCGTCTCCCGGCACTGGCCGCCCTTCACCGCAGCAGCGCGAAACGACCCGAGACCGGCCGAGGCTCGCGGCCGGCAAAGCGAACGGCCGACGCCGGTTCCCCGGTGTCGGCCGTGTGCGGTGGGCTCAGGAAGCCGCGGTGCGCAGGTTCTGCATGTCGATCTGTTCCGTCTCGTCGTGGGCCGTCAGGTCGATGACCTGGCCGACGACGCGCGACCCCTCGTCGGCGGGCTTGAACGCGGCCTCGGACTCGGCCTTGTGGAGGGCGAGCGCCTCCTGGCCCACCACGTCGGCGAGGTCCTCGTTCTGCACGGCAGCCAGTTCGGTGGACTCCTTCTGCGTGCCGAAGAAGTCGAAACCGCCCGTGACCAGCGGACGCGGCATGGGCGCGGCCGGCAGTACGGCCACCGCGGTCGGCACCGTGAAGTGTCCCGCGGGCTGCTGCACGTTCTTGCCGGTCTCGGCCGGCACCGTCGTGGTGGCGGCGGCCGCGTGCTCGTGCCCGTCGGCCGCCTCGGGCTGCCCCTGTGCCTCGTCCTCCTGGGCGGCCTCCCGGACCGTCTCCCGGACGGATTCCGCCCCGGCGCCGTCACCGGCCGTCGCCTCGGCCGAGGGCGCTTCGGCGGCGGGCCGCTTCACCTCGTCCGCGACGCCGTCCCCTTTGGCGGCGGGCCCCACCTCGGAAGTCTCCTCGCCCTCGTCGAACCGGGACAGCGCCGCCTGGGCCCGCAGGAACAGCCGGGAACCCTCGGGCGAGAACACCCCGGGAACCGCCTGCTCCGCGTCCTCGGCCGTCTCCGCGCCCTCGGCGGCCTGTGCGGCCTCGGTCTCCCGCTCGGCCTCGGTCTCCCGCTCGGCCTTGGTCTCCCGCTCGGCCTCCGGCGCCGGCGAAGGCGCGGGCAGCAGCGCGCGCGAGGGCGCGGCCGTCTCTATCTCCAGCAGCCGGCGCCCCTCCAGGGCACTCGCCCGCTCGGTCTCCGCCGTCGCGTACCGCCGCAGCAGCGCGGCGTGCTCGTTGCGCAGCCCGGCCAGCTCGGTCCGCTTCGCGCGCAGTCGCTGCTCCAGCTTGGTGCGCAGCTCGCGCGACTCCTCCAGGTCGGTCTCCAGCTCGGCGACCCGTTCCTCGAAGCGCCACTCGTCACTCGCCCGCGCGCGCGTGAGGTCGGCCACCTGCTTGCCCGCGAGGCCGTCCCAGCGGCGCATCACGGCCGCACCGACGACCGCCGTCGCCGCGGCGATGGCGGCGACGACGCGCAGCACGCCCGTATCGGAGAACAACCAGGGACCAAACGCGCAGACGAGAGAGACGCCTGCGATCGCCGACGGCGGCAACAGCCGGTGCAAAGGCGGGGAATGGCGGTGACGTCCACGTGGCATGGCCAGAAACTTACCGCGCGTAGGCGAATCGTGGTGCCCCGCCCCGTAAAAACACAGCCATAACGATGCCTACACCCGACACCAGGAACGACACGACCGATCAGCGGGCCGCCGAATTCGGCAAGATCGCTTTCAGCGGTCGCTCAGCCGCCCGCTCAGCCACTGCAACGTCGCCGGAATCTCGCGCCGCCAGGTGTTGAAGTTGTGCCCACCGCTGGGAAGGATGATCGACGAGATCCCGGTCAGATTCGTGGCCTGCACCTGGTCGATGAACCTGAGCGTGTCCTTGTAGTTGTGCTCACCGATCCTGCTGCTGGTGACCAGCAGCGAAGTGGCCGGGGCGGGCAGGTGCTTGAGACACCACCACAGATCGGCACGATTGCGCAGATTCCGGTCGCCGCGGAAGAGATCACCGGTCGTGGGGTCGATCGGCGCCTTGTAGTAGGGCGACAGACCCGCGGCCGCCGCGTACGACGCCGGGTGGTGCATGGCGAGCTTCAGCGCGCAGTATCCGCCGGTGGAGTCCCCGACGATTCCCCAGCTGCCCGGTTTTCTGCCCACCCGGTAGTGGTCCGTCACGGCCTCGGGCAGATCCTTGGCGAAGAACGTCTCCGTCTGCGGGCCGCCCGGAATGTCGACGCATTCCGTGTCCCGCGGCGGCGCCACCGTTGGCCGCAGCATCACCAGGATCATCGGCTGCATCCGCCCGTTCTTGGCCAGTTCCTGTGCCGTACGCGGGTAGTGCAGCTTGTCCACCAGCGCCTGCGCCGTACCGGGGTAGCCGGTGAGTATGACGGCGGCGGGGAACGTGCGCGTGCGGTACCGGGGCTGGAAGTACTCCGGCGGCAGATAGACGTACGCAGGTGTGGCGATATGAGTCGTACGCCCCACGATGTCGACCTTCTGGATCTGTCCGGTCGACCGCGGCCCCGATCCGCTCACCCCTTGCAGCTGTTGCGTGCTCAGCACCTGGAGCGGGCCACCGGGCGCGCCGTTGGCCGTGTGGTCGACCACGACACCCTGGGCCGTCTCCCTGCCGAACAGGTCCGCCCAGCTCGCGTAGAAGCCGAAGGCCTGGTTGGCGGCGATCCCCAGGGACGAGAAGAGCGCCAGCTGGACCGCCAGCAGCAGGCCGACCCGCCCGGTGACGGACCGCCAGTTCTGCCGCGCCAGCCGTGGCCACAGCCACACCGTGCCGATGAACAGAAGTACGGCGAGCACGACCGTCAGCAGCAGCACCTTGTTGCTCGTGAGACCCATGGGCTGAACCTGCCTGCGCTTTCCGCCGGCGGCTCACCCACTCGTTCGTAGCGAGGGCTTGCCCCGGGCTTTCCTTTGCCTTTTGACGGGCTTTCCGGTGGGGAGTGAACCTCTCTCCCCAAGACACCGTCCTAGAGGGCGCAATGTCGCCGGATGCCCCGATCGGCACCGGATTCAAGGTCTCTCGCAGAACTACGGGATGCGATGTCTGTCAGGATAGATGGGGAAATGTCGGGCGAGGTTCCGAGCCGATCAAGCGCGATGCGGCGCATAGTCCGCGGCCCGCGCCCCGAGGCCGTCCCAGCACTGGTCGGCAGGGCGTGCGCTCTCGTGGGCGTCCTGGACATTGCCGCGGGCGTGTTCCCGCGCTTCCGTCACAGCCGTATGCACGCCATAGCCGAGGTACTGCCCGGCGCGCTCGGCCCGTTCGCCGCGGCGCTCTCGCTCAGCACCGGCGTGCTGTTGCTGCTGCTCGCGCACGGGCTCAAGCGGCGCAAACGCCGGGCGTGGCGGGCCGCGGTCGCGCTCCTGCCGGCCGGTGCGGTCGCGCAGTTCGTGTACCGGCACTCCATCGTCGGGGCGCTGATCTCGGTGGCCCTGCTGCTGCCCCTCCTGCGCCACCGGGACGAGTTCGCGGCCCTGCCGGACCCGCGCAGCAGGTGGCGCGCGCTCGCCAACTTCGTGCTCATGGGCGCCGGTTCCCTCGTCCTCGGACTGGTCATCGTCAGCGTCCACCCCGATCGCACCATCGGCGACCCGAGCGTGGCCGATCGCCTGACGCACGTCATGTACGGCCTGTTCGGCTTCGAGGGACCGGTCGACTACCAGGGCAACACCTCCTGGACGGTCGCCTTCTCACTGGGCGCCCTCGGCTGGATCACCGCGATCACCACCATCTACCTGGCCTTCCGGCCCGAACACCCGGCCGCACAGCTGACCGAGGAGGACGAGTCCAGGCTGCGCGCCCTGCTGGACAAGCACGGCAGCCGCGACTCCCTCGGCCACTTCGCCCTGCGCCGCGACAAGGCCGTCGTGTTCTCGCCCAGCGGCAAGGCGGCGGTGACGTACCGCGTCGTCTCCGGCGTGATGCTCGCCAGCGGTGACCCCATCGGCGACGTCGAGGCCTGGCCGGGCGCCATCGAGCGCTTCATGGACGAGGCCAAGGCCCACTCCTGGACGCCCGCCGTCATGGGCTGCTCCGAGACCGGCGGCGAGGTGTGGACCCGGGAGACCGGCCTGGACGCCCTGGAACTGGGCGACGAGGCGGTGGTGGACGTCGCGGATTTCTCCCTCGCCGGACGCGCGATGCGCAACGTGCGACAGATGGTCAAGCGCATCGAGCGAGCCGGCTACGAAACCCGGGTACGGCGCATCCGTGACCTGGGCGAAGCCGAACTGGAGCGCATCCGGCGCGCCGCGGAGGACTGGCGCGGCACGGACACCGAGCGCGGCTTCTCCATGGCGCTCGGCCGGATCGGCGACCCGGGCGACGGGGACTGCCTGATCGCCACCGCCCACAAAGCGGACGACGAGCCCGGCGAGTACGGCGACCTGAAGGCGATCCTGCACTTCGTGCCCTGGGGCACCGACGGCGCCTCCCTGGACCTCATGCGCCGCGACCGCTCCGCCGACCCCGGCATGAACGAGCTGCTCATCGTGGCCGCGCTCCAGGCGGCCCCGAAGTTCGGCATCACCCGCGTCTCGCTGAACTTCGCGATGTTCCGCTCGGCGCTGGCGCGCGGCGAGAAGATCGGCGCGGGCCCGGTGCTGCGTGCCTGGCGCGGGCTGCTGGTGTTCCTGTCCCGCTGGTTCCAGATCGAGTCGCTGTACAAGTTCAACGCCAAGTTCCAGCCGCGCTGGGAGCCGCGCTTCGTCGTCTACCGGGCCTCCGGCGACCTGCCCCGCATAGGCTTCGCGGCCATGCAGGCGGAGGGCTTCGTCGACCTCGCCCTGCCGCTGCCGCGCTTCCTGCGCCGCCGCACCCCCACCCGGCGCCCGTGCTCGCACGGGCTGGCGGAACGGGACGTCAAAGCGGCCTGACCCGAGCCGGCCCGAGCGGAACCCCCGACCTCCAGCCCCGGGGGCTTCCGCTCGGGCCACGGGGCCTGCCGCCCCGGCCCGGGGCCTACGCTGAACATATGAGCAACCAGAGCGGGCGCGGCCGAGTGACGGGCCTTCCGGCATGGGACCGCTGCGCGGTCATGGGGGTCGTGAACGTCACCCCCGACTCCTTCTCCGACGGCGGCCGCTTCTTCGACACGACCGCCGCCGTCAAACACGGGCTCGAACTGGTCGCCGAGGGCGCCGACCTGGTCGACGTCGGCGGCGAGTCCACCCGCCCCGGCGCCACCCGTGTCGACGAGGCCGAGGAGCTCCGACGTGTCATCCCCGTCGTCCGCGGCCTCGCCTCCGAAGGCGCCGTCGTCTCCGTCGACACCATGCGCGCCTCGGTCGCCGAACAGGCCCTCGCGGCCGGCGCCGCCCTGGTCAACGACGTCAGCGGCGGCCTCGCCGACCCCGCGATGATCCCGGTCGTCGCAGCCTCCGGCGCCCCGTTCGTGGTCATGCACTGGCGCGGCTTCCTGGCGGGCGGCAACGTCCAGGGCGTGTACGACGACGTCGTCACCGAGGTCGTCGACGAACTCCACGCGCGCGTGGAGGCCGTCCTGGCCGGCGGCATCGCCCCGGACCGCATCGTCGTCGACCCCGGCCTCGGCTTCTCCAAGGAGGCCGAGCACGACCTCGCCCTGCTCGCCCGCCTCGACCACCTGGGCGCGCTGGGGTATCCCGTCCTGGTCGCCGCCTCCCGCAAACGGTTCCTCGGCCGCGTCCTGGCCGGGCCCGAGGGGGCGCCCCCGCCGGCCCGGGAGCGGGACGCCGCCACTGCCGCCGTCTCCGCGCTCGCGGCACAGGCCGGGGCATGGGCGGTGCGTGTCCACGAGGTGCGCGCCACGGCGGACGCGGTACGGGTCGCACGGGCCGTGGAAGGCGCGCGCGCAGTGGGCACGCGCGCCGTGGGCGGTACACAGGGCGCGGAAGGAGCCCGGTGAGCGCCCCCCACACCGACGTCGAACAGGTCGAGCTCGCCAACACTGCCTTCTACGAGTCCATGGAGCGGGGCGACTTCGACGAACTGTCCTCGCTCTGGCTCACCCCGTCCGACCTCGGCGTCGACGAGGAGTACCACGACCCGGCGGACGCGGGCGTGATCTCCTGCGTGCACCCGGGCTGGCCCGTGCTCACGGGCCGCGGCGAGGTCCTCAGGTCGTACGCGCTGATCATGGCGAACACCGACTACATCCAGTTCTTCCTCACCGACGTCCATGTCTCCGTCACCGGTGACACCGCCCTGGTGACGTGCACCGAGAACATCCTCAGCGGCGGCCCCGCCCCCGAGCCCGGCGCGGAGCTCGGCCCGCTCGTGGGCCAGTTGGTCGTCGCCACGAATGTGTTCCGGCGCACATCCCTCGGCTGGAAGCTCTGGTCCCACCACGCCTCCCCGGTACTGGCCGAGAACGACGAGGAAGAGGACGACGACACACCTGCCTGAGCGAGTGGGTGGCCCGCAGGGACCAAGAAGTGGTTGGAATCACGAACTCGCGGGTAAGTGGGGCTACCAACCCATGAGGCACCGGGTTCCCCAGGGGAAACGTGCGATGAACCCTCTCGGCTCCTGCGGGGCCCACACCCCTGAGGCCCGGTTCTGTCAGTGCCCGCAGGTAGATTCGTCTGTGGTCGGTGTGCCGTCCGCACACGGCACGGACCGGCCGATACCGACGATTGCAGGAGTGATTCGCGTGGATCGTGTCGCGCTGCGCGGCCTGAAGGCCCGCGGGCACCACGGTGTGTTCCCCAAGGAGCGCGAGGAGGGCCAGCCCTTCATCGTGGACCTCGTCCTTGGTCTGGACACCCGGCCGGCGGCGGCCGGCGACGACCTCGCGAGGACCGTGCACTACGGCATCGTGGCCGAAGAGGTCGTGGCCGTGGTCGAGGGCGAGCCGGTGAACCTCATCGAGACGCTCGCCGAGCGCATCGCCCAGACCTGCCTGAAGCACGAAGGAGTCATGGAGGTCGAGGTCTGCGTCCACAAGCCGGACGCCCCGATCACGGTCCCCTTCGACGACGTGACCGTCACCATCACCCGGAGCCGAGTATGACCGCATCCTTCACGCACGGTCCCAGCGACCCGACCGTACAGCCGGTACCCGCCTCCGTCGTCGAACAGGTCGACGCCGCCGACACCACTCTGAGCAACCCCAAACGGGCCGTGATCTCCCTCGGCTCCAACCTGGGCAACCGCCTGGAGACCCTCCAGGGCGCCATCGACGCCCTGGAGGACACCCCGGGCGTCCGCATCAAGGCCGTCTCCCCCGTGTACGAGACGGAGCCGTGGGGTGTGGAGCCCGGCAGCCAGCCCTCGTACTACAACGCGGTCGTGGTCCTGAAGACCACGCTCCCCCCGTCCTCCCTCCTGGAGCGGGCGCACGCCGTCGAGGAGGCCTTCAACCGAGTACGGGACCAGCGCTGGGGCCCGCGCACCCTCGACGTCGACATCGTCGCGTACGCCGAAGTGGTCTCCGACGACCCGCACCTCACCCTTCCC
Source organism: Streptomyces sp. NPDC001406 (assembly GCF_042895285.1). Lineage (NCBI taxonomy): Bacteria > Bacillati > Actinomycetota > Actinomycetes > Kitasatosporales > Streptomycetaceae > Streptomyces > Streptomyces sp. NPDC001406. The sequence goes on from NZ_JBIAWG010000012.1 coordinate 66,113, forward strand.
CACCCGCGCGCCCATGAGCGCGCCTTCGTGCTGGCCCCCTGGTACGACGTGGACCCCGACGCCCTGCTGCCCGGCCGCGGCCCGGTCGCGGGCCTCCTCGGCACCGTCACCCGTGCCGGTGTCCAGGCCCGCATGGACCTGGAACTCCACCTGCCCGAGTAGTCGTTAAGGTCAAGGGCCGAGACGTCCGCACGGTCCGGCCACACCTACTCCGGGGGAGCTGAAGGAACACCGTGAGAGAGCTGCGCATCAGGGTGCTGGTCAGCGTGTTCGTCGTTGCCGGAGTGCTGTCCTGGGCGGGCGCCCGCCTGTGGAACTCGGTGGGGACGCTCCCGAGCGTCCCGCTGGCCGCCCCCATCGTCCTGGCCCTGATCGCCGCGGTTCTGCTCTCCACGGCGCTCTCCCTGCGCGCCCGCCTCAAGGCCCAGCGCGAGCGCCGCCCCGGCGCCAAGGGAGTCGACCCCCTGATGGCCGCCCGCGCGGTCGTCTTCGGCCAGGCCAGCGCCCTGGTCGCCGCGCTCGTCGCCGGGATGTACGGCGGTACGGGCGCCTTCCTCCTGGAACTCCTCGACATCCCCGCCCGCCGCGACCAGGCCATCTACGCCGCCCTCTCGGTCCTGGCCGGCATCGCCGTCATAGCGGCAGCCCTCTTCCTGGAACGCGTCTGCAAACTCCCGGAGGACGAGGACCACAACCACACCGGGGCCGAACCGGTGTGAACCCCTACAAACCCTGGCGTGCGAGATACCCGTTGACCAGAAAATCGGGGTAGGGGTGGAGGCGGTAGCTGTAAAGGGTGAACGGTCTCGGGCCCTCGGCTCTGCGCTGACGAACGTCGCACGAGGTGTGAAGCGCGCACCGACCACTCGCGCCAGTTCCGAATCGGGCACCACTGACAATCAGGTCAGCGCGCCAGTATCAGGCTCATTGCCTCGGCACGGGTCGTAGCATCCCGGAGCTGACCGCGCACCGCCGACGTCGTGGTCTTGGCACCTGGCTTGCGGATGCCACGTACCGACATGCACATGTGCTCGGCCTCGATGACGACGATCACGCCTCGTGCCTCAAGGATCCTCATGAGGGAGTCGGCGATCTGCGTGGTGAGTCGTTCCTGCACCTGCAGGCGACGGGCGAACACCTCAACCAGCCGCGCAAGCTTCGACAGACCTGTGATCTTGCCCGTCTCCGCCGGGATGTACCCGACATGGGCCACACCATGGAACGGCAACATGTGATGTTCGCACAAAGATACGATTTCAATGTCCTTGACCAGGACCATCTCGTCGTGACCAAGATCGAACGTGGTCGTCAGGACGTCCTCGGGCTCCTGCCTGTGTCCCGCCAAGAGCTCCCGATAAGCCCGCGCCACCCGCGCCGGTGTCTCCCTCAGGCCCTCGCGGTCCGGGTCCTCGCCGACCGCGATCAGCAGTTCGCGTACGGCGTTCTCGGCGCGCTTCTCGTCGAACTCGCCGATGGTGCCTTCGCCGTCCAGCGTCACGGGGTCGGTCATCTGGTGCCTCGTTCCTGTTTCTCGTGCGCGGGCACGCAGAAATGCCGCGCCCCCCAAGGCTAGAACCTTGGGGGGCGCGGCATCCATTCCGGGCCTGGTGCGGCGGATGGGGCCGCACCAGCGGGCGGTCAGCTCTCCGAGCGGTCCTCCGGGGCCTGCTCCGTCACCGGGGCGGGCTCCGACGCCGTGGACTTCGCGGTGCTGATCGCGGGCGTAGCGCCGTTCGCGCCGTTGGTCAGTGCCAGCTCCTTCGGGGAGAGCACCGGCGGGCGGGTGGACGGCGTACGGCGGGAGGAGCCGGTCCACGCGGGCCGCGGCGGGCGCTTGTGGATCGGGGCGAAGATCTCGGCGATCTCCTCCTTGCCGAGCGTCTCCTTCTCCAGGAGGGCCAGGACGAGGTTGTCGAGGACGTCGCGGTTCTCGACCAGGATCTCCCAGGCCTCGTTGTGCGCGTTCTCGATGAGCTTCTTGACTTCCTCGTCCACCAACGCGGCGACCTCTTCCGAGTAGTCGCGCTGGTGAGCCATCTCACGTCCGAGGAACGGCTCGGTGTTGTCGCCGCCGAACTTGATCGCACCCAGGCGCTCGGTCATGCCGTACTGGGTGACCATCGCGCGGGCGGTGGTGGTGGCCTTCTCGATGTCGTTCGCGGCACCCGTGGTCGGGTCGTGGAAGACGAGCTCCTCGGCCGCGCGGCCGCCCAGCATGTACGCCAGCTGGTCCAGCATCTCGTTGCGCGTCGTGGAGTACTTGTCCTCGTCCGGGAGCACCATCGTGTAGCCGAGGGCACGGCCGCGGGACAGGATCGTGATCTTGTGGACCGGGTCGGAGTTCGGGGAGGCCGCCGCGACCAGGGCGTGTCCGCCCTCGTGGTACGCGGTGATCTTCTTCTCCTTGTCCGACATGATCCGGGTCCGCTTCTGCGGGCCCGCCACCACGCGGTCGATCGCCTCGTCCAGCATGGAGTTGTCGATCAGCTTCTTGTCGCTGCGGGCGGTGAGCAGCGCGGCCTCGTTGAGGACGTTGCTCAGGTCCGCACCGGTGAAGCCCGGGGTGCGACGGGCGACCGCCGAGAGATCGACGTCGGGCGCGACCGGCTTGCCCTTCTGGTGGACCTTGAGGATCTCCAGACGGCCCTGCAGGTCCGGCGGGTCGACCGCGATCTGGCGGTCGAAGCGGCCGGGGCGCAGGAGGGCCGGGTCGAGGATGTCGGGGCGGTTCGTCGCGGCGATGAGGATCACACCGCCCTTGACGTCGAAGCCGTCCATCTCGACGAGCAGCTGGTTAAGGGTCTGCTCGCGCTCGTCGTGACCACCGCCGAGGCCGGCGCCGCGGTGGCGGCCGACCGCGTCGATCTCGTCGACGAAGACGATCGCCGGGGCGTTCGCCTTGGCCTGCTCGAACAGGTCACGGACCCGGGAGGCACCGACACCGACGAACATCTCGACGAAGTCGGAACCGGAGATCGAGTAGAAGGGGACCCCTGCCTCGCCGGCGACGGCACGCGCGAGCAGCGTCTTGCCGGTACCGGGGCGGCCGTAGAGGAGCACGCCCTTGGGGATCTTGGCGCCGACGGCCTGGAACTTCGCCGGCTCCTGCAGGAACTCCTTGATCTCCTGGAGCTCCTCGACGGCCTCGTCACAGCCCGCGACGTCCGAGAAGGTCGTCTTCGGGGTGTCCTTGGTGATGAGCTTCGCCTTGGACTTGCCGAAGTTCATGACCCGGGAGCCGCCGCCCTGCATCTGATTCATCAGGAACAGGAAGACGACCACGATCAGGACGAAGGGGAGCAGGGAGAGCAGCACGCCTACGAAGGCGTTCTGCTTCGTCGGGGAGACGGTGTACCCGTCGGGGATCTGCTTGTCCTGGTACTTGGTCTGCAGCGTGCCGGCGAGGGCCACGCCCTGGTCGCCGATGTAGCTCGCCTGGATCTTCGAGCTGCCATCGACCTTCACGCCGTCCTTGAGCGTGACCTTGATGCTCTGCTCGTCACCGGTGGTGAGCTTGGCCGACTGGACCTTGTTGTCGTTGATCGCCGCCACGACCTGGCCGGTGTCCACCGTCTTGTAGCCGCCGGACGAGCCGACGACCTGCATCAACACGACCACGGCAAGGACGGCCAGCACGATCCACATGACCGGCCCACGGAAGTATCGCTTCACGTCCATCCATACGGAGCGGTGTCGCCCCGTCCCTCCTGCCATAGTGAGTTTGATAAGACAGTTCTTCTGACGGTACCCCAGCATTGTTGCGCGAAGCCGCACAGGACTGCTGCCAATCCCGTCTCTGCATGCTCCAACGGCGCGAAACCCGCTGGGGTTCCCGATCGTCTTACGAGACTGGGCCGTGTGAGGCTCAGCCGCCGTAGACGTGAGGCGCGAGCGTACCGACGAACGGGAGGTTCCGGTACTTCTCGGCGTAGTCGAGGCCGTAGCCCACGACGAACTCGTTGGGGATGTCGAAGCCGACCCACTCGACGTCGATGGCCACCTTGGCGGCGTCCGGCTTGCGCAGCAGCGTGCACACCTTGAGCGACTCCGGCTCGCGCGAGCCGAGGTTGGACAGCAGCCAGGACAGGGTCAGGCCGGAGTCGATGATGTCCTCGACGATCAGGACGTGCTTGCCCTTGATGTCGGTGTCGAGGTCCTTGAGGATCCTGACGACACCGGAGGACTGGGTGCCCGCGCCGTACGAGGACACAGCCATCCAGTCCATGGTGACGGGGGTGGACAGCGCCCGGGCGAGGTCAGCCATGACCATCACCGCGCCCTTGAGCACACCGACGATGAGCAGGTCCTTGCCCGCGTACTCCGCGTCGATCTTCGCGGCCAGCTCGGCCAGCTTCGCGTCGATCTCTTCCTTGGTGATGAGTACCTGCTGAAGGTCGGCACCCATGTCGTTCGCGTCCACCCACATCACTTTCGGTCGTCCCGGTTCACGGCCGGCCGGCCCCTCCCGAAGGGGAGACCGGGCGTCTCCCCCAGCAGGGAGATTCAGCCTTGCCGAATCACCAGTCTGCCACCCTGGCGCTGGGCGACGACTTTGCCCGGGAGATTGATGGCTCCCTGGCCGCGCCAGCCGGTGATCAGCCGGTCGACTTCTTCGATGTGCCGGGCGAACAGCGAACCGGCCGGGGCGCCCGCGCGGATGGCGGCGCGGCGCAGAATGCGGCGGCGCACGGCGGGCGGCAGGGCGTAGAGCTTGGCGCACTCGAGGAGGCCGGTGGCGTCGAGGACGGCGGACTCGGCCTGGCTGGCCCAGGCGTCCAGGGCGTCGGCGTCGTCGCGGGAGAGCTGGGCCGTGCGGGCGAGGGCCTCGACGACGCCCTTGCCGAGGGCCTTCTCCAGGGCGGGCAGGCCCTCGTGGCGGAGCCGGGAGCGCGTGTAGGCCGGGTCGGCGTTGTGCGGGTCGTCCCACACCGGGAGCGACTGGACCATGCAGGCCTTGCGGGCGGTCTGCCGGTCGAGCTGGAGGAAGGGGCGGCGGTAACGGCCGTCGGCCCCCGAGACCGCGGCCATTCCGGACAGGGAGCGGATGCCGGAGCCGCGAGCGAGGCCGAGGAGGACGGTTTCGGCCTGGTCGTCGCGGGTGTGGCCGAGCAGAATCGCGGTGGCGCCGTGGCGTTCGGCCGCGGCGTCGAGGGCGGCGTAGCGGGCGTCGCGGGCCGCGGCTTCGGGGCCGCCTTCGCGGCCCACGGTCACGGCGATGGACTCGACCGGGTCGAGGGCGAGTTCACGCAGCCTCAGGGCGACCTCGTCGGCGCGCAGGTCTGAGCCGGGCTGGAGGCCGTGGTCGACGGTGATGCCGCCGGCGCGGATGCCGAGCTTGGGTGCTTCGAACGCGAGGGCGGAGGCGAGTGCCATGGAGTCGGCGCCGCCGGAGCACGCCACGAGCACGAGCGGGGACGGGGGACGCTCGTACGCGCCGCCCGGGGAGTCGGCGGCGGGGATATGCGCGCTGTGGTCGGTGAGGATGTCGTGAAGGACGCGGCGGACCGCCAGGCGTATCGCCGCGACCGCAGGATGGGGACCCATGTCCGGTTCCCTTCATGAAGTTTTCGGGGGATGAGCCCGAGGCCGGTCACTCAGAGTGTGTAGATGGTGACAGAAACGGGCGGTTCCCCGAGCATTGCACGCCTACCCATCCCTCACGGTCCCTCGGACGGGTGATTGAAGGGGCGTTCGCCTGCCGTCGGCCGGATTCCGTTCACGACGTGCTCCATGCGCCTCACGACTCCGGCCTGCGGTGCACCCGTGCGACCCAGTCCGCCGGTTTGGCGATCTCCGCCTTGGTCGGCAGGGTGTTCGGGGAGGTCCACACGCGGTTGAAGCCGTCCATGCCGACCTGTTCGACGACGGCCCGTACGAAGCGTTCGCCGTCCCGGTACTGCCTGAGTTTGGCATCCAGACCCAGCAGCTTGCGCAGGGTCATGTCCAGGCGGGAGGCGCCCTTGGCGCGGCGCTGCTGGAACTTCTCGCGGATCTCCGAGACGCTCGGTACGACTTGCGGGCCGACCCCGTCCATCACGAAGTCGGCGTGGCCCTCCAAAAGGGACATCACGGCGGTGAGGCGGCCGAGGATCTCGCGCTGGGCCGGGGTCTGCACGAGCTCCACGAACGACCGGCCGCCGTCGTCCTCCTCGCCCTCGGGGCGGCCGCCGGCGAGCGACTGGGCGGCCTCTCGGATGCGTTCGAGGACCGTCATCGGGTCGACGTCGGTCTCCGCCAAGAACGACTGGATTTCACCCTCCAGGTGATCGCGCAGCCACGGCACCGCGGTGAACTGCGTGCGGTGCGTCTCCTCGTGCAGGCACACCCACAGGCGGAAGTCGTGCGGCTGTACGTCGAGTTCGCGCTCCACGTGGACGATGTTCGGCGCGACCAGCAGCAGCCGGCCGCCGCCGTTCTCGCCTGCCGGAAGCTCACGGCTGGCCGGGGCGAAGGTCTCGTACTGGCCGAGGACGCGGGAGGACAGGAAGGAGAGCAGCATGCCGAGTTCGACGCCGGTCACCTTGCCGCCGACGGCGCCGAGGACCGCGCCGCCGGGTGTGCCGCCGCGCCGCTCCTGCATCTTGTCGAGCAGCGGCTTGAGGATCTCCCGGAACCCGGCGACGTTCGCCCGCACCCAGCCGGGGCGGTCGACGACGAGTACGGGGGTGTCGTGGGTGACTTCGGTGCCCATGCGCGTGAAGCCCCGCACGTGCTCCTCCGAGGCCTTGGCATGCCGACGCAGCTCCGCGACGACGGCCCGGGCCTCGTCACGGCTCACGTCGGGCCCCGGCCGCACGAGCCGGGTCGCGGTCGCCACCGCGAGATTCCAGTCGACCATCTCCGTGCCACCGATGCTCGTCATGCGTCAACCGTACGTGAGCGTTCCCACTTGGGGCAGGCTGTGACGGGGTCGGCGACGTACGGGTTGATCGCAAGGCACTGACGCGGGCACGGTCGGACCACTCCCGGCCCCACCCCGGAACGGCCGGCCGCGGGTGCCCACGACGGTGAGCGACAGGAGGCACGGCTGCGCGCCGGCGACGGCCAGCGGCCGGAGGCGGCGGGGCAGGCAGTGCTGCGGCGCCACCGCAGCAAACGGCTGACAGTGGGTAATGCCCGCCGCGCCGCGGCGACAGGCGGTGGGCTGCAGGCGATGGACCTGCGCCACCCCGGCAAGCGGCGAGCGGTAGGCGGCGCGATCAGGCCGCCAGTGTGAGCGGCGGAGGGCAGGTGGGGTGATCGTGCCGCGGCGGTAGGCAATGGCGGTTGAGGGTGGGCTCCAACCGGTGCGGGCACGCAACGGCGGCAGCGGCAGGTGGCGGCACCGCAGCAAGCGGGAGCCGGCGCGCGGCGGACGGCAGCCGGTGGTGCCGTGGCCGGCCTCGTCGTAGGGAATCCGCCCCGCATCCCCCTAACTGCAGCCGCACCCCGCCAGTGCCGTAGCCGTTCTGTCCAGTGCTGCCTGGGCGTCCAGGGGGCTTGTCGTGTTTGTGGCCAGGAAGGCGAACGCCAGGAGGTGGCCGTCCTGGTCGACCACCGTGCCTGCCAGGGTGTTGACGCCGGTCAGGGTGCCCGTCTTGGCTCGGACGACGCCCGCCGCGCCGTCCGTGTAGCGGGCGCTGAGGGTGCCGGTGAAGCCCGCCACCGGGAGGCCCGTGAGGACCGGGCGGAGGTCGGGGTGGGCCGGTGAGCCCGCCTGGACGAGGAGGCCCGTCAGCAGGTCCGCCGTCAGTCTGTCGTTGCGGTTCAGTCCGCTCCCGTCGTGGAACGAGGCGCCGGACATGGGCAGCCCCAGCTTGTTCAGCCGGGAGGCGATCGCGGCCGCCCCGCCCTCGAAGCTCGCCCGCTTTCCGCTCGCGAGGGCCGTCTGGCGGGCCAGGGCCTCGGCGATGTCGTTGTCGCTGTTGGTCAGCATGCGTTCGACCAGGGCGGAGAGCGGGGGTGAGGAGACGGTGGCGAGGGTGGTGGAGCGCCCGGTGGCCTTGGAGGGGCCCGGTGCCGTCGTCCGGAGGCCGGCGTCCTTGAGGAAGCCGGCGAACTTGCGGGCCGCGTCCGCCGCCGGGTCGGCGACCCGGGTCGCCGGACCACTGGCCGAGTCGTCGGTGCGGCCCTCGTCGGCCATCAGGGCGCTGACGGGAGCGAGGTTGTCGTTGACGCCGATGGGGTGGACCGAGGGGCCCGTGTAGAGGGTGGTGTCGTAGGAGAGCGTGATCTTCCGGACCCCGCGCTTCTTCAGAGCGGCAGCGGTGTCGACGGCCAGCGTGCGCAGGCTCGCCCAGCCGTCCGCCTTCTCGTGCGCGGTGAGCGTCGGGTCGCCGCCGCCGACCAGGACGAGCTCCTTGGTGTCCGGCTCCAGGGCGGCCCGGGTGGTGAGGCGATGGTCGGCGCCCAGCGCGGAGAGGGCGGCGACGGCCGTGGCGATCTTCGTGGTGGAGGCAGGCGTGAGGGCCGTGTCGGCGCCAAAGCCGTACAGCCGCTTGCCGCTGGCCACGTCGACCACCGCCGCGGTGTGGGCGCTGCCGAGCTCCGGGACGTCCAGAAGCGGCGCCAGGACGTCCGCGAGGGGCTTTCCGGACGCCGGGGCCTTCTTGGTGTTCACGGTGCCCGTGGCGCCGCCCAGGCCGGTCAGGACGGATGCGGCACTGGGGGCGGGCCGGGGTGCGGTGGCCGTCGTATCGGAGTTACGACCGTGATCTGTGCCACCTGCCCGCTCCTGGGCGGCCGCCCGCTCCCGCTCGGCCGTACGCTGACCGTTGGCGTCCCAGGGGCCGGCGGTGGTCACGACGCCGGCGGCCAGTGCCAGCCCGGCGGTGGCGGCGCCCGCGGTGTACTGCCAGGTCTTGAGGGTCCGCGGACGCGCAGGCCGGACGAACGCCGCAAGGCGTGGTCCCATGGCCCGGGTGCTCCGCGCGACCCGTGCCAGACGCGGTCGTACGGCACCCGCGATCCGCACCACATGCGGTCTCGCGGCGCGCCAAGGCCTCAGTTCTGGCACAAGGACCAGCCCCTTTCGCGATCACACACCTGCGTGAGGGACACTTAACCACCAGAACTATGTGCTGATCATGGAGGAGCCACCGGTGGAGTTCGACGTCACGATCGAGATCCCGAAGGGTTCGCGGAACAAGTACGAGGTGGACCACGAGACCGGTCGGATCCGCCTGGACCGTCGCCTCTTCACCTCGACCGCCTACCCGACCGACTACGGCTTCGTCGAGAACACCCTCGGCGAGGACGGCGACCCGCTGGACGCGCTGGTCATCCTGGACGAGCCGACCTTCCCGGGCTGCCTGATCAAGTGCCGCGCGATCGGCATGTTCCGTATGACGGACGAGGCGGGCGGCGACGACAAGCTGCTGTGCGTTCCGGCCACCGACCCGCGTGTCGAGCACCTGCGCGACATCCACCACGTGTCGGAGTTCGACCGTCTGGAGATCCAGCACTTCTTCGAGGTCTACAAGGACCTGGAGCCCGGCAAGTCGGTAGAGGGCGCCAACTGGGTGGGCCGCACCGACGCCGAGACGGAGATCGAGCGGTCTTACAAGCGCTTCGAGGAGCAGGGCGGTCACTGAGACCCCGCCCCTGTGAACGGGCCGCACGCGCACGCGTGCGGCCCGTCGGCATCTCTGTGCGCATACTGAGCCTGTCGGAGTGTCGTACAGGGAGTGCTCTTCAGTGACGGACGCGGAGGACCGCAAGCCGCAGTCGGACGAGGCGAGGAGTGCGTACGACCCCGAGATCACGTCCGAGTTCGCCGTTCCGGAGGGGCTGGAGGTCCCCAAGGCCACCGGTGAGTCCGAGACGACCTCGGAGTTCGTCCTGCCCGAGGGCCTGGATGCCCCGCAGCCGCCGGGCGCCGAGCCGGAGGGCTCGGCGTTCAGTCCGCCGAGCACCTACGACGCCCGGCAGGCCCCGGCCGTCTTCACCCCGGCGACGGGCATACCCGCCGTCAGCCTGACCAAGGACGCGCCCTGGCAGGACCGGATGCGCACGATGCTGCGCATGCCGGTGGCGGAGCGCCCGGCGCCGGAGCCGGTGCAGAAGGCGGAGGAGGGCGGTCCGGCCGTCCCGCGCGTGCTCGACCTGACCCTGCGTATCGGCGAGCTGCTGCTGGCGGGCGGCGAGAACGCCGAGGACGTGGAGGCGGCGATGTTCGCCGTCTGCCGGGCGTACGCGCTGGACCGCTGCGAGCCGACCGTCACCTTCACGCTGCTGTCGATCTCGTACCAGCCGTCCCTGGTGGACGACCCGGTGACGGCGTCCCGGACGGTGCGCCGCCGGGGCACCGACTACACGCGTCTGGCTGCCGTCTTCCGGCTCGTGGACGACCTCACCGACCCGGAGACCCATGTCTCCCTCGAAGAGGCCTACCGGCGGCTCGCCGAGATCCGCCGCAACCGCCACCCGTACCCCGGCTGGGCGCTGACCGTGGCGAGCGGGCTGCTGGCCGGCGCGGCCTCGGTGCTGGTCGGCGGTGACCTGATCGTGTTCGTCGCGGCCATGCTGGGCGCGATGCTCGGCGACCGGCTGGCGTGGCTGTGCGCGGGGCGCGGGCTGCCGGAGTTCTACCAGTTCACCGTGGCGGCGATGCCGCCCGCGATGATCGGTGTGGCCTTCGCGCTGGCGCACGTCGATGTGAAGGCGTCCGCCGTCGTCACCGGTGGACTGTTCGCACTGCTGCCCGGGCGGGCGCTGGTGGCGGGCGTGCAGGACGGTCTGACCGGCTTCTACATCACCGCGGCGGCCCGGCTGCTGGAGGTCATGTACTTCTTCGTCGGCATCGTCATCGGGGTGCTGGTCATCCTGTACTTCGGCGTGAAGCTGGGCGGCACGCTCAACCCGGACGCGGGGCTGAACATCGCCGAGCGGCCGCTGCTGCAGATCGCCGCGTCCATGCTGCTGTCGCTGACCTTCGCGGTGCTGCTCCAGCAGGAACGGTCCACCGTGCTGCCGGTGACCCTCAACGGGGGCGTCGCCTGGTCGGTCTACGGCGCGATGCACTACGTCGGCGGTATCTCGCCGGTGGCCTCCACGGCCGTGGCCGCGGGCCTGGTCGGCCTGTTCGGGCAGTTGCTGTCGAGGTACCGGTTCGCGTCCGCGCTGCCGTACACGACCGCGGCGATCGGGCCGTTGCTGCCGGGTTCGGCGACCTATTTCGGGCTGCTGTCGATGGCGCAGAACGAGGTCGACAAGGGTCTTGTGTCGCTGGCCAAGGCCGCGTCACTGGCCATGGCCATCGCCATCGGGGTGAACCTGGGGGCGGAGATCTCGCGGCTGTTCCTGCGGGTCGGCTCCGCCGGGAAGCGCCGGGCCGCCAAGCGGACCAGGGGCTTCTGAGCCGGCCGCCTGCCGGCGCCGCTCACTGGGCGCTGTGGTTGCCCTGCCCCTGGTTGTAGTCGTACGGATACTGCTGCTGGTCGTAGTACTGGTTGTCGTAGCCCTGGTACTGCTGGCCGTAGCCCTGGTTGTCGTACGCCTCGTTGCCATAGCCCTGGTTGCCGTAGGCCTGGTTCCCGTAGGCCTGGTTCGAGCCGTACGGCTGCTGCTGCGGCTGCTGCTGGTCGTACGTCGGCTCGATGCGGCGCAGCCGGGTCGTGGCGTCGTCCATGACCGGGGCCTGGGACTGCTGCTGGAAGGGCTGCTGCCCGGCCGGGGTCTCGGCGGGCGGGTTCTTCCGGTTCTTGGAGCGGGCCCGCAGGAACTCGATGGCGATCGGGATCACCGAGATCAGGACGATCAGGATGAGGATCGCTTCGATGTTCTTGTTGACGAAGTCGATGTTGCCGAGCCACGAGCCGAGCAGGGTGACGCCCGCACCCCACAGGACGCCACCGATCACGTTGAAGACCAGGAACGAGCGGTACTTCATGCCGCTGACGCCGGCGATGATCGGCGTGAACGTACGCACGACGGGCACGAAGCGGGCCAGGATCAGGGACTTCGGGCCGTACTTCTCGAAGAACTCGTGCGCCTTGGTGACGTTCTCCTGCTTGAAGAGGCGGGAGTCCGGACGGTTGAAGAGCGACGGGCCGACCTTCTTGCCGAACATGTAGCCCGCCTGGTCACCGAGGACCGCGGCGGCGCAGATGAGGGCGATCGCGGCCCACAGCGGGAAGTCCAGCTGGTGGGAGGTGATCAGCAGACCGCAGGTGAACAGCAGCGAGTCACCCGGCAGGAAGAACCCGATGAGCAGGCCCGACTCGGCGAACACGATGAGCAGCAGGCCCCAGATGCTGTATGTCTCGAGCAGGTAGTTGGGGTCCAGCCAGCTCGGCCCGAGGGCGAGAGTCGTCACGGTTCCGGGCTCCTGAGGGTGAAGGCGGTACGGCTTCGTGCCGCCGTACAAAGCTATCAACGCAATGTGTCCGCCCCAGGTTCCACCGGGGTCTCCGGGATGCAATGTGCGGGCGCTCGGACAAAGCTGTGAGCCATGGGAATCGACGAGTACGGCGGCGGCCAGGGGCCCCAGCCCGATGTGCTGGTGGTGACCACCAACGACGTGCCCGGTCACCGGGTGCAGGACGTCATCGGCGAGGTCTTCGGGCTGACCGTGCGGTCCCGGCACCTCGGCAGCCAGATCGGCGCGGGCCTGAAGTCGATGATCGGCGGTGAGCTGAAGGGACTGACGAAGACCCTGGTGCAGACCCGCAACCAGGCCATGGAGCGGCTGGTGGAGCAGGCACGCGCGCGTGGCGCCAACGCGGTGCTGGCGTTCCGCTTCGACGTGACCGACGCGGCCGACGTGGGCACGGAGGTGTGCGCCTACGGGACCGCGGTGGTCCTGACCCGGGAGTAGGCCACCCGGGCCAGGGGCAGGGGCAGGGTCACGCCGCGTGCCGCGCCGCGTTCGCCGTGATCGCCTCCTTGAGGTGCTCGGCGAGACCCGGCCGCATGGAGTCGTAGTACGCCTTGAAGCGCTCGTCGGACACGTACATCCCGCCGAGGCACTGGTGGAGCTCGTACGAGCACTCGTAGAACCACCGGCAGACGTGCCGGCGGTGTTCCTCGGCCATGTCCATGGCAGCCTCGCCGGTCGGCGGCTCGCCGGTGGCCATCAGGGCGTCGTAGCGCTCGCCCCAGGAGGCCACCTCGGCCTGCATGCGCTTCCAGTCGTCCTTGGTGTAGCGGGCGGCGCGGCGCTGTGACTCGGCGTACTCCGCGGTGCCGCCCCAGCGCTGTTCCGCCTCCTCGGCGTACTGCTCGGGATCCTTGTCGCCGAAGACCTCGAACTTCTCCTCGGGCGTGAGGTTGATGCCCATCTTGCGTGCCTCCATGGCGTGCTCCACGGCCGCGGCCATCTTCTGCAGCTTCTCGATCCGGGCGGTCAGCAGTTCGTGCTGGCGGCGCAGGTGCGCGCGCGGGTCCGCGTCGGGGTCGTCGAGCAGGACCGCGACCTCGTCGAGCGGGAAGCCGAGCTCCCGGTAGAACAGGATCTGCTGCAGCCGGTCGAGGTCGGCGTCGCTGTAGCGCCGGTGGCCCGCGTGGCTGCGCTCGCTCGGGGCGAGCAGGCCGATCTCGTCGTAGTGGTGCAGGGTGCGCACCGTGACCCCGGCGAATCCGGCGACCTGTCCTACGGAGTAGCTCACATCCGCTCCTTCTTCTCGGTACACGCTCCACGGTGGGGCCTCACGTGACGTGAGGTGCAAGCCCGTTGCGGTGGGCGTGCCCCGGCTGCACCCCTCCGAGTGTTACGCCCGTTTCATCCGCTTATGGTGACCCCGTGGCCCAGGACTCCGCGCAACAGGCGCCCAGCACCGTCCCCGCGACGCCCGCGCGCGCCCTGCTGCCGTTGATCCTGCCCGCTCTCGCCGTGGGCGTGATCTCCAGCCTGCTCTTCGTCGGGGTGAGCGTGGCGGCCGAGAAGCTCCAGGGCGTGCTGTGGCAGAACCTGCCGAATGCCCTGGGGATCGGCGGCTACTCCACGTTGTGGATCTTCGTCATGCTCACCGCGACCGGGATCGCGGTCGGGCTGGTGGTGTGGAAGGCGCCCGGGCACGCGGGACCCGACCCGGCCACCGTGGGGCTGAACGCGCCCACGCTGCCCCTCTCCGTACTGCCGGGCCTGCTGCTGGCGGCCGCCCTGATGCTCGCGGGCGGCCCGAGCCTCGGCCCGGAGAACCCGATCATCGCGGTGAACGTGGGCCTCGCGGTGTGGCTGGGCCACCGGTTCCTCCCCCGGCTGCCGGGCGGGCTGTGGGGGGCGCTGGCGGAGGCGGCGACGATCGGCGCGCTGTTCGGCACGCCGGTGGCGGCGGCCCTGGTCATCTCGGAGGCGCTGGCCGGACAGCAGACCAGGGGGCTGTTGTGGGACAACCTCTTCGCTCCCCTGGCCGCCGGCGCGGCCGGTTCCATCACGACCGACCTGCTCCACCACGCGTCCTTCGACCTCCATCTGCCCCCGATCGACCGGCCGGACGCGGTCGACGTGCTGTCGGCGATCGTCGTCGCGTCGGTCGGGGCGCTGCTCGGCATGTGCGCCGTCCATGCCTTCCCCTACCTCCACGCGGCCTTCCAGCGGCTGCGCCACCCGATGCTGATGCTTCCGGTGGGCGGGCTCGTGCTGGGGGCGCTGGGGGCCCTGGGCGGCCCTTTGACGCTCTTCAAGGGCCTGGACCAGCTGGCGGAGCTGGCGCACGACCCCGAGGGCTGGTCGGCCGGGCAGTTCGCCACGATGACGGTGGTGAAGCTGGCCGCCCTGACGGTCGCCGCGACCTGTGGCTTCCGCGGCGGCCGGATCTTCCCCTCCGTGTTCGTGGGCACCGCCCTGGGGCTCTGCGCCCACGCCCTGGTGCCCGCGGTCTCGCCCGCCGTGGGCGTGGCGGCGGGTGTGCTGGGCATGCTCCTGGCCATCACCCGGCAGGGCTGGGTGAGCCTGTTCACCGCCGCGGTTCTGGTCGCCTCGCCGACGATCATCGCGCTGCTGTGCGTCGCCTCGCTGCCGGCCTGGCTGCTGGTGACGGGGCGGCCGCAGATGCAACTGCGGCCGGACGGGACGCCGGTGCGGTGACCGGCCGGACGCTCCACCCGCCTTCTCTCCTCACTTCCCCTCCTGTCACTCCCCCTCCTAGGAGACACGACCATGGCACTGCACAAGGGTCCGGAGAAGCACGAACAGCGGACCGTGTCCATCAACCCGTTCTTCGGCGAGGCCAATCCGGTCGTCGGCATGACCGAGGCCCCGCCGACGCACCGGCTCCCGGACACCCCGCTGGCGCCGAACACGGCGTATCAGCTGGTGCACGACGAGCTGATGCTGGACGGCAACTCCCGGCTCAACCTGGCCACGTTCGTCACCACCTGGATGGAGCCGCAGGCCGGGGTCCTGATGGCGGAGTGCCGGGACAAGAACATGATCGACAAGGACGAGTACCCGCGCACGGCCGAACTGGAGCGGCGCTGTGTGGCGATGCTCGCCGACCTGTGGAACGCGCCCGATCCGGCGGCCGCGGTGGGCTGTTCGACGACCGGTTCCAGCGAGGCGTGCATGCTCGCCGGAATGGCGCTCAAGCGGCGCTGGGCGCAGCGCAACGCCGACCGCTACCCGGCGCACGACGTGCGGCCGAACCTCGTCATGGGGGTCAACGTCCAGGTCTGCTGGGACAAGTTCTGCAACTTCTGGGAGGTGGAGGCCCGCCTGGTCCCCATGGAGGGCGACCGCTACCACCTCGACCCGCAGGCCGCGGCCGAGCTGTGCGACGAGAACACCATTGGGGTCGTCGGCATCCTCGGCTCGACGTTCGACGGGTCGTACGAGCCGATCGCCGACCTGTGTTCCGCCCTGGACGCCCTCCAGGAGCGCACCGGCCTCGACGTCCCGGTGCATGTGGACGGCGCGTCCGGCGGCATGATCGCGCCCTTCCTCGACGAGGACCTGGTGTGGGACTTCCGCCTCCCGCGCGTGGCCTCGATCAACACCTCGGGGCACAAGTACGGGCTGGTCTACCCGGGCGTCGGCTGGGCGCTGTGGCGGGACCAGACAGCGCTGCCCGAGGAGCTCGTCTTCCGGGTCAACTACCTGGGCGGCGACATGCCGACCTTCGCGCTGAACTTCTCGCGTCCCGGCGCCCAGGTGGTCGCGCAGTACTACACGTTCCTGCGGCTGGGCCGGGACGGCTACCGGGCCGTGCAGCAGACCACCCGGGACGTGGCGGGCGGGCTCGCCGAGCGGATCGAGGCGCTCGGCGACTTCCGGCTGCTGACCCGGGGCGACCAGCTGCCGGTGTTCGCCTTCACCACCGCCCCCGACGTGACGTCGTACGACGTCTTCGACGTCTCCCGGCGGCTGCGTGAGAGCGGCTGGCTGGTGCCCGCGTACACCTTCCCGCCCAACCGGGAGGACCTGTCCGTCCTGCGGGTGGTGTGCCGCAACGGCTTCTCCCTCGACCTGGCCGACCTGTTCCTGGACGACCTGGACCGACTCCTGCCGGAACTGCGCCGCCAGCCGCATCCCCTGACCCGGGACAAGGCGGCAGCCACCGGCTTCCACCACTGAGTCCGGCCGGCGACTCAGTCACACTTGACTGCTCACCCGAAGGTAACGCGGCCCCTCGATTGGTCAAACTTGATTAGCGATGGTCCCCGGGATGCCGCTCCCCCGTCGCGTACGGGTTCTCCTGCCCCTCGGCGAGGACGCCCACGAACGGCTCGCCCTCGCCGGCGAAGGTGTAGGCGCCGCGCTCGAGGCGCGCGATCAGCCCATGGGTCCACGCGGCGTCGGAGTCGGCCGTGTGGACCCACAGGTTCATGATCTCGCCGATGTGGCCCAGCTGTTCGGGGCCGTCCTCGGGGATGTAGTGCTCGGTGACGGCGGACCGCCACTGCTCGATCCGCCGGATCCGCTCCTTCAGCAGGGCCACCGCCTCGTCCCGCGGCAGCTCGACGAGGAAGCCGATGGCCGCCGACTGGATGTCCATCTTCTGGTCGTAGGCGACCAGGGACTCCCGCAGCAGCCGGAAGAACTCCTCGCTCCCCCGGTCCGTGATCTCGTACTCGGTGCGCGGCGGGCCACCGGCCGTGGACGGCGCGATCTCGTGCGCGTGCAGCAGTCCCTGCTTGGCCATCTGCTTCAGGGCGTGGTAGATCGAGCCGGGCTTGGCGTTGGACCACTCGTGCGCGCCCCAGTACTCCAGGTCGTTGCGCACCTGGTAGCCATGGGCCCGCCCGTGCTGGCGCACGGCGCCCAGCACGAGGAGACGGATCGCTGACATGCGCTCAGCGTATGACCCACGGGGTCAGCCCCAGGACGTGCCCTGCTCCTGGGCCACCAGCTCGAACGCCGTCTTCCCGTCCAGCGACTCGCGGATGATGTCGGCGTGGCCGGCGTGCCGTGCCGTCTCGCGGATCAGATGGAGCACGAGCCAGCGCATGGAGACGGCCTCGTCCGGCGGGAACCAGGGGTCGTTCGGCAGCGGGAAGGTGTCGTCCAGGCTGGGGAGCGAGCGGACGAACCGCTCCGTCTCCGCGGCGACCTCCTGCCAGTACGCCAGCTGCTGGGCCGTCGTCTCGCCCTCGGCGAGCGCGAAACACTCATGCCAGTTCGACTCGTCCCGCTTGACCGCCGGCGGCTCGCCCTTGGCCCGCGCGATCCAGCCCTGCTCGACCTCGGCGACATGCTTGACCAGCCCGGCCAGGGACAGCTCACTGGCGCTGGGCCTGCTGGTGGCCTGCTCGTCCGTCAGCCCCAGCACCGCGCGCCGGATGCCCCCGCGCTGCTCCGCGAGGAAGGCGAGCAGCGCCCCCCGCTCGTCGCCCTGCGCCTCGGCTCGCACATGAGTGACCATGACCGGCCCCTTTCATCGGGTCCAACGGCTTTCCCTTGCCTGACACCGATGACGTTACGGACCCTTGCGGTCAGCTTCTGTCCTCAAGGGCGGGGCTCGGTCGGACGGAATGCTCGACCTACTCGAACACGACCCCGCCCGGGTGGCGCACCGTGGCATTGCGGCCGGCGGGGACCTCGTTCGGGCCGGAGACGAGTCCCCCCGACGACCAGAAAGCCGCCGATGCTCGCGATCTCCACCCGCCGTGGGGGAACCGCGACCGGACGTCCTCGCCGGTCGGCTCCGGTCGGCGTCAGAACGGGAACTCGCTGCGTCCGTGCTGCACCGAGATCCACTTCAGGGTGGTGAAGGCGTCCAGGGTCGTCTCGCCGTTGAGCCGGCCGATGCCGGAGTGCTTCTCGCCGCCGAAGGGGACCAGCGGCTCGTCGTGGATGGTGCCGTCGTTCACATGGAACATGCCGGTGTCGACCCGCTTGGCGAACGCCACGCCCCGCTCGATGTCGGCGGTGTGGACGGCGCCGCTCAGGCCGTACGGGGTGTCGTTGACGATGCGGACCGCTTCCTCCTCACCGTCGAACGGGACCAGCAGGGCGACGGGGCCGAAAATCTCCTTGTGCAGCAGGGAGGAGTCGGTCGGCACGTCCGTCAGGACGGAGGGCTCCACCAGGTTGTCCGTCGTCGTGCCGCGCACCAGGACCGTGGCACCCTCGGCGACGGCCTGCTCGATCGCGGCCGAGATGGCGTTCGCCTGGAGGGAGTTGATGACCGGCCCGATGACGGTCTGCGGATCGCTCGGATCGCCCGTCTTCAGCGTCTTGACCTTGGCGACGAACTTCTCGGTGAACTCGTCCGTGACCGAGCGGTCCACCAGGACGCGGTTCGCCGCCATACAGACCTGGCCCTGGTCGACGTACCGGCTGAAGACGGCCGCGTCGACCGCGTAGTCGATGTCCGCGTCGTCGAGGACCACCAGCGCGCTGTTGCCGCCCAGTTCCAGGACCGAGCGCTTGAGCTGCGAGGCGCAGACGGTGGCGATGTGCCGGCCGACCTTGTCGGAGCCGGTGAAGGAGATCAGCTTGGGGACCGGGTGCTCTATGAAGGCGTCGCCTATCTCCGCTATGTCGGTGAGCACCACGTTCAGCAGGCCCGGCGGCAGCCCCGCGTCCTCGAAGAGCTTGGCGATCAGCGTGCCGCCGCAGATCGGGGTGTCCTGGTGGGGCTTGAGGACGACGGCGTTGCCGAGCGCGAGGGCCGAGGCAACGGGCTTGATCGACAGCAGAAAGGGGAAGTTGAAGGGGCTGATGACGCCCACCACGCCGAGTGGGACGCGGTAGAGGCGGTTCTCCTTGCCGTCGATCGGCGAGGGCAGGAATCTCCCCTCGCAGCGCAGCGCCAGCTGGGCCGCCTCGCGCAGGAACTCCTTGGCGAGGTGCAGCTCGAACCCGGCCTTCATATGGGTGCCGCCGAGCTCGGCGATGATCATCTCGGTGATCTCGCGCTCCCGCTCCTCGACGAGGCGCAGGACCTTCTCGAAGAAGACACGGCGGCGGTAGGGATTGGTCTCGGCCCATTCCTGCTGGGCGCGCGCGGCCGCCCGGTAGGCCTCGTCGACCTCGTCGATGGTGGCTATCGTGATCGAGGCCAGCTTCTCGCCGTCGTACGGGTTGAAGTCGATGATGTCCCAGGAACCGGTGCCCGGACGCCACTCACCGTCGATGTACTGCACGGCCAGGTCGGTGAAGCAGGACGACATGTGATCCCTCGATCCCCTTACTGCCGAAGCAGTCGAGACGGACACCCGATCGACTTCACGATCCGATCGGTCTGATGAGACTGATCACATGTCATCGTACTTGTGTTTGCCGTGAGTTGAGATGACACCCGAGCAAACGAACGCGTGAAGTCAAGAGGGCGTGAATCAGGACAACTGAAGGAGCCCGCGCAACAGGTCCCGGCTCTCGTCCGGCCCCGGGCTGTCCTGCTGAAGCTCCTTGAGCGCCTGCTCGTACTGGGTCACGTCCTCGCGTTTGTCCAAATACAGCGCACTGGTGAGCTGCTCCAGATACACGACATCGGACAGATCCGACTCCGGGAAACTGAGGATGGTGAACGCCCCGCTCTCACCGGAGTGCCCGCCGAAGCTGAACGGCATGATCTGAAGCCGTACGTTGGGCCGTTCGGAGAACTCGATCAGATGCTGGAGCTGGCCGCGCATCACCTCGCGGTCGCCGTACGGCCGGCGCAGGGCCGCCTCGTCGAGGACGATGTGGAAGTCCGGGGCGTTCTCGGAGACGAGGTACTTCTGCCGCTCCAGGCGCAGCGCCACACGTCGCTCTACGTCGGCGACGCTCGCGCCCTTCATGCCGCGCCGGACGACCGCGCGCGCGTAGTCCTCGGTCTGCAGCAGGCCGTGCACGAACTGCACCTCGTACGCCCGGATCAAGGAGGCGGCGCCCTCCAGGCCCACATAGGTGGGGAACCAGCTCGGCAGTACGTCGGAATAACTGTGCCACCAGCCCGCGACGTTGGCCTCCCGGGCGAGGGACAGCAGCGACTCGCGCTCCGCCTCGTCGGAGATGCCGTACAGCGTCAGCAGGTCTTCGACGTCCCGTGTTTTGAAGCTCACCCGGCCCAACTCCATCCGGCTGATCTTCGATTCGGAGGCGCGGATCGAGTAACCCGCCGCCTCGCGCGTGATCCCCCGCGCCTCACGCAGTCGCCTGAGTTGTGATCCGAGCAGCATGCGCCGCACCACCGATCCCGGCTCTCCCGCGCTCACGTTCGCCAGCCTCCCCAACGTCTTCAGGGGCCGAAGTCTGCCACTAAAACACTTCGAGCAGTACTCGTCCGGTTACGGAAACGGAAAGACGCCAAAGTTTCCGCACAGGAAGAAGCAAGCAACAGGTGAGCCAAGTGCA
The DNA here is from genome assembly GCF_042895285.1 of Streptomyces sp. NPDC001406. Classification (NCBI taxonomy): domain Bacteria; kingdom Bacillati; phylum Actinomycetota; class Actinomycetes; order Kitasatosporales; family Streptomycetaceae; genus Streptomyces; species Streptomyces sp. NPDC001406. The sequence goes on from NZ_JBIAWG010000012.1 coordinate 86,811, forward strand.
TGAGGTTGGCGGAAAAAATGGCCAACAAGCGGTACGGGACTGCTCAATTCGGTCTCGTGCACGTGCATCTGCCCTTGCATCTGCTGTGCGCATCCGAAACCATGGTCCCGCGCCACCGCTGCATCGCAACGACCGCGAATTCCCGGGAGTGCCTCGCATGGGGACGAATGGATCGACCATGCTCGAGCCGTTACGGCAGGGCCTTCCGCCGCTGGATCCCGCGGCCGTGTCCAACGCTGCCTCCTGTGCCCTTCCCGCCCGCTACGAAGCGGTGCGCGAAGCCCGGCTCTTCACGCGCAGAACCCTCGACCAATGGGACGTGGGCGACCGCTTCGACGACATCTGCCTGGTCGTCTCGGAGCTGGTCACCAACGCCCTGCGGCATGCGCTGCCGGGCGACGCCGCGCGTTGCGCCGAGCAACCCCCGGCCGTGCGGCTGCACCTGATGCGCTGGACCGACCGGCTGGTGTGCGCGGTGCGCGACCCCAGCCACGAGACCCCGGTGGCCCGTCCCTCGGACGACTTCTCGGCCGAGTCGGGGCGCGGGCTGTTCCTGGTCGACTCCTTCAGCGACAGCTGGGGCTGGCACCCGCTCGCCGGCACGCTCAACGGCAAGGTCGTCTGGGCGCTGTTCCGGCTCCAGTCGGCCGAATGACGAAGCGCGGCGTCACCTGACGTCGCGCTTCTACGCGCGTTACTGGGCGTGATGCCGCGATTACCCCGACACGTCCCTGTAGTGAACGGCCGGTGTCAGCTTGCTATCAGATGGTCGAACTCACCGTCCTTGACGCCGAGGAGCATCGCCTCGATCTCCGCGCGCGTGTAGACAAGGGCGGGGCCGTCCGGAAATCGCGAGTTGCGCACGGCCACGTCTCCGCCCGGCAGGCGGGCGAACTCCACGCAGGAACCCTGCGAGTTGCTGTGCCTGCTCTTCTGCCAGGCCACTCCGTCCAGCTGCGCGGCAGCCATGCCGTTGTACACGTCGTACCCCCCGTACACGCTGTCAACGTCGCGGTCCACAGGTCGCTCCCCGGTGGTGCACTGGCTGATGTGGCCATGGATGCTGTAGTCAACTGACCCGGATCATAACCCCTTCACGTGCAGATGCATGGGCAGATGCACGTGCACGGGGGGTGGTCCTACGGTTACAGCTTTGACGTCCGCTTTACCGAAGCTGTTCCAGCGTCTGCCCCAGAGCCCGCAGGACATGCGAACGCCAGCCCCCGTCCATGATCTTCCGCGCCATCAACTGTGCCGGGTCGTCCGGATCGAATCCCTCATGTACTAGGAAGAGACGCGTACCACGCCCTTCGTGTTCCAGCGTCCACGTGATGGTCCAGTCCGCGGGATTGGCCGGATCGGCATCGGCCCACCGGACGGACAGCATCCGCTCGCTGTCGTAGGCGAGAACCTGCACGTCGACGACGCCGGAGAAGCGGGTGTTGGGACGCGGGACCGAGGTGAGCCGGTATCGGTGCCCGACCTCGAGGCGGAAGTTCTCCGACCCGGGCATCTGCCACTGAACGAGCAATTCCGGCTCAGTGAGGGCGCGCCAGACCTTCGCCGGCGGGTGCGGGAGGTACTGGTCGACGCGGATCGTGGTGAGGTCGTCCGCGGGCGGGGTGTCGGTCATGACCGGTCATCGTCGGGCATACGGTCGAGCAGGTCGCCGAGCCCCTTCAGTTGCCCGCGCCAGAACCGCTCGTACGGGTGGAGCCAGTCCTGCAGGTCGGCGAGCGGGGCGGCCTCCAGGCGGTAGATGCGCTGCCGGCCGGAACGCTGCTCGGAGACGAGGCCGGCCTCCCGGAGCACCTTCAGGTGTTCCGAGAGGCTGGGGCGGCGCATGTCGAAGTGGTCGGCCAGGGCCTGGACGGCCTGGGGCCCCCGCTCGCGCAGCAGTCGCAGCACCTCGCGGCGGGTGGCGTTGGCCAGCGCCGCGAAAATCCGGTCCTCGACGGCCCCAGTCGTCGTCATGCCCCGTCCTTTCCTAGCGCCGAGCCTCCGTGAGCAGCATCAGACCGTTGCCGTCCGAATCCTGGAAGGAGGCCATACGGCCCCAGGGGAACTCGTCCGGCCCCTGCACGTCGACGCCCGCTGCGGCGAGCCGGGCGCAGTCGGCGTCCACGTCGGTCGTCACCAACATGATCCCCCGGCTGGAACCTGGCTCGAAATCCCCCATCCCCGGCCCCGAGAGCGTGAACACGGTCTGCGCCCCGCGCGGGGCGACCTGAAGCCATCGACCCTGCGGCATGTCCAGGTCAGCGGTGACCTCAAACCCGAGGACGTCCCGGTAGAAGCGCAGGGCACGGTCCTGATCGGTGACGGGGAGGGTGACGAAGGAGGCATGAGTGATGTTCATGGGGAGGACGATAGGTAGGCGATTCCCTACGAGTCAAGCGTAGGGAATCTCCTACCTGTCCGGGAGGTGCTCAGCGAATACCCACCCGGCGGCCACAAGCCCCCTTGGCAAGTCCTGGTAGCTTGCAGCGGGCGTTCCGGCCAACCGGGCGGCCGACCGGCTACAGCTTGGGAGCTTCCAGTGACTTCGGCTACGACGAGGGTGCGGATCGCGGCCACGGCCGCGGGCATGGCGGGTGCGCTCGCGCTGGCCGCGTGCAGCGGTGGCGGCGGCTCCGACGACAGTTCCTCCCCCACCCCGAGCGCGACCGCGGCCCCGACGTCCACGGCGGACACCGGCGGCACGGGCGGCAAGACCTCCTCGTCCGGCAAGCTGCAGGGCAGCTGGCTCGCCACGACCGACGGCAAGGCCGTGGCCCTGGTCGTCACCGACAAGCAGGCCGGGCTCTTCGCGACCGGCGGGACCGTGTGCACCGGCACCGCCGGCGAGGAGGCGGGCATGCAGATGATCCACCTGACCTGCACCGACGGCAGCAAGGACCGCGGCACCGGGATGGTCGACTCGGTGTCGAAGAACTCCATGCAGGTGACCTGGTCGGGCAAGGTCGGCAAGGAGACCTACACCAAGGCCGAGGGCGGAAAGCTGCCGTCCGGGCTGCCGACCGGCAACCTCGGCTCTTGACCGACGGCACCGTCACAACCTCGACAGGGAACCACTCATGCGCGCCATTCCGCTCACCGTCACCGCCCTCGCCGCCGCCCTCCTCCTGACCGCCTGTAACGACGGCGCAAGCGGCGCCAAGGGCAAGAGCGGCTCGGCCTGCGAGCTCGGCAAGGTCTCGGTGCAGATCGGCACGGCGAGCGTGGCCCCGGCGGCCGGTGACACGGGCGAGGTGCCGGTCAGCATCACCAACCAGAGCGCCCCGTGCACCCTGGACGGCTTCGCCGACGTGGAGCTGAAAGCGGGCGGCACCTCGGCCAAGGTCCCCGCGCTCCAGGGCGCGAAGGCGCAGAAGCTGAAGCTCGCCAAGGGCGACTTCGCCTCCTTCACGATCAGCTATGTGCGCGGCAAGGCGGGTGACGCGACGAGCCTGGAGGCCAAGAACGTGAAGATCAGCCTGCCCGGCTCCGGCACCGCCATGAGCTTCCCCTGGTCGTACGGCCCCGTAGCCCAGAAGGGTGGCGCGGGCACCCCGAACGCCTCGGTGAGCGCCTTCCAGCAGGCCGGCGACTGAAGCACCCAAGTACGGCCGAGCGGCGGACGGACCTGGGTCAGTCCAGCCGCGGACGGGCCCTGACCTGGGCCCGGTCCGCCGCCTGCGCCCCTTCCGTCCAGCCTGCCTCGTCGCTCACCCCGCGCAGCCGGGTGGTGGTGGTCTGCGGGAACATGCGCTCCATGCGGTCGGTGACGGCTGTCTCCCGGGTGGCCAGGACCGGAAGGAGGTCCTGGGCGACCTGGGTGACCTGGGTGTCGGCGGCGGCCGCGAGGCGGTCGCCGACGCGCTGGGCATAGGCCGCGAGGAACGACTGTCTGAAGGTCTTGGTCCGCTTGCGCCCGCCCGCTCTCTGGGCCGCCTCCGCCTTCGTCATCGCGTGCGTGGCCTGCACGAGGAGCGAGGTGTAGAGGAGTTCGACCGCCTCCAGATCGGGTTCGAAACCGACGACCGTGGAGAAGCCGAGCGGCTCGTTCCACACGGCACGGCAGTGGTTGGCGTCGGCGACGGCGTGCAGCAGCACCGCCTTGGCCTGCTCGTACGGCGGCTCGACACCGATCCGGCAGGCGCCGGGCGCATCCTTCGCGGGAGCGTCCGCCGCCAGCAGCGCCTCGTCGATGCTGTGCCGGGCCATCAGCTCCTGCGCCTTGGCGCTCAGCGCCTCCGCCTCCTCCGGGAAGCCGGTCGCCTCGGCCTTGGCGAGCAGCGCACGGATGCGGGTGAGCATGCGGGAGGCCGGCCGGTGCTCACGGCGCGGCTCCTCCAGGGGTTCCAGGGCGGGCAGGCGCAGCAGCAGGCGGTACAGCTCCAGGACGGTGGTCGCGTGCGAGAAGCGGTCGGCCGCACGCGCAGGGGCGTCCGGCAGGGTGTCGAGCTGGGCGGTCCAGCGGGGGCCGCGTGGTCGGTCGTGCGGCGTCTGCGCTCTGATCAGCGCCGCCGCCAGGTGTACGTGCTCGTCGTCCAGCTCGCGCCGTACGAGCCGTACGACGTCGGCGGGCTGCCAGCCGCGCCGCCACGCGGTCGCCACGAACTCCTCGCCCCGCCGTGCGAGTTCACTGTCCGCGGCGGGGTCGGCGGCGAGAAGGGACGCACCGGTGTCGAGGCCGGAGTCGTTGTCGTCGTAGAGGGCGGCTCGGAAGGCCCGCTCGACGGTGCTGGTCGTGCTGCTGCTCACCCGTCGATCGTGCCATGCGCCACGGGCAGCACGTCCGGGCCGTCCACAGCCTGTGGACAACGACCTTGGACTGTCAGGCGCGCGCCGACTCCCGCTGGGCCAGTTCGAGGGCGTCGGCGGCCGCGCACGGGATGTCCGGGCGGACACCCGTCCCCTCCCAGTTGGTGCCGGACACCGGGTTGATCGACCGGCCGACCGGGACGGTGGCCTCCAGGTGCGGGTGGACCGTCCAGCCCTCGCGCGGGTGCGCCCCGCCCCCGGTCGTCTCCCCCACGATCACCGCACGGCCCAACTGCTGCAGGTTGTAGGCCAGTTCCTCGGCACCGGAGAAGGTGTGACCGCTGGTGAGCGCATACACCGGCTTGGTCCCGCCGAACCGGGCGCCCGGGACGTACGGCAGGCTCCAGGACTGGTCGTAGCGCTCCCCCACGCGCGCGTACTGGGTGTTCAGATGCGTGCGCTCGTCGAGCAGATAGCTGCAGACGAAGGCCACCGCCTCCGGGTCGCCGCCGCGGTTCCCCCTGAGGTCGAGGATCAGCGCGTCGGCGCGCGCGACCAGGGTGAGCGCGGCCGACAGCGGTTCGGCGGACCAGGCGAGCGGGAAGAGCGCGGGGGCCAGTTCGAGGAGCGCGGTCCCGTCGGTCAGCAGTTCCACGCGCGGGACGCCGCCCAGCGAGGTGTCGAACTGGCGGCGCATCGCGGCCAGCGTGGCCTCGCCCTGGCCCTGCGGGACCCGCTCGCGGTGGTACTTGAGGCGTAGATGCAGATCGCCGTTGTCGGACTGGAGGTCCGCGGTGACCCGGGCGCCGAGTTCCTCGGCACTGTCGACGTCGTACGCGCCCTCCCCCAGCCGGCGGCGCAGCAGCGCGGCCAGCCGCGCGGCGACTTCCGGGAAGACGTAGTGCTCGGCAACGAGCCGGGCGGTCTCCTCGACGACGGCGGCGACGTCGGCCACGGGGACGGGAGCGGGTGCGGGAGCGGGGATCTTGATGTCGGGCGGGCTGGGCGTGCTGAAGGCGCTGGGGGGCAGGGTGGTCATGGCCGGGAGTACAGCACTGGGCTTGCAAAAGCGTCAAGAGAATTGGACGCTTGAGGTATGACCGAGCACGAGCCGGAGAACGACGCCGGCGTCGAGGACGTACTGGAGATCTCCGCACCCGACCAGTTCGCCGCACTCGCCCACCCCCTGCGGCAGCGGCTGCTCTTCGCGCTGACCCATCGGTCCGCCACGATCAGCCAGTTGGCGGTGCGGCTGGGGGTGGCCAAGGGCAGCATCGGGCACCACCTCAAGGTGCTGCGCGAGGCAGGGCTCGTACGGATCGTGGAGACGCGGCGGGTGCGGGGCGGGACCGAGCACTACTACCGGCGGGTCGGCCGGCGTCTGCGGGTCGCCGAGCCGCAGGCGGCGGGCACGGCGGCACTGCTCAACGCAGTCGCCCAGGAACTGGACCGCGCCCCCGGGGACCCGCTGCTCTCGCTCCGGCATCTGCGCCTCACCCCCGAGCGGGCACAGCGGTTGCGGGACACCTTGGCCGAACTGGTCGACACGGCCGAGGAGGACGGGGACGAGGAGACCGTGCACTCGGTGCTGGTGGTGATGTACGAGCACACGAAGTCGCCGTAGCCCCGGGCCGGGACGGCGCGCGTCCCGCTCCCCGAAATCGGGTCGCCCCTGCGGGGGGTGACGCCGAGCATGGCCACCATGGTGGACACATCTCTCTACGCGGCCTTCCTGATCGCCGCCTTCGCGCTCTGCATCACGCCCGGCCCCGACATGATGTTCATCGTGGCGATGGGCGGCCGGGGCGGACCCCTGACCGGGGTGACCGCCGCCTTCGGGGTGGCCTGCGCGATGTTCGTGCACTCGGTCGCCGCGGCCCTCGGGCTGTCGGCCCTGTTCCTGACCCTGCCGGCGCTCTATCACGTGCTGCGCTGGGCGGGCGCCGCCTATCTGCTGTACCTCGCGGTCAAGGCGTTCCGCAGCGGCGCGGCACCCGTCGCGGCGGACGGGACGGCGGACGCGGGGCGGCGCCGGGCCTTCTGGCGGGGCGCCGTCACCAATCTGCTCAACCCCAAGGTGATCCTCTTCAACGTCTCCTTCCTGCCGCAGTTCGTGAACCCGGAACTCGGACACGTGCGCGAGCAGTTCCTCGTGCTCGGCGTCACGATCACGCTCATGGGCCTCCTGGTGGACGGTTCGGTCGGACTGCTCTCCGGGAAGCTCTCCGCGCTGCTGCGGAGCAGCCGGCGAGTGGCCCGCGGGCTCGACATCTTCAGCGGGACGGTGTTCGCGGGGCTGGCGGTCCGGCTGGCGGCGGCCCCGAAGTAGAGCGACCCTTGAGTGTCAACTTCAGGTTGACAGCTCCAGGGTGTCAACTTATGGTTGACATATGACGACGAACTCTCCCGGAACGGCATCCGTACGGCTCGACGACCTCATCGAGGCCATCAAGAAGGTCCACGCCGAACCGCTCGACCAGCTCCAGGACGCGGTGATCGCCGCCGACCACCTGGGCGACGTGGCCGACCACCTGATCGGTCACTTCGTCGACCAGGCACGGCGCTCGGGCGCGTCCTGGACGGACATCGGCAAGAGCATGGGCGTCACCCGGCAGGCGGCGCAGAAGCGCTTCGTGCCCAAGGAGTCGGCCGACCTCGACCCGAGCCAGGGCTTCAGCCGCTACACCCCGCGCGCGCAGAACGTGGTCATGGCCGCCCACAACGAGGCCAAGGCCGCGCGGAACGCCGAGGTCCTGCCCGAGCACCTCGTCCTGGGCCTGCTCGCCGAGCCCGAGGGTCTGGCCGGCAGGGCACTCGCCGAGCAGGGCGTCTCCCCCGACGCGATCCGCGAGGCGGCGTCGGCCGCGCTGCCGCCGGCGGCCGAGGAGGTGCCCGAGCTGGTCCCCTACAGCGCCGCGGCCAAGAAGCCGCTGGAGCTCACCTTCCGCGAGGCGCTGCGCCTCGGCCACAACTACATCGGCACCGAGCACCTCCTGCTGGCGCTGCTGGAGTACGAGAACGGCGAAGGCGTCCTCAGCGGCCTCGGCGTCAGCAAGCAGAAGACCGAGCAGTACGTCGCCAAGGTGCTCTCGCAGCTGGTGCAGACGCGGACGGCGGACCCGTCGGAGGACTGAAGCACGGAACGCGGACCACTCGGAGGACAGAAACCGCAGGTCACGACGGACTGTCAGTGGTGCCTGCCACACTCGCGACCATGACCGACCGCTGGGCGCTCGCTCCGGCCGAGGACGGTGGCGTGGAGCTCGCCCCCCTCGGTCCGGACGGGCTGCCCGTCGGTCCGGTGCGGCGGGAGGACGATCTCGCCGAGGCGGTGCGGGGCCGACCGGAGGTGACGCGCTGGGTGTGGCGGTCGACCCCCGAGGTCTATCCGCGTCTGCTCGCCACGGGGGTGCGAGTGGAGCGGTGCTACGACATCGAGGACGCCGAGACACTCCTGCTGGGCCACGAGGGGCGGTCCGGCGAGCCGCGCTCGGCCGCCGCCGCCCTGGCCCGGCTGCGCGGCGGCCCCGTACCGCCCGATCCACCACTGCGCGCCGCCGAACCGGGCGCGCAGTCCCCGCTGTTCGAGCCGCAGGGCGCCCGCCTGCCGCTCGACGGCCTCCTCACCGTCTACGCCGACCAGCAGCGACGGCACGACCGGGCCGAGCACCCCGACCGGATGCGGCTGCTGACGGCCGCCGAGTCGGCGGGCATGCTGGTGGCCGCCGAGATGAACCGCGCGGGCCTGCCCTGGAGCGCGGACGTCCACCGCGAGCTGCTGCGCGAACTGCTCGGCGAGCGGTACGCGGGCGGCGGTGAGCCCCGTCGGCTGGCCGAGCTCGCGGAGGAGGTGTCGGCCGCGTTCGGCCGCCGGGTGCGGCCCGATCTGCCCGCCGATGTGATCAAGGCCTTCGCGCAGGCCGGGATCAAGGTGAAGTCCACGCGCCGCTGGGAGATCGAGTCCATCGACCACCCGGCCGTGAAGCCGCTGCTGGAGTACAAGAAGCTGTACCGCATCTGGGTGGCGCACGGCTGGTCCTGGCTGCAGGACTGGGTGCGGGAGGGGCGGTTCAGGCCGGAGTTCCTCGCGGGCGGGACGGTCACCGGACGCTGGGTGACCAACGGTGGGGGCGCGCTGCAGATCCCCAAGGTGATCCGGCGGGCCGTGGTCGCCGACCCGGGCTGGCGGCTGGTCGTGGCGGACGCCGACCAGATGGAGCCGCGGGTGCTGGCGGCGATCTCCCGCGACCCCGGTCTGATGGAGGTGGCGGGGCGTGAGACCGACCTGTACCAGTCCGTCTCCGACCGGGCCTTCTCCGGCGACCGCGCCCAGGCCAAGCTCGCCGTGCTCGGCGCGGTCTACGGCCAGACCTCCGGCGACGGCCTGAAGAACCTCGCCGCGCTCAGACGCCGCTTCCCCAAGGCGGTGGCCTACGTCGACGAGGCGGCGCGGGCCGGCGAGGAGGGGCGGCTCGTGCGGACCTGGCTGGGCCGGACCTGCCCACCCGCGGCGGGGGCGGACGAGGACGCGGCGGAGGAGGAGGCGGGCATCCCGGCCGGGGAGGACGGGCCCGACGGGAAGCAATGGGTGCCCGGCTATGCCTCCACCAACGCCCGCGCCCGCGGTCGCTTCGCCCGCAACTTCGTCGTCCAGGGCAGTGCCGCCGACTGGGCGCTGCTGCTGCTCGCCGCGCTGCGCCGGACCTGCGCCGGCCTGGCGGCCGAGCTGGTGTTCTTCCAGCACGACGAGGTCATCGTGCACTGCCCGAAGGAAGAGGCGGACACGGTGGTGGCGGCGATCCGCGAGGCGGCCGACCTGGCGGGCCGGCTGACCTTCGGGGAGACGCCGGTGCGCTTTCCGTTCACCACGGCGGTGGTGGAGTGCTATGCGGACGCCAAGTGAATCCGCGGCCGACGCAAGCGAATCGGCGGCCGACGGGAGGGCCGGGGAGATGACCGGGGGTCAGCAGGTTCCGCCGAGCAGCTCCCGCAGCTCCGCCACGACCGCCTTCGCGTCCGTTCCGTCCAGTGCGGAAAGCGCGGCACGCCACTCGTCGTTCGCCTCTTCGACGCACCCCCGGCCGCGCAGCAGGAGCCCGTACTGGTGGCGGGCGAGACCGCCCATATAGCGATCGGCGCGGTCCTCCGCCCGGCGCAGCAGTTCCGCGCACTCGTGCCAGGCGCGTTCGGCATGGCCCAGCCGCCGCAGTGCGCGGACCAGGCCGAGCCGGGTCTGGGACTCGCCGTGCCAGTCGCCGTGGCCGCCGAGGATGCGCAGGCTCTCCTCGAAGTTCGCGGCGGCCGCGGCCGGTTCGCCGAGGGTGAGATGGGCGTAGCCCATGTTGCAGTGCGCCGAGTGCTGCACGATGACGGCACCGATCTCGTTCCCGATCGCCAGCGAGCGCCGGTGCTGTTCGATGGCGGCCCGCGGGTCGGTGTGCTCGTACAGGTTGCCCAGATGGCTGAGGGTGACGGCCTCGCCGTAGGGGTCCTTCAGCCGGCGTGAGTACTCCAGGCTCTGCCGCAGCGCGTCCTCGGACTCGGCGTACCGTCCGAGCCCCTCCAGCAGCAGCCCCCGGTTGTTGAGGCAGCGGCGGATCCAGGACCTCGTGCCGAGGTGCCGCCAGATCACCAGGGCCTGGTCGTTGAGACGGAGGGCGTCGTTCTGCCGGCCGGTCAGGAAGTGCAGCCCCGCGAGATCGCCCAGCGCATACGCCTCGGCGGCCTCGTCCCCGAGCCTGCGGGCGGTACCGAGGGCGGCCCGGCCGAGCACCTCCATCTCGGCGACACGGCCGCGGCGCTGGACGTACGGGAAGACGAGGCGGATGAGGGTGGACAGGTGGGCGGCCGTGCGGTCGTCGGGCGCACCGGCTGCCGTGGGGTCGGCGGGCTGCACGTCCGGACGCGCGTACGGCGATACGTCTGGCGATGAGCCCGGGGATGCGTCCGAGGCTTCGTCTGGGGCTTCGTCTGCGGCTTCGTCCGGCGATGCGTCTGGCAATGCGTCCGCGTGCCGCTCCACCAGCGCGACGATGTTCTCCAGCTCCACATCGCCCCAGGCGAAGGCCTGTTCGGCGGAGTCGAAGGGCGGTACGGCCGCCACGTCCGCCGCGTGCCCGGGCGGCTGCGCGGCGGTCGGGCGGCGGCGGTCGTCCTGGTCGAGGCCGGGTTCGACGATCGCGGTCAGGGCGCGCTCGGCGACGGCGGCGTACCAGCGCAGGGCCGCGACGGCGGCGTCGGTGCCGTCACCGGTGGCGGCGTCGGCCCCAGCCAGTTCGCGGGCGAAGTCGCGGACCAGGTCGTGCGGTGCGTAGCGGCCGTACGCCGTCTCCTCCAGGAGGGCCACGTCGAGCAGGCGGTCCAGGGCGGCCTCGGCCCGGCGCTCATCGGTGCCGGTGAGGCGGGCGAGCAGGGGGGCGCCGTACGCCGGGAGGTCGAGCGCGCCGAGGCGGCGCAGGGCGAGGGCCGCGTCCCGGTCGGCCTCGCGCTCGGAGGCGGCGAGCGCGTCGTGGGCGACGGCCAGGGAGCGGCGGACGCTCAGATCGTCGTACTCGAGGTGGTGCAACCGCCCCTCGGTGGCGGCCAGTTGAACGGCCAGGACGTCCGGGGTGAGCGCGCTGCGGGCGGCGAGCCGGGCGGCGACCACCCGCAGGGCCAGCGGCAGGCGCCCGGTGAGGCCAACGAGCGGGTGCCCGGCGTGGAGCCCGTCGCGGCCGCTCACCGCACGCAGCAGCGCGGCGCTGTCCTCGCCCGTCAGCGGCCCGAGCGGAAAGCGGCGGGCGCCGTCGAGCGTGGTCAGGGGCGAGCGGCTGGTGACGATCACGGCACAACCGGGGCCGGCCGGGAGCAGGGGGCGTACCTGAGCGGCGTTCGCGGCGTCGTCCAGGACCATCAGGGTGCGGGTCGGCGCGAGGATGGAGCGGAGCAACGCGGCCGCCGCGTCCGGGTGTTCGGGGATGCTCCGGGACTCCGCACCGAGGTCGCGGAGCAGCGCGGCGAGCGCCTGGGAGGGGGCGAGCGGGGGCACTCCGGGGGTGGCGCCGTGCAGGTTGACGTACAGCTGGCCGTCAGGGAATCGTTCCCTCAGCCGATGCGCCGCGTGCAGCGCCAGGGCGCTCTTGCCCACGCCGGCCATGCCGGTGATGACGGCGACGGCAGGGGCCTTCGGGTCGACGAGCAGGCTGCGCAGTTCGTGCAGTTCAGGGGTGCGGCCGGTGAAGTGCGCGGGCGGCGGAGGCAGTTGAGCCGGCGCGGGCTGTCTGTCGCCGGGCACCCGACCTTCCGCCGTATCCGGGCCCCCGCCCTCGCCACCCGTCCGGTTCTCGTCGCCCCTCCGGGCCTCGCCACCGGTCCGGCTCTGGTCGTCGGATCCGGACGGCTGTCTCTGCGGGGTCTCCTCGGGCGCGGGCGACACCTGGGCGGCGCGGGCCTCGACGGCCACGGCGCCCGGACGGCCGTCGTACGACGGCTCCGCGCTGCCCGCTCCCCCGACGACCGGTGCCGAGAACCCCCGGAGCACCTCGACATGGGCGGCACGGATCGCGGGGCCGGGCTCGATGCCGAGTTCCTCGACCAGACGGGTGCGCAGGTCGCGGTGGACGGCGAGGGCCTCGGCCTGGCGGTCGGTGCGGTGCAGGGCGAGCATCAGCTGACGGTGGTACGCCTCGCGCAACGGATGCTCGGCGACCAGGGCCGCCAACTCCGGTACCAGGCCGGACAGTCGCGTACCGCCGACGGCGAGCTCGGCGTCGTACCGCCACTCGATCAGGAGCAGCCGCGCCTCCTCCAGACGCTGCACGAAGGCATATCCGCCGAGTTCGGCGGAGACCCCGCTCAGCGGCGTACCGCGCCACAGCGCCAGCGCCGCCGCGCAGGCCCGCAGCACCTCGGCCCAGTCCCGGCGGGCGTGTGCGGCCCGTGCCTCGGCCACCCGCGCGTCGAAGACATGGACGTCCAGCTCGCCCTCGTCGACCCGCAGCAGATAGCCCGGCGCCACGGCCCGCAGCCGCTCGGGTTCGTCGAGGAGCCGGCGCAGGCGGGCGACGTGGTTGTGCAGCGAGGCCTGCGCCGACGCCGGGGGCGCGCCGCCCCACAGCGCGTCCTTGAGCGACTCGACCGAGACGACACGGCCGGCCTCCAGCAGCAGCGCGGCGAGCAGGGCGCGCACCTTGGGACTGCCGATCGCCCGGACCGCGGGCCCGGAGCCGCTGCGGTCGCCGGTGTCGTGGGTGAGGGCGGTGTCGTACACGACCCGGTCGTTCTCGGCGCCGTCGCCGGGGCCGTCGGCGCCGTACCCACCGCTGTACGAAATCCCGTACAGCGCTCGGTCATACAGAACGGGTGGTCCCAGCAGCCCGAACCGCAGCCCGCACCGCCGCATCACGCCGCTCCACTGCCTTCCCGCCCGGATCTGTCCGACCGTGCTCCGCGGCGGGCACGCCCGCCGTCCATGGCGGATTTCCGCCCCGTCCAAGGCGGTTTCCCGCCACCCTCTCCCTGTCGGTCCGGGCCGGAATCCGCTACGGTTCCGGCTTACTCCCGTCGCTCTGCGTCGACTTCGCGCCAACTGCCTCGCGACCTGCGGGAGAACCGTTGGCCACATGTTAGCGATCCGTTGGTGCGCCCTGATGTGATCACTGCATCGGATCTGGCCCGCCGGCGCGCGCGTGCGACGCGTAACTCGGGGGAGTGTCGCCGTAGGCCAGATCCGGGGACACAAGAGGGCCCCGGTCGGCGGAGGTGAACGACCGGGGCCCTCGTCCCCACTAACTCTTCTCTTCTTCTCTTCTTCTCTTCTTCCGGCGTCAGACGACGGGCGGGCGCCCCAGCCGGGTCAGCCGCCACACCGTCCGCCAGCGCATGGGCCGTCGCTCACCGGCCGGTTCCCGCAGCCCTTCCACGAACCCGCCGAACCAGGCCCGCAGCCCGCCCGCCGAGCGGGTGCGCAGCAGGGTGAGCAGCGCCCAGACCCCGAGATGGACCGGGATCAGCGGCAGGGGCAGCCGGCGCCGGACCAGCCAGACGCGGTTGCGTGCGGTCACCCGGTAGTAGATGGCGTGCCGGGCGGGCGAGGTCTTCGGGTGCTGGAGGAGCAGTTCGGGCGCGTAGAGGATCTTCCAACCGGCGTCGGCGGCGCGCCAGGCCAGGTCCGTCTCTTCGTGCGCGAAGAAGAACTCGGCGGGCCAGTCCCCGGTCTCCGCCAGCATCGCCATGCGCAGGGCATGTCCGCCGCCGAGGAAGCCGGTGACATAACCGCCCCGCATGGGGTCGGAGTTGCCGACGCGGGGCACGTGCCGCTGCTGGGTCTCGCCGTGCTCGTCGGCGATACGGAAGCCGACGATGCCCAGGCGCGGATCGGCGGCGTACAGATCCCGTACGCGGCGCAGCACATCGGCGTCGACCAGCAGCCCGTCGTCGTCCAGCTCGACGACGGCATCGACGTCACCGAACTCCCGGAGCCGGGCCAGGGCGACATTGCGCCCGCCGGGGCAGCCGAGGTTCTCCTCCACGTCGATGGTGGTGACCTCGCCGGGAAGCGACAGCCGCCGGGCGAACTCGGGCAGCCGGCACCCGTTGCCGACGATCACGATCCGGGCCGGCGCCACGTCCTGCTTGGCCACGGACTCCAGCAGGGCATCGACTTCGGCGGGCCGGTTCCCCATGGTCACCACGGCGACGGCGATCCTCGGCTCCACCACGTCTCTCACCCCATCCGGCCCTGGGCGGCGCCCGCGTCCTGACCGCGTGGCGCTCGCCGTTCACCAAGATGTTGCCTCAAGGGCGGTAGTTGTCCTGGGGCCGGTTTAGTTTGCGCCCTTTTTACGGCGGTTTTCCTTGCGCCGCACGAACTTCAGCCCCGACCAGTCCTCCCCGAGCGCGGCGACCTTCACATCCACGACGCCGAGCGGCAGGAGCATGTCGCGGAGATCGTTCTCAGTGATGTCGCTGACATGTCCGGCGGCCTTGCGTGGCCAGGCGATCCAGAGCATGGCGTCGTCGGCGAGACCGGCGACGAGCCCGTCCGCCTCGGCCCGCAGGGCCGCCCGTTCCCGGTAGAAGGCCACGGTGACGTCCGCTCCGGCCGGACTCCCCTCAGCGACCTCGGCGCCGTCCGGCAGCCCCGGGATGTCCCACCGCGCCGGGGCATGCCACAGCCGCACCTGCTGTGCCGGCTTGATGCCGATCTTCCGGGCGAGGGGTGTGCCCGAGAAGCCGCCTCCCGCTGCGGGGGATCCGCCCATGTGCCGCCTCCGGTGCTCGCGTGTCCCGTGACAACGATCTACGCACCCCGGCTGCCCGGCGCCGTACGCCGCCCCAGCCGAGCGCGCCCGAAGGCCCACGCGCCCAGACCCGTCAGCAGGGCCGCCCCGACTCCGTAGACCGGCAGCCACAGGGTGGTCGTGGATGCCAGGCAGTCGGCAATGGCGTCATGGCCGTGGACGACCTGCGCATAGGCCAGGGCGGTACGGTCGCGGCCGGCGAGGTTCGCCAACGAGGCCTCCGTGCGGAGGCTTTCGAAGGCGCCCAGCCGATCGCACTGCTTGCGGGTCCCCGCCATCGGAAAGAGCCACGCCCAGCGCTGCATCATCGGAGCCAGCGCGACCGCGACACACAGGCCCACCACCAGCGAATACGCCGTCAGGTCCTGCACATACGAAAAGCGGAGGTCCGGCATGACCGTCGGCGGTCGGTAGGAGGAGAGGACCACCACGAGAAGCGTCACACCGATGTAGGTGGCGAACCACTGCCAGGACCCCTGCGCGAGGGCGAAGGTGAGTACGCCACACGCCCGACACCATGCCGAGCGCGGGCACCGGAGCCCCCTGATCTGCTCGTATGCCCGGACGCGACACAGCCGGGGACGACGCCACCTCCACCGAACGAAAAAGCCCAGCTCAGACCTGGTCTGAGCTGGGCTTCGATGGAGCCGCCTTCGGGATTCGAACCCGAGACCTACGAATTACGAGGACTGCCGGGATCGGGGTGGGTGGTGCCGACTCGTGCCGCGCGGTGCTGTTTCCGCAGATCAGCGCCGCGCGGCACGTTGCCGCGTCCGGCCCGGGATGGCTTGTGCCGCGCCATCCGCTCACGCATCGCTCGCGCAGACTGACCCGCGCACCGCAGCCGTTCGGTCGCAGCATGGTGGAAGCCGCTACTTCATCCGCTTTCCTCGGCCGATGCGCGAAGTTCGTCGATTCCCGCCGCATCCGTGTCCTTGATGGATCCGGAGAGGCGATGAACGACCACCCAGCGGCCGTCGGGCAACGCTCCGGCGAAGACCCTGGATTTTCGGGTGGCACCGTTGTGGTAGGTCAGCGGCAGATCTCCGACCCGGCGCCAGGTGAGCGCCGGCTCACCGAGGGCCTTGTCGACGACGAGTCCGGTGAGCAGGCGGGCGGTTGTACGCGTGCTGGCCCACATACCGCCGGCGGGCAGGATGGCTCCGGTCAAGTCCCATGGCTTCGAGGGGCGGCCGAACCAGCTCGATGCCAGCAGACGCTGGTCCGCGGGTGGTCTGGCGGTCACCGCCCCCACAGGCAAGCCGAGAGACACGAGCACGTGATCGCCGACCAGTTCCTCGTAGTCCTGGCCGGCAGCCGACATGAGTGCAGCGCCAAGCACGGCGTACCCGAAGTTGGAATATTCCTCGCGCTCGCCCGGGCTTGCGGTGACCAAACTGTCCAGACGACCCACCAACCGGTTGAGCCGAGTCTGCGTGAAGTCCCTGTACGGGTTGAACAGGCCCGTGTCAGGAGGCAGCCGCGGAAGGCCGGAGGTGTGGTCGGCGAGGTGTCGAAGAGTGACACCGGTACCTGCCGGCGCGCTCAGCCACCGTTCGACCGGGTCGTCGAGGGAAACAACGCGCTTCTCGGCAAGCACGGCAAGGACGGTTCCGGTCAGGACCTTGGTGAAAGAGCCCAGCTCCACATACGCGTCGGGATCATGCCCGCCGGTCACACGAGGAGCATCGAGGTGACTGCCGATGACGCAGGTGGGAGGGCGTCGCACAGAGAGCCTTTCAGTCGGCGGAAGCGGCCGCTACCGGTTCGCGGTCATGTGCCGCACTGCTTCCAGTCCCGTCCGCCGCTGCTTTCTCCTTGCGGCGTGCGCTCAGCTTTCGCGCTGCCTGCAGTGCGCGGGACATTTCCGGCGACAGGAAGACGAGGTCACACGCGATCATCGTCAATGCGAATCCGGTGAGCCCCATGAACAAGCCGATGGAGACGTGGAAGCCGATGGATGCGGCGGCCGCCCATGGGCGCAGGGACCGTACCAGGACTCCCATGGGAAAGTAGACGAGAAAGATGACAGTTGCGTAGGTGCCGAGGTACACCAGCAGGTCGTTGTTGTACACGAACTTCGAAATGCCGGGGAGTTCGAATTCTGGTACCCGCATGATGTAGAAGAGCGCGGTTCCGTCCTGCCACGCTTGCCCCTGCACTTTGTAAAGCCCGCTGACCATGTAAACCAGGCACATCTGCACCGCGATCGCGGTGACGCCCAGGTTGTGCAGTGGGACACCGGCAGCTCGAACGGCCTTGGGTATGCGCTGTGTTACCCGTTGCCCCAGAGGGGATCGCAAGGAGAAATGATCGTAGCAGCGCGTGAGAAGCAGCATCGGAACGACGAGCTGCATGAGGTTGTCGCCGCCGTCCATCAGCGCCGACTGCCGCTGGTAGAGCGACCACAGAAGTATGGCGTGCACCGCCAGGACGGGACGGCCCCCGATACCCAGCGTGACAGCCAAAGCAGCGATCAGTCCGAGGTGGAACAAAACTTCGAACGCGACCGGCGAGTTGCTCCACGCGTAGACACTAAAACTTCCCGAGTCCTTCAACTCGTCGAGGAAGAGATGGTAGGGCAGCAGTGTGTCGTTTCCGGGGCCGAAGAGGTAGCGCCGGTCCCCGTACTGGCTGACATAGAACATGAGGCCGACGAACCCCAGTAACGCACGGGTTCCCGACACACCCAGGACGGCGACAGGACGGCTGGCCCAGGTGTCGATCTTGTCTAATAGTCTCACTGCAGATCAGCAGCTTTCTTCCATGGAAAGTCGTAGGCGTCGACCTTGTCGCGTGCGTGGGGGCTGTCCCTCTGTGACCAAGGCGGGAGAGACCGGACGTACATCCGGACCTGCACTGCTTGGAGACTACGACCGTCCGTGCACGCCTGAGTCATCTGAGTCAGCGCATACCTTGAGAGGTAGTTCACCGCTTGATTGCGTGTGCGCTTCTCGTACGGCAGCAGCGGAATGGGATTCTTTCCCGACTTCTTCGCCTTCCCCTTTTCTTTCTGCTCGCGGAGGCGCCTCAGGAGGTCGTCGGTCGAGTTGTACTGTTGGATGCCGTTGCTGACCACCCGGGACATTCGCGAGGGAAAGAACCTGTCGTTCTGGACCCGCTGGATGGATGGGCCCGTCACGTCGTAGTACTTCGTGACCTCACCGTCGCTGCAGCGGCCCCGCGCGATGATCCCCTGGTCGACCATCACCGGATCCGGGGCGAAGAGCATCCAGTTCTGCGAGAAGTACGGCTGGAGATAGGCGTTCAGAAGTGGCGCCAATTGCACCTTGGCAGGACTCAGCGGCGTCTGGGAGAAGGCCGCAATGGAGAAGTGGGCGCCCAGGAGGGCGGCACCTGCAAGCAGTACCGCCCTCTGGACGCGACGAGTCGCCGTCACCTATCGAACGCGGTCGCGCTGGAGACACTGCCGGAGATCTTGGCCGGCTTGCGGAACACCCCGCCGAGGCTCAGGTTGTCCGTCAGCGCTCCCACGGCGTGGCCCACGGAAGGGCAGGCGGCCCTGGCGTGCACGGCTGCCCGGGCGGCCGCCCGGCCGACCGCGCTTGCGACAGCCTTGGGCGCAACGGCCTCACCCTTGCTGACGGCCACCTTCTCGGCCACCGGCGCCACAGGCGTGGCCTGGGCCGAGCCCTGCATGGTCAGTGCAAGACACGTACCCGCGACAGCGGCACCGATGACGGCACCGACAGTTCGCTTCTGCATTGTTCCCCATTTCGTTCTATCGGTCATCGCCCACAGCCCCCACGGTTCCCGGATCCCGTCCGCGCCTCTGGATGAGAGCGCCACTGATCACCGGGGATGTCCCCCGCGTCCAGGGCTGGAGTCAGCTGCATAGCAACCGTTCGGAGCGAACAAAGCCCAACATCTAGAAAGTCAGAGCCTTTGGTCGCGTTCGCTCCTGACAGCCAACTTAGCGTGCTCATGATCGCGAGACAAGTTATATTTATGAGGCCCCTGTGATTCACCAACCGTCAGCTTCCGGGCGACCAAGACAAGACGAACGAAGGCGTCCGGCACCACATCTTGCTGAGCTGTGGCGCTTCGTGTTTGATTATGTCGCCTATTGGGCGAGCCGTCGGGCAGGCCCCGCGTCGGTCGCCCCTGGAGGCGGCACTTGCCAACGAAAGGGAACAGCCGGTGATGAAGGCGGACGTCGCGATCGTGGGGACGGGTCCGAACGGGCTGGCGGCTGCAGTCGTCATGGCCCGCGCCGGATTGCAGGTGCAACTTTTCGAAGGTCACCACGAGATCGGTGGAGGCCTGCGCACCACGTCACTGTTCGACGCTGACATCACGCACGACGTATGCGCGGCCGTTCACCCCATGGCAGCCGCGTCGCGGTTCTTCCGGGAGTTCGATCTGGCCTCGCGTGGGGTGCGCTTACGTCTACCCGAGATCAGCTACGCCCACCCACTACCCGACGGCACGGCTGCCCTGGCTCACCACGACCTGGAGACAACCTGTGCTCGGCTGGGGGCGGACGGCGAACCCTGGCGACGCATGATGACTCCGCTGCTGGAGCGCAGCTCCGCCGTAATCGACCTCGCCCTTTCCCACCAGCGCGCCATTCCGCAGGACCTGCTCGTCGCAGTCAGGTTCGCTGCGCGGACTCTCACACTCGGCACTCGGCTGGAAAGGCGCACTCTGACAACCGAAGCCGGCAAGGCCCTGCTGACCGGTGTCGCGGCACACGCTGTGGGACGACTGCCAAGTCTTGCCTCCGGCGCGATCGCACTCCTGCTGGGGCACCTTGCCCACGGTAGCGGCTGGCCCCTTCCAGAAGGCGGCAGCAGCCGCATCGCCGAGGCCCTGGCCGCGGATATCACCGCGCACGGTGGCACGTTCCACACCGGATGCAAGATCGATGATCTGAGGCAACTACAGGGATCGAAGGTGGTGCTGTTCGACACCGCCCCGAAAGGTCTTCTCCAAGCCGCCGGCGACTTGCTCCCCGCCCGTTACGCCCGCCACCTCTCCCGCTTCCGCCACGGCCCCGGGGCCGCCAAGGTGGACTTCCTCGTCAACGCTCCCATCCCTTGGAAGGATCCTGACGTAGGCCTGGCGGGCACCGTACACCTCGGCGGGACGCAGGCGCAGATACGTCACCAAGAAGGCCTCACCGCCGCAGGTACCGCCACACCAGAGCCCTTCGTCCTGGTCGTCGACCCTGCCGTGACCGACCCCACTCGGGCCCGGGACGGAAAGCGGCCGGTGTGGGCCTACGCCCACGTACCGAACGGGAGCTCCCAGGACCCCGTGCCCATGGTGCAGGCACGTATCGAACAGTACGCGCCCGGCTTCACAGAAACCGTCGTCGCCAGCCGCGGTATCAGCGCCCGCGACTACGAGGCCTACAACCCCAACTACGTCGGCGGGGACATCAACGGCGGTGCTGTGACCCTGAAGCAGAGCGTGCTCCGCCCGGCCCCCCGGGTGAATCCCTACCGCACGCCGCTCCGCGGCGTGTACCTGTGCTCCGCATCCACACCGCCAGGACCTGGCGTGCACGGGATGTCCGGTTACCTGGCCGCCCGTTCCGCACTGAGACACGAATTCGGCATTCACACGACACCAAGCCTCGCCCCCTGACCAGATCGCCCGCACCCGTCCATGAGGTGGCGGGCACGACAGACCACCGAGGTCCCTCGTGCACAGCCTGTGCGGCCTGGGTACGTCGCTCACTTGCCCTGGCCCGGGCCCCACACGACCGCGGACCGGAAATGCGTTAATGTGCGAGCCATGACGGCTGATGAACGTGAAAACCCTGGCACCGAGCAGGAGTTAGCGGCGACTCCTTGGAGCTGGGGGAGCCTGGGCCCGGTCGGCGGGTTCGTCTTGATGCTCTCTGGAATCGGTCTGCTCCTGTGGGGATTCCTGGGCCGGACAAGCTCCAGCCCTTCACTGATCTACCAGGCCGCGAAGGTCGTGGCGATCGGCCTGGTGGTCACCGGTACCACTCTGGTGGCGCGCCGACGCGACTCGTCACGACGCCCCGACGCAGAGACAGAGTCTGCTCCACGGTCGTGATACGTACCGGTCCGAGCCGGAGATCTGGCTCGCGCCGGTAGCCGGAGACTGTTCCTGATGTCCTCAACGCTGGCCAAGACCTCATCGGCAGCCTGACCGTGGGTGAGTGGCTCGACCGGTGGCTGGCGGGCAAACGCATACACAAGTCCGGGCTGAATCGCTACGAGACCGATATCCGCGTGCACTTGAAGCCTCACGTCGGACACCGGCGCCTCGCCCGCCTCCGCGTCAGCCACCTCAGCGAGATGTTCACGGACATCCGCGACGCCGACGCCCAGATCTTGGAGGACAGCGCCCAACGGCGACCTGCGATCAACGAGTTGGCGACCGTACCGTGGAAGGGCACGGAGAACCGTGCCCGCCGCAAGGCCATGAAGGCAGCGATCGACGAGATGCCGCCCTTCTGCCGCATCACTGGCCCTGTCAGACGTCTACACGTCAAAGCCACACTCCGCGCGTCCCTGAACGACGCCATCGGGCAGCAGATCATCACGTTCAACCCAGCCGCCCACGTCGAGATCGACCCCGTGCGCAAGCCGAAAGCACTGGTGTGGACGGATGAGCGGGTTGCCAAGTGGGAGCAGACGGGCGAGAAGCCGTCGCCTGTGATGGTCTGGACGCCCCAACAGACCGGCGCCTTCCTCGACTTCGCCGCTGCAGACCGGTTGTACGCGATGTGGCACCTGATCGCATTCCTCGGCCTGCGTCGCGGTGAGTCGTGCGGGCAACCATGGTCGGAGACGAACCTCGACGCTCAATCCCTCACCGTCTCCTCCTAACTTGTGCAGGACGGATGAGAGGTGGAGGCATCGGATCCCAAGACCGACAGCGCTACCGGGTGGTCGCGCTCGATGACGACACCGTCAACGTTCTGAAGGGCACCGAGAACGGCAGGACGCGGACCGCGAGGAGTGGGGCTCGGCCTGGGTCGAGACCGGCCACGTCTTCACCCAGGAAGACGGCTCCTGGCTCCACCCAGGCAAGGTGGCCGACCTCTTCGAGCGGCTCGTCGCCGCCTCCGGCCTCCCGCCGATCCGGCTCCACGACCTGGGCCCCGGCGCAGCCACTCTCATGCTGGCCGCCGACGTTGACATCAAGGTCGTGTCGGACACCCTTGGGCACAGCGACACCCGCATCACGCGGGACATTTACCAGAGCGTCCTGCCTGAGGTCGGCAAGAGCGCCGCCGAGGCCACCGCCAAGCTGGTCCCCCTTCAGCGCAGGGCCGAGGAAGAGAAGGAAGCTCGCAAGGCCGCCAAGAAGGCCAAGCGCCGGAAGCCGGCCGAGTAGGCCCTGAGCGGCTCCGCTCACACAAGCCATCCCACGGCACCCCGGCTGTGTGGCACGCCATGCCCCGAGCAACAGAAATCCCCAAGTCAGAGGGTATCTGACCTGGGGTTTATCGGAGCCGCCTTCGGGATTCGAACCCGAGACCTACGCATTACGAGTGCGTTGCTCTGGCCATCTGAGCTAAGGCGGCGCGCTGCCCGCACTATGGTGCGATCAGCAACGTCGGTAAGTCTACACAGTTTCCGGGGGTGCTCCGACCACGCCCCGGGAGCGGGGCTTCCGGGGCCCGGCGGGGTGGCTACGAGCAGCGTTTTCCCTGCGTGGGAGGCGTTCCGTGGAGGAGGTAGGCGTTGATCGTGGAGTCGATGCAGCTGCTGCCGCGGCCGTAGGCGGTGTGGCCGTCGCCGACGTAGGTGAGGAGGCGGCCGGAGGAGAGCTGGCGGGCGAGGGACTGGGCCCAGCCGTACGGGGTCGCGGGGTCGCGGGTGGTGCCGACGACGACGATCGGCGCCGCGCCCCTGGCCTCGATGCGGTGGGGTGCGCCGCTGGGCCGCACCGGCCAGTAGGTGCAGTTCAGGGAGGCCCAGGCCAGGCCCTCGCCGAAGACGGGGGACGCCTTCTCGAAGGCAGGGAGGGACTTCCTCACCTGGTCGGGGCCGGTGAAGGCCGCCGGGAGGTCCAGGCAGTTCACTGCGGCGTTGGCGGACATCAGGTTCGTGTAGTGGCCGTTGCCGCTGCGCTCGTAGTAGCTGTCGGAGAGGGAGAGCAGTCCGGCGCCGTCGTTCTCGTTCATCGCCGAGTTGAGCGAGTCGCGCAGCTGCGGCCAGGCCCCCTCGTCGTACATCGCCGCGATCACCCCCGTGGTGGCGAGCGCTTCGCCGAGCTTGCGTCCGTCGGGGTCGCCCGTGGGGACGGGGTGGGCGTCGACCTTGCGGAAGAAGGCCTTGAGGTGGTCGCCGACCTGTGCGGGTGTCGTGCCCTTGCCGCCGAGCGGGCAGTCGGACTGCCGTACGCAGTCCTTCGCGAACGCCTGGAACGCGGTCTCGAAGCCCGCCGTCTGGTCGAGGTTCAGCCTGCGTGCGGTCAGGGACGGGTCCATCGCGCCGTCCAGGACCAGGCGGCCCACCCGCTCCGGGAACAGCCCGGCGTAGGTCGCGCCGAGGAACGTCCCGTACGACGCGCCCACGTAGTTCAGCTTCGGGTCCCCGAGCGCCGACCGCAGGACGTCCATGTCCCGGGCCCCCTCGACGGTGGAGACATGGCGGAGCAGACCGGCCGAGTGGGCCCCGCACCCCTCCGCGAACTTCTTGTACTCCCCGACCAGCGCGTTCGTCTCCTTCTGGTCGTCGGGGGTGACGTCCGTCTGCGTGTACGTGTCCATCTGGCGCCCGTCGAGACACTCGACGGGCTCGCTGCGGGCGACGCCGCGCGGGTCCATCGCCACCATGTCGTAGCGGGCGCGGACCGCCTCCGGGTAGCCCAGGCCGGCGTACTGCTGCAGGTACGCGACCGCCGAGCCCCCCGGCCCGCCCGGGTTGACCAGCAGCGAGCCGAGCGGTTTGCCCTTGTCGGTGGCCTTCTTGCGGGCGACGGCGAGTTTGATGTCTCCCGCGCCGGGCTTGGCGTAGTCCAGCGGGGCCTTCAGCGTCGCGCACTCGAAGTCGGGGACGCCGCAGTCGCGCCAGGCGAGCTTCTGTCCGTAGTACGGGTCCAGCGCGGCCGGCGTCGAGCGGGGCAGCGCGGCCAGCGCCGGCTCCGCCTCCGCCGGCGCCTCGCCGGTCGACGCGGGCGGGTTCCCGGAGGAGCACGCGGAGACGAGCAGGGCGGCTGCCGCGAGGAAAGCGGCCGCGGCCCGACCATGAGTCCGGGGTCGAGATCGGGGGCGAAGTCGGGGTCGAGGCCGGCGGGAGGTTCGCCTGGTGTGCATCATCTGAGCGTAACCCTGAGCGACGGTATAAGTGCTGTGCGTCCGCAATGCGGCCCGTACGGATGACGTCGTCAACCGCGGGTGATGAATTCAGCCTGCTCTCACTGCCATTGTCAGCCCGCTCTCAGTGCCATCAGGCCATCGTCAGCCCGCCCTCAGTGCCATCAGGCCATCGTCAGCCCGCCCTCAGGGCCATGGTCATCGCCTCCACCGCCAGCAGGGGCGCCACATTGCGGTCCAGGGCCTCACGGCAGGCCGAGATCGCCTCGATGCGGCGCAGGGTCGACTCCGGAGAGCCGCCGCGGGCCAGCCGCTCCAGGGCGTCCTCGGCGTCCGCGTTGGCGATGGCCACACGGGAGCCGAGCTGGAGGGCGAGGACATCGCGGTAGAAGGCCGTGAGGTCGGTCAGGGCCAAGTCCAGGCTGTCGCGCTGCGTGCGGGTTCTGCGGCGCTTCTGCATGTCCTCCAGGTCCTTCATCACGCCCGCCGTGCCGCGCGGCAGCCGTCCGCCCTGGGCCGCGCCCAGCGCCGCCTTCAGCTCCTCGGTCTCCTTGCCGTCCATCTCCTCGGCGAGCTGCTTGGCGTCCTCCGCGGCCGCGTCGACCAGCTCCTGGGCGGCCCTGAGGCAGGAGCCGACCTCGTCGAGGCGCAGCGGCAGCTTCAGCACGGCGGCGCGGCGCTCGCGGGCGGCCGGGTCAGTGGCCAGGCGGCGGGCCCGGTCGACATGGCCCTGCGTGGCACGGGCCGCTGCGGCGGCCACGTCGGGCTCGATGCCCTCGCGCCGTACGAGCATGTCGGCGACGGCGTCGACCGAGGGCGTGCGCAGGTTGAGGTGGCGGCAGCGGGAGCGGATGGTGGGCAGCACGTCCTCCAGCGACGGGGCGCACAGCAGCCAGACCGTGCGGGGGGCGGGCTCCTCCACGGCCTTGAGGACGGCGTTGGCGGACTTCTCGTTCAACCGTTCGGCGTCCTCGACGAGGATGATCTGCCAGCGGCCGTTCGCAGGTGACGTGAACGACTTGCGGACCGTGTCCCGCATGTCCTTGACCAGGATCTCGGCGCCGACCGCGGCGACCGTGGTGACGTCCGCGTGGGTGCCGATCAGCGCCGTGTGGCAGCCGTCGCAGAAGCCGCAGCCGGGGGCTCCGCCGAGGGCACGGTCGGGGCTCACGCACTGCAGGGCCGCGGCGAAGGCCCGCGCAGTCTGGTTGCGGCCCGCGCCGGGCGGGCCCGTGAACAGCCAGGCGTGCGTCATCTTCGACGCCTCCGGCGGCGGGGCGTCCGTGGCGGCCGCGGTGACGAGCGCGTCGGCGTCCCGAGCGGCCGCGTCGAGCAGGTCGCTCACCTTCTCCTGCCCGACGAGGTCGTCCCACACCGTCATGGGTCACGCCGCCCTTCCGTCACATTTCGCGTTCCGGTGTCCATTGTGCGGGCGACCACTGACAGCCGGGGGCCGTGGTGACGTTCCCGGTCAGCCCCTGCGGCCCCGCCCGCGGCCCCGGCCGCCCTGATCCTCGTCGTACCCGTCGTCCTCGTACGACCCCAGCAGCTCGTCCGCGAGCGTCGGCAGATCGTCCAGCGGTGTCTCCTCGGCCCAGTCGGACCGCGGCCGCCGTCGCGCGACGCCGTCCTCGTCGACCTGCGGAAGCTCCCGCGTACGGTCGTCGGGGGCGGCGGGACCGGCGGCCGACCGCTCGTCCCGGAAGAACCCCTGCGGCATCCGCTGCGCCGGGTCCTCGCCCCGCACGGGAGGCAGTACGGCGGTCTCGTCCGCCGCACCGGGAGCGACCGGAGGCAGCACGGCCGTCTCGTCCGCCGCGCCCGCAGCCACGGGGGGCAGCACGGCCGTCTCGTCGGCAGCACCCGGAGGTACCGGCGGCTGCGGAAGCTTCGCCGTCACCTCGGACTCGGACTCCCCGGACGGCTTGCGGGACCGGGACGGCCGACCGCCGCCCTGCTCGCCCTTGGCGCCGCCCTTCGGCTCCTCCTCGTCCGCCCGAACCGGCCGCAGCACCGCCGTCTCGTCCGCCGCGCCCGGCTTCACCACGGGCGTCGGCACGGTCGCCGCCTCCCGCGCGGCGGCGGGAGCCGTCGGCCGGGGTGCCGCGGTGACCGTCGGCTGGGGTGCCGCGGGCTGCTGTGCGGCCACGTCGGCGGCGGCCGACGCCGCTGCCGCCTGGCGCCGGGCCTCCTCGGCGCGCAGCAGCGCCGCCTCGGCCTTGCGCTGCTTCTCCAGCCGCCGGGCCTCGGCCTCGGCGTGCAGCCTGGCCTCCTCCTCGGCCTGCCTGCGCCGCCGCTCCTCCTCGGCTCTGCGCCGGGCCTCCTCGGCGGCCCTGGCCTCTTCCTCGGCAAGGAGCCGGGCCCGCTCCTCCTCGGCACGCCTGCGTGCTTCCTCGGCCCGCTGCCGGGCCTCCTCCGCCTGCCGCTCGGCCTCGCGCCGCTGCGCCTCCTCCAGCTCGCGCCGCTTGCGCTCCTCCTCCTCGGCGCGCAGCTTGGCGAGCTGTTCCTGGCGCTCGCGCTCCAGGCGCTCCTCCTCGGCCTTGCGCGCGGCCTCCTCCTCGGCCTTGCGGCGGGCCTCCTCCTCGGCGGCCTTGCGGGCCTCCTCGGCGGCCTTCACCTCGGCCTCGGACAGTGGGAGCACGGTGTCGAGCCGGTGCCGGATCACGGTCGTGACGGCCTCGGGCTCCTGGCCCGCGTCCACGACCAGATAGCGCCCGGGGTCGGCGGCGGCCAGCGTGAGGAAACCGGCCCGCACGCGCGCGTGGAACTCGGCAGGCTCCGACTCCAGCCGGTCCGGAGCCTCGGTGAACCGCTCGCGGGCGGCCTCCGGCGCGACGTCCAGCAGGACGGTCAGATGGGGGACGAGGCCGTTGGTCGCCCAGCGGTTGATCCGGGCGATCTCGGTCGGGGACAGGTCCCGGCCCGCGCCCTGGTAGGCCACCGACGAGTCGATGTAGCGGTCGGAGATGACGACGGCTCCCCGCTCCAGCGCGGGCCGTACAACCGTGTCGACGTGCTCGGCGCGGTCCGCCGCGTACAGCAGCGCCTCCGCCCGGTGCGAGAGCCCCGCCGACGACACGTCCAGCAGGATCGAGCGCAGCCGCTTGCCCACGGGAGTCGCCCCCGGCTCGCGGGTGAGCACGACCTCGTGGCCCTTGGCCCGGATCCACTCCGCGAGGGCCTCGGCCTGGGTGGACTTCCCGGCGCCGTCGCCGCCCTCCAGGGCGATGAAGAAGCCGTTCGCGGCCGGCGTCTGTGCCGGGTCGTCGCCGCCGAGCAGCGCGTCCCGCAGGTCGTGCCGCAGCGGCACGCCGGACCGGTCGTCGACCTTGGCCAGCACCAGCGCGGCCACCGGCAGCAGCAGCGCGCCGACCAGCATCAGGGTGAAGGCGGCGCCGCCGTGCGCGAACACGAACTTGCCGTTCTCCAGCCGGTGCGGGCCGATGAGGGCCGCCACCAGGGGCGCGATCAGCGCGCCGAGCGCCACGAGGACCCGTACGACCGCGTGCAGGTGTTCGGTGGTACGCGGCCGGCGGTAGTCCTCGGTCTCCTGGTCGAGCAGCGTGTGCCCGGTGTTGGCGGCCACGCCCGCGCCGACCCCGGCGAGCGCGACGATCAGCAGCACGCTGGTGACGTCCGGGACGAGCCCGGCGGCAAGCAGCGCGACGCCCGTGAAGGCGATCGCCAGCGACAGCAGCCGGCGGCGGGACAGCGACGGCAGCACGGCGGGGGCCGTGCGGATGCCGACGACGACTCCGCCGGTCAGGGCGAGCACCAGCAGGCCGTACAGCACCGGGCCGCCGCCGAGGTCCTTGGCCTGCAGCACGGACACGGCGACGGCGGCGGCGATCGCCCCGGCGACGGCGGCGCAGGCGAGGACGAGCAGCGGTACGGCCCCCGTGCGGCCGTTGTCCACGCCCGTGCCCGTCCTGGGGCGGCGCAGTCCCTCCAGCGGGGACCGCGGGCGCGGGGTGCGCGCGTCGGGCAGCTCCAGGTACGTCAGCACGGACAGCGACGCGGCGAACAGGCCGGCCGCCACATACGAGCCGAGGGCCGCCTGGTGCTGGGCGAACCAGGCGCTCACGGTGCCGAGGAGGTTGTTGAGCAGCGCCGCGGTGACGAGGGCGGCGGCCGCCAGGGGGACCGCCACGAAGCCCGTGCGCAGCGACAGGCGGCGCAGGGCGTCCATGTGGTCCGGCAGCGGTCGTACCGTCGCGCCCTCGGGGGGCGGGGCGGGCAGCAAAGCGGGGGCGGCGCTCTCCCGGCACACGGACCAGAAGCGCTCGGCGACACCGGTCACGAAGGCGGTGACGAGCAGGACCGGCAGCGCGTTGGCGGGCGTCCAGTCGATCCACAGGGGCGCGATGATCAGCAGTACGGCGCGCAGACCGTCGGCGCCGACCATCGTCCAGCGGCGGTCGAGCGGGCCGTCCTGCGAGGTCAGGGAGGTGAGCGGGCCGAGGAGTACGGCGCCGAAGAGCAGGGTGGCCAGGATGCGTGCCCCGAAGACGGTCGCCACTGCGAACGCCACGCCCCGGTAGCCGCCGCCGAAGGAGCCCTCGGCGATCGCCGCCTGGAGGGCGAGCAGGACCAGCACCAAGAGCGCGAGGGCGTCGCCCACGCCGCTCACGAGCTGTGCGCTCCACAACCGCTTCAGCTGCGGCTGGCGCAGCAGGGCGCGGACCGCCCGCTCGCGGGAGTCCGCTACGAGGGTGTCGTCGGGTGCTGTGGTGAGGGCCGTTGGCTGCTCGGCTCGCGTCATGCTTTCAGCCTATCGGCAGGGACCGACAGCCCGCCGCGCCCGTCCGAACGTGCGCACGCCCCGACACCAAAGTGATGCCGGGGCGTTCGTTTTGCGAACAAGATGTGAAGCAGGATGTGAAGACCGGCGGTCCCAGTCGTCCGCCGACCGGTCTCAGTCCTCCGCCGACGCCTTGGAAGCAGCGGCCTTCGAGGCCGTCGTCGCCTTCTTGGCGGCGGTCTTCTTGGCCGTCGTCGTCTTCTTCGCCGTGGTCGTCTTCTTGGCGGCCGTCTTGGTGGCGGTCGCCTTCTTGGCCGGGGCCTTCTTGGCCGGGGCCTTCTTCGCGGGCGCCTTCTTCGCCGTCTTCTTGGCGGGGCCCTTGGCGCGCTTCTCGGCGAGCAGCTCGAAGCCGCGCTCCGGGGTGATCTCCTCGACGCTGTCGCCCGAACGCAGGGTCGCGTTGGTCTCGCCGTCGGTGACGTACGGCCCGAAGCGGCCGTCCTTCACGACGACCGGCTTTCCGCTGACCGGGTCCTCGCCCAGCTCCTTCAGCGGCGGCTTGGCGGCCGCCCGGCCACGCTGCTTCGGCTGGGCGTAGATCGCCTGGGCCTCCTCCAGCGTGATCGTGAAGATCTGGTCCTCGGCCTGCAGCGACCGCGAGTCCGTGCCCTTCTTCAGGTACGGGCCGTAGCGGCCGTTCTGCGCGGTGATCTCCACGCCGTCCGCGTCCGTGCCGACGGAACGCGGCAGCGACATCAGCCGGAGGGCGTCCTCCAGGGTCACCGTGTCCGGCGACATCGACTTGAACAGCGAGGCCGTACGCGGCTTGACGGCGTTCTTGCCGGTCTTCGGGGTGCCCTCGGGGAGCACCTCGGTGACGTACGGGCCGTAGCGGCCGTCCCTGGCGATGATCTGGTGGCCGCTCTGCGGGTCCGTGCCCAGCTCGAAGTCGCCGCTCGGCTTGGCGAGCAGTTCCTCCGCGAGCTCGACGGACAGCTCGTCCGGGGCGAGGTCGTCGGGGATGTCCGCGCGCTGGTGCTGCTCGGTGTCCTTCTCGCCGCGCTCGATGTAGGGGCCGTAGCGGCCGACCCGCAGCACGATGTCGTTGCCCACGGGGAACGACGACACCTCGCGCGCGTCGATCGCGCCCAGGTCGGTCACCAGCTCCTTGAGGCCGCCGAGGTGGTCCCCGTCGCCGTTGCCCGCCTCGGCCGCGTTGCCGTTGTTCGTGCCCTCGCCGAAGTAGAACCGCTTCAGCCACGGCACGGCCTGCGCCTCGCCGCGCGCGATGCGGTCGAGGTCGTCCTCCATCTTGGCGGTGAAGTCGTAGTCGACGAGCCGCCCGAAGTGCTTCTCCAGCAGGTTGACCACGGCGAAGGACAGGAAGGACGGCACCAGGGCCGTGCCCTTCTTGAACACATAGCCGCGGTCGAGGATCGTGCCGATGATCGACGCGTACGTCGACGGGCGGCCGATCTCGCGCTCTTCGAGCTCCTTGACCAGGCTGGCCTCGGTGTAGCGGGCCGGGGGCTTGGTGGCGTGCCCGTCGACCGTGATCTCCTCGGCCGTCAGCGCGTCACCCTCGTTGACCTGGGGCAGCCGGCGCTCGCGGTCGTCCAGCTCGGCGTTCGGGTCGTCGGCGCCCTCGACGTAGGCCTTCAGGAAGCCGTGGAAGGTGATCGTCTTGCCGGACGCGCTGAACTCGACGTCCCGGCCGTCGGCGGCGGTGCCACCGATCTTGACGGTGACGCTGTTGCCGGTCGCGTCCTTCATCTGAGAGGCGACGGTCCGCTTCCAGATCAGCTCGTAGAGCTTGAACTGGTCGCCGGTCAGCCCGGTCTCCGCCGGGGTGCGGAAACGATCACCCGAAGGACGGATCGCCTCGTGCGCCTCCTGGGCGTTCTTGACCTTCCCGGCGTAGGTGCGCGGCTGCGGCGGCAGATAGTCGGCGCCGTACAGCTGCGTGACCTGGGCGCGAGCGGCCGCGACGGCGGTGTCGCTCAGCGTCGTGGAATCCGTACGCATGTACGTGATGTAGCCGTTCTCGTACAGCTTCTGCGCGACCTGCATGGTCGCCTTCGCGCCGAAGCCGAGCTTGCGGCTGGCCTCCTGCTGCAGCGTCGTCGTACGGAACGGGGCGTACGGCGAGCGGCGGTACGGCTTGGACTCGACGGACCGCACGGAGAACCGGGTGTTCTCCAGGGCGGCGGCGAGGGCGCGGGCGTTCGCCTCGTCGAGGTGGAGGGTGTTCGCGGTCTTGAGCTGCCCGAGCGAGTCGAAGTCGCGGCCCTGGGCGACGCGCCTGCCGTCGACGGACTGAAGCCGGGCGACCAGGGTCGACGGGTCGCTCGCGTCGCCGGCGCGGCCGGTCCCGAAGGTGCCCGTCAGGTCCCAGTACTCGGCGGAACGGAAGGCGATGCGCTCACGTTCGCGCTCCACCACGAGCCGGGTCGCGACCGACTGGACACGGCCGGCCGACAGGCGCGGCATGACCTTCTTCCACAGGACCGGCGAGACCTCGTAGCCGTACAGGCGGTCGAGGATGCGGCGGGTCTCCTGGGCGTCGACCATGCGCTGGTTCAGGTCGCGCGGGTTGGCGACGGCCTCGCGGATCGCCTCCTTGGTGATCTCGTGGAAGACCATCCGCTTGACCGGGACCTTGGGCTTGAGGACCTCCAGGAGGTGCCACGCGATGGCCTCGCCCTCGCGGTCCTCATCGGTGGCGAGGAAGAGCTCGTCGGAGTCCTTCAGCAGGTCCTTGAGCTTCTTGACCTGGGCCCTCTTGTCGGCGTTGACGACATAGATCGGCTCGAAGTCGTGCTCGACGTCCACGCCGAGGCGGCGGACCTCGCCGGTGTACTTCTCCGGCACCTCCGCGGCGCCGTTGGGAAGGTCGCGGATGTGCCCGACGCTCGCTTCGACTACGTAGCCGGGGCCCAGGTAGCCCTTGATCGTCTTCGCCTTGGCAGGCGACTCGACGATGACGAGTCGGCGGCCGCCCTGTGCGGTCTCGCTGGTCGGGGACAACTTCGCTCTTCTCTCCGGTCGACGCTGGGGCCTGCCCGGGCCTGTGTCCCGGGTCGTGTCGTGGTGACGCTGCGGAGTGTGACGGTACATCCCGCCCCCGTGTCAAACGGGAAAAGCCCACAACGGCCACTCGAACGGTAACCCGACTACCGGCATTCCTGCCGCCCGGAGTGCCAGGCCGCCGTCACAGCCCTGTCCGGAGCGTGACGCTCCCCTTACGCGTACGGCAGTACGCGACCCGCGGTCACATGCGGGTGAGGCAGTACGCGCCGAGGCCCAGGGCGACCACTCCGGCGAGGCCCGCGAGGGTGGCCGATGCGACCTGATTCACGCCATGGGCGACCGGTTCACGGTGCCGGACCCGGGCGCCGGTCCACACCAGCAATGCGCCTCCGAACAGGGCGAACACCACTCCCGCGAAGATCGCCGGTCCGCTCTCCATGGCTCCCCTGCCCCTTTTCCGCCGTCCATGAGTGCCCAGGGGCCGGAGACTGGCACGCACGGGCGGCGTGCGGGCGAACCCGAGGTGAACGACGAGCCGACAGCTTTTCGTACGCGCATTCGAATAGTCTCGATGCGAGACCGGACACAGATATTTTTCCGGCCGTTTTCTTGCCGTCGGCGCGTCCCGGGTCGCGCCGCGCCCCGTCCGCGCCCCCTTCGGGCCCGGTGCGACGCCGGTCACCCGACCGGTGTGCCGTACGGCACGGGTGGTGTGCGCGTGTCGCGCGGCCGGCGTGCGCGACGGGTGTCCGTACGCCAGGTGACGCTCACCCGGGTCGGCCCGACGCCGTAGCCACCCGGCCGGAGCCGGCCGCGGACCGCGGACTCAGCCGGCCGGTTCGAGGAAGCCCTGTTCCACCAGCAGCCGGATCTGCGCGGGCGTGCTGTCGCGCAGCACCACCGGGTCCTCACCCATCAGCTGGGCGATGGCGTCGATGATGCGGCCCGCGCTCAGCGTGCCGTCGCACACGCCCGCGAAGCCGGCCCCGACGGTGTCCACCCGGGTGGCGCGGCGCATACCGCGGTGCTGGCGCAGCACCACATGCTCCGGGTCCTCGGCGCCGGGCAGCCCGACCTGCTCCTGGACGACCTCGGCGACGAGCCTGAAGTGCCCCTCCAGCAGGGCGGCGTCGTCGTGCCGACGGAGATAGTCGAGCCGGGCGAAGTGCGCCCGCACCGTTTCCCCGAGCGGCTGTTCGATCGGGTGCGGCCATTCCTCCACGACGACCGAGGGCTCGGCGGCAGAGGTCCTGCGCAGCGTGATCCAGCCGAAGCCGACCGCCTTGACCTTGCGCGCCTCGAACTCGTCGAGCCAGGCGTCGTACCGCGCCTGGTACTCCGCCGGGTCACCGCGGTGGTCACCGGCGTCCCTCAGCCACAACTCGGCGTACTGCGTGACGTCCTGCACCTCGCGCTGCACGACCCAGGCGTCGCACCCGCGCGGCACCCACGACCTGATCCTGTCCTGCCAGTCCTCCCCTTCCACGTGCTGCCAGTTGGCGAGGAACTGGGCGAACCCGCCCTCGTTCAGACGCTCGCCCGCTCCCTGAACGAGCGAGCGGCACAGATCGTCCCCGCCCATCCCGCCGTCGCGATAGGTCAGACGGGCGCCGGGCGAGATCACGAACGGCGGGTTCGACACGATCAGGTCGAACGTCTCGTCGTCCTTGAGCGGCTCGAAGAGCGAGCCCTCGCGCAGATCGGCCGCCGGGGCGCCGGACAGGGCGAGTGTCAGCGCGGTGATGTGCAGCGCGCGCGGGTTGAGGTCGGTCGCCGTCACGCGTGTGGCGTGCTGGGCGGCGTGCAGCGCCTGGATGCCGGAGCCGGTGCCGAGGTCGAGCGCGGCGGCGACGGGCGTGCGGACGGTGATGCCGGCCAGGGTCGTGGAGGCCCCGCCGACGCCGAGGACCACGGCCGAGTCGGTCTGACGGCTCTGGCCGCCGATGCCGCCCGCGCCGCCGACGGCGCATCCGAGGTCCGACACGATGAACCAGTCCTCGCCGTCCGGGCCGCCGTAGGGCCGGATGTCCACGGTGGCGGCGACCTCGTCGTCGCCGACGCGCGTCAGCCACCGGCTCTGCAGGCACTCCTCGACGGGCAGCACGTCCGCCACGCGCGCGTGCGGCACGGGCTGCTGGAGCAGGAACAGCCGTACGAGTGTCTCCAGCGGCGTGTCTCCGCGGGTGGCCCTGAGTGCGGGCACGGTCTCGCTGCGGGCCAGGGCCGCATACGCGGGGGCGCCGAGCAGTTCGAGCAGCCCGTCGGCGGTGAAGGCGGCGCCGAGCAGGCCGGCACGGAGCCGGGCGGCGACATCGGGACGGTCGGAGGACGGCAGGGGGGACAGGGTGGCGTTACTCACGTCCCCCATTGTGTCCGCTCGGACCGACATCGCACGTACCCGAACCGGCCCGCGTCAGCCGCCCGCCTTCGTGCTCAGCCCGCCGTCGCCGAGGCCGAGGAGGAGGCCGACTTGCAGCTCTCCTGCTTGGCCATCGCCTTGCCGACGTCACCTTCCTCAAGGTTCTTCAGCGCGTCGTTCCCGGTCGTGCTCAGCTTGTCGAGCTGGGTGGCGATGTCCTTGAGGCCGTCGGCGAACTTCGCCTGGTCCTTGGTGTCGAGCTCGTCGACCTGCTTCTTCAGGGAGGCGTAGGACGCGCCGATCTGGTTGAGCTCCTTGACCGCGTCCTGCTGCTTCTTCTTGCCGTTGTCCACATCCGGCGCCCCGGCCGAGTTCACGGCGGCGCCGATCGCCTTGTAGGCGTCGGACATGTCCTGGAAGGCCTTCGCATCGGTCTTCTGGACGTCCGCGGGCGCGCTGTTGTCCGAGGTCTGCTTCTGGATCGCGGCGTTGGCGGCCGCGATCTTCTTGGCCTGCGGCTGGACCGCGTCGCAGACCTGCTTGGCCCAGGCATCCAGCTTGTCGTTGTTGTCGCTTCCGCCGCCGCTGCTGCATCCCGTCAGCGCCGCCATGAGTACCGCACCGCCGGACAGTGCGGCCGCGAGCTTCTTGTTCACCGGATCGGTCCCTTCCCTGGCTCTCGGCCCCCGGACCCTACACGCCGGATGGGTGACAGTCGCACGCCGAACAGCCGATAAGGACCATTTTGCTCCTCTTTGCACCAAGCGAGAGAAGGCTCACCATGAGGGCGTGCGCACACACGAACGGGCGGGCGGCACATCAATGCGCGCCACCCGCCCGTCCGTTGAACGGTCCGCCGTAAGACGGCCTACGAAACCACCGCAGGATCGGCCGACTTGCTCACCCGTTCGGCACTGTCCTCGTCGCCCACGGCGATACCGCGCCGCTTGGAGACGTACACGGCGCCGACGATCACGACCAGCGCGAGGACCGCGATCGCGATCCGTACGCCGAGGTTCTTGTCATTGCCGTACGAGAACTTGATGACCGCGGGCGCGATGAGCAGCGACACCAGGTTCATCACCTTCAGCAGCGGGTTGATCGCGGGACCGGCGGTGTCCTTGAAGGGGTCGCCGACCGTGTCACCGATCACCGTGGCCGCATGGGCCTCGCTGCCCTTGCCGCCGTGGTGGCCGTCCTCGACCAGCTTCTTGGCGTTGTCCCAGGCACCACCGGAGTTGGCCAGGAACACCGCCATCAGCGTGCCCGCGCCGATCGCGCCCGCGAGATAGGAGCCGAGGGCGCCGACACCGAGCGTGAACCCGATGAAGATCGGCGCCATCACCGCGAGGAGGCCCGGCGTGGCCAGCTCCCTGAGGGCGTCCTTGGTGCAGATGTCGACGACCTTGCCGTACTCGGGCTTCTCCGTGAAGTCCATGATCCCGGGCTTCTCGCGGAACTGCCGTCGCACCTCGTACACCACGGAACCCGCCGACCGCGACACCGCGTTGATGGCGAGTCCGGAGAAGAGGAAGACGACCGCCGCACCCGCGATCAGGCCGACCAGGTTGTTCGGCTGCGAGATGTCCAGCGACAGGCTCATCGGCGCGCCCGGGCCGGTCAGTTTCGCGCCCACGTCCTGCACGCTGGTCGTGATCGCGTCGCGGTACGACCCGAAGAGCGCCGATGCCGCGAGGACGGCGGTGGCGATGGCGATGCCCTTGGTGATGGCCTTGGTGGTGTTGCCGACCGCGTCCAGGTTGGTGAGCACCTGCGCGCCCGCGCCCACGACGTCACCGGACATCTCGGCGATGCCCTGCGCGTTGTCGGAGACCGGACCGAAGGTGTCCATGGCGACGATCACACCGACCGTGGTGAGCAGACCGGTGCCGGCCAGCGCGACCGCGAACAGGGCCAGCATGATGGACGTACCGCCGAGCAGGAACGCCCCGTAGACGCTGAGGCCGATCAACAGGGCGGTGTAGACGGCCGATTCGAGACCGACCGAGATACCGGCCAGGATGACGGTGGCCGGGCCGGTCAGGGAGGTCTTGCCGATGTCCATCACCGGACGGCGGTTGGTCTCGGTGAAGTAGCCGGTCAGTTGCTGGATCACGGCGGCGAGCAGGATGCCGATGGCCACCGCGACCAGTGCGAGGATCCGCGGGTCGCCGTCCTTGCCGCTGATCGTCGTGTCGGTGACGCCGTCGAGGTCCGCGTACTTTCCGGGCAGATAGATGAAGACCGCCACCGCCACGAGCACGAGCGAGATCGCCGCGGAGATGAAGAAGCCCCGGTTGATCGCGGTCATGCCGCTGCGGTCGCTGCGGCGCGGCGCGACAGCGAAGATGCCGATCATCGCGGTGATCACGCCGATCGCGGGCACCAGCAGCGGGAAGGCGAGCCCGGAGTCGCCGAAGGCGACCTTGCCGAGGATGAGCGCCGCGACCAGGGTCACGGCGTACGACTCGAACAGGTCCGCCGCCATACCGGCACAGTCGCCGACGTTGTCGCCCACGTTGTCGGCGATGGTCGCGGCATTGCGCGGGTCGTCCTCCGGAATGCCCTGCTCGACCTTGCCGACCAGGTCGGCGCCGACGTCGGCGGCCTTGGTGAAGATGCCGCCGCCCACACGCATGAACATGGCGATCAGGGCGGCCCCGAGGCCGAAGCCCTCGAGCACCTTCGGCGCGTCGGCCGCGTACACCAGCACCACACAGGAGGCGCCCAGCAGGCCGAGCCCCACCGTGAACATGCCGACGACGCCGCCTGTGCGGAAAGCGATCTTCATGGCTTTGTGCGAGACGGCGGTGAGATCCTTTTCCGGCTCACCTTCCGCCGGGGTGGCCTCCCGGGCCGCCGCGGCGACACG
The DNA here is from genome assembly GCF_042895285.1 of Streptomyces sp. NPDC001406. Taxonomy (NCBI): domain Bacteria; kingdom Bacillati; phylum Actinomycetota; class Actinomycetes; order Kitasatosporales; family Streptomycetaceae; genus Streptomyces; species Streptomyces sp. NPDC001406. The sequence goes on from NZ_JBIAWG010000012.1 coordinate 124,107, forward strand.
CACATTGCTGCGGACGGCGAGCCACATGCCGATATAGCCGGTGACCGCCGAGAACGCCGCGCCGATCAGGAAGAACACCGATCGCCCGGCGCGCTGATTCCAGTCGTCCGCGGGCAGCAGCATGAGCAGGAAGAACACCACGACGGCGAAAACGCCGAGCGTGCGCAGCTGCCGGGCCAGATAGGCGTTGGCGCCTTCCTGGATCGCCGTCGCGATCTTCTTCATGCTGTCGGTGCCCTCGCCCGCCGCGAGCACCTGGCGCACCAGGACTCCCGCGACGACCAGCGCCGCGACCGCGACGACCGCGATGATCGCCACGAGGACACGGTTGTCGTCGGTCAGGACTGCGGCTGCGAAGGTTGTGGGTTGGCCCAACTGATGAGGGGTAGAAAGCCCCGCCATTCGTCCTCCTTGACGCTTGGGCTGAGCTCAAGATGTGGACGGATTGTAGGTACCGGAACCTGATCAAAACAGAGCGCGGTAAACGGAATTAGCCTTCACCTGCTCTTCAGCAAATGATCGACATCGCGCCAGAGAACCCGAAAGTGGTAACGCCCCAAAGGCATTGACGCCCGCATTGGCGCTTGATCAAATAATCCGGTGATTGATCGTGAATTTCTTCACGAATTCCGATGGTCGCAGGTGGCCGCAGGGAAACAGCACGAAGGGCCCTGCTGAGCAGGGCCCTTGTGAGTGAGCGGGGTTGCGCCGAACGGGTGCGACGGGAGTGGTTCAGGCGAGCGCGACCGCCGGCGGGGTGGTCGGCCAGGTCATGCGGATCAGCCCGCCGTGCTCCCCGGCGCTGACCTCCACGTCGTCGACGAGGCCGCTGATGACCGCGAGGCCCATCTCGTCCTCCTCGGTCTCCGCGTCCCCCTCCTCGGGGGCACCGCCGGGCGCCCGGTCACCCGGGGCCGAATGCGGCGCCTCGTCGCCGACCTCGATGGAGAACTGTTTCTCGTCCTCGATCAGCGCCACCTTCACCGGCGCCGCGATACCGGCGCTCTGGTGCAGCCCGACAGCGCGGGAGCAGGCCTCGCCGACGGCGAGCCGCACTTCGTCCAGTACGGCCTCGTCCACTCCGGCCCTGCGCGCCACCGCTGCCGCCACCAGTCGGGCGGTCCTGACGTGCTCGGGCAGCGCGCTGAAGCGGAGTTCAACGGTGGCCATGCATCCCCCTCGCAACTTCGGGCGTGCGGTCGGGGGCCGGGCCGCCGAAAGCCCGGACCCCCTGATGAGACTTCTTCCGCCCCGGGCACTGCGGCCCGGGACCGGGCGCGCCGACGATTCGGGCCGATCGGCGGTCCGGGATCGGTCGGCAGCAGCCCAGGTCAGTCGGTGGCCGCCACCGCTTCCTCGACCGAGGTGTGGATCGGGAACACCTTGGTGAGGCCGGTGATGCGGAAGATCTTGAGAATGCGCTCCTGGTTGCAGACCAGGCGCAGGGAGCCCTCATGGGCACGCACGCGCTTCAGCCCGCCGACCAGCACGCCGAGACCGGTGGAGTCGAGGAAGTCCACGCCCTCCATGTCGACGACGAGGTGGAAATTCCCGTCGTTCACCAGCTCGACCAGCTGCTCGCGCAGCTTGGGCGCGGTATATACGTCGATTTCGCCACCGACCTCGACGACCGTACGATCGCCGACGGTACGGGTCGACAGGGACAGGTCCACGGATCCTCCAGCACCTTGCTATCGAGCGGTCGCCCCTCGGGACACCTCGGCTTGCGGCCCCCGGGACGTACGCCAGCCGCGATGGCATTCAATCACTTACCGGCAGGCGTGCACGACGCCTTGGCCCCATTGTCCGTCACGCCAGTGACACACTCGGTGCCAATGGCCAAGAATCACCGATCCGATCGATCCCCGACGGACACCGCAACCCGCCTCGCTCCGGGCACGGTCCTGGACCGGCTCGCCTCCGGACCGAGCCGGGCCTCGCGCATCACTCATACGGAGCACTTGCCCCCGCGCGAGGGTCGCCATGCCGTCTGGCCGCACCGGATTCGCCCGGAAGTGATCGCGGCGGTGCAGTCGGCCGGTATCGAGCACCCCTGGGCGCACCAGGCACTCGCCGCCGAGCACGCCCTGGACGGCGACTCGGTGGTGGTCGCCACGGGCACGGCGTCGGGCAAGTCCCTGGCGTATCTCGTGCCCGTCCTGTCGACGCTCCTGGACGGCTCAAAGGCCCCGAACGGCCGCGGCGCCACCGCCCTGTACCTGGCTCCCACCAAGGCCCTCGCGGCCGACCAGTGCCGTTCGGTGAAGGAACTTTCACACCCGCTGGGCACCGCGGTCCGGGCCGCCGTGTACGACGGCGACACGCCGGTGGAAGAACGCGAATGGGTCCGCCAGTACGCCAACTACGTCCTCACCAACCCCGACATGCTCCACCGCGGCATATTGCCCTCGCACCCGCGCTGGTCCTCCTTCCTGAAGGCGCTCAAGTACGTCGTGATCGACGAGTGCCACACCTATCGGGGCGTCTTCGGCTCGCACGTGGCACAAGTTCTGCGCCGACTACGCCGTCTGTGTCAGCGCTACGGCGCGTCGCCCGTCTTCCTGCTGGCCTCCGCGACCGCCGCGGAGCCCTCCGTGGCCGCCCGCCGCCTCATCGGCCTTCCGGTGACCGAGGTCGCCGACGACGCCTCCCCACGCGGGGAACTGGTGTTCGCCCTGTGGGAGCCCCCGCTCACCGAGCTGCACGGCGAGAAGGGCGCGCCGGTCCGCCGCACGGCCACCGCCGAGACGGCCGACCTGCTGACCGACCTCACCGTGCAGGGCGTGCGCTCGGTCGCCTTCGTACGCTCCCGGCGCGGCGCCGAGCTGATCTCCGTCATCGCCCAGGAACGGCTGGCCGAGGTCGACCGCTCCCTGGCCCGGCGTGTCGCGGCCTACCGCGGCGGCTACCTCCCCGAGGAGCGCCGCGCCCTGGAACGCGCCCTGCACTCCGGTGAGCTCCTCGGCCTGGCCGCGACAACAGCCCTGGAGCTCGGCGTGGACGTCTCGGGGCTCGACGCCGTACTGATCGCCGGGTACCCCGGCACGCGCGCGTCCCTGTGGCAGCAGGCGGGCCGGGCGGGCCGCTCCGGGCAGGGCGCCCTGGCAGTGCTGGTCGCCCGCGACGACCCGCTGGACACCTTCCTCGTCCACCATCCCGAGGCCCTGTTCGACCAACCGGTGGAATCCACGGTCCTCGACCCCGACAACCCGTACGTCCTGGCCCCGCACCTGTGCGCGGCCGCCGCGGAGCTTCCGCTGACCGAGGACGACCTGGAGCTGTTCGGCCCCGCCTGCGCGGAGCTGCTGCCGCAGCTGGAGGCCGCGAAGCTGCTGCGCCGCCGCACGAAGGCCTGGCACTGGACGCGCCGGGAGCGGGCCGCCGACCTGACCGACATCCGCGGCGGGGGCGGCCGGCCGGTGCAGGTCGTCGAGGAGGGCACAGGACGCCTCCTCGGCACGGTGGACGCGGGCGCCGCGCACTCCACCGTCCACGAGGGCGCGGTGCACCTGCACCAGGGCCGTACGTACCTGGTGCGCTCCCTCGACCTGGAGGACTCGGTCGCCCTGGTCGAGCAGGCGGACCCGCCCTATTCGACGGTCGCCCGCGACACGACCTCGATCTCCGTCCTGGAGACGGACGTCGAGCTCCCCTGGGGCGCGGGACGCCTGTGCTACGGCTCGGTCGAGGTCACCAACCAGGTCGTCTCCTTCCTGCGCCGGCGTGTCATCACGGGCGAGGTACTGGGCGAGACCAAGCTCGACCTCCCGCCGCGCACCCTTCGCACCCGCGCCGTGTGGTGGACGGTCACCGAGGACCAGCTGGACGAGGCCCGGATCAACCCGGAGATCCTCGGCGGCTCCCTGCACGCCGCCGAGCACGCCTCCATCGGCATGCTGCCCCTCTTCGCCACCTGCGACCGCTGGGACATCGGCGGCGTGTCGGTGCCGCTCCATCCCGACACCCTCCTGCCGACGGTCTTCGTGTACGACGGCCACCCGGGCGGTGCGGGCTTCGCGGAGCGCGCCTTCCACACCGCCCGCGAGTGGCTCACGGCCACCCGCCAGGCCATCGCCTCCTGCGAGTGCGACGCCGGCTGCCCGTCCTGCATCCAGTCCCCCAAGTGCGGCAACGGCAACGATCCGTTGCACAAGCGGGGGGCCGTGCGCCTGCTCACGGTGCTGTTGCGGGGGGCGCCGGAGGAGAAGGCCGGGGAGGATCCGGAGGAAGGGCCCCAGCAGGAGCCGGAGGAGAAGGCCGAGCAGGAGCCGGAGGAGGGGGCGGAGCAGGGGCCGGTCCCGCAGGTCCCGCCCGCGATCTGACCTCCGCCGTGAAAGGCCCCTGCCCGGAGGACGCCGTCACGTCCGACGTGTCGCCCACGACGGCACAGCGCACCAGCCGGGTGCCCTGCGCCACCGCCACCCGCTCGGCGCGAGCGCAGGCCGCCGTGGTGCCCTCGGCCCAGTGGTCCGCCGCCGCGAGCGCCGCGAGATCCGCACCGCCCGCCGCACGGTGCCGGGCGACCACGGCATGCCCCAGGGCGAGCAGCACGCCGAACACGACGCACAGGACGGCGATCGCACCGATGCTCCAGACGGTGGCCGACCCTCGGTCCGAGAAGCGGCACGAGGCCCATCTCCCCAGGCGGCGACTCATCGCCCAGCCTCCGCCCCGCCGCCCGTCGGCCCCGCGGTCACCGCGTCCTCCGCCGACGCCACGGCCTCCTCCCGTACTTCGAAGGGCAGGCCGGGCAGCAGCGGCGGATCGGCCACCACCGTCACCCGGACCCGGTCCCCCTCCCGGGCCACCGTGACCTTCGCGCCGTGCGGTGCCGCCTCACGGGTGACCGCCACGACCGCGTCGGCCGGATCCTGGCGGGCGGCAGCCCGGGCGCCCGTGCGCGCCGCGTCCACGCACTGGATCTGCGCCGCCACCACGAGCAGCCCACAGACCAGCGCCATCGTGAACGCCACCAGCACGGGCAGCACCACGGCCGCCTCCGCGGTCACGAACCCCGCGTCCCGGCGCTCCCCTCGCTCACATCCGGGCACTGAGGGCTCGTTTCACGATGGCCTGCAGCTCCGCCCTGACCTGCCCGCTCGTCACGACCTCGTAGAGCAGCAGGGCGAATCCGACCGCCGCGACGATCCCCATCGCGTACTCGGACGTGACCATGCCCGCGTCCCGGCACCGCCGCGCCTGCCACCACGCCCGTACCTTCCTGGCCTTCTCATTCATCTGCACTCCTTCGCATTGCAACTCGGTTGACCACGTGGATTCGTCTATCGGCCCGGTCATCGACCACCCCCTCCCACCACTCCGCCCGCCAACCCGATCACCACGGGCAGCACACCGACCGCGATGAAGGCGGGCAGGAAGCACAGCCCGACCGGCGCGGTGACCATGACGGCCGCACGGCGGGCCCGTGCCGTCGCGGTGCGTGCCCAGTCCGCGCGGGCGTCCGCGGCGAGCCGTGCGACGGGACCGGCCGCCGGGAGCCCCGATTCGTCAGCGCGCTCCAGGAGCCGGGCCAGGGCACCGGCGCCGGGCAGCGACGCCAACCGCCGCCAGGCGTCCGCCGGTTCACTGCCGAGCCGCACCTCCACGGCGCCCCTTGCCAGCCCTTGTCCGACAGGCCCCGCGAGGGCGTCACCGACGGCCTGGGCGGCGATCACCGGACCGGCACCGGCCGCGATGCAGGCCGCCAGAAGGTCCGCGGCGAGCGGGAGTTGGCGCGCGGCTTGAGCGGCATCCAACTCCTCCGCCCGGCCCGCTTCCTCCTGCCGGTGCCGCCAACGCCACAGCCCCGCGGCGGCTCCCAGCCCCACCGCCATCCCGGCCGGCCCGCCGACCAGCGCCCACCCGGCGCCCACCACCCCGGCCACGGGCAGCCACCGCCGTACGACGCCCCGCACCTCGAAGGGCGTCCCGGTGTCCGGTGCCTTCGAAGCCACCAGCCCGGCCAGCCGTCGCCGCACCCGCCGTCCGCGCCGTGCCGCCTCGAACCGCCGTACCGGCCAGCCGAGGAGCAGCACCGCGACCGCGACCGCGACCGTCCCCAGGCTGTGGACAAGCTGAGCGCTCATACCGCCTCCGCTCCCCGCACGATCCGCGCCGCCCACCACAGGCCGACGGCCTCCAGCACCCCGCCGACCACCAGGCAGCCCAGGCCGGCCCCGGTGTGCAGCAGCACGTGCAGCGGGTCGGCGCCCATGGCCGTACCGAGGAGCAGGCCCAGTACGGGCAGTGCCGCGAGCATCACCGCCGTCGCCCGAGCGCCCGCCAACTGGGCGCGCAGGTCGGCGCGCTGGTCCCGTTCGGCGCGCAGGGCCCCGTCGAGCCGGTCGAGGCCGGCCGCGAGCCCGGCGCCCTGGTCCACGGCCACCCGCCAGCAGGCCGCGAGCCCCAACAGCCCCTCGGCGCCCGGGTGCCGGGCCGCCGCGGCGAGGGCGCCCGGTACGTCCCCGCCGAACCTGGCCGCCGCGAGCACCGCCGCCTGTGCGTCCGCGAGCCCGCCGGAGTCCCGCTCGGCCCGCAGCAGCGCCTCCCCCGGCTGCCGCCCGGCACGCACCTCCCCGGCGAGCACGCCACACAGCGCGATCACCGCGTCCCCGCGTCGCTCCCGGGCCCGCCCCGCCTCCCTGGCCAGCCGCAGCCGCCGCAGCACCGGCACCCCGGCCGCCCCCGCGACGACCGGAATCACCGAGGCGCCCAGCAGCGCCAGCACCAGCCCCGCGGCCAGTGACCACCACTCGCCCCGCAACCGGCCGCGAAGCCGCCGCAGTTCACCCATGGCCTGCTCCCACGGGGACGGTCCGGTCCCCACCGCCCCGCCACCGGCAAGGAGCAGCCTCGCCCGCCGGGCTTCCCGGTGCCGTCCACCCATCAGCCAGACGGCCGCACCGGCGCACGCCACGGCAGCACTCATCGACATCTCACCCATCTCACCCATCTCAGCCACCACTTCCGTCGCTTCCCTCGCCGCCGCCCCATCTGTCGAAGCTGTCGACCTGGTCGTCGGCCCAGCTGCCGCCGTCGTCGCCCAGCAGCCCCCGCAGGCGCTCCCAGCCCCGCTCCCGCTCGAACGCCCGCGTGCCCCAGCGCAGCGCCGGTACCGTCCGCACCAGGCCCGTGGGATCCCGCTCCAGCACATGCACCTCGGCGATCCGCCGTCGGCCGGTCCGGTCCCGCACGAGGTGCAGCACCACCGACAGCGCGGCCGCCAACTGGCTGTGCAGGGCGGCCCGGTCGAGCCCGGCTGCGGTGCCGAGGGCCTCCAGGCGGGCCGGTACATCCGCGGCGGCGTTGGCGTGGACCGTGCCGCAGCCGCCTTCGTGACCGGTGTTGAGCGCGGCCAGGAGATGGACCACCTCGGCTCCGCGCACCTCGCCCACGACCAGCCGGTCGGGCCGCATCCGCAGTGCCTGCCGCACCAGGTCCTCAAGGGTGACCAGGCCCGCGCCCTCCTGGTTGGCGGGTCTGGTCTCCAGCCGTACGACGTGCGGGTGATCCGGCCGCAGCTCCGCCGAGTCCTCGGCGAGCACGATGCGTTCGCCCGGTCCGACGAGCCCGAGCAGCGCGCTCAGCAGGGTCGTCTTGCCGCTGCCGGTGCCGCCGCTGATCAGGAAGGACAGCCGCGCCCGCAGCAGCGCGCCGAGGACGCGGTCCCCGCCGGGCGGCACCGTGCCCGCCGTCACCAGTTCGTCGAGCGTGAACGCCCGCGGCCGTACGACCCGCAGGGCCAGACAGGTGCAGCCGACGGCCACCGGGGGCAGCACCGCGTGCAGCCGGGTCCCGTCGGGCAGCCGGGCGTCCGCCCAGGGCCGCGCGTCGTCCAGCCGGCGTCCGGCCACCGCGGCCAGGCGCTGTGCGAGGCGTCGTACCGCCGCCGCGTCGGGGAAGGTCACCGAGGTCAGCTCGAGGCCGCCGCCGCGGTCCACCCACACCCGGTCCGGGGCCGACACCAGGACGTCGGTGACCGACGGGTCGGCGAGCAGCGGCTCCAGTGGCCCGCTGCCGACCAGTTCGGACCGTAATCGGGCGGCCGCGCCGAGGACTTCGGCGTCGCCGAGCACCCGCCCCTGTTCTCGCAGCGCCTGGGCCACGCGCGCGGGTGTCGGTTCGGCGCCGCTCTCGACCAGCCACCGCCGTACACCGTCGAGCAGTTCCGGGCCGTCCGCCGGATCGAGCCCGGGTCCGGGCAGCGTCCTCATGCGACGCCACCCGCCTCCACCAGCGTCCGCTCCCAGAAGCCCTTGCAGAACCGCGCCAGCGGCCCGCGGCCGGCGGCTCCGGGCGGTTTCCCTGTCTCGTACGGACGCAGCAGTCCCGATTCGACGGGCACCTCTCCGGCCAGCGGCAGCCCGAGCAGTCTGGCCACCTCGCGGTCGTCCAGACCCGGTGCGTACGGTCCCCGTACCGCCACCCGCAGGTCGCGCAGGACCATGCCGACGGCGGACGCCACCCGTCCTGCCGCCGCGACGGCGCGCAGCTCGGCGGGGACGACGAGGAGCGCGAGGTCGAGCTGGGCGAGGGCCTCGGCGACCCCGTCGTCCAGGCGCCTCGGCAGATCGACGACCACCGTGCCGCCACGCCGCCGGGCGGCCGCGAGGACCGCCCGCACCGCCGGGGGCGGGATGGCGACACAGTCACCGCGGTCCCAGCTGAGCACCCTCAGGGAGTGGATCCGGGGCAGCGACTCCTCCAGGGCGCCGCCGCCGACCCGGCCGCGCGAGGCGGCGAAGGCGGGCCAGCGGAGGCCCTCGGCCGTCTCACCGCCGAGGAGTACATCGAGTCCGCCGCCCAGCGGATCCGCGTCCACGAGCAGGGTGCGCAGTCCCTCGCGCGCCGAGGTGACGGCGAGCGCGCAGGCGAGCGTGGAGGCGCCGGCCCCGCCGCGGCCCCCGATGACGCCCACGGTGAGCGCCGGGCGGCCGACGCCCTCGGCGACGTCGGCGATGCGGTCCACCAGCCACTGTTCGCCGTCGGGGAGCATCAGGACGTGGTCCGCGCCGATCTCGACGGCCCGTTTCCATACCCCCGAGTCGTCCTGGTCGCGGCCCACCAGGACCACTCCTCGTCGGCGCGCGGCCCCGCGCACGCGCCGCGCCGCATCATCACCGACCAGGACGAGCGGCGCCGCCTCCCAGGTGCCTCTGGGTTCCGGTACCCCGTGGTGGACCTCGGGTGTCGCGCCGGCCGCCGCGCACAGGCGCAGCAGATCGTCGAGAAGCCCGGCGTCCTCGGTGATGATCAGCGGCCGTCCCGGACGCCCTTGGGTGTCGGGCGGCGGATCGTGAGTGACGGTTCCGGCCACGTGTGCTCCCCCTTCGCTGCATGTCCCGCGCAGCCCTCTGCGGCCACGCGATTCCCGGACGTGTGAAGAACCGGCATCCGGCCTCCATATGAACGGCCGATACGAACCGGCCATACGCGCCCCGACAAACGGAACCGGCCATGAACTCGCCGCGAGCGTTGCGCGTTGGAATCACAGTGCAGCGATCCCGGAAATCGTGTGGATCTTGGTGGAAAACTGTGGACAACTCAGCGGCTGTGAATATCGCTGTCGCCCATACCGGTGACCCCCGCACGGTCCCCTGTGCGACTTCCGCAGAGCAGCGTCTCGACTACACTCGGTGACGAATCATGCGCAGACTTGAGAGGCGGCCGAAGCCGCCCTGCCGCGGTCTCGCGACCGCCTGGAGAACGGGGAAAACCCACCCGGACATGCGACGACCCCCGCCGGGGGGGAGAGCGGGGGTCGTCCCCACGGCCGACTCGGGGGGGGAGGAGTCGGGCCGGGTTAGCACGGTCGCGAACGATCCGTGACTTCCATGGTGTACCCGAGAGCCCTCTCAGGCAAACCCACGCGCCCCACCTTACGCCGAATGGTGGGCGCCTATGCTCTGGGTCGTGGAAAACCACTCCTTGCCCCGCACAGCGGCCTTCTTTGACCTGGACAAGACGGTCATTGCGAAGTCGAGCACGCTCACGTTCAGCAAGTCGTTCTACCAAGGCGGACTGATCAACCGCAGGGCGGCCTTGCGTACCGCCTATGCCCAGTTCGTCTTCCTGGTCGGCGGCATGGACCACGACCAGATGGAGCGCACCCGCGAGTACCTGTCCGCGCTGTGCCGCGGCTGGAACGTCCAGCAGGTGAAGGAAATCGTCGCCGAGACCCTGCACGACCTGATCGACCCGATCATCTACGACGAGGCCGCCTCCCTCATCGAGGAGCACCACCGGGCCGGCCGCGACGTCGTGATCGTGTCCACGTCGGGAGCCGAGGTGGTCGAGCCGATCGGCGAGCTGCTCGGCGCCGACCGGGTGGTGGCCACCCGCATGGTCGTGGGCGACGACGGCTGCTTCACCGGAGAAGTGGAGTACTACGCGTACGGCCCGACCAAGGCCGAGGCGGTCAAGGAGCTCGCCGAGTCCGAGGGCTACGACCTGGAGCGCTGCTACGCCTACAGCGACTCGGCGACCGACCTGCCGATGCTCAGGACGGTCGGGCATCCGCATGCGGTGAACCCGGACCGGACCCTGCGCCGTGAGGCACTCTCGCGCGGGTGGCCGATTCTGGACTTCCACCGCCCGGTCCGGCTCAAGCAGCGGCTCCCCGTGCTCTCCATACCGCCGCGGCCGGCGCTGGTCGCGGCGGCCGCCATAGGTGCCGCGGCCGCCACCGCGGGTCTCGTCTGGTACGCCAGCCGACGCCGGAGCTCGGTCGCCTGACCTGGGATTTCACCGCCACTCCGGATTGGTTCGGCATATCGGTGCCCGTTTAACGCACATTTGCCCCAAAAGTAAAGAGCTGCAGCCAGGGGTTCCGCTTGCTCCGGGCTTGCAGTACAAAGGATTTAACGGCCCGCGAGACCAAAGGACATCCGAAAGGATCACCTTTAAAACGCATTTGGCCCACGGACCGACGCATGAACACCGGGCACCCACGCGACGTCGACCCGTCGATTACGGGCCAGCCACACCAGGTGACGGGCAAAGTACCCGACCTGATGGGCAATATATCGAGGACGCTTGGTAACTCGGCGCGCATGCCAGCGGCGGTACGAAAACTCGTACCGCCGCAACCCTTTTCCCGGCCTTCTCAGGCGGCGCCGCGCTGCAGCGCCTCGCACACCGCCGTGGACTCGCGCGCACCCAGTTCGACCGCCCGGCCGCAGTGCGCGATCCAGGCGGCCATGCCCTCCGGAGTGCCGGCGACATAGCTGTCGAGCGCCGCCAGATACGGCGCGCGGCCCAGCTCCGCGTGCCCGACCTCGGCCGGGCAGACCGACTTCGGGTCCAGACCGCTGCCGATCAGGACGATCCGCTCGGCGGCGCGCGCCACCAGACCGTTGTGGGAGGCGAAGGGACGCAGCGCGAGCAGCTCGCCGTGCACGACGGCCGCCGTCACCAGCGCGGGCGCGGAACTCCCCGCGATGATCAGCCGAGAGAGGCCCTCCAGCCGTCCGGACACCTCGTCCGCGTCCGGCAACGCCAGCTCGACCAGGGGCTCGTCGACCGGCTCGCCGTTCCCGCGGGGCCGACCGACCTCGTCGCCGGTGCCCGCGGCCGCCACCATGTGCAGCCGGGCCAGCACCCGCAGGGGCGACTGCCGCCAGATGGACAGCAGTTGGCCCGCCTCGGCGGTCAGCCGCAGGGCCGCGCCCACGACGCGTGCCTCGTCGTCGCCACTGAAGTCGGTGCGCCGCCGCACCTCCTCCAGGGCCCAGTCGGCACCGGACAGCGCCGCGGAACCCCGGGCGCCGCGCAGGGCCGCCTCGGAGGTGATCTCATTGCTGCGGCGTCGCATGATCCGGTGCCCGTAGACCCGGTCCACGGCCTTGCGCACGGACTCCACGGACTCGGCCACACCGGGTAGCGAGCCCAAGGCTGTGAGCGGATCGGAAGTCGCGCCTGTCGTACTCATGAGTACGACATTACGCACCCCGCGGTGCCACCCCACGAAGGAGTGGTCTTCTTCACTCGACCTGCCACGCAGAGCAATCGGGCCACTACTCTTTGTGAACATGAAAATTGCTTTCGTCGGGAAGGGCGGCAGCGGCAAGACCACGCTCTCCTCCCTCTTCATCCGCCACCTGACGGCCGCCGGCGCGCCGGTCGTCGCCATCGACGCCGACATCAACCAGCACCTGGGCCCCGCGCTCGGCCTCGACGACGCACAGACGGCCGCACTGCCCGCGATGGGCCAGCGACTGACGCTGATCAAGGAGTACCTGCGCGGTTCCAACCCACGCATCGCCTCCACCGCGACGATGATCAAGACGACCCCGCCCGGCGAGGGTTCGCGACTGGTCCGGGTGCGGGAGCCCAATCCGGTGTACGACGCCTGCGCGCGGCCGGTGGAACTCGACGGCGGCGCCGTCCGTTTGATGGTCACCGGCTCCTTCACCGACGCCGACCTGGGAGTCGCCTGCTACCACTCCAAGACGGGAGCGGTGGAGCTGTTCCTGAACCACCTGGTCGACGGCCCCGACGAGTATGTCGTGGTCGACATGACGGCGGGCTCGGACTCCTTCGCGTCCGGCATGTTCACCCGCTTCGACATCACGTTCCTCGTGGCCGAGCCGACCCGGAAGGGGGTCTCCGTCTATCGCCAGTACAAGGAGTACGCCCAGGACTTCGGTGTGGTCATGAAGGTCGTCGGCAACAAGGTGCAGGGGCAGGACGACATCGACTTCCTGCGCGCGGAGGTCGGGGACGACCTGCTCGTGACCGTGGGGCACTCCGACTGGGTGCGCGCCATGGAGAAGGGCCGGCCGCCGCGGTTCGAGCTCCTGGAGGACGCCAACAGCCGCGCCCTGCGCACCCTTCGGGTCGCCGCCGACGCGACGTACGACCTGCGGGACTGGGAGCGCTACACGCGCCAAATGGTGCACTTCCACCTGAAGAACGCCCACTCGTGGGGCAATGAGCGCACCGGGGCCGACCTGGCGGCACAGATCGACCCCGGGTTCGTGCTCAGCGAGGGTGTCGCCACCCCTGTCTGACGGCTGCTGCCCGTCCGACGGCTACCGCCCGAGCGCCGGTGCCCCCGGCGCCCCCTTCGGGGCCGGGGCGGAGCGGTTCGACAGGAAGGACGCCCAGCCCTGCCTGGGGGCCTTGCCGACCTCCAGGGTGCGCAGCTTCGACAGGGTCTGCGGATCCTGGGCGTCCAGCCAGTCGGCGAGCTGCCGGAAGGAGACGCAGCGCACCTCGGGCTTGTTGCAGACCTGCTCGACGACCTCGTCGACGGCACGCATATAGGTGCCGCCGTTCCAGTGCTCGAAGTGGTTGCCGATGACCAGGGGCGCGCGGTTTCCGTCGTAGGCCCGGTAGAAGCCCTTCAGCAGACCGTCACGCATCTGGTCGCCCCAGTAGCCGTACTTGTCGGGGTCGCCCTGGGTCTTGGTGCCGGATTGGTTGATCATGAAGTTGTAGTCCATGGTCAACTGCTCGTAGGTGTGCCCGGGGAAGGGTACGAGCTGCATCGACAGGTCCCACAGCCCGTCTCTCTTCTTCGGCCAGAGCTGGTTGTTGACGCCGCTGGTGTCGTAGCGGAAGCCCAACTGGCTCGCCGCCTTGATGAAGTTCTTCTGGCCCTCCAGACACGGAGTGCGGGCGCCGATGAGCTCCTTGTCGTAGTCGAAGGGCAGCGGCGGCGCCTTCGTCTGGCCCGAGTTGGTCTTCCAGTTCTTCACGAACTGCTTGGCCTGGGTGATCTCGTCCTTCCACTCGTCCACCGACCACTGGCCGACGCCGCCGTCATTGCCGCAGAAGTGGCCGTTGAAGTGGGTGCCGATCTCGTTGCCCTCCAGCCAGGCGAGGCGCAGCTGCCGGACGGTGTCGGCGATGCCCTTCTCGTCGTTGAAGCCGATGTCGGAGCGGCCCGGCGAGTGCTGCGGGGGCCGGTAGAGGTCGCGCTTCTCCTCCGGCAGCAGATACACGCCGCTGAGGAAGTACGTCATGGTCGCGTGGTTGGCCTTGGCGACCTTGCGGAAGTGGGAGAACAGCTTCTGGCTGTCCTCGCCCGCTCCGTCCCAGGAGAACACCACGAACTGCGGAGGCTTCTCACCGGGCTTGAGCCGCTCGGGTCTGGGCAGGTGCGGCTGCGCGCCGGTGTACGCGGTGGAGCCGTCGCCGATCAGGCGGACCATGCTCTGGGGCGCGGCAGCGCCCTGCCGAGGTCCGGATGCTCCTTCCTTGGAGCCGTCGGCGTCGCTCGCGCAACCGGCGAGCGACGCCGCACAGGCCGCGGCGGCCATGGCGCCCGCGGCGATCCTCTGGTTGGCGGCCATGTTCCGCCCACCTTCTTCCTTCTCTCAGGCCAACGCCGATACGGGCGTTGTCTGGTGATCTGCCGGGGTGTGCCGACAGTGCCGCCAAGGTCCCACGGGACCGAGAAGGAATTAGTACGACAAGCCGATGAAATGCTCGGTTCATCCCAGCGGGTGAATCTCTGAACCATTTGCACTGAAAGTCCATGCATGACCTTTACTCTGCATTACGATCTGTTTACCCAGCGTTGATTTCATCCCGCCGCTGCACGCCGTGACCCATGGCCGCGACCCGCCCCCGTCACCTCGACGGGGCCACCCCCATCGCGACCGCGCCGCCCCGGAGGAGACGGGAAAACATGTCAGTCTGCGCATCCACCCAGGCCCTCGGCCTTGCCCGATCGGCCGGAGTCCGCACCGCCGACCAGACCCGGACCAAGCACCCCCACCAACCGCACAGCCCGCCGCCGGCCCCGCCCCGCCGCTTCCATCTCGCGGGCGCCGACCTGTCGGCATCGATCGCGGTCTTCCTGATCGCCCTGCCCCTGTCACTGGGCATTGCCCTCGCCACCGGCGCCCCGCTCCAGGCGGGACTCGTCGCCGCCGCCGTCGGCGGACTCGTCGCCGGGCGGCTCGGCGGCTGCCCGCTCCAGGTGAGCGGCCCCGCCGCCGGACTCACCGTCGTCACCGCCGATCTGATCCACCGCTACGGATGGCGGACGACGTGCGGCATCACCGTCCTCGCCGGTCTCGCCCAGCTCGGCCTCGGCTGTCTGCGCGTGGCCCGCACCGCCCTCGCCGTCAGCCCGGCCGTCGTGCACGGCATGCTCGCCGGCATCGGCGTCACCATCGCCGTCGCCCAGTTGCACATCGTCCTCGGCGGCACTCCGCAGAGCTCCGTCCTCGACAACATCCTCGCGCTGCCCGCCCAGTTGGCGGCCCTGCAGCCCGCCGCCGTATCGATGAGCGCGCTGACCCTGACCCTGTTGCTGGTCTGGCCGCGCCTGCCCGGCCGTCCCGGCCGTCTGCTCCGCAAGATCCCGGCCGCCCTCGTCGCCGTCGCCGCTGCCACCGCGACCGCCTCGCTCGCCGCGCTCAGCCTGCCCAAGGTCGACCTGCCGTCCTGGCGCAGCCACGCCCTTGCGGGACTGCCCGAGGGGCCGGTGCTCGGCATCGCCGCCGCCGTGTTCACCACCACGTTGGTGTGCAGCGTGCAGTCACTGCTCGGCGCGGTCGCCGTGGACAAGCTGGTCGCCCGCCGCCCCGGACCGCGGACCCAGGTCGGACGCTCCGACCTGGACCGGGAGTTGCTCGGGCAGGGCGCCGCCAACTGCGTCTCCGGAGCACTGGGCGGACTGCCGGTCGCGGGAGTGGCCGTGCGAAGTTCGGCGAATGTGAAATCCGGTGCCGTGAGCCGGAACTCCACGATGCTGCACGGCGTTTTCGTAGTAGTCGCCGCGCTGCTGATGGTCCCGGTCCTCGACCTCATCCCGCTCGCCTCGCTCGCCGCCCTGGTGATGGCCGTCGGCATCCAGATGGTGTCCCTGCACCACATCCGCGCGGTGACCCGCCACCGCGAAGTACTGGTGTACGCCGCCACCACACTCGGCGTGGTCTTCCTGGGCGTCCTGGAGGGCGTGGCGCTCGGCGTCGCCGTGGCCGTCGCCCTCGCCCTGCACCGCCTCGCCCGCACCCGTATCACGCACGAAGAGAAGGAAGGAGTCCATCACGTACATGTACGAGGACAGCTGACGTTCCTCGCGGTGCCTCGGCTCAGCCGGGCCCTGCATCTCGTACCCCAAGGCGCGCACGCCGTCGTGGAGTTGGACGGTTCGTTCATGGACCACGCGGCGTACGAGTCACTGCAGGACTGGCAGAACGCACACACCGCGCAGGGCGGCACGGCCGAACTGACCGGCCGCCGCACCGGGCTCAGGACCGCCGAGCCGACGGCGTCCGCCGGATGCCGCTGCCGGCCCTGGACGCCCTGGCGCAACCACCAGTGCGACATGCCGTCCGGCGGCGGACGGAGCGGTGGTGCGGGCAGACGGCCGGATCCCGACGTGGCCGACGGCCCGGAGGGAGCGACACAACCGGGCGACGGCACCGCTGCCGAGGCCGCCTCCGACGCCGAGACCGTCTCCGACGACGGCTCCGGCTCCGGCTCCGACTCCAGCTCCGGCTCCATGTCGGCTTCCGGCCCCGATGCCACGTCCAGCGCGCATGAACTGGCCCGCGGCATCAGCGCGTTCCAGCGCAACACCGCCCCGCTGGTGCGGCACGAATTGGCGCGGTTGGCGCGGGAGGGGCAGCGGCCGTCCCAGCTCTTCCTCGCCTGCGCCGACTCCCGGCTCGTGACGTCGATGATCACCTCCAGTGGTCCCGGCGACCTCTTCGTCGTCCGCAATGTCGGCAACCTGGTGCCGCTGCCGGGCGAGGAGAGCGGCGACGACTCCGTGGGGGCCGCGATCGAGTACGCGGTGGACGTGCTGAACGTGCGCTCCATCACGGTGTGCGGGCACTCCGGGTGCGGGGCCATGCAGGCGCTGCTGGGCTCCGAGCCCGGGGGCGAGCCGACCCCCCTCAAGCGGTGGCTGCGACACGGCCTGCCGAGCCTGGAGCGGATGGCGGACGACAGCCGGCCCTGGGCACGGCTGGCCGGGCGGGCGGCGGCCGACGCGGTGGAACAGCTCTGCCTGACCAACGTGGTCCAGCAGTTGGAGCATCTGCGCGCGCACGACTCGGTGGCGCGGGCGCTGGCGGACGGTGCGCTGGAGCTGCACGGGATGTACTTCCACGTGGGCGAGGCGCAGGCGTATCTGCTCGGCGGCACGGTCGGCGACGAGGCGGTGTTCGAGCACGTGGCGGGGGCGGAGGAGCTGCCCAGCCCGGCGTGACCGGACGGGCGTGACCGGACGGGCGTGACCGGACGGGCGGACCCGATCCGGGTGCGGCCAACGGTGTGCGGGTGCATGACCTGCGGCCGCACACCCGAGGGCTCCGCCCGCGGCCGCACACCCGGGGGCTCGGGCACCGTGCAGGGGGCCCATGTGGGTGACACCTGGGCGACACATGGCTGCCCCGGCAGCCCGCGGCAGCCGTCACAACGAAGGTCAGGAGGCTGAACCCGGCCTTGGCCGGCATCCGTGTACAGGGGTAGTGGACCATCCAGACAGGTCTAAACCAATTCCAGGTCGACCCTTGTCATCGGACCCCCGGGTCTGATGAGCTGTGGCCTGGGACACAACGGACACCCTTGGAAAGGGAGATGTCGTGAGCAACGAAAGCCTGGCCAACCTGCTCAAGGAGGAGCGCAGGTTCGCGCCGCCCGCCGAGCTGGCCGCGCACGCCAATGTCACGGCGGAGGCGTATGAACAGGCCAAGGCTGACAGGCTCGGCTTCTGGGCCGAGCAGGCCCGCCGGCTGACCTGGGCCACCGAGCCGACCGAGACGCTGGACTGGTCGAACCCGCCGTTCGCGAAGTGGTTCAAGGACGGCCGACTGAACGTCGCCTACAACTGTGTGGACCGGCACGTGGAGGCCGGCCTGGGCGACCGGGTCGCGATCCACTTCGAGGGCGAGCCCGGCGACAGCCGCGCGATCACCTACACCGAGCTGAAGGACGAGGTCTCCCGCGCCGCGAACGCCCTGCTGGAGCTCGGCGTCCAGGCCGGCGACCGGGTCGCGATCTACATGCCGATGATCCCGGAGACGGCGATCGCGATGCTCGCCTGCGCCCGGATCGGCGCCACCCACTCCGTCGTCTTCGGCGGCTTCTCCGCGGACGCGCTCGCCACCCGCATCCAGGACGCCGACGCCAAGCTCGTCATCACCTCGGACGGCGGCTACCGGCGCGGCAAGCCGTCCGCGCTGAAGCCCGCCGTCGACGACGCCATCAACCGCGTCGACAACGTCGAGCACGTCCTCGTCGTGCGCCGTACCGGCCAGGACGTCGCCTGGACCGACGGCCGCGACGTGTGGTGGCACGAACTCGTCGAGGGGCAGTCCACCGAGCACACCCCGCAGGCGTTCGAGGCGGAGCACCCGCTGTTCATCCTCTACACCTCCGGCACCACGGGGAAGCCGAAGGGCATCCTGCACACCTCCGCCGGCTACCTCACCCAGGTCGCCTACACCCACGACGCGGTCTTCGACCTCAAGCCGGAGACGGACGTGTACTGGTGCACGGCCGACGTCGGCTGGGTGACCGGGCACTCGTACATCGTGTACGGGCCGCTGGCCAACGGCGCCACCCAGGTGATGTACGAGGGCACCCCCGACACCCCGCACCAGGGCCGCTTCTGGGAGATCATCCAGAAGTACGGGGTCACCATCCTCTACACGGCGCCGACCGCGATCCGCACGTTCATGAAGTGGGGCGACGACATCCCCGCCAAGTTCGACCTCAGCAGCCTGCGGGTGCTGGGCTCGGTGGGCGAGCCGATCAACCCCGAGGCGTGGATCTGGTACCGCAAGCACATCGGCGCGGACCGGACCCCCATCGTCGACACCTGGTGGCAGACCGAGACGGGCGCGATGATGATCTCCCCGCTGCCCGGCGTCACCGAGACCAAGCCCGGCTCCGCGCAGCGGCCGCTGCCCGGCATCTTGGCGACCGTGGTCGACGACGAGGCGAACGAGGTGCCCAACGGAGGCGGCGGCTATCTGGTCCTGACCGAGCCGTGGCCGTCCATGCTGCGCACCATCTGGGGCGACGACCAGCGCTTCCTCGACACCTACTGGTCCCGTTTCGAGGGCAAGTACTTCGCCGGTGACGGGGCGAAGAAGGACGACGACGGCGACATCTGGCTGCTCGGCCGGGTCGACGACGTCATGCTCGTCTCCGGCCACAACATCTCCACCACCGAGGTCGAGTCCGCGCTCGTCTCCCACCCCGCGGTCGCCGAGGCCGCCGTCGTCGGTGCCACCGACGAGACGACCGGACAGGCCATCGTCGCCTTCGTGATCCTGCGTGGCAGCGCCTCCGAGGACGACATGCTGATGGGCGCGCTGCGCGACCACGTCGGCGCGACGCTCGGCCCGATCGCCAAGCCCAAGCGCATCCTGCCCGTCGCGGAACTGCCCAAGACCCGCTCCGGCAAGATCATGCGCCGACTGCTGCGCGACGTCGCCGAGAACCGCCAGCTCGGAGACGTCACCACGCTGACCGACTCCACGGTCATGGACCTCATCCAGGCCAAGCTGCCCGCCGCACCCAACGAGGACTGAGCAGACAGAGGAACACCCGTCTGAACAGCCGTCCCAGGGGCGCCCCGCACGAAAGCGGGGCGCCCCTCGGACGCATAACGTGGAACCACCGGATGCGTCACCCGGCAATCTTAGGTAAACTAAGCAAAGCGCCACTGGCGCGGCAAGATCCTCAAGGTGCGCCGGGAAGTCTGGTCGGCATGTGCTCAGCTCTGCCCACCACCCGGAGGTCTCCCCGTGGCCGCGCCCCGCACCACCGCCCGACGCAAGGTCCTCGGACGTCTGTCCCTTCCCGAGCGGACCTTCGTCATGGACGCGCTGCGGACCGAGACCGTCGGCGGTGTACTGCTGCTGATCGCCGCGGTCGCCGCGCTGGTCTGGGTGAATGTCCCTGCGCTGCGCGACAGCTACGAGACCGTCAGCCACTTCAGCTTCGGCCCCGAGGCCCTCGGACTGGACCTCTCCGTCACGCACTGGGCCGCCGACGGACTGCTCGCCGTCTTCTTCTTCGTCGCCGGCATCGAGCTCAAGCGCGAACTGGTCGCCGGCGACCTGCGGGACCCGAAGGCGGCCGTCCTGCCCGTCGTGGCCGCGCTGTGCGGGATGGCCGTACCCGCGCTCGTCTACACCCTCACCAACATCACCGGCGGCGGATCCGCCCAGGGCTGGGCCGTGCCCACCGCCACCGACATCGCCTTCGCGCTCGCCGTGCTCGCGGTCATCGGCACCTCGCTGCCCAGCGCCCTGCGCGCCTTCCTGCTGACGCTCGCCGTCGTCGACGACCTGTTCGCGATCCTGATCATCGCGGTCTTCTTCACCGACCGCGTCGACTTCGCCGCGCTCGGCGGGGCCGTCGTCGGCCTGGCCGTCTTCTGGGTGCTGCTGCGCAAGGGCGTACGGGGCTGGTACGTGTACGTCCCGCTCGCCCTGGTCATCTGGGGGCTGATGTACAACAGCGGCATCCACGCGACGATCGCCGGCGTGGCCATGGGCCTGATGCTGCGCTGCACCACCCACGAGGACGAGGCGCACTCGCCCGGCGAGCACATCGAGCACCTGGTGCGGCCCCTGTCGGCGGGCCTCGCTGTGCCCCTGTTCGCACTGTTCAACGCCGGTGTACTGGTCTCAGGCGGGGCGCTCCTCGACGTGTTCACCAAGCCGGAGACCTTCGGCGTGGTCCTCGGGCTCGTCGTCGGCAAGACGCTCGGCATCTTCGGCGGCACCTGGCTGACCGTCCGCTTCACCCGGGCGTCCCTCAGCGACGACCTCGAATGGGCCGACATCTTCGCCGTGGCCGCCCTGTCCGGCATCGGCTTCACCGTCTCGCTGCTCATCGGCGAACTCGCCTTCGAGGGCAACGCGGTGCTCACCGACGAGGTCAAGGCGGCCGTACTGACCGGCTCACTGATGGCGGCCGTGTGCGCGACCGTCCTGCTGAAGATACGCAACGCCAAGTACCGCAGGCTGTGGGAGGACGAGGAGCGGGACGAGGACCTCGACGGCATCCCGGACGTCTACGAGCAGGACGAGCCGTCGTACCACCTGCGCATGGCGAAGATCCACGAAGAGAAGGCGGCCGAGCACCGGCGCATCGCCCGGGAACAGGCCGCGGCGCGCCACGGGCTTGCCGAAGTGCCGGGCGGGGCAGGCGAGGACGACGACCGTCCGGCATGATCTGACGAGACGGTACAAAAAGACGAAGAGGGAGACCGCGATGAGCGCACCCGACGGCAGCCCGGTCGGCGCCGAACGCAGCATCGGCCAGCTGTTCGCCTCGGCGACGACCGAATTGTCGGCGCTGGTGCACGACGAGATCGCGCTGGCCAAGGCCCAGCTGAAGCAGGACGTCAAGCGCGGCGCGACGAGCGGCGGCGCGTTCTCGGCGGCGGCCATGCTGCTGCTGTTCTCCCTGCCGATGCTCAACTTCGCGCTGGCGTACGGCATCCGGACCTGGAGCGGCTGGAACCTCGCGATCTGCTTCCTGCTGTCGTTCGCGGCGAATGTCCTGGTGGCCGTCGTGCTGGCGCTGATCGGCGTGGTCTTCGCGAAGAAGGCCAAGCAGAGCCAGGGCCCGCAGAAGGTGGCGGCCTCGATGAAGGAGACGGCGGGCGTCCTGCAGAACGCCAAGCCCCACCCCCGTGCCGAGCGCCCGGCGCTGGAAGACCGGGTCCCCGAGGCCATCGAAGCTGTGGGACGCTCGTCGTCATGACGGATCCCTCCGCGACTTCGGTCGTACGCGTCGATGTCCCCGAAGGGGTGACCCACCGGGACGTCGCCGCCAACGGCGCCCGCTTTCACATCGCGGAGCTGGGCGACGGCCCCCTGGTGCTGCTGCTGCACGGCTTCCCCCAGTTCTGGTGGACGTGGCGCCACCAGCTGACCGCGCTCGCCGACGCGGGATTCCGTGCGGTGGCGATGGACCTGCGCGGCGTGGGCGGCAGCGACCGCACGCCGCGCGGGTACGACCCGGCCAACCTCGCCCTCGACGTCACCGGTGTGATCCGGTCGCTCGGCGAGCCGGACGCCGCCCTGGTCGGCCATGACCTGGGCGGCTATCTGGCGTGGACGGCGGCCGCGATGCGGCCCAAGCTCGTACGGCGGCTCGCGGTCGTCTCCATGCCGCACCCCCGGCGCTGGCGCTCCGCGAT
Organism: Streptomyces sp. NPDC001406; assembly: GCF_042895285.1. Taxonomy (NCBI): domain Bacteria; kingdom Bacillati; phylum Actinomycetota; class Actinomycetes; order Kitasatosporales; family Streptomycetaceae; genus Streptomyces; species Streptomyces sp. NPDC001406. The sequence goes on from NZ_JBIAWG010000012.1 coordinate 146,239, forward strand.
GCTGCGGGACGCCCGGCAGACGGCCGCCAGCTCGTACATCTGGGGTTTTCAGCGGCCCTGGATCCCGGAGCGGCAGCTGGTCGCCGACGACGCCGCCCTCGTGGGCCGGCTCATCCGGGACTGGTCCGGGCCCCGGCTGCCGGACGACGAGACGGTGGACACCTACCGGCGGGCGATGTGCATCCCGTCGACGGCACACTGCTCGATCGAGCCGTACCGCTGGCTGGTGCGGTCGCTGGCCCGCCCGGACGGCATCCAGTTCAACCGCCGTATGAAGCGGCCGGTGCGCGTGCCGACGCTGCATCTGCACGGCTCGCTGGACCCCGTGACGCGGACGCGGAGCGCGGCAGGCTCGGGCGAGTACGTCGAGGCCCCGTACCGCTGGCGGCTGTTCGACGGACTGGGCCACTTCCCGCACGAAGAGGATCCGGTCGCCTTCTCCACCGAACTGATCAACTGGCTCAAAGACCCCGAACCCGACCGGTGACCGTACCGATACATCCGGTATGTCGCATTGAACGTCTGTCCTACGAACGGCCACATGCCTGGCGCATAGGCCAATTGAGGGGTCCGGAGGCGGTTATCGACCATGAGGCGGGGGCAGACGTCGGGGTATGGGCTGGACGCACGACTACAGTGACGCACCCCGAAACCGCCGTTCCACGGGCGGTCTGAGCTCCCACCAGGGAAGCGCCCCGCAGTTGCCGGGCACCGACCTCAGGGTGGGGATCCCGCGCATCCTGCGCCGCCGGGCCCGCTGGGTCTCGGTACGCCTGCGTCACCCCCGCGGCTGACGGCCCCGCGGCGTCCCAGGTCCTGCAGACCTCGGCCTCAGAGGGCGCAGCTGTCGGTACCCACCTGCTCGTTCGCCGTACGGCCCTTGGCGATGTCCTGCCGGATCTCGTCCGCCGTGAGCGCGTAGCCGGTGTCGGCGTCGTCGAGGGACTTCGCGAAGACCACGCCGTACACCTTGCCGTCGGGCGTGAGCAGCGGGCCGCCGGAGTTGCCCTGGCGGACGGTCGCGTACAGGGAGTAGACGTCGCGGCGGACGGTGCCGCGGTGGTAGATGTCCGGGCCGTTGGCCGTGATGCGGCCGCGCACGCGCGCGGCACGGACGTCGTACGATCCGTTCTGCGGGAAGCCCGCGACGATCGCGCTGTCGCCGCTGTCCGCGTCCCGGGACGCGAACTGCAGGGCACGCGTCTTCAGGTCCGGCACGTCGAGTACGGCGATGTCGCGCTCCCAGTCGTAGAGGACGACCTTGGCGTCGTACTTGCGGCCCTCGCCGCCTATCTGGACCGTGGGCTCGTCGACGCCGCCGACGACGTGCGCGTTGGTCATCACACGGCGGTCGCCGAAGACGAAGCCGGAGCCCTCCAGGACCTTGCCGCAGCTCTGGGCGGTGCCCATGACCTTGACGATGGAGCTCTGGGCGCGGGTGGCCACGGGGCTGCCCGCCAGGGCCGGGTCGGGCGGCTGGACGTCGTTGATCGGCTCGTTGGCGAACGGGCTGAAGACCTGCGGGAAGCCGTTCTGCGCGAGGACCGTGGAGAAGTCCGCGAACCAGGTGTCGGCCTGCGCGGGCAGGGCGCGGGAGACCCCGAGCAGCACCTTGGAGCTGCGGACCTCCTTGCCGAGCGTGGGCAGCGTCGTGCCGGCCAGGGCCGAGCCGATCAGCCAGGCGACCAGCAGCATCGCCACGACGTTGACCAGGGCGCCGCCGGTCGCGTCCAGGGCGCGGGCCGGGGACCAGGTGATGTACCGGCGCAGCTTGTTGCCGAGGTGGGTGGTCAGGGCCTGGCCGATGGAGGCGCAGACGATGACGATCACCACCGCGACGACGGCGACGGTCGTGCTGACCTCCTTCTGGTCGGTCAGGGCGTCCCAGATGACGGGAAGCACATAGACGGCGACGAGACCGCCGCCCAGGAAACCGATCACCGAGAGGATGCCGACGACGAACCCCTGGCGGTAGCCGACGATCGCGAACCACACGGCGGCGACCAGCAGCAGGATGTCCAGCACATTCACGGGGTTCACCCTGTCATGACCGCCAGTCGAGTGGGACCTGCTTCTCTCTGTCCCAGGGCCGCTCCCAGCCCGCGTAGTGCAGCAGCCGGTCGATGATCCCGGCCGTAAAACCCCAGACCAGGGCCGATTCGACCAGAAATGCCGGACCTGCGTGGCCGCGCGGATGGACGGCGGTGGCTCTGTTGGCCGGGTCCGTGAGATCCGCCACGGGGACGGTGAAGACGCGCGCGGTCTCGTTCGGGTCGACGACACCGACGGGGGTCGGCTCCCGCCACCAGCCCAGCACCGGGGTGACGACGAAGCCGCTGACCGGGATGTAGAGCTTGGGCAGCACGCCGAAGAGCTGGACGCCGGACGGATCGAGTCCGGTCTCCTCCTCGGCCTCACGCAGCGCGGCCCGCAGCGGTCCGTCGCCCGAGGGGTCGCCGTCCTCCGGGTCCAGGCTGCCGCCGGGGAACGACGGCTGGCCGGCGTGCGAGCGCAGCGATCCGGCGCGCTCCATGAGCAGCAGTTCGGGACCGTGCTCGCCCTCACCGAAGAGGATCAGCACGGCGGACTCCCGCCCCGCCCCGTCCTCCGGCGGCAGGAAGCGGCTCAGCTGGAGCGGCTCGACCGTCTCCACGGCGCTCACCACCGGGTCCAGCCACTCGGGCAGCCCCTCCCTGCTGAGCGTCGCCGAGCCACCGCGCGTGTCGCTCGTGTGTGTCATCGCCACCCCCGTTCTTCCGTGTCCAACGCCCGACGGCACCTCGATCGTTCCGTCACGCGGCCCCCAGCGGCGGCGCCGGCCTGCCGCCCGCGTCGAGATAGGACTGCGGGGGTTTGAGGCGCTGGCCCGGGAAGCCGCCCTTTTCGTACTTCAGCAGCTTGCTGGCCTTGTCCGGGTCGGTCTCGCCCTCGCCGTACGCCGGGCAGAGCGGGGCGATGGGGCAGGCGCCGCAGGCGGGCTTGCGGGCGTGGCAGATGCGCCGGCCGTGCCAGATCACATGGTGCGAGAGATCCGTCCACTCGCTCTTCGGGAACAGCGAGCCGACGACGGCCTCGATCCTGTCCGGGTCGGTCTCGTCGGTCCACTTCCAGCGCCGCACGAGCCGCTGGAAGTGCGTGTCCACGGTGATGCCGGGCCGCCCGAAGGCGTTGCCGAGCACGACGAACGCGGTCTTGCGGCCGACGCCGGGGAGCTTGACGAGGTCCTCCAGCCTGCCCGGGACCTCACCGCCGAACTCGTCGACCAGGGCCTTCGACAGCCCTATGACCGACTTGGTCTTGGCCCGGAAGAAGCCGGTGGGGCGGAGGATCTCCTCCACCTCCTCCGGGTTGGCGGCGGCCAGGTCCTCGGGGGTGGGGTACTTGGCGAAGAGCGCCGGGGTCGTCTGGTTGACCCTGAGGTCCGTGGTCTGGGCGGAGAGCACCGTGGCGACCAGGAGCTCGAAGGGGTTCTCGAAGTCGAGCTCGGGGTGGGCGTAGGGGTACACCTCCGCGAGTTCGCGGTTGATGCGGCGGGCGCGGCGGACCAGGGCGGTGCGCGACTCGTCGGCCGGAATCTTCTTCGCGGGCGCCGACTTCACCGGCGTCGCCTTCACCGACGCTTTCTTGGCCGACGTTTTCTTCGCCGCTGTCGTTTTGGCAGTTTTTACGGTTTTCCCACCGCCGCCAGGGTTCTGTTCGCCCACAGCGGAATCGCGACGTACAACCACCCGCGCAGCCCCCTTGGCCTGTGCTCTACTGGCGATTTGGACACCCGGCCAGCCTAAAGCCCGGCACCGACATCCGCCCCGGACCCAGAAGATCAGCGCCCAATTGGACCCCTGCCGCTTACCTCGGGACACCTGTGCGGCATCCTTGTGACAGATCACACTGTTTGGACCGTCCGGCAAAATGGGGAGCACGGTCCCCTGGTACCAAGGGGGAGCAAGATCCCCTGAGCAGGTCGACAAGGAGAGAACTCGTGGACGACGTTCTGCGGCGCAACCCGCTCTTCGCGGCGCTCGATGACGAGCAGTCCGCGGAGCTGCGCGCCTCCATGAGTGAGGTGACCCTCGCCCGTGGAGACTCCCTGTTCCACGAGGGCGACCCGGGCGACCGGCTCTACGTCGTCACCGAGGGCAAGGTCAAGCTCCACCGCACCTCGCCCGACGGCCGCGAGAACATGCTCGCCGTCGTCGGCCCCGGCGAGCTGATCGGTGAGCTGTCGCTGTTCGACCCCGGTCCGCGCACGGCGACCGCCACCGCCCTCACCGAGGTCAAGCTGCTCGGTCTCGGCCACGGCGACCTCCAGCCCTGGCTGAACGCCCGCCCCGAGGTGGCCACCGCCCTGCTGCGCGCCGTCGCGCGCCGTCTGCGCAAGACCAACGACGCCATGTCCGACCTGGTCTTCTCCGACGTCCCCGGCCGTGTGGCCCGCGCCCTGCTGGACCTCTCGCGCCGTTTCGGCGTGCAGTCCGAGGAGGGCATCCACGTCGTCCACGACCTGACGCAGGAAGAGCTGGCCCAGCTGGTCGGCGCGTCCCGCGAGACCGTGAACAAGGCGCTGGCGGACTTCGCCCAGCGCGGGTGGCTCCGCCTGGAGGCGCGGGCCGTGATCCTGCTGGACGTCGAACGCCTCGCCAAGCGCTCGCGCTGACGCCGAGTCCCTGCCTTACGACTATGGGGTGCCGCCTCTTGAGGGCGGCACCCCGTTTTCTTCGCCGCCGGGACCTGAACGCCGCGGCCGGGGCGGTGAATGAGCGGCCGGGGCGGTAAATGAGCTGCCCTGCCGCTTCCCCGGGGGCACAGTGAGCCCATGGCCAAAACCGCCCCTTGCAAAGGCCTCGACCCCCTGGGCTACCTCGAACGCGAGGGTTCCCTCGCCCTCGTCCCGCACGGCTTCCGCCCCGTCGTCGCCGCCGCCCGGGACCGGCTGCTCGACGTCTTCGGCGCACAGCTGCACAGTGCGTATCTCTACGGGTCGATCCCACGCGGCACCGCGCGCGTGGGACGCAGCGATCTCGATCTGCTGGTCGCGCTGCGGGAGGAGCCCACGGAGGCGGACCGCGCGGCCGCCCGCGCACTCGGCGACGCGCTCGACAAGGAGTTCGGGCAGATCGACGGGGTGGGGACGCTGCTGTTCGGCCGGGGACGGCTGCTGAGCGAGCCGGAGCGCTACGACCTGGGGTGGTTCGTGGCCTGCCTGTGCACTCCCCTCCTCGGGGAGGATCTCGCCGAGTACCTTCCGCGCTACCGGCCCGACTCGCTGCTCGCCCGCGAGACCAACGGGGACCTCGCTCTCCTCCTCCCGCGCTGGCGTGAGCGGATCGCGGGCGCCGACGACTCGGAGGAGGCCCGGCGGCCCCTCGTACGCTTCATGTCCCGGCACCTCGTGCGCACCGGGTTCACCCTCGTCATGCCCCGCTGGAACGGCTGGACGAGCGACCTGAGGGAGATGGCCGAGGTCTTCGGCGCGTACTACCCGCAGCGGGCGGTGCAGATGCGCACAGCGGCCGAGTACGGGTACGAGCCGGTCGGCGATGCCGTCGCCCTGCGGTCGTACGTCGACGACCTCGGGCCGTGGCTCGCCGAGGAGTACGCGCGCGTGCACGGGGTGAAGGCGCGCAGGCCCGACTGAGCGCCGGGACGCGGCTCGCGCCGGCCCGGCCGTGGCTCGACCGGCCTCCGCCCCCTAGATCAGCCCGTGCTCCTGGAGGTAGTCCATCTGCGCCAGCACCGACAGCTCCGCCGCCGGCCACAGCGAGCGGTCCACGTCGGCGTAGACGTGGGCGACGACCTCGGAAGCGGTGCGGTAGCCGTCCTCGACGGCCGTCTCGACCTGGGCGAGGCGGTGGGCGCGGTGGGCGAGGTAGAACTCGACCGCGCCCTGGGCGTCCTCCAGGACCGGGCCGTGGCCGGGCAGGACCGTGTGGACGCCGTCGTCCACCGTGAGCGACCTCAGACGCCTCAGGGAGTCCAGATAGTCGCCCAGACGGCCGTCGGGGTGCGCCACGACCGTCGTACCGCGGCCGAGGATCGTGTCACCGGTCAGCACCGCACGGTCGGCCGGCAGGTGGAAGCACAGGGAGTCCGCGGTGTGGCCGGGGGTCGGTACGACCCGCAGCTCCAGGCCGCCGACCCGGACCACGTTCCCGGCGGCCAGGCCCTCGTCGCCCAGCCGCAGCGCCGGGTCCAGCGCGCGGACCTTCGTGCGGGTCAGCGCGGCGAAACGGGCGGCGCCCTCCGCGTGGTCGGGGTGGCCGTGGGTGAGCAGGGTGAGGGCGATGCGCCTGCCGGCCCGCTCGGCCGTGTCCACGACGGCGCGGAGGTGGTCCTCGTCCAGCGGGCCGGGGTCGATGACGACGGCCAGGTCGGAGTCGGGCTCCGCGACGATCCAGGTGTTGGTGCCGTCCAGGGTCATCGCGGAGGCGTTGGGCGCCAGGACGTTGACGGCCCGCTCGGTGGCGGGACCGGAGAGGACTCCGCCACGGGGCTGGCCGGGGAGGGCTGCGGCGTCCGTCATGCCAAAGCTCCTTCCGGCGCCGCTGCGAGAAATGCGCGGGGAATCGATTCTCCACCCCCGGCCCGGCCGGGCGGAGCGGCGGCGTCCGTCATGCGGGGCCTCCTCCGGCCGCAGGGTTCGGGATGTGCTTGGTGAACTCGTCGTGGCCCGGCCAGGACAGGACGATCTGGCCGTCCACCAGGCGGGCGCGGGCCAGGACGGGAGTCATGTCGCGCGCGGGAGCGGCGGCGAGCGTCTCGGCTGCGGTGGTGTGCGGGGCCAGTTGGCGCAGGGTCGCGATGGTGGGCGGCATCATCGTCAGCTCGCCGTTGTCGTAGGAGTCCGACGCCTCCTGGGGGCGGATCCACACCGTGCGGTCGGCCTCTGTGGACGCGTTCCGGGTGCGCTGGCCCTCCGGGAGGACGGCCACGAAGAACCAGGTGTCGTAGCGGCGGGACTCGAATTCGGGGGTGATCCAGCGGGTCCAGGCGCCCAGCAGGTCGGAGCGCAGGACCAGTCCGCGGCGGTCCAGGAACTCGGCGAAGGACAGGTCGCGGGCGACCAGGGCGGCGCGGTCCGCCTCCCAGTCCTCGCCCGTGGTGTCGCCGACCACCGAGTCGGGGTCGGGTCCGGCGAGCAGGACGCCCGCCTCCTCGTAGGTCTCCCGGACGGCCGCGCAGACGACGGCCTGGGCGGCGCGCTCGTCGACGCCGAGCCGCTCGGCCCACCACGCGCGCGTGGGGCCCGCCCAGCGGATCTGGTGGTCGTCGTCCCGCGGGTCGACGCCGCCGCCGGGGTACGCGTACGCGCCTCCGGCGAAGGCCATGGAGGCGCGTCTGCGCAGCATGTGGACGGCCGGACCGGCGGCGGTGTCCTTCAGGAGCATCACCGTGGCCGCGCGCTTCGGGGACACCGGGGTGAGGGTGCCTTCCGTCAGCGCTCGGATACGATCCGGCCACTCCGGGGGATACCACTGCCCATTAGCCATGGGCGGAGGCTATCCCGATGTGCGCGAATGTTCGAGAGGGGCCAGTGAGCAGCGCCTTACGGCATCAGCTCGACCTGAACCTCCACCTCGACCGGCGCGTCCAGCGGCAGCACGGCGACGCCGACCGCGCTGCGCGCGTGGACGCCCTTGTCGCCGAGGACGGCACCCAGCAGCTCGCTCGCGCCGTTGATGACGCCGGGCTGCCCGGTGAAGTCGGAGGCCGAGGCGACGAAGCCGACGACCTTCACCACGCGCGCGACGCGGTCCAGGTCACCGGCGACGGACTTCACGGCGGCCAGGGCGTTCAGCGCGCAGGTGCGGGCCAGGTCCTTGGCCTCCTCCGCGGTGACCTCCGCGCCCACCTTGCCGGTGACCGGAAGCTTGCCGTCGACCATCGGCAGCTGGCCGGAGGTGTAGACGTACACACCCGACCGCACGGCCGGCTGGTAGGCGGCCAGCGGCGGCACAACCTCCGGCAGGACAAGGCCCAGTTCGGCCAGCTTGGCCTCGACGGTGCTCACGACTGCTTCTCCCGCTTCAGGTAGGCCACCAGCTGCTCGGGGTTGTTCGGGCCGGGCACGACCTGGACGAGCTCCCAGCCGTCCTCGCCCCAGGTGTCCAGAATCTGCTTCGTGGCATGGACGAGCAGCGGCACGGTTGCGTATTCCCACTTGGTCATGTGGCCGACTGTAGCCCCTGTTATCCACAGCCTCCCGCGTAGCCCGTCCGCGGACTGGTTAGGCTCGAAGACGTGAGCAGGCTCCAGGTCGTCAGCGGCAAGGGCGGGACCGGAAAGACGACGGTCGCCGCGGCCCTCGCGCTGGCCCTCGCGACCGAGGGGAAGCGGGCGCTTCTCGTGGAGGTCGAGGGTCGGCAGGGCATCGCACAGCTCTTCGAAACAGAGGCGTTGCCGTACGAGGAACGGAAAATCGCCGTGGCTCCCGGGGGCGGGGAGGTGTATGCGCTCGCCATCGACCCCGAACTGGCCCTTCTGGACTACCTCCAGATGTTCTACAAACTGGGCGGGGCGGGCCGGGCCCTGAAGAAGCTCGGCGCCATCGACTTCGCGACCACCGTCGCGCCCGGCCTGAGGGACGTACTCCTGACGGGCAAGGCGTGCGAGGCGGTGCGGCGCAAGGACAAGAGCGGGCGGTTCGTATACGACTACGTCGTCATGGACGCCCCGCCGACCGGGCGGGTCACCCGTTTCCTCAACGTCAACGACGAAGTCGCCGGGCTGGCGAAGATCGGCCCGATACACAATCAGGCGCAGGCCGTGATGCGGGTGCTGAAGTCGCCCGAAACCGCGGTGCACCTGGTCACGCTCCTGGAGGAGATGCCGGTCCAGGAGACCGCGGACGGGATCGCCGAACTGCGGGCGGCGCGGCTGCCGGTGGGGAGGGTCATCGTGAACATGGTGCGGCCCGAGGTGCTGGACGAGACCGACCTGGAACTCGTACGGACCGTGCCGCGCACCGCCGTCGCGCAGTCGCTGTCCGCCGCCGGGCTGGGCGGGGCGCGCCGCGGCGGCAAGGCCGAGCAGCTGGTGGACCCGCTGCTGGACCAGGCCGCCGAGTACGCCGAACGGTACGCGCTGGAGCACGAGCAGCGCGCCGTCCTCGGCGAGCTGGACCTGCCGCTGCACGAACTGCCGCTGCTCGCCGAGGGCATGGACCTGGCGGGCCTGTACGAACTCGCCACCGAGCTGCGGAAGCAGGGGATGTCATGAGTCCGGACCCGGCCCAGACGCAGGACACCGGCCGCCACCACCTCTCCGCCGCGCGCGTACTCGACATCGACCCGCTGCTCGACGACCCGAAGACCCGGATCGTGGTGTGCTGCGGCTCGGGCGGGGTCGGCAAGACGACGACCGCGGCGGCCCTGGGGCTGCGGGCCGCCGAGCGCGGCCGGAAGGTGGTCGTCCTCACCATCGACCCGGCCCGGCGACTCGCCCAGTCCATGGGCATCGACTCGCTGGACAACGTCCCCCGCCGCGTGAAGGGCACCGAGAACGACGGCGAGCTGCACGCCATGATGCTCGACATGAAGCGCACGTTCGACGAGGTCGTCGAGGCGCACGCGGATCCCGAGCGGGCGGCCGCGATCCTGGCCAACCCCTTCTACCAGTCGCTCTCGGCGGGCTTCGCGGGCACGCAGGAGTACATGGCGATGGAGAAGCTGGGGCAGCTGCGGGCCAGGGACGAATGGGACCTGATCGTGGTCGACACGCCGCCGTCCCGGTCGGCGCTGGACTTCCTCGACGCGCCCAAGCGGCTCGGGTCCTTCCTGGACGGGCGGCTGATCCGGCTGCTGACGGCCCCGGCGAAGCTGGGCGGACGCGCGGGGATGGCCTTCCTCAACGTCGGCATGTCGATAATGACCGGCACGCTGGGCAAACTGCTGGGCGGTCAGCTGCTGAAGGACGTCCAGACGTTCGTGGCCGCGATGGACACGACCTTCGGCGGGTTCCGTACCCGCGCGGACGCGACGTACAAGCTGCTGCAGGCGCCCGGCACGGCGTTCCTCGTGGTGGCGGCCCCGGAGCGGGACGCGCTGCGCGAGGCCGCGTACTTCGTGGAGCGGCTGGCCGCGGAGGACATGCCGCTGGTCGGACTGGTGCTCAACCGCGTCCACGGCAGCGGCGCCGACCGCCTGTCGGCCGAACGTGCGCTCGCCGCCGCGGAAAATCTTGAAGAGCCCCGCATTGTGGATCAGGGGGGCGGGAAAGCTGGACTTCGTAACTCTCCCGACACGTACGGCAGTTCAGACTCTCCCGCTGTCGAAGCACCGGCTCCTGCCGAAGGCTCCCCCGCCGTCACGGACCCGGAGCGCACAGTCGACCAGCTCACCGCAGGCCTGCTGAAGCTGCACGCCGAGCGCATGCAACTGCTCTCCCGCGAGCAGCGCACGCGCGACCGCTTCACCGCGCGCCACCCCGAGGTGGCGGTGGTGGAGGTGGCCGCGCTGCCCGGCGATGTGCACGACCTCACGGGACTGCGGAACATCGGGGAACGGCTTGCGGCCGGCCGGACGGAGCTGCCCTAGGCCCTAGAGCCCTAGGCCTTGGAGCACTGGAGCCCTGTAGGCACGCCCGAGCCGCACCGGTCGAGCAGATGGCGGACCCAGCCCCGGGCCCCTGCACGGCGGCCGACGGCCCTGCCCCGAGCGTGCATGCGACGACCCCTGACCTGGGCGCGTGCCGCATGAGGCATGCCGTTGCCGCTTCCCGTGACATACGACACACGCCATGTGCAACCTATGCCACTTGACCGGACATACCGCACGCGCCGCTTCCCATGACGCGTGCCCGGCCCGAGGTGCCCTGGGCGTAGACCCGAGGGGAGGGCCCTCAGCTCACCGCTGCGTAGTTCTCGTACACCTCATCGCTGTCGAGAGGCACGATCCCGGCCCCGCGTTCGTACTCCGAGCGCGCGGTCTCCAGGAGCCTGCGCCACGATGTCACGGTGGGCCGCCTGCGCAGCAATGCGCGGCGCTCCCGCTCCGTCATGCCTCCCCACACGCCGAACTCGACGCGGTTGTCCAGCGCATCGGCCAGACATTCGGTGCGAACCGGGCAACCGGTGCACACCGCCTTGGCCCTGTTCTGCGCTGCTCCCTGAACGAACAGTTCATCCGGATCGGTAGTGCGGCAGGCAGCCTGCGCACTCCAGTCGGTTACCCAGCCCATACCGGCGCCGTCCTCTCCCGAATCGAGGCTCCCCCACGGCGGCAGCGGCATATTCACCGCCGCCAGTTGAGGACGTTACGGAAGGTGGGCACAGCGCAACACCCCCTTCGGGCCCAATCTTGAATGGCCCGAACGGACTATGGGTTAACGGCAGATCACCCGCGGGAGTGAGCTGGCGACATGCGTGATCATCCCGGCAAACCGGGACAGCTGTGGTACGTCACAACGGACGCCGGATGACACACAAGGCGGATTCGGACACGCCGCCCACAAGAAATTTGGGCTACCTCCGGAACGATTCGGGGTCGCCGGACGTATTGATACGTGGCCGCACTGCTGTGACAGTTGGGAGCAGCTTAGGCCAAGGCATATACGCGTGTCCGGCGAATGAGAACGTAGACGCCGCACGCTGTCCACGGCCCGGCACGGGCCGTCGGCCCGGGATGTCGCGGATGTCACTCATGTCACGATCCGGCACTCGAACATCCCGAGAGACACCCGTTCCACCGGATCGCTCATCTCTACGGATTAGGCTGCCCTCATGCCAAAGAAGCGCTCGGGTGGTGGCCTCTCGGCAACGCAGCAGGCCGCCAAGTTCCTCGGTGTCAGTGTCCTCGCGGGAGCCGTGATGGCCGGCATCGCGCTGCCCGCGGCCGGAGCGCTCGGGCTCGCGGCCAAGGGGTCGGTCCAGGGCTTCGACGAGATCCCGGCCAATCTGAAGAGCCCACAGCTCAGCCAGCGGACCACCATCCTGGACGCCGCGGGCCATCAGATCGCGACCGTCTACTCCCGTGACCGCACGGTGGTGGACCTCAAGGACATCTCGCCGTACCTGCAGAAGGCGATCGTCGCGATCGAGGACTCCCGCTTCTATCAGCACGGCGCGATCGACCTGAAGGGCGTCCTGCGCGCGCTGAACAAGAACGCGCAGAGCGGCGGGGTCGCCCAGGGCGCCTCCACGCTCACCCAGCAGCTGGTGAAGAACTACTTCATCGAGGAGGCCGGCGACGACCCGACGAAGGTCGCGCAGGCCACCCAGCAGACCCTGGGCCGCAAGATCCGCGAGCTGAAGTACGCGATCCAGATCGAGGAAAAGCTCGGCAAGAAGAAGATCCTCGAGAACTACCTCAACATCACCTTCTTCGGCGAGCAGGCCTACGGCGTCGAGGCGGCCTCCCAGCGCTACTTCTCCAAGCACGCCAAGGACCTCAGCCTGCAGCAGGCCGCGCTCCTGGCCGGCATCGTCCAGTCACCCAGCCGCTACGACCCGGTGAACGACGAGGCGGAGGCCACCAAGCGCCGCAACACCGTCCTCCAGCGCATGGCCGAGGTCGGCGACATCTCCCAGCAGGAGGCAGACGCGGCCAAGGAGAAGCCGCTCGGACTGCACGTCAGCCAGCCCAAGAACGGCTGTATCACCGCCAGCAAGGGTGCCGGCTTCTTCTGCAAGTACGTGGAGAACGCCTTCCTCGACGACCCGGTCTTCGGCAAGACCAAGGAGGCCCGGGCCAAGATCTGGAACCGCGGCGGTCTGACGATCCGTACGACCCTCGACCCGCAGTCCCAGGCGTCGGTCCAGGCCTCGCTCAAGCAGCACGTCGAGAAGTCGGACAAGGTCGCCGCGGCCGCCACCCTGGTCGAGCCCGGCACCGGCAAGATCCTGGCCATGGGCCAGTCGAAGCCGTACGGCTACGGCAAGAACGAGACCGAGTACAACTACTCGGTCGACCGTGACATGGGCGGCTCCAACTTCGGCTTCCCGACCGGTTCGACCTTCAAGCCCTTCGTGGCCGCGGCCGCCATAGAGGGTGGCAAGCCGGCGACCCAGGAGTACTCGTCGCCGTACAAGATGCCCTATCCGAGCCCGGTGCAGGCGTGCAACGGCAAGCAGTGGGTCAACGACCGCGCCTACACGGTGGAGAACGAGAGCGAGTCGGAGAAGGGCCCGTACGCCATGAAGGAGGCGATGGCGAAGTCGGTCAACACCTACTTCGTGCAGCTCATCTCCGACATCGGCCTGTGCCCGGTGGTGAAGATGACCGACGCGCTGCACGTGGTGCAGGGCGACGGCAAGAAGCTCCCCGAGGCGCCGGCCATCGCGCTCGGCTCCAAGGGCATCTCCCCGCTGACGATGGCCAACGCGTACGCCACCTTCGCCGCCCGCGGCATGTACTGCACGCCGATCGCCATCGAGTCGATCACCCAGAAGGTCGGCAACGAGCAGAAGTCCCTCCAGGTGCCGAAGTCGACCTGCTCGCGCGCGATGACCGAGAACACCGCCGACACGGTCAACACGCTGCTGCGCGGCGTGGTCGACTCCGGTACGGGTCAGCAGGCCGGCCTCACCGACCGCGAGAGCGCCGGCAAGACGGGTACGACGGACGAGCGCAAGAACGCCTGGTTCGTCGGCTACACGCCCAACATGGCCGGCGCGGTCTGGGTCGGCAGCGCCCGGCAGAACGTGAAGATGGTCAACATCACCATCGGCGGCGTCTACCGCCCCCTCGTCTACGGCGGCGAGGTCCCTGGCCCGATCTGGAAGGACGCCATGACCGGCGCTCTCCAGGGCAAGCCGTCCGAGTCCTTCAACCTCGTCGACATCCCGGACAGCAAGGACAACGGCGACGACAACGGTGACGGCCACGGACGCGGCCACGGCGGCGACAACGGCGGCTTCATCGGCGGGATCATCGGCGGCCTGACGGACGGCGGTACGACGGCGGGCACGGCCAACGGCGGTACGAACGGCGGCCCGCTCCCGGCGCCCACCCTCTCCATCCCGGGCAACCTCATCCAGGGGCAGAGCAACGGGGGGAACAGGAACGGAGGGACGCGCGGCTGAGGCCGCGCCGTCCGATCAGTGGACGCAGCGGGACGAGCGCGGCGGGACCGCACCCGGGCAGAGGCCCACGGTGCGGTCCCGTTGGTCCTTTTGGCCCTTATCAGCCGTCCGGCTGCTTCAGCCCTGCAGCAGCTTCTTGACCGCGGCGGCGACACGGCCGCCCTCGGCCTGGCCGGCCACCTTCGGGTTCACGATCTTCATGACCGCACCCATGGCGCGCGGCCCCTCGGCGCCCGCCGCCTTCGCCTCCTCGACGGCCTGGGCGACGATCCGCTCCAGCTCCTCGTCGGACAGCTGCTTGGGCAGGTACGCGGCAAGGACCTCGCCCTCCGCCTTCTCCCGCTCGGACTGCTCGGGACGACCACCCTGGGCGAAGGCGTCGGCCGCCTCCCGGCGCTTCTTGGCCTCCTTGGTGATCACCTTGAGGACCTCGTCGTCGGAGAGCTCGCGCTTCTCCTTGCCCGCGACCTCCTCCTTGGTGATCGCGGCGAGCGTCAGTCGCAGCGTCGAGGAGCGGAGCTCGTCGCGCTCCTTGATCGCGGCGTTGAGGTCGTCGTGCAGCTTCGACTTGAGCGTGGTGGTCATGGCGTCGATTGTCTCAGGTACGGAAGGCCGGACGCCTGCCGATTTAGCCGGGAGCCGGTCGGCGCCACGAGAACCACCCCGGTCGCCGAATCGGATGGGGGCTTGGAAGGGCGGGCGGTCCCGGGGCTGCCGTGCGGTCTGACACGATGGTTGTATGCGCGCTCGATACGGAGTACCTCTGGGAATCGCGGCGGCCGGCGCCGCCGGTGTGTTGTACGCGGCGGGATTCGAGGCCCGCTCCTTCCGGCTCCGACGGGTGACCGTCCCGGTCCTCCCCGCGGGCATGCGCCCGATGCGCGTCCTCCAGGTCTCCGACATCCACATGGTGAGCGGTCAGCGCAAGAAGCAGCGCTGGCTGCGCTCGCTGGCGGGCCTGCGCCCGGACTTCGTGATCAACACGGGTGACAACCTCTCGGACCCGGAGGGCGTCCCCGAGGTCCTGGACGCCCTCGGCCCGCTGATGGAGTTCCCGGGCGCGTACGTCTTCGGCTCCAACGACTACTACGGCCCCAGATTCCGCAACCCGGCCCGCTACTTGCTGGAGAAGGCCAGAGGCCACCATGGCCTGAACGGCAACCCGCCGGTCGTGGGCGCGTTGCACAACCCCTGGGAGGACCTCCGCGACTGCTTCGACGCGGCGGGCTGGCTGAACCTGACCAACACGCGGGGTGTGCTGAAGGTCGAGGGCGTCTCGGTCGAGCTGACGGGCCTGGACGATCCGCACATCAAGCGGGACCGCTATCTGCAGGTGGCCGGCGGCCCCTCGGGTATGTCCGACTTCTCGATGGGCGTGGTGCACGCCCCGTACCTGCGGGTGCTGGACTCGTTCACGGCGGACGACTACCCCCTGGTCCTGGCCGGCCACACCCACGGCGGCCAGCTCTGCATCCCCTTCTACGGCGCCCTGGTCACCAACTGCGACCTGGACACGGACCGCGTGAAGGGCCTGTCCACGCACACGGCGGAGGGCCGCACGTCGTACCTCCATGTGTCGGCGGGCTGCGGCACGAACCGCTACACGCCGGTACGGTTCGCCTGCCCACCGGAGGCGACGCTGCTGACGTTGGTGGGCCGGGAGTAGTACGCGGGGGCGCCAGGGACGGGCGGGGCACTGGCGACGACGGGCCGGAGCGGCTGCTGCCCCGGCCCGCCCGCAGTCCACCCAGCCCGCGCGTAACCCACCCGGCCCGCCCGTATCGCCCCTTTTATGCGCTTTGCTTACCGTGAGGGCATGACCGCCCCGATACCCAGGGACATCCCGGACCTCCCCGCGGTCCCGCGCAAGCCCAGACTGCTCCCCTCGTACGTACCGCCCACGGCGGTGGTGCCTCCCTTCCCCCGCCCCCTCACCGCGGCATTCCGCCTCCTTACGGCCCTGACGGCGGCCACCGGCGTAACCCTGGAACTCCTCCTGGGCAGCCCGCCCCGGGCGCTGAGCTACTTCAGCGTCCAGGCCAATGCCCTACTGGCGCTGGTGTTCCTGATCTCCGCCCACCGGGCATGGACGGCCCGCCGCCCCGTACCGTCGGCCGTGACGGGCGCCGTACTGCTCTACGCCGTGATCTCGGCCCTCGCCTACCACCTGCTGCTGGCCCACACGACGCCCCCGTTCTCCATGACGGGCGCGACAACGCCGCCGGCACCGTGGCACGGCGAGTGGCTCGCCGCCCAGCTCCTCCACAAGGCGGCCCCGGCCGCGGCGGTCCTGGACTGGCTCCTGCTCACGGCCCCCGGCCGCCTGCACCTGCGCCAGGCCGCGACGTGGCTCCTCTACCCCCTGGCCTACCTGGCCTTCTCCCTCGCCCGGGGCGAACTCCTCCTCCCCGGCACCCCCGACCGCTACCTCTATCCCTTCCTGAGCGTCGACCGGCACGGCTACCGCGGCGCCCTCGCCAACGCCCTCCTCCTCGGCCTCGCCTCCTACGGCCTCGCCGTCCTCCTGATCGCCCTCGACCACGCCCGCCCGAACCCCGTCCGCCGCCGCGCCAAAACCGGATTTCGTCTCCGGCCACCAGTGGGCTAAAGTAAACGACGTCGCCGCGACAAGCAGCGACATCGGGGTGTAGCGCAGCTTGGCAGCGCGCTTCGTTCGGGACGAAGAGGTCGTGGGTTCAAATCCCGCCACCCCGACAGTAAAACACCAGGTCGGGCCCGGTGCTGAGAGATCAGCACCGGGCCCGACCTGGTGTACGGCCCCGTTTTGGGAGCCATTTGAGAGCCGACTTTGAAAGCCGACTTCGAGAACCGGCTCCCAGGGCCCGTCTGCCGACGAGCACGCAGGAGCGTGCGGTCAGAGCCAGTCCCAGTGCCTGAAAGCGTCGCGCAGCGACTCCGTCCACTCGCCGGCACGCAGCACGTGGTCGTACACCAGTGATTTCCGCAGGGCGTAGGACTGGCGCTGCACGGTCTGGATCTGCCGGCCGCCTTCGGCGAAGTGCCCGTCGACGACATGGTCGAGCAGGCCGTGGAGTAGAAAGGCGACCCCGTGTGCGGCCAGAGCCGGGGTACGGTCCCAGCGGGCGACCAGCTCGTCGAGGGCGAACGCGGCGTCCTTGCGGACGGTGATCAGCGCCTGCGGCGTGAGGATGACCGCGAGCTCGCTCATCGTCGGTCCTGCGCCGTCCGGGTCGACGGCGACCGCGTGGACACTGAGGAAGTGATGGGTGCGGTAGTTGTCGAGTTTCGACCGCTGTCCCTCGTGCAGCGCGTCCTCGAGAGCTGGCTCGTGGAGGCCGAGTTCCTCGCCGGCCGCCGTGAACTCGGCGCGGTCCGGGCGGTACAGGTCCAACCACACGGTCGAAGACCGGTCCGCCAGATGCTGGGAGATGTCCCGGACCGGCGGGCGGCAGCCCCTCGATCGCCTTGAAGTAGGCGCCGCCCAGCAAAGACAGCTCTACGGGCGCCCGGACCTCCAGAAGTCATTCCTCGGGCTCGTGGCGTTCCTCGTCGGTCCGAGGGTCCGCCGCGGGGAGCGGGTGTGCCTGATGGGTGCCGGTGTCGATGAGGATCTGTGCGGCACGGGTGACGTTGTCGGCCCGGACGGCCCTTGCCATCGCGGCACGGGCGGCGTCGGGTGTCGCGTGCGGCGGGATCACGAGAAGGGAGAAGTAGTCCTGGTCGCCCCGAGTGATCAGGACGGTGTCATCACCGACCGGGAAGGAGTCGATATGGACGAGCTGGTCGTCGATGACCAGGCGCGAGGGAAGTTCATCCCATGCGGTGGCGTCCAGACCGACGCGCGTGATGGGGCCGAGGTGCCCGGTCAGCACGTGGACGAGGTCGGGCAACTCCGCGCCGATGTCGCGGGAACGCGGCCACCACGCGCCATCGAGGTTGCCTTCCCGGGATCGTGTCGTCTCCAGCCGCAGAAGAACTGTCCCGGGTTTCGCGGCCCGATGGATCGCGTCCGGCAGGAGCCCGGGGGCACGAGGGACATCGGATTCGGTCATGGTGTGTCCGCCTGTCTGCGGGATTCGGTGTCGCCGCCGAACACGGGACCTCGTCCTCTCACCGTAAATCGCGCACCGCCGCACCGGCTGCGCGCCGGCGGTTCCGGACTCGTTGCCTCGGTGAATGCCTGCTCACGCGCACGTTCCGGGTCTTCGGACCGGCGTAGAGTGAAAGGACCGGGAGTACTTCGCACACCGGCCGTCATGTCGATGTCGTTCCCGGCGAGCACAACACTGGCCTCCAAGAGGAGGCCCAGGGACAGGTCCGTGTCATGACCGCGACCATCGAACCTACGATCATCAAAGAGCGCCTGCCTTCGGCGTCGGCCCGGCTGTCCCTGACCCCGACCGGCTCGGTTCCGGGTCTCCTGGACGGTGCCTGGTGGCCCCGCTCCCGTGATCTCTTCCGGGAGATCCCCACTCTGACAGACGCGCTGGACGCATGCTGGGGCCGGATCACCCACGTCACCGTGAACCCGGCCCACTGGCCTGTCATCCCGCGCAAGGTCCCCGTCACGGGCCACACGGTGCATGTCGGCTGGTTCGCCGACGAGCAGGACCCGAACAAAGTGATCCTCCTCTCCTACACGGTGGGCCGCCTGGACCTGCTGGTGATCCCTCCGGAAACGGAGCCGGCCGCCGCCGCCCGGCTGATGGCAGCAGCAATCGCTCCGGGAGGTATCCGCACCGCCAGTGGTCTGATGGCCGACGAGGCCATCAGCCACGACGCGGCAGAGGCTCAAAGCCGGGAAGAGGAATGGGAGACCGACGGCGGAGCCGCTTCGGCGGACGGAGCCGCGATCGGGATCTTCGGTTCCGCCCTGAGGAGGTGAGGACGTGGAGACAGCCGTCACCGTCGCCGTGATCATCTTCGTGATCATCGCAGGAATGTTCCTGATCCACCGGCTGAACGCGCAGCATGACGAAAGGATGGGGGCGTTCCACTACAGCGACGCCCTACCCGGATTCGGTCGGCGGACCCGTAAGAGCCCATGTGCCACCGTGCAGAAGGGTCCTCCTGCCGACGCCGCACGCCGTGAGCATCGAGAGGGAGCCGCTGATGACGCAGACCGGCTTCCAGCCAGGGGTGGGTGTGGGGCGGCGGCCGTCACACCCAGCGGCACGTCGCCCCCGAGGCACGTCGTCCTGGATGAGCAAGGAGTCGGCATGAAGTCACCGGAACTGCCGACGGCCGGGCACGCGGAGGTCCGTATCGTCGCCGCGGACCCGGAGACCGCTCGCGATGTCGCGGAGACTCTCCGCCGTTGTTTCGCCGCCACCGAAGCACGCAGCTACCCCGCAGGCACCGACGGCGGAACACGCCTCTACCTCACCGTGGACACCACGCGCATGACGGAGCCGGTGCGCTCCTGGTTGTTGACCAGCCAGTCCTCCCGGGACGATCACACACAGCCGGACGAAATCTGAGGAGCATGCCAAAGGCAGGCGACCATGGCGACGCCGTACGAGCGGGAGCACTGTCGCGAGGCGCTCATGAAGACCCTGTACGAGGCCGCCGAAGGCAATCGCCTCCTCGGCCTCACCGGGGCGCAGCTGCGCGAGGACCTCGCCATGCCCGAGGAGGATCTGACCGCCGCCTGCACGTACCTGGCGGCCAGTCACATGACGGCCGTATCACCATATGAGGCCGAGAGCGCCTATGACGAAGCCACCGCCCAGCTCGTGAACGCCCTCGCTGAACGGCGGTGTGTCCTGCGCGTCGGCCGGCAGGACCGGGATCCCGGAACGCGGTCCGAGAAACTCCGGCTCGCGCTGAGGCAGTACCGGGAGATCACCCGGCGACTGCTCCGCATCTGGGCGGCCACTACTGCGCGCTGCGGCGGAGCGCGGAGAGAGCCATCTGTTTCTGACCATGTGGGACATGCCGCGTCTGGCGTAATGGGCCGTCCGGGCGGTCGGCCGCGTCACTCTGTGCGGGTTGATCGCGGTCGTGTCAGGAGCCGATGTGTGCAGATCACGTGAGAGCGTCGAGCGCATCCGCCGTGACCGCGGGACGGCCCGAGCGTGTCGGTGCGTGGCGCTGGATTCGCGGCACGACGCCGGCAGGAACATGGTGACCGAGACTTTGAGGACACCGGTGCAAGGGCGCGGACATGGCACGAGGTGAGCGGCGGCCGGACAACAGCATGACGGACCGTTCGGAAGGGTTCGGCGAGCGGCTGCTGGGGGTGCTGCTGGACCGGGCACACCAGATGCCGCCGCAGCTGATCGCCCCGCTGATCGCGGAAGAGGTGGCCAGGGTCGGTGGTCGCGACGTCTCGATCCTGCTGCAGGACTACGGCCAGCTGGTGCTGGTACCGCTGCCGGGTCGGCGGCTGATGGTCGGCGAGCCCGAGCCGATCGGTGACTCTCCCGCCGGCATGGCCTTCCTGCAGGCGACCACTGTCGAGGTGCCGCAGCCCGACGGCGTCCGGATGTACCTACCGTTGCTGGACGGCAGCGACCAGGTGGGAGTGATGGGCCTCACCCTGGACACCGTCGATGACGACGACCGGCGGCTCCTGCGCAGGCTCGCCGGTCTGGTCGCCGACATGCTGGTCACCAAGCACAGCTACACCGACCAGTTCTTCCTCGCCCGGCGCCGCGAACCGATGAGCGTGGCCGCGGAGATCCAGTGGTCCCTGCTGCCGCCGCTGGCGATGTCCGTCCCACAGGCAGCAGTGGCCGGAATCCTGGAGCCCGCCTACAGCGTCGCAGGCGACAGCTTCGACTACGCCCTCAACGAGGACATCCTGCACGTGGCCATGGTCGATGCGATGGGCCACGGTCTGGACGCCGCCACGATGGCGACCGTCGCCGTCGGGGCCTACCGGCACGCCAGACGTGCCGACATCGGCCTGTCCGAGATCTATGCGTTCATGGACCGGGCCATCGCCGACCAGTTCGGGCCCGACCACTTCGTCACCGCGCAGATGATGCGTCTGAACATCGCAACGGGCCACCTGCAGTGGGTCAACGCGGGCCACCCCGCGCCGCTGCTGATCCGCGACCACCAGGTCGTGCGCCAACTGGCAGGCCCGACCACCTTGCCGGTCGGCTTCGGCGGTGAAGAGCCCCGGATCAGCGAGCAGACGCTCCAACGCGGCGACCGGGTGCTGTGCTTCACCGACGGCCTGATCGAGGAACACGAAGCCGGTGAAGAGCAGTTCGGCGAGGAGCAACTCATCCACTGGGTGAACCGCATCGAACACACAGAGAAGGGAGTACGCGCGGTGGTGCGCGCACTCTCCCACGCTCTGAAGCAGCAACGGGGCGGCCGCACCAGCGACGACGCGACCCTCTTCCTGATCGAATGGCGCGGGGGCGCCGCCGACCACCTCGCCCTCCTGGAGTGAGCCGACAACCGCGCCACCGAAGACAGGGCCGACGACACAGGGACCGCTGCCTGGCCAACCTCGGTGCGCACTCGCCCCTGGCTGTCCGCCGGTGCGCCCCTACAGGGATTACCGAATTGCGTGACGCCGACCCGGGGAATCACGCGACCGTCCACAGTCATCCCTCCATCGCTCCCATGTGGCGTTCCCGGGGGGACTTTCTCCACCACCCCGTCCGCGACGATCGTTTTGCCTTGCGCGTGCCACCGCGCTTTTGCACCGTCCATATCCTG
The DNA here is from genome assembly GCF_042895285.1 of Streptomyces sp. NPDC001406. Taxonomy (NCBI): domain Bacteria; kingdom Bacillati; phylum Actinomycetota; class Actinomycetes; order Kitasatosporales; family Streptomycetaceae; genus Streptomyces; species Streptomyces sp. NPDC001406. The sequence goes on from NZ_JBIAWG010000012.1 coordinate 167,918, forward strand.
GGATTGGTCTGCTTCGGACCGTCTGTCACACGACGCGAGGACTACGCTGCTGTGTAGACGTCCCAGACCCCGGCGGCATGCTGTTGCTGAACACGGATGGCTGCGGGGTACGGAGTCTTCGTCTGTCACCCGGCGCATCCCTGGAGGGAACTGGGTGGGTCCTCTGTCCTGCTGCGCAGGCTGTCGGACCGGCCGTTGCTCTGCCTCCGTCGAAAGTACGCCCCTGCCCGGAGCGCTCCCAGGGGGCCGGAACTCCGGCCCACCGTGCCCGCTGCCGGATGGTCTTCCGAACCGAGGCGTCATGCCCCTTCCCCAGCTCACCGTGTACCGCCATGACCGAAGGACTCGGGCGCTGATCACCCTGTCGGGTGAGATCGACCTCGAATCCGCGCCGTTGGTGTGCGTGTCCCTGGAACGGTGCCTGCGAGACGGTATCCGCACCGTCGACGTCGACCTCACCCCCGTCACCTTCTGCGACTGCAGCGGACTCAACGCCTTCCTCCACGCTTCGCAGCAGACCACGGTGGCCGGCGGGACCCTGCGACTGCACCATCCGCCGGCGATGCTGGCTCGGATTCTCGACCTCACCGGCAGCGGCTTCCTCCTCCTCGGCCTTCCGTTCGACCACCTGCCACCTCCTCTCGGCGACACCCCGGCCACGCCCCTTCCAGCCCCGCCACGCCGGTCTGTCCCGCTTGCGCCTGTTCTCTCGGGAGATGTGCGATGACGGCCGAACCAGGTCGGGAACAGTCACGGAAGCCCGGGGACGGCGAGCCGTCCACCGTGGCTCCGGTGTGGTTGCGTCGGCTGAACCGTTGGCTGGTGGAGGGCCTGCGTGAGGATCTGGCGGATCTGTATGTGGAGTCCCGCGCAACGGCGCCGGGTGATCCGTACCACCGTCCCAGCCGCCAGAACTTCCTGGACCGTCTCACCGCGGACATGCACCGACCGGGATTCGCCATGGTGATCGCCGAGACGGACAGCCTGAGGGGATGCGCCTTCGGATTCCCGGTACGCGGCGACGGCTCCTGGTGGCTCGGCTTCGAAGGAATACTGCCGCGCAGCGTCGGGCAACTCACCGTGTCCGGCAGCGTCTTCGCATTCGCTGACATCCTGATCCGGCCGCACCCTCAGGACCGGGAACTCTCCCGTCGTATGCAGGAGCGGCTGCTGACCGACCACCAGGCATCACTCGGCGCCACCTTGGTGGACCAGGCCGATCGCTCGACTCTCGCTGTGCTCCGCTCCTGGGGGTGGCTGGACATCGGAGAGCTTCGCAGGCCACTGGGCGTCACCACGTTCCGCGCGCTGATACTTCCCCTCGGGGAACGCACCACGGCAAGGCTCGAGATGCCTGGAGGCGATGGCCCCGGTGGGCCCTGACAGGCGGTCGGCCCGCATTCAGATGCTGGTGGCCGAGCAGGCGGTCCGACGAGGTGCCCGGGTCGGTGTGGTGGACGTGTGCACCGCGGCCGTGGCCGCGCTGCCGGTCGGCGGGGCCGGGCTGTCGGCGATGTCCCGGACCGCGCCAAGCCATCCGCTGTGCAGCACCGACGACATCAGCGAGCAACTGGAACAGCTCCAGCTCACGCTGGGTGAAGGGCCTTGCGTGGACGCCTTTGCACGCGGCTCGGCCGTCCTGACACCCGATCTGCTCACTGTAGAACTGCAGGATCACTGGGTCGTGTTCGCCGATGCGGCCCTGGAAGCAGGAGCCCGTGCGGTCTTCTCGCTCCCCCTGCAGAAGGGAGCGATCAGCCCGGGAGTTCTGGACCTGTACGCCAGCATTCCGACCGTACTGGACACGGAGGAACTGGCCGACGCACTGGCGTTCGCCGATCTCGCGACGCTGCTCCTGCTCGATACAAGGATCGACGAGACGGGCGCACCGACCGACGGGCCGATGCCCGACCGCAGCTTCGAGGACTTGAGCGGATACCGGGCGGAGATCGACCAGGCTGGCGGGATGCTCACGGTTCAGCTCGGAGTCGGCATCGAGGAAGCCTTCGTCCGGCTCCGCGCCTACACCTATGTGCACGGACGCCGACTCGCCGACGTGGCCGCTGACGTGGTGGCCCGTCGGCTTCGTTTCTCACCGGACGCGGAGCCGGATCAGGCCGAGGAGGAAACCTGACGTAGAGGTGCCGGCCGAGGAACATGCCGTACTTCCCGTTCTCTTCAGGCAGGGACTAGTCTCAATCGAGGGTGCCCACGATGGATCAACAGCTTCTGGCCAAGACCTTCGTCGAGCTGGCCGACAACTTGGTTGCCGACTTCGACCTCATCGACTTCCTGCGCCTGCTGACCGACCGCTGCGTCGGCATGCTCGATGCGAGCGCCGCCGGGGTGCTGCTCGCCGACCGGGACGGCAAACTCCGCGTCATGGCCGCCTCCGACGAACAGGTGCGTCTGCTGGAGCTCTTCCAGCTGCAAAACGACGAAGGTCCCTGTCTCGAGTGCTTTCGCACCGGCGTACCGGTGATCATCCCCGACCTGACCCGGGAGGTCGACCGCTGGCCGCGCTTCGTCACGGTGGCCCACCGCAGCGGGTTCGGGGCCGTCCAGGCCCTGCCCATGCGCCTGCGGGACGAGACAGTGGGCGCCCTGAACCTTTTCCGCTCCGCGCACGGCCCCTTCGATCCGGCCGCCACACTCATCGCCCAGGCGCTGGCAGACGTCGCCACCATCAGCCTGCTGCAACAACGCACCGCCCAGCGCAGCACGGTGCTCAACGAGCAGCTGCAGACGGCGCTGAACAGCCGGGTGCTGATCGAACAGGCCAAGGGGAAGCTCGCCGAGCGCCAGGGCATCGACATGGAGCAGGCGTTCAGCGCGCTGCGCGGCTACGCCCGCGCTCACAACCGGCGCCTGGCCGATGTGGCTCGCGCCTTCATCGACGACTCCGAACCCCTTGCCGGTCTGGGGTCCTGACCCACGGCCTGGCGGGGATCCGCTACTGCTCTGCGCCGTCCTCGATCAGACGGCGGTGCGGTTCTGCGGTCATGACTTGGATCGCTCGCGTCAGCTCGGTGCTGGTCTTGAGTTCCAACTCCTGCTCGATGAAGTCGTGGTCGGCCTTGATCACGCCGAGCTGATCTCGGCCGAGCAGGCCGAGAAGATCGTCACGAAGGACCAGGGGAAGAGCGGTGTTGATCTCGGTGCGCTCCATGTCCGCGCGGACATGCTTACCGGTGAGGTCTACGCCGGCTGAAGCAAAGTCGCCGACCTCTGTGTGAGCGAGGTCGCCGACCCCTGTGTGTTCGTGCGCCCCTGCCCACAGCCCGAAGTGCGCACATCCCACCCCCCTCCTACCGTTGAAGGGCAAGTCGCCGACGTGCGGGGGCACCGGTCGGCTCCGTGCGGGAATGGGAAGGTGGTGCGGAGATGGCCACGACGTCGGACACTCCGGTTCTGGACACGATCGCCGCCATGACGGTCGACTCGATCGAGCGTTGTGGGATGGACGAGGGCTCGCTGATCCTCACGCGTATCGCCGCGCTCGTGGCCATGGATGCGCCGGCGGTCAGCTACCTCGCTCACGCGGGTGCCGCCATGGAGGCCAACCTGACCTCCGAGCAGGTGCAGGACGTGCTCGTTGCGATCGCCCCCGTCGTGGGCACGGCGCGGGTCATGTCGGCCGCGGGGCACATCGCCGAGGCGTTCGGGTTCGCCATCGCCATGGCGGAGGCCGAGGCCGAGACGATCTCCCAGGCCGAAGGGAAGAGTCGTAGCTCGTCATGAGAAGGCGGCCCTGTCGTCGCCCCCGCCTCGCGTCTCAGTCCGTGACGAGGTCCTCCGGTGCGGACCGGGCCAGTTCGGCGAGGGTGGCCAGGGCCTGGGAAAGGGCGTCCGGCTGGGGTGTGGCCAGGCCCAGCCGGACGGCGTTCGGCGCGTGGTTGTCGCCGACGGTGAACGCGGCCGCCGGGACCACGCCGATGCCGTGACGGGCGGCTGCCGCGACGAAGGTGTCCGCGCGCCAGGGGTGGGGCAGCCGCCACCAGCAGTGGTAGGAGCGCGGGTCGCTCTGCACCGCGAAACCGTTTAGGTGCCGCGCCGCGATCCGCTGCCGTACCGCCGCCTCCCGCTGCTTGGCCTCGACCAGCGCGGCCACCGTGCCGTCCTGCTGCCAGCGGTGGGCCGCCTCCAGGGCGAAGCGTGCCGGTGCCGAGCCGGACGCGCGCAGGGTGGTGTTGATGTCGGTCGACAGGGCTGCGGGCGCCACCACGAAACCCAGGGTCAGGCCCGGCGCGATGCGCTTGCTCAGGCTGTCGATCAGGATCGTGTGCTCGGGCGCGTGGGCGGCCAGGGGTGGCCGTTCGTTGTGGAGGAAGGACCAGATGGCGTCCTCCACCGCGGGGATGCACAGATTCTGCAGGACGGCGGCCAGGCGCTCGGCTCGGGCCTCGGGCATGGTCAGCGAGAGCGGGTTGTGCAGTCTTGGCTGTACGTAGACCGCGTGCAGGGGGGCGGTGGCGTGGGCCTCCTCGATCGCCTCCGGGATCAGTCCCTCGCCGTCCATGGGCAGGGGGACCAGCGTGATGCCGAGCCTCGTGGCGATCGCCTTGACGACGGGGTACGTCAGCTCCTCGACTCCGAGTCGCGCGCCTGGGGGTACGACGGTGACGATGGCGGCCGCGATGGCCTGCCGTCCGTTGCCCGAGAAGAGGATCCTCGACGGGTCGGGGCGCCAGCCGCCTGCGGCGAGGATGTCGGCGGCGGAGTCCTGTACCGCCGGGAGGGCGGCGGTGCCCGCGGGGCGCAGGGCCTCGGCCAGGGCGTCGGGGCGGAGGAGTCCGGCCAGGCCCTCGGCCAGGAGTGCGCTCTGCTCCGGTACCACCGGGTAGTTGAGCTCCAGGTCGATACGGGTGGTGGCCGGTTCGGTGAGTGCGGGGTCGGTGGCCGGGGAAGCCGCGCGGACGAACGTGCCCCGTCCCACCTCGCCCACCGTCAGTCCCCTGCGGGCCAGTTCCTGGTAGACGCGCGCGGCCGTGGAGTTGGCGATGCCGTGCCGCCTCGCGAACTCGCGCTGCGGAGGGAGGCGGTCACCGGGGCGGAGACCGCCCGACCTGATCTCCTCCGTCACCGCGTCGGCGACGCTCTGGTAATCCCGCACCCTGTTCTCCCCCCTCGGCCGACAGCTTCCTTCATCCCACCCCGCCCCACCCCACCACAGAATTGCACTGAGAGCAATATTCTCATTGCACTGAGTTATTGCACTGCCATATGCTCCGAGGCATTCCGGCGGGGAGCGGTGCTCGTCCGAGGCAGGGGGCGTTTTCATGGTTGATCCGGTCATCGTTGATCCGAGCGGAATCCTCGGCGTGACCGCGGTGGGGCTCGGCATGGTGCTCACCCCCGGCCCGAACATGATCTATCTCGTCTCCCGCAGCATCACCCAGGGCAGACGCGCCGGGATCATCTCCCTCGGCGGTGTTGCCCTCGGCTTCCTGGTGTATCTGCTCGCCGCGAACCTGGGCCTGGCGGTCGTCTTCGTCGCCGTACCCGAGCTGTATCTCACGGTGAAGCTGGCGGGCGCCGCCTACCTCGGCTTTCTGGCCTGGAGCGCCCTGAAGCCGGGCGGCATCTCCGTGTTCGCCCCGCAGGACGTGCCGCACGACCCGCCCCGCCGGCTGTTCATGATGGGTTTGATGACGAACCTGCTCAATCCCAAGGTCGCCATCATGTATCTGTCGCTGATCCCCCAGTTCATCGACCTGGACCGGGGCCATGTGCTGCTCCAGGGCCTCGTTCTCGGCTCGGCCCAGATCCTGGTCAGCATTGCGGTCAACCTCACCATCGTGCTGGCGGCGGGCACGATCGCGGCCTTCCTCGCCCGCCGCCCCTCCTGGCTCCGGGTGCAGCGCTACCTGATGGGCACGGTGCTCGGCGCCCTCGCCGTGTCACTGGCCGTCAACTAGCCTCCGCCGGCCCCGCAGGAACCCACTCAGTTGTTCCACGTCTCGTCGTACGGGTCGTGCGGCGTCGGCACCGGCCGGGATCCGGTGACCCGGAGGAACGGGATCGGGCCGTTGTTGACCGGGTCCCGGGTCTGCTTCGTGGTGTATGTGCCCGTCACCTCCAGCCAGGCGTCCGGCTGGAGGACCGGAGGGATCTTCCCGGTCAGGCCGATCTTCACCGGCTGGGCGTCCGCGGCACAGCAGTTGAGGGCCATGCGGACGAGGTAGGGCGTGCCCGCGCGGTCCACGGCGACGAAGCCGGTGATCCGGACGCTGCGGCCGCCCAGGGAACGGCCGTGGTCGTAGACCGCGCGGCCCGCGTAGTCGACCACGTTGACCGGCACGGGGTCGCCCGCCGGCAACTTCATGTAGCCGTACGGCTGTTGCAGGGCCGTACCGGTGCGCATCGCGCTGTACGAGCCGAGGGCCGGCGGCGCGACCAGGATCAGGGCGAAGAGCGGGAGGACGAGGAGCCAGGAGATACGGGGCTCGTGGTGGACGTGACCGTGGCCCTCATCGCCAGCGGCGACGGCACCATCGGCACCGGCCCCCTTCCTCCGCCGCGCGTTCTTCCACTCGTACCAGGCCGTCGCCAGCGCCGTCACGATCAGTACGACGCCCGCCGCCAGCAGCAGCGGGCGCAGGCCCGCCTTGACGTAGCGCAGATAGAGGTCGGTGAAGCCCGCGTGCAGCAGGGCCGCGCCGATCAGGAACAGGACCGCCGCCTGTGCCTGCCGGTTCACAGCAGCACCGCCCCGGTCGCGACCGCGCCCACGATGGCGAGGACGAAGGTGGCGGGGGCGAAGCGCAGGGCGAAGCCGCGGCCGAAGGTGCCGGCCTGCATCGCGAACAGTTTCAGGTCGATCATCGGGCCGACGACCAGGAACGCCAGCTTGGCCGTCAGCGAGAACTGGGTCAGCGACGCCGCCACGAACGCGTCCGCCTCCGAGCAGATCGACAGCACCACGGCCAGGACGGCCAGGGCGAGGACGGAGAACACCGGGTTGTCGGCGGCCGTGCGCAGCCAGTCCGCCGGGGCCACCGCCTTCAGCGTCGCCGCGGCCATCGCGCCGAGCACCAGGAAGCCGCCCGCGTGCATCATGTCGTGCCGGACGGACCCCCAGAACGCCTCGCCCTTGCTCTGCCCCTCGTGCGAGGCGTGCGCCGGCAGGCGCAGCCAGTCGGTGCGCCCGAGGCGCTGCCACAGCCAGCCCATCAGGCACGCGACCAGCAGACTGGCGACGAAACGGCCCAGCACCATCTCCGGGTTGCGGGGGAAGGCGACGGCCGTCGCCGTCAGCACGATCGGGTTGATCGCCGGAGCGGAGAGCAGGAACGCGATCGCCGCGGCCGGTGTCACACCCCGGCGGACCAGCGCCCCGGCCACCGGCACCGACGCGCACTCGCAGCCCGGCAGCACCGCGCCCGCCACCCCGGCCACCGGTACGGCCAGCGCGGGCCGGCCGGGCAGGGCGCGGGCGAAGAACGACGGCGGTACGAAGACGGCGATCGCGGCGGACAACAGCACCCCGAGCGCCAGGAACGGCAGTGCCTGGACGACCACCGCGACGAACACCGTCATCCAGCTCTGCATCACCGGCGTGGACAGCGCACCGCGGATCGGCCCCTGCGCCACCACCACCAACAGCATCAACATGGTCAGCGCGAGCGGGGAGTTGAGGTGCCAGCCCTCCTTGTCGGGCCGCTGGTCGGACCCGGTGCCGGGCGGCGCCGCATCGCGAGCGACGTCCCCGGGCGGGGCTTCTTCGGTGATGGCCACGGGTCGGGTACCTCCGGCGTACGGGCGCTGCTTCGCTGTTCTCCCTCCCCTTGGGTACGGCGGTCCCGGCACGCGCGTTCAGCCCGTTGCTGGAACCATCCGCCCCGTTGGGGCACTCTTTGCCCTTGTGGGGAGCGTTCCGTATCAGGGTGGCCATGGTGGTGCGCCGGCCCGGATGGTGGTGTGCGGCGACGACGGGCTCGCGCACCGGCTGGCCGCCGAACTGCGCGGAGTGTACGGCGAGCAGGTGACGCTCGTCGTACCGCCGAACGTGCGCACGGCACGGCCGCCGGTCGTCGGGCGGGCCCGGGCGGCTTCGGCGGCGCTGCTGGACCGGGTGGTGAACGCGGCCGTGGGACGGACCGCGACCAACGGCAACGGCGGCGCAGGCGGAGGCGGGGGCGGCGCCGGCAGCGGTGAACCCGCCCGTGGCGAAAGGCTGTTGGAGGCCGCCGAGCCGACCGAGGCGGTGCTCGCCGAGGCCGGCGTGGAGCGGGCCACCGCGCTGGCGCTCGTGTACGACGACGACGAGACCAACATCCGCGCCGCCCTCACCGCCCGCCGCCTCAACCCACGGCTGCGGCTCGTCCTCAGGCTCTACAACAGGCGGTTGGGCCAGCACATCGAGGAACTCCTCGACCAGTCGGCCGCGTTGGCGGCCGGGGACGGCGAGAGCGGGGAGTCCGGGAGCGACGCCTCGACGACCGTGCTGTCCGACGCCGACACCGCCGCGCCCGCGCTGGCGGCGACCGCGGTGGCCGGCACCACCAAGGTCGTCCAGACGGACGGGCTTTTGCTGCGCGCGGTGGAACGGCCGCCGGCCCGTCCCGGACAGATCGTCGACCCCGGGCTGTGCACACTGGCGCTGCTGTCGGCGACCAGCAGCGATCCGGCCGGCGCGGACGGCGCCGAGGGCAGCGGGGAGCGGGGACCGCGGCTGCTGCCCGACGAGGCGGAGGTACGGGAGGCCGACGGGCGCGGGACGGTCGTACTGGAGCAGGTGTCGTACGCCGCCGGGCCGCCGTTACCCGCGGGGCGTGCCGGGGTCGTACCGCCGTTCGCCTCGCTGTTCTCCCGGCGGCTGCGGTGGTCGCTGGCCGGGCTCGTGGGGTGTGTGGTGGCGCTGGCCGTGGCCCTGTGGCTGGTGACGGGCATCCATCCGCTGCGGGCCTTCTATCTGACGCTGCTGGACCTCTTCGCCATCGACGACCCGGCCATCGGGGCGTCCCTCGGGCGGCAGATCCTGCAACTCCTGTCCGGTCTGGTCGGGTTGCTGCTGCTGCCGGTGCTGCTGGCCGCGGTGCTGGAGGCGCTCGGCACCTTCCGGACCGCGTCCGCCCTGCGCAAGCCCCCGCGGGGCCTCGGCGGACATGTGGTGCTGCTCGGGCTGGGCAAGATCGGCACACGGGTGCTGACGCGGCTGAGGGAGCTGCACATCCCCGTGGTGTGCGTCGAGGCCGACCCCGAGGCCCGCGGACTCGCCACGGCGCGGCGGCTGCGGGTGCCGGTGGTGCTCGGGGACGTGACCCAGGAGGGGGTCCTGGAGGCCGCCAAGATCCATCGGGCGCATGCGCTGCTCGCGGTGACCAGCGCGGACACGACGAATCTGGAGGCCGTGCTGTACGGGCGGTCCGTGCGACCGGATCTACGGGTGGTCCTGCGCCTGTACGACGACGACTTCGCGACCGCCGTGTACCGCACCCTCCGGGCAGCGCATCCGCGTGCGCTGACCCGGAGCCGGAGCGTGACGCATCTGGCCGCGCCCGCCTTCGCCGGGGCGATGCTCGGCCGGCAGATCCTGGGGGCGATCCCCGTCGAGCGCCGGGTGCTGCTCTTCGCCGCGGTGGACGTCGAGGGGCACCCCCAGTTGGAGGGGCGGACGGTGGCCGGGGCGTTCCGGGCCGGCGCCTGGCGGGTGCTGGCTCTGGAGGGGCGGCAGTCCCTGCCGGCCGACCATGTGCTGCGTGCCGGGGAGCGGGTGGTTCTCGCAGCGACCCGGCGTGGGCTGGCGGAGTTGCTGGGCCGCCCCGGTGCTCCGCCCCAGACCCCGCCAGGGGCTCCGGACCCCGTTTTCCCACCCGCCCAGCCGTCCCGGTAGGCCGAGAGGCACCCCGGCACACGGACTACTTGGGCAGATGCCGCTCCGCGAACTCCATCTCCAGTCCCACCTGCTTGATCCGCTCCTCCACCACCAGCGACCCGTGCCCCGCGTCATAGCGGTACACCTCGTGCGTCGCGCCCCGCGCCGCAAGGCGGTCGACGTAGTTCTCCACCTGGCGGATGGGACAGCGCGGGTCGTTGACGCCGGCCGAGATGTAGACGGGGACCTTGACCTGGTCGACGTAGGTGAGGGGGGAGGACGCCTCGTAGCGCTCCGGGACCTCCTCGGGGGTGCCGCCGAGCAGAGTGCGGTCCATCGCCTTCAGGGTCTCCATCTCGTCGTGGTACGCCGTGACGTAGTCCCCGACCGGGACGACCGCGATGCCCAGGGTCCAGCCGTCCGGCTGGGTGCCGAGGCCGAGCAGGGTGAGGTAGCCGCCCCAGGAGGCGCCCGTGAGGATCAGCCGGCCGGGGTCGGCCAGACCCGAGGACACCGCCCAGTCACGGACCGCCGCCACGTCCTCCAGCTCGATCAGGCCGACCCGGTGGCGGAGCGCGTCCGTCCAGGCCCTGCCGTAGCCCGTCGAACCGCGGTAGTTGATGCGCACCACCGCATAGCCGTGGTCCACCCAGGCGGCCGGGCCCGCGGCGAAGGAGTCGCTGTCGTGCCAGGTCGGGCCGCCGTGCAGGTCGAAGACCGTCGGCAGCGGGCCGGTGGCCCCCGCGGGCTTCTGGACCAGCGCGTGGATACGGCCGCCGGGGCCCTCGATCCACACGTCCTCCACCGGCACCGAGCCGGGGCACTTCATACCGGGCGGGTCCAGGACCACCTTGCCGGTCGTCGAGCGGACCGCCGGCGGCTCGGCGGCCGAGGACCACAGGAACTCCACGCTGCCGTCGGGGCGGGCCGTCGCGCCCGAGACCGAGCCGGGCGGGGTCGGGATGCTCGTCAGCTCGCCGGTGGCCAGGTCGTAGCGGAACAGTTCGCTGCGGGCCTCGAAGCCGTGGGCGATCAGCAGGGCGGAGCCGTCCGGATACCACTCCGCGCTCACATCGCCCGGCAGGTCCAGCGCCAGGTCGGTCTCCTCGCCCGTCGCCACGTCCCACACCAGCGGCTCCCAGCGGCCGCGGCGCTGGTGTCCGATGAGCAGCCGGGTGTCGCCGTCGACCGGTGCGAAGCCCAGCACCTCCAGGCCCAGTTCCTCCGCGCCGCCCTTGGTGTCGTCCAGCTCGGCGACCTGTGTGCCGTCCTGGCGCAGGACGCGCAGCGCGGAGTGCATCGCGTCGCCGTGCTCCGTGTGCTCGATCGCGAGCAGCGTGCCGTCGTGGGAGAGGTCGCCGACGTAGGCGGACTCGCGGTGGCGGTAGAGCTCGACGGGCGCCTCGCCGTCCCGGGAGACGTGGATCGTGGTGCCCTCCTCGTCGGTCGAGCGGCCGACGACCGCGGTGCGGCCGTCCCGGGCGAGGGCGAGTCCCGCGGGGTAGGAGGGCTTCAGGCCCGGTGTGGCGAGCTCGTCCTCGCCGCCCGCGAACGGCTGCCGGCGCCATACGCCGAACTCGTCGCCGTCCTTGTCGTCGAACCACCAGATCCACGCGCCGTCCGGCGACACCAGACCGTCCGTGGTGCCGTTCGGCCGGTCCGTCACCTGCCGCTGCTCCCCTGTCGCACGGTCCCAGGCGTACAGCTCGTACGTCCCTGTCGCGTTGGACACGAACAGGGAGCGGTCGGGGGCGTCGTCCGCCCAGTCGGGCAGGGAGACACGTGGGGCACGGAACCGCTTCTCCCACTCGGGCATGGCTGCTGCGTCGGTCATGGCCTCTATGTAACCCGATCAGCACCAAGTCGTACGGGGTAAGTCCGGAGCGGGCGCGGACGGCGCATCCCCGCCCACCGAACTTGTATGAACAAGCTGCGTCGCTACTTGTATGAACAAGTTTGGTCGCGGTTCTTCCGCCCGACAGCGGCCGCCGGTACCTATGTCCCGTTCATGTCATCCCTCAGGCACCCTCATCGACGGGACGAGGTACACGAATGAGACTGCGCTGGAGATCCTTCGGCGGGCTGGTCGCCCTCCTCGGTGCACTGATCGTCTCCGCTCCCGCTCCCGCCCAGGCGGCGGGCGGCAGCGGCAATCTGATCGTGAACGGCGACGCGGAGACCGGCGGGTACTGCACCAACGACTGGGGCGCGGCGTCCACCGTGCCCGGCTGGACCACCGAGGCGGGCGGTCTGGACGTCATGTGCCACACCGCCGGGTCCTTCGGGCTGCCCGGCGACGGCAAGGCGCCCGGCAAGGCCTTCTTCGGGCCCGGCAACTTCGGCGACGGCGCGATGACGCAGACCGTGGACCTCTCCTCGGCGGCCGGGGCCATCGACGGCGGCACGGTGAGCTACGACCTCTCGGGCTGGCTCGGCGGCTGGACCGTCTACAGCGGCCATGTCGCGGTCGGCCTGCACTTCCAGGACGCGGGCGGCCACCCGATCGGTGCGACCGCCAAGCTGCCGACGGTCTTTGCGAGCGACCGGGGGCTGGCCACCAAGTTCCTCTCCCGCAGCGCCACCGGCCCGGTCCCGGCCGGGACCCGCTCCGTCCAGGTCGAGGTGCAGTTCCTGTCGACGTCCAACGAGACCGGCTACCTGGACAACCTCTCGCTCACCCTGAACACCCCGGTCGCCGCGCCGGCGCCGGTCACCCCGCCCGTGTCGCGCGTGCCCGGCTACGACCATGTGTTCATGATCATGATGGAGAACACCGACTACTCCGCGATCATGAACGACCCGGCGGACACGCCGTACATGCACAGCCTGATGAACCAGGGCGCCACGCTGACCGACTTCCACGGCGTCTACCACCCGAGCGACGAGAACTACCTCGCCGTCGCCGGCGGTGACACGTACGCCAAGGGCGCCGTCTACTGGCCCAACATCAACTCCCCCCAGCGCAACCTGGGCGACACCGTCGAGGCGGCCGGCAAGAGCTGGAAGGCCTACGAGCAGGGCATGGGCACGCCCTGCAACACCAGCAACAACTTCGACCGCTACTACGAGCCCGACGACGCGCCGTTCATCAACTACACCGACATCAGCGGCAACGCCTCCCGCTGCGCCGCCCACCTGTTCGACACCTCGCAGCTGACCACCGACCTCCGGTCGGCCGCGACCACCCCGGACTTCTCCTGGATCGCCGCCGACGACTACTACGACGGCGAGGCCTCCGGCAACGGCAGCCCCACCAGCCTGAAGACGCAGGACGGCTGGCTGAAGCAGACGCTGACCCCGGTGCTGGCCTCCCCCGCCTGGACCCAGCAGCGCTCGCTGCTCGTCCTGACCTGGGACGAGAGCAACAGCGAGGCCTACAACCACATCGTCACCACGGTCGTCGGATCGCAGGGCACCGTCCCGGCCGGCACCAGCAGCCCGGCCCACTACGACCACTACGGCATCGCCCGCACCATCGAGTCGGCCCTCGGCCTGCCCGCCCTCACCGGCAACGACGCCTACGCGACCCCGCTGAACGCCGCGTTCGCACCGTCCACCGTCACGGCCCCCACCCTCACCGGCGACCTGAACGCGATCGCGGGCGGCGACAACGTCACCCTTCGCTACTCAGTGCCATCCACGTCCCAGGTGAGTGCGAAGAACTGGATCGGCATCTACCCGGCAGGCGTCAGACCGGGCCAGCAGTCCTCCCTGAGCTGGGCCTACGCCCCTGACGCCAGCGGCGCCCTCACCTTCTCCACCGACAAACTGAAGGGCAACGGCACGTACGACGCGTACTACCTCGCGAACGACGGCTACTCGGTCCTGGCCGGCCCGTTCACCCTGACCGTCGGCTGATCCACCGCCGCCGGGACCCCCGGCCCGGTCTCCGCGCCGTCGCCCCGTACCGTTGACGGCGTGTACCGGTTTCTGCTGACACCCCGCTGGTGGGGCATCAACGTCTTCGTGCTGCTCTCCATCCCGTTCTGCATCTTCATGGGGTCGTGGCAGCTGGGCCGGTTCGAGGCGCGGGTGCAGGACCACCGGGCCGCCACCGAGCAGGCCTCCTCGGCCAGATCGGAGGCGGCCCGGCCGCTGGCCGAGCTGCTGCCCGTCGACAAGAGCACGTCGGGCAAGCGGGTCACCGCCACAGGCCGGTACGACAAGCAGTTCCTGGTGCCCGGCCGGGAACTGGACAACAGGAGCGGCTTCTATGTGATGACGCTGCTGCGCACCGACTCCGGCAAGGCACTGCCGGTGGTGCGGGGCTGGCTGCCGGGCAACGCCGACCCGGCGAAGGCGCCCGCCCCGCCCGCCGGCGAGGTCACCGTCACCGGTGCGCTGCAGGCGTCCGAGACGCCGGGGGACAACGGCGTCAGCGCCCAGGGCGGGCTGCCGTCCGGGCAGACGGCGGCGATCAGCTCGGCATCGCTGGTGAACCTCGTGCCGTACCGGGTGTACGACGCGTGGGTCACGCTCGACAAGGGCGACTCCGGGATGAAGGCCGTGCCCGCGTCCGCCCCGGACAACACCGGGCTGGACCTCAAGGCGTTCCAGAACCTCGGCTACACCGGTGAGTGGTTCGTCTTCGCGGGCTTCGTGGTCTTCATGTGGTTCCGGCTGCTGCGCCGCGAGCTGGAGTTCGCCCGGGACGCGGCGCTGGGCCTCGTGCCGGACGAGGAGGGCGTCTCCGCCCCGTCCGGCGTCTGAGGCGGACGCACGACGGCGGACGCACGACGCGCGGCCGCCCGAGACAGATCGGCGGACCGGCGGATCGGCTACGACCGATCGACCAAGGCCGATCGACTACGACGCCGACAGCACCCCGGTCCAGTAGACCGTCCCGGCACACGCGTTGGACACCGTCGCCGAGACCGCGGGCGAGCCCGCCTGCGGGGTGTGGGTCACCACGATGCTGCCGTCGGCCGGGCCGTCCTCGGTGAGCAGCTGGGTGGTGACGCCCGAGGACGTGGCGCCGCCGTCCGTGCCGCCGCTCGCACTGGCGTCCTGGGAGGGCGACGGCGAGGGAGAACCGGTGGGGTCCGTGCCGCCGTTGTTGCCGCCGGTGGTGGGGCAGGTCGTCGAGGGCACGAAGGCGAACTTCTCCTCGTAGGCCGCGCCGGGCTGCAGGACCAGCGCCGTGGCCTCCAGGGACGGGTCGGGCAGGCCCGCGGCCGCGTCGCCGGACGCGTGCCGCGCCGTACCGATCTTGGTGGCGTCCGCGGCGCCCTGCGCGAGGGTGCTCACGCTGCCCGCGCCGTCGACGGTGCAGCTGGTGGTGGAGATGTTGGTGACACGGAAGGTGCCGTAGACGACGCCCGCGGAGTCCGGTGCGTTCACGGTCCCCGTGGCCGAGCCCAGCTGGGCCGCCGTGCACACCGGGGCGCTCTTGCCCGTGGACGCCGAGGGGTCGGTGCCACCGGTCGAGCCGGTGCCGGTCCCGCCGGTCCCGCCCTTGCCGGACTCCTTCTTGCCGTCCTGCCCGGTGCCCGAGGTCTTGCCGCTGGAGCCGCCCGAGGTGCTGGCACCTCCGTCCGGGTTCTTGCCCTGGCCCGCGCCGCCCTGGGCCTGCGAGGCCTGGCCGGCGTTGGAGGTGTTGGGGTCGAAGCCGCCGGAGTTGGAGACGTGGACGAGGGCCGGGATGGCGGTGCCGATGAACAGGGCGGCGGCCGCCATGCCGACGGCGGCCTG
The DNA here is from genome assembly GCF_042895285.1 of Streptomyces sp. NPDC001406. Lineage (NCBI taxonomy): Bacteria > Bacillati > Actinomycetota > Actinomycetes > Kitasatosporales > Streptomycetaceae > Streptomyces > Streptomyces sp. NPDC001406. Next base: position 183,426 of record NZ_JBIAWG010000012.1, read on the forward strand.
GCGCTTGCGGGCCCGCCGGGCGGGTACCGCGCGCCGCAGGTGGTCCAGCGTGCCGTCGCTCGGCTCGATGTCCTGGACGGCCGAGTGCAGCATCCGGCGCAGTGCCAGCTCGTCCGAGCCGAGCCCCTCGGGGCCCTTGTCGTCGGGGCTGTCGTTCACAGTTCCGTTCCCAGCGTGCGATTGCGTGTGCTCTTGCTCAGGCCGTTCCATCGGCTCATGCCAGGCGTAGGGCTCGTGGCGATCATGGGAGTCCCGCCCTTCGGCTTCTTCTCTCATGCCGGTGCCTCCATCGCCACGCGCAGCGCCGCGATGCCGCGCGAGCCGTACGCCTTGACCGAGCCCAGGGATATCCCGAGCGTCTCGGCGACCTGCGCCTCGGTCATGTCCGCGAAGTAGCGCAGGACCAGGACCTCGCGCTGGCGGCGCTGCAGGCCCTTCATCGCCTTGATGAGGGAGTCGCGCTCCAGCTGGTCGTAGGCGCCCTCCTCGGCGCTCGCCATGTCCGGCATCGGCTTGGAGAGGAGCTTCAGGCCGAGGATGCGGCGGCGCAGGGCCGAGCGGGAGAGGTTGACGACCGTCTGGCGCAGATAGGCGAGGGTCTTCTCCGGGTCCCGGACGCGTTTGCGGGCCGAGTGGACGCGGATGAAGGCCTCCTGGACGACGTCCTCGCAGGAGGCGGTGTCGTCGAGGAGGAGCGCGGCGAGTCCGAGCAGCGAGCGGTAGTGCGCCCGGTAGGTCTCGGTGAGGTGGTCGACGGTCGTGCCGGCCACCGCGGACTCGTCGGCGCCGTCACGCTGGTTGGGTATGCGGGCGGGCCGCGCTGCAGGCATGGGCGCGATCACCGGCATGCCGCCGGGCGCGCCGGGCATGCGGGGCCGCAGCACCGCGCGGGGCGGCCGAAGGGCCGTACCGCGGGTCGCCGCACTGAGTTCGAGTACCTCTGCCACGCAAGTTGGACACGCTCACCCCCACCGGGGTTGTACGCGCAGAGCATCACTTTTGCGTCAGACACGTCGGATGGCACGGCCGACGGCGTCTCCGCGGCCGGCAGTACACCCGACGGAACCTCAAGTGCCGTCATGCGTCCCGCTCTTCCCCTATGTCCCATATGAATGAGCGTCCCCACGCCCGGATCGCGGCGTCCCCACGCCGCGAAAGGGCGTCCGCAAAGACGCTCCCCGCCCTTCGCGCGGTTGCGGGGGCGGGGAGAAAAATCTTCGGACGCCGAGAGGCCCGGATCAAGTGGTACGGACCATTAACCGGACCGCTTGCGTCTTACACAGATCCTACAAATGGATCCGCTCCCATCCACAGGTTTTCCGGTGCGATGTGGGCATCACGACACCTCATGTGGGCGTCACGAGAACTCCGCCGCCACCAGCTCCGCGATCTGCGCGGTGTTCAGCGCGGCACCTTTGCGCAGGTTGTCCCCGCATACGAAGAGTTCGAGGGCGGTGGGGTCGTCGAGTGCCCGCCGCAGCCGCCCGACCCAGGTCGGGTCGGTCCCCACCACATCGGCGGGGGTGGGGAACTCACCGGCGGCCGGATCGTCGAAGAGGACGACACCGGGCGCCGTCGCGAGGATCTCGCGGGCGCGGTCGACGGTGACCTCTTCCTGGAAGCGGGCGTGGACGGTGAGGGAGTGCGTGGTGATCACCGGCACGCGCACACACGTCACGGCCACCGGCAGCTTCGGCAGTCCGAGGATCTTGCGGGACTCGTCCCGCACCTTCATCTCCTCCGACGACCAGCCCTCGTCCCTGAGCGAGCCGGCCCACGGTACGACGTTCAGCGCGACCGGCTCCGGGAACGGCCCGGTGTTCTCCCCGATGGCCCGGCGTACGTCACCGGGGCTGGTCCCCAGCTCCGTACCGGCCACCAGGGACAGCTGGGCCCGCAGGGTCTCGACACCGGCGCGCCCCGCCCCGCTCACCGCCTGGTACGACGACACCACCAGCTCGCGCAGCCCGAACTCGGCGTGCAGCGCGCCCAGGGCGACGATCATCGACAGGGTCGTGCAGTTGGGGTTGGAGATGATCCCGCGCGGCCGGCGACGGGCGCAGTGCGGATTGACCTCGGGCACCACGAGCGGCACCTCCGGGTCCATCCGGAACGCGCCGGAGTTGTCGACCACCACCACGCCCTTGGCCGCGGCGATCGGCGCCCACTGCGCGGCGACCTCGTCGGGCACGTCGAACATGGCGACGTCGACCCCGTCGAAGGCCTCCTCCGACAGGGCCACCACCTCGACCTCCGCACCGCGCACGGCCAGCTTGCGGCCGGCCGAGCGCGGGGAGGCGAGCAGGCGGATCTCGCCCCAGACGTCCTTGCGCTGGGACAGGATCTGGAGCATGACCGTACCGACGGCCCCGGTCGCTCCCACGACCGCGAGCGTCGGACGTACGGCCGGTCCGGTCGCGGCCATCAGCGGCCGGTGCCTCCGTAGACGACGGCCTCGTCGGTGTCGGAGTCGAGCCCGAAGGCGGTGTGCACGGCCCGGACGGCCTCCGGCACGTCGTCGGCGCGGGTGACGACCGAGATACGGATCTCCGAGGTGGAGATCAGCTCGATGTTCACCCCCGCGTCGGACAGCGCCTCGAAGAAGGAGGCGGTGACGCCCGGGTTGGTCTTCATGCCCGCGCCGACCAGGGAGATCTTGCCGATCTGGTCGTCGTAGCGCAGCGAGTCGAAGCCGATGCCGGCCTTGCTCTTCTCCAGGGCGTCGATGGCCTTGCGGCCCTCGGTCTTCGGCAGCGTGAAGGAGATGTCCGTCAGGCCGGTGGAGGCGGCGGACACGTTCTGCACGACCATGTCGATGTTGATCTCGGCGTCGGCGATGGCGCGGAAGATGGAGGCGGCCTCGCCGGGCTTGTCGGGAACACCGACAACCGTGATCTTGGCCTCGGAGGTGTCGTGCGCGACACCGGAGATGATGGCCTGCTCCACCTTCTTGTCCCCTTGCTCGATCGGCTCGCTGCTGACCCACGTGCCCTGCAGCCCGCTGAACGAGGAGCGGACGTGGATCGGGATGTTGTAACGGCGCGCGTACTCCACGCAGCGGTGGAGCAGCACCTTGGAGCCGGAGGCGGCGAGCTCCAGCATGTCCTCGAAGGCGATCCAGTCGATCTTCTTCGCCTTCTTCACCACACGCGGGTCGGCGGTGAACACGCCGTCGACGTCGGTGTAGATCTCGCAGACCTCGGCGTCCAGGGCGGCCGCGAGGGCCACCGCCGTGGTGTCGGACCCGCCGCGCCCGAGCGTGGTGATGTCCTTCTTGTCCTGGCTGACGCCCTGGAACCCGGCGACGATCGCGATGTTGCCCTTGTCCAGGGAGTCCCGGATCCGGCCCGGCGTGACGTCGATGATCCGGGCTTTGTTGTGGACCGAGTCGGTGATGACGCCTGCCTGGCTGCCGGTGAAGGACTGGGCCTCGTGGCCCAGGTTTTTGATCGCCATGGCCAGCAGGGCCATGGAGATCCTCTCTCCGGCGGTCAGCAGCATGTCGAACTCACGCCCGACAGGCATCGGGGATACCTGCTCGGCGAGATCGATCAGCTCGTCCGTCGTGTCGCCCATCGCGGAAACGACGACAACCACCTGGTTGCCGTTCTTCTTCGCTTCCACGATCCGCTTGGCGACGCGCTTGATGCCCTCGGCATCGGCTACGGAGGAGCCTCCGTACTTCTGCACGACAAGGCCCACGTGCGCTCCTCGCTCAGTCCGTCGATTGCCCGCTCAGTCTAACGAGCGTCCGAATTTTGCCCTCGGGGAACCGCATCGTGAGATGTCCGGCCACCCGCTCGTGACTCCTCTGCCCAATGTCACGCAAGTGATGGCTGTGATCTGCGCTTCACACGGATCTCACTGGCTTCGCCTGCTTGACCGGCTTCACTGAGCCTGGCGCATGCCCAGGGGGCCGGCGATCTCCTCCTCCATCACCTTGCCCGCCTCGAACTCCAGGGTGTCGTCGCCCATGCTCTGGTCGGTGTCCAGGCCGTCCAGCTCCTCCAGGGGCTGGTTGAGGCGGACGTGGGCGAGGACGGAGTGCAGGGCGCGGAGGGTGGCGGAGGCCGTGGAGCCCCAGTTGGAGAAGTAGGAGAACTGCCACCACCACAGGGCCTCGGTGGTGCGGCCGGCGCGGTAGTGGGCCATGCCGTGGCGGAGGTCGGTGATGACGTCCGCGAGGTCGTCGGAGATACGGGCCGGGACGGAGGCCTTGCGCGGCTCGTAGGGGTCGAAGACCTCCGAGTAGACGTCGACCGGCTCCAGGAGGCGGGCCAGGTTCTCCCGGAGTCCGTCCACGTCCGGCTCGAAACCGGGATCGGGCTCGTAGCGCTCGTCGGGGACGATGTCCTCGTGCGCGCCGAGCCGGCCCCCGGCCAGGAGCAGCTGGGAGACCTCCAGCAGGAGGAAGGGGACCGCCGAGTCCGGCTCGTCGCCCCTCGCTACCTCTGTGACGGCCACCAGGAAACTCTCGACCTGATCCGCGATCTGGACCGCGAAGTCGTCCGGGTTCTGCGTCGTGGCGTGCAGCGTGGCGTCAGACATCTAGGAGTCGTCTCCCCTCGAAGGCGCGGCCGAGCGTGACCTCGTCCGCGTATTCCAGGTCGCCACCCACCGGGAGGCCGCTGGCCAGGCGGGTGACCTTGAGGCCCATGGGTTTGATCATGCGGGCGAGGTACGTGGCCGTCGCCTCGCCTTCGAGATTGGGGTCCGTGGCCAGGATCAGTTCGGTGACCGTTCCGTCGGCCAGGCGGGCCAGGAGTTCCCGTATCCGGAGATCGTCGGGGCCCACGCCCTCGATCGGGCTGATCGCGCCGCCGAGGACGTGGTAGCGGCCCCGGAACTCACGGGTGCGCTCGATCGCGACGACGTCCTTGGGCTCCTCGACCACGCAGATGACCGACTGGTCGCGGCGGGGGTCGCGGCAGACCGCGCACAGTTCCTCCTGTGCGACGTTGCCGCAGGTCGCGCAGAAGCGGACCTTCGCCTTCACCTCCAGGAGGGCCTGGGCCAGGCGCCGTACGTCCGTCGGCTCGGCCTGCAGGATGTGGAAGGCGATCCGCTGCGCGCTCTTGGGACCGACGCCGGGCAGCCGCCCCAGCTCGTCGATCAGGTCCTGGACCACGCCTTCGTACAACGGACTGCCCTTCCTGGAGTCTTCCTGTACGTACCGTAGTTGGCCGCGGCCCGTCTTAGAAAGGCAGGCCGGGAATGCCGCTGCCGCCGCCCAGTCCCTGGGCCAGCGGGCCGAGCTTCTGCTGCTGGAGGGTCTGCGCGTTCTCGTTGGCCGCCTGGACGGCCGCGACGATCAGGTCGGCGAGGGTCTCGGTGTCCTCCGGGTCCACCGCCTTGGGGTCGATCACGAGGCCGCGCAGCTCGCCGGCGCCGGTGACCGTGGCCTTCACCAGACCCCCGCCCGACTGACCGTCGACCTCCGTGTTCGCCAGTTCCTCCTGGGCCTTCGCCAGGTCCTGCTGCATCTTCTGGGCCTGCTGGAGCAGCTGCTGCATATTGGGCTGGCCACCACCGGGGATCACGATCAGCTCCTGGTTCGGTTCTCGTTGTTCTCCGTTGTGCACGAGCCTACGTGGTCCACGCAGGCATCGCCCCGCCACTCTTTCGAGTGAGATTGTCGTGAGTCCTATACCTGATCAAGGCCCCCTTCCGAGCGGAAAAGAGGCGAAAGCTTCGCCTTCGCCACCCATTGGGCGGTAGGAAAGGTGCCGCGCGCGTCAGCAGCAAGATGTCACTCAACGTGACCGGTCGCGATCAGTAGGGAGTGCCGGGTGGGTCAGCCGGAGATGCAGCCCGAGGGTCCGCCTCAGGACGGGCGGGGCGAGGGGGCGGCCGGGCTGCGGCCGGGCGATCTGGCCGGGCGGATGTTTCCGCCCGGGGACTGGGGGGAGCCGGCCGAGCGGCTGGACGAGCTGTACCGGTGGGTGGAGCGGGGGGCTCTGGAGACGGCGGCCTGGTATCTCACGGACCGGGTGTGGAAGCGGCGCGGGGCGCGGGCGCTGCGGGCGGGGGCGGCGACGGGGGCAGTGTGCGGGAGCGTGCTGCCGCTGCTGGATCTGACCGGGGTGCTCGGTGGGGGTGCGCCGTGGGGGTATCTGGCGCTGATGGTCGCGGTGGCGTGTGTCGGGGTCGACCGGTTCTTCGGGGTCACGTCGGGGTGGATAAGGGACGTGGCCACCGCGCAGGCCGTGCAGCGGCGGTTGCAGGTGTTGCAGTTCGACTGGGCGACGGAGTGTGTGCGGGAGGTTCTGGGGCCGGCCGAGGGGACGGCGAGTGAGGCCACCGAGCGGTGTCTGGGGGTGCTGCGGAGGTTCTCCGAGGACGTGACGGAGTTGGTGCGGGTGGAGACTGCCGACTGGATGGTGGAGTTTCGGACCGGGTCCGCGCCGTTGGGGATTCAGGCGGCTGTGGCGGGGTCCGGGGGGCGGGGGGAATCGGGGGGGTTGCCTGGGCGGTTTCCGTTGCCGCCGGGGGCTGCCGCCCGGCCCAATATGCCTCGGCAGCGGCCGCCGGAGCCGCGGTAGCGGGTGCGGGGGGGTTCACTTCCCGGTGCTGACAAGGTGCCCTGTGCTGGGGCTGGGCGGGGGTGGGTGCGCGGCCCGGCGCTTACGGGGTGCCGCTGCGCCCACCCGTGCCGCCTGGGGCCCCTGCTCGAAGAGCTTGGGGGAGGCACGACTGCCCGCAGCTATGGCGGCCAGGCCGGCCCCAGCTATGGCGGGCGACCCGGACCGCGGCTGCGGCGGCCGGCCCGGCCCGCAGCTATGGCGGGTGGGGTGGACCACGGCCATGGCGGGTGGGGTGGACCGCGGGTGGGGTGGGCGGGGTGCCGTTTTGTGGGTGGGGTCAGGCGCAGAGTTTCAGTCCCTCTGGGGTCCAGCACGGGATGTGGCCGTGGGTGCGGATTACGTCCTGGCCGTTTCCTCGGGAGAGGTACGTCAGGAAGCTGGAGACCAGGGAGTCGGCCGGGGGCTGGCCGTAGGTGTAGGCGTACTCGATCTCCCGGTAGGGGTACGCGCTCCGGCCGTGTTCGATGGCGTCCACCGACGGCTCGTTGCCGTCGAGGCGGAGGATGTGCAGGCCCTTGGCCCGGGTGGCCAGGTTCAGTTCGCTGTAGCCGACGGCGCCCGGGAGCTTGGCCACCTCCGTCAGGACCTGGTCGGTGGAGTCCAGCTCGCAGCGGGTCACCGGGGCCGACGCGTCGTCCCTGCGGACGCAGTCGACGGAGGAGTTGGCGATCTCGCCCCGGCCCAGCACCCGCTGCTGGAACACCTGCCGCGTCCCGGAGTTGGCGTCCCTGCTGACCAGGTGGACCGGCAGGTCCGGGCCGCCGAGCCGGCGCCAGTTGGTGATCTCGCCGCGGTACAGGCGTCGTACGTCCTTCGCCGACAGGTTCTTCAGGGTCACGTCGTCGTTCACCACCAGCGCGAAGACCGACACCGCGACCCGGCTCTCGCGCAGCTCCGGCATGTCGCTGGGCTTGGGACCGTCCGAGAGGGCGACCAGGGGCGGGGAGCCCCTCCCCTTCCACTGGGCGCCGGTGGCCTCCAGCTCCCGTACCCCGGCGGTGGAGCCGTGCGGGTCCACCGTGACCGTCGAACCGTCGCAGTCCCCCTCGTACTTCTCCGCCACCTCCCGCAGCACGGGCGCGAAGGCAGTCGAACCGGTGACCGTCAGCGTGCCCTTCTCGCAGCCGATCGGCGGCGGGGTGTCGTCCCGGGCCACGACGATGGTGGCGAGCGTGACGACACAGACCGTGAGCATGATGGTGATCAGCCGGGAGGCCCGGCTGAACAGGGGCGGCTTGTCGTCGGGCGTGGCGCTGCGGTTGGGGTGGACCTCGCCCTCCCGGATCCCCCCGATGAGCCGGATCTCCCGGCCCACGTCCCCGCCGGACAGCAGGACGAGCAGCTTGAAGTGGTCACCCCTGTTGAGCGGGACCCGCGGGATGCGCAGGGTGTTGCCCTCGTAGCCGAACCCCCGCTCGGGGGTGAAGTGGTCCATGAGATGGTCGGTGTCGTTCGGCTGGGTGACCGACACGCCCCGGACGGTGCGGTCGGTGAACACCGCGGTCAGTCCGTGCCGTTCGGGACTGGTGTAGTCGTCGCGGTCGATGCCCTGCGAGCCGTCGTTCTCCACGCGGAGCAGGACGAGCGTGGCGTCCGCCATGACCGGGGCCTCGTCGAAGAGGCCCAGGCGTCGGTTGGCGCGGCCCGAACGGACGTCGTCGCCGATCGGGTTGTCCATCTGCACGCGGTAGCCGACCCGCTTGCGGCGCGGCACCCGGCGCTCGTACCAGACCATGCCGGCCGACGCGGCGATACCGAGCACCGCCGTCCCCACGGCCACGACGTTCTCCGCACTCAGCCACTCCATGTGGGTGCCCCCGCTACTCCCCGGAGTCGAATGGTGGGGTCACAGTACGGGCACCCGGGCGGACAATCCGGTCTCGTGGGCTGAAGTTCGCCGGGCGTTCAACGACCTCACAGGAAACGGGAGTTGGCCCTCACCGCATCACCGCTTCGTGTAGGTCAGGCTCTCCCCGTTGCCCTGCTTCGCCCGCCGCAGCCGTCCGTCCGACAGCAGCGTGACCTCGGTGGCCTCGCCGGGCGAGCAGGACGAGAGCGGCTCGCCGGAGGAGACGGTGGACGGGCCGATCTCCAACGGGCCGTTGCCGCTGGGCTGTTCGGCCAGCGCCGCGGTGAAGACACAGTGGTAGCTGCCGCCGCCCACGATGGGCCCGTCGGCGACGAGCGTGAGGACCGTGTCCCCCACATCACCCTGCTGGATGGTCAGTTCGCGGGTGTTGTGCCCGGTGCCGTTGTCGATCGACGTCTCCCAGGTTCCCAGGTAACCGGCCGGGATCGTGCCGTCCGACGGTGCCGGGGTGGTGGGCTGCGAGGTCGTCGGGTCGGGCCCGGAGGTGGTCGGGCCGTTGGTCGTGGGCGCGCCGGTGGTCGGGCCGGGGGAGACGGTGTTCCCGCCCTTGTCGTCGGTGCCGCCGCCCTTCATCAGCGCGTACACCGAGCCGCCCGCGGCGAGCGCGACGACCAGCGCGATCACCACGAGGAGCGCCGTGGACCGGCCGCTCTGGCGCGGCTCGCGCGGCGGAATGCCGCCGGGTCCGTGCGGCGGGGTCGAGCCCATCGGCGGCGGACCGTACGGCGGGGTCGAGCCGACGCCGCCCGCGTACGGGTTGTACGGCTGCCCGGAACCGGGCCAGGCACCGGCGCCGGGCGGCTGCGGATGGCCGTAGGCGGAGGGCTGCGGGTGCTGCTGCGGGTAGCCGTACGCCGGGTGGGCCGGGGGCACCCCGGGCGGGGGCGTCTGGCCCGCGACCATCGTGGGCAGATGGTTCACCCCCGGTCCGCCGCCGTTCGGCCGGGGGTCCCCGGGCGGGGGCGGCACGGAGGCGTCGCCGGAGGCGGGGGCGTGCTCGGGGGACGAACCGGGCGCGGGAGCTTGCCCGGGGGGCGAGCCGGGCGCGGGGGTCTGCTTGTGGATCCACGCCGGGGCGGGGTCGGGCGTACCGTCCCCACCGGGGCCGGGCGCGGCCACGGGAGAGCCGGACGCGGGCCGGCCGGGCGCAGGCGCGGGCAGAGCCGGCCGGGAGTCCGCCCCCACCGGTCCCCCCGCCGGGCCTCCAGCCGGGCCTCCCGCCGGGCTCCCCACCGGCCCCTCCGCCGCCGCCTCCGGATCCTCGGCCTCCAGCAGCTGCACCGCGTGCCGCCCCAGCTGGGCCACCAGCGCCCCCGGCAGCCACGGGTCCCGCGAGCGGCCTCCGGACACCGTGTCCTCGGCGCCGGTGCGCTCCAGGATCCGGTCCAGCGTCGGCCGGGCGGCCGGGTCCTTCTTCAGACAGTCGCGCACCAGGTCGGCGATGCCCTCGGGCACGCCCTCCAGGTCGGGCTCCTCCTGGGCGATCCGGAACATCAGGGCGTGCACCCCGCTGTTGGCGGCGCCGAAGGGGAGCCGGCCGGTCGCCGCGTAGGCGAGCACGGAGCCGAGGCAGAAGACGTCGCAGGCGGGCGTGATCCGGTCGCCGCGCACCTGCTCGGGCGCCATGAAGCCGGGCGAGCCGACCAGGGAGCCGGTCCGGGTCAGCCCGTCCCCGGCCAGGGTCTCCAGGGCCCGCGCGATGCCGAAGTCGATGACGCGCGGCCCGTCGATGGTCACCAGCACGTTGGACGGCTTGAGGTCGCGGTGCACGATCCCGGCGGCGTGGATGTCCTTGAGCGCGTGCGCGAGCCCGGCCGCCAGGATCCGTACCGACCGCTCGGGCAGCGCTCCGTGGTCGTGCCCGACGACCTGCTGGAGGCTGGGTCCGGCGACATACCCGGTGGCCACCCACGGCACGGCGGCCTCGGTGTCCGCGTCCAGCACGGGTGCGGTCCAGTGGCCGCCGACCCGGCGCGCGGCCTGCACCTCCTGCCGGAACCGGGCCCGGAACTCCTCCTGCTCGGCGAGCTCCTCGCGCACCAGCTTCACGGCGACGGTACGGCCCCGGTCCGACCGGGCCAGATACACATGCCCCATGCCGCCCGCGCCGAGCCGCGCCAGCAGCCGGTACGCCCCGATGCGCTGCGGGTCACCGGGCCCGAGCTTCTCCATGGCTGCGCCGCCTTCCCCCCGTAGGTGTGCAACGAACCGAGAATAGTGCGGTCGTGAGGGTGGTCGCGCGGGGCGGTGTCTACGGTTCCGTAACAGACAATCTGTCGTGGAAACCCCCCGACCAGGGAACAGGTCGCCGATATCGCGTTCGCATCGCGGACACTTACGCTCGCTCGCATGACCCCTCAGCCGAATCCCGAAGCCGGCGCCGCCGTGAAGGCCGCGGACCGTGCACACGTCTTCCACTCCTGGTCCGCCCAGGAGCTCATAGACCCGCTCGCCGTGGCCGGCGCCGAGGGGTCGTACTTCTGGGACTACGACGGCAAGCGCTACCTCGACTTCACGAGCGGGCTCGTCTACACCAACATCGGCTACCAGCACCCGAAGGTCGTCGCCGCGATCCAGGAGCAGGCCGCACGCCTGACCACCTTCGCGCCCGCCTTCGCCGTCGAGGCGCGCTCGGAGGCGGCCCGGCTGATCGCCGAGCGCACTCCGGGCGACCTGGACAAGATCTTCTTCACCAACGGCGGCGCGGACGCCGTGGAGCACGCGGTGCGCATGGCCCGGCTGCACACGGGCCGCGCGAAGGTGCTGTCGGCCTACCGCTCGTACCACGGCGGCACGCAGCAGGCCGTGAACATCACCGGCGACCCGCGCCGCTGGCCCTCCGACAGCGCCACCGCCGGTGTCGTCCACTTCTGGGCGCCCTACCTCTACCGCTCCCGCTTCTACGCGGAGACCGAGGAGCAGGAGTGCGCGCGGGCCCTGGAGCACCTGGAGACGACGATCGCCTTCGAGGGTCCCGGCACCATCGCCGGGATCGTCCTGGAGACGATCCCGGGCACCGCGGGGATCATGGTCCCGCCGCCCGGCTATCTCGCGGGCGTGCGGGAGCTGTGCGACAAGTACGGGATCGTGTTCGTCCTGGACGAGGTCATGGCCGGGTTCGGACGCACCGGTGAGTGGTTCGCGGCCGACCTGTTCGACGTCGTGCCCGACCTGATGACCTTCGCCAAGGGCGTGAACTCCGGTTATGTGCCGCTCGGCGGTGTCGCCATCTCCGGGAAGATCGCGGAGACCTTCGGCAAGCGGGCCTACCCGGGCGGCCTGACGTACTCCGGCCATCCGCTGGCCTGCGCCGCCGCCGTCGCCACCATCAACGTGATGGCGGAGGAGGGCGTCGTCACCAACGCGAAGAACCTGGGCGCGAGCGTCGTCGAGCCGGGTCTGCGCGCGCTGGCCGAGCGGCACCCGAGCGTCGGCGAGGTGCGCGGTGTGGGCATGTTCTGGGCCCTCGACCTGGTGAAGAACCGGGAGACCCGGGAGCCGCTGGTGCCGTACAACGCGGCGGGCGAGGCGAACGCGCCGATGGCCGCTTTCGGTGCCGCCGCGAAGAAGAACGGCCTGTGGCCCTTCGTCAACATGAACCGCACGCACATCGTCCCGCCCTGCAATGTGAGCGAGGCCGAGCTGAAGGAGGGTCTTGCGGCCCTGGACGCCGCGCTGAGCGTGGCCGACGAATACACGGTGTGAGTGAGGGCCGCAACACCGAATCTCACCAGGGGGAACTCGAACGCGTAAGGTGACGTGCTCGTAGATATGGACGAGCACATCACCCATACGCGTGAGGAGAGCCCCGACCATGCTCGGCAACGGCGCCGTGACCCGCAGTACCTTGCGGCAGCAGATCGCGGACGCACTTCGTGACGAGGTGCTGGCCGGCCGGCTCCAGCCGGGCCGGGCGTTCACGGTCAAGGAGATCGCGGAGCAGTACGGGGTCTCGGCGACGCCGGTCCGTGAGGCGCTGGTCGACCTGTCCGCGCAGGGCATCCTGGAGGCGGACCAGCACCGCGGCTTCCGCGTCCCGGAGTACTCGCTCGACGACTACCGCGGCATGATCGAGGCGCGCAGCCTGGTCACCGACAGCATGTTCCAGGCGCTCGTCGACGGCCGCAAGCCGTTCGCCGACCCCGAGGAGCCCCGTACGGCGGCCGCCCTCGCCGCGGTCCGCCGGCGCGGCGAGGAGGCCCAGCGCGCGTCCGCCGCCGGTGACCTGACCGTACTGATCGGCTACGACCTGCGCTTCTGGCGCGAGCTGGGCGCCCTGTTCGGCAACCCCTATCTCGCCGACTTCCTGAACCGGCTGCGCGTCCAGTCCTGGGTGTGCGCGGTGCAGCACCTGCGCCGCCTGCCCGATCTGCGCGGCCGCCTGTGGTCCGGGCACACCGAACTGGTGGACGCCCTGGTCCGTCGGGACCCCGCGCGCGCCCGCGCGATCGTCGCCGGGTACAACGCGCACGCCCTCGCCCTCATCGAGCGGCTGGCGGCCGGATGAGCGGCCGCCGCACCGAGGTGGTCGACCTCTCCGTCGTCGTCCCCGCCTACAACGAGGAAGAGCGTCTCGGCCCCACCCTCGAAGCCGTCACGGCCTATCTGAGCGAGAACGAGGGCCGCTGGGGCGAGTGGGAGGTGATCGTCGCCGACGACGGGTCGACCGACGGCACCCGGGAGACAGCGGCCTTGGAGCACCCACGGGTCCAACTCGTCACCAGTGACCGCAACCGCGGCAAAGGCAGCGCCCTGCGCCTCGGGGTCGCGGCCTCGCGCGGCCGCCGGGTGCTGGTCACCGACGCCGACCTGGCGGCGCCCATAACGGAGCTGGAGCGGCTCGACAAGGCGCTCAGCGAGGGGCACACGGCGGCGATCGGCTCGCGTTCGGTGCCGGGTGCGGCGATCGACAACCGCCAGCACCGGGTGCGTGAACTGCTCGGCCGTGCCGGGAACTTCCTGATACGCACGACGGCCGTGCCGGGCATACGGGACACCCAGTGCGGCTTCAAGCTGTTCGAGGGCGACCGGGCCCGTGAGGCCTTCGCCGCCTCCCGGCTCGACGGCTGGGGCATAGACGTGGAGGTGCTCCAGCACTTCCACCGCAGCGACTGGCCCGTGGCCGAGGTCCCGGTCCGCTGGAGCCATCAGCCCGGCTCGAAGGTCGGCCCCCTCGACTACGCCCGCGTCCTGACCGACCTGGCCCGGCTCAGAGCCCGCGCCGTGCGCCCCGCCGACCTCCTGGTCACCGTCCTCTTCCTGCTGATGGCGGTGGCCCTCTACTCGGGCCGTGTCTTCGACCCGGACCACCGCTATCTCCCCGACTCCCTCCAGGACCAGAACCAGTGGGAGTGGTTCTTCGCGGTGACCGCCGACAACGTCGCCCATCTGCGCAGCCCCCTCTTCACCGATCTCCAGGGCTTCCCCGACGGCGTGAACCTGATGGCCAACACGGTCATGCTGGGCCTGTCCGTCCCCTTCGCGCCGCTCACCCTCGCCGCGGGCCCCGCGGTCGCGCTGAGCGTCTGCATGACGCTGGGCCTGGCGGCGACCGCGGCCGCCTGGTACTGGCTGATCGTGAAACGGGTCGTACGGCAGCGGGCGGCCGCCTTCCTGGGCGCCTCGCTGGCCGCCTTCGCGCCCCCGATGGTCAGCCACGCCAACGCGCACCCCAACTTCGTGATCCTCTTCATGATCCCGCTGATCATCGACCGCGCCCTGCGGCTGTGCGCGGGCACGCGGGTGGTGCGGGACGGGGTCGTGCTCGGCCTGATGGCCGCCTACCAGGTCTTCCTGGGCGAGGAACCTTTTTTGCTCGCCGCACTTGGCATGACCCTGTTCGCAGCCGCCTACGCCGCCGTACGACGGGACGTGGCACGGGAGGCCTGGCGGCCGCTGCTGAAGGGCCTGCTGATCGGCGCGGCGGTCTGTCTCCCCCTCGTCGCCTATCCCCTGTACTGGCAGTTCACCGGCCCGCAGAGCTATCGCAGCGTCCTGCACGGCGACGACGTGGGCAACAGCCCCCTGTCCCTGATCGCCTTCGCCGAGCGCTCGCTGTTCGCGGGCGACGCGCAGACGGCGAACTCGCTCTCCCCCAACCCCACCGAGCAGAACGCGTTCTACGGCTGGCCGCTGGTCGCCCTGGCCTTCGCGATCCTCGTACGGCTGTGGGAGCAGGCCCTGGTCAAGGCGCTGGCGTTCACCGCGATGGCCGCCGCGGTGCTGTCCCTCGGCCCGAAGATCCGCATCCCGCTCACCGACACCGTCTACCCCGGCCCCTGGGCCCTGCTGGCCGACAAGCCGCTGTTCGAGTCGGTGATCGAGGGCCGGGTGGCGATGGTCTGCGCCCCCGCGCTGGGCATGATGGTGGCGATCGCGGTGGACAGGCTCGCGGCGACCCGCGCCGTGGGCACGATGTACTTCGGCTTCCTCGGCGTCCTGCTCGCCCTGGCCCCACTGGTCCCGGCGCCGCTGAAGTCCGCGGAGCGGGCCGAGGTGCCCGCGTTCTTCACGGACGGGACCTGGAGGTCGTACGTCCGCGAGGGCGAGTCGCTCGTCCCCGTGCCGCTGCCCGACTCCGGCGTCGCGGAGGCCCTGCACTGGCAGACGGCCGCCGATCTGGGCTTCCGACTCCCCGGCGGCTACTTCAACGGCCCGTACGGCGAGGATCGCATCGGCATCTACGGCGCCTCCCCGCGCTACACCTCCAACATGCTCCGGGACGTGCGCTGGACCGGCGTGGTCCCGATCATCGGCAAGAACTGGCAGGCGCAGGCCAAGCGGGACTTCGCCTACTGGAAGGCGGGCGTCCTGGTGGTCGTACCCCAGCCAAATGACGACAAGCTGCGCACGGCCCTGCACAAGCTCACCGGCCGTGCCGGAAAGTGGACGCACGGTGTGTGGGTATGGGACCTGCACCAGGGAGGCAAGGGCCTGTCCGGCGGATCAGGCCGGAGAAATCCAACGGCAACGGATCAGCGAAGGTGAGCGGGGTCTGGAGCGTGCAACTGCAAGGCGGAGGAGGGCGTCGACGCGATGGGGGTCCCCCCTGCTCGAAGAGCTTGAGGGAGCGCGTGCCAGACCCCGCGTCTCCGGCAGGATCCGCCGGGCAGACCCTGAGGCTGCGCCGCACCGATTACCCTTCCCTGACCACCCTGCAATGCGTGTACGCGTGCTGATGCGAGGAGCTCTCTTTGGCCTGTGACCTGTGGCTGGTGCCGCTCGTGGACGTCCTGTGCCACACCCCGGACAACCCGTTCGCCGAGGAACTCGCGCAATACAACAAGGTGCTCGCCGAGGCCGGACTCCCACCGGTGCCGGTGTACCAGTACATGCCGGGCCTGTCCGGCGAGGTCGCCCCGGTGGCCGGCTTCGACTACGACGCGCTGCACTTCCTGCGCCGGGTCTACCTCCTGCAGATGTGCGGGCTGCCGGTGACCCCGGTGGACGAACTGGGCGGCGACTACGAACAGCTCCTGGAGATGTTCGAGTCCACCGCCCAGCAGTCGCACCTGGTCTGGCACTACGACCACGCGGGCGCCTACGTCCCGGTCGACTTCCCCAACCCGCTGTCCAACGACGAGCTGCTGGCGAGCGGCGGCCCGCTGGGCTCCTCCCAGACGCTGCTGCGGGAGCTGGAGTTCGTCGCCCCGTCGATCGGCATCGATCCGGCCAACCCCCCGGCGGCACCGGAACCCCCGCGTGGCCCCACGGAGTTGGAGGAGCCGGCGGTCCCGCCGCCGTACGATCCCAGCCCCTTCGCCCGCGAACGGCACGTCTGGCTGGGGCTGCACGCGGCGGCGACCCGGAGCCTGGCCCAGGGGTCCATGATCGTCTTCAGCTGACCGTGGTCGCCGACGCCGGGCTGGGCCACCGTCTTTCCGGGGCGCCCGCTCGCCTGGAAGCGGGCGCCCCCTACTGCCACCCCGCAGCCGACGTTCAGAACACCGGCGTCCCGGCCTGCGTCAGCTTCCAGTTGGCGTCCGCGAAGTCCGACGGGTTCAGCGTGCCCTTGGACACGACGTAGTCGATCATCAGCTGGCGGATCTCGTTGGTGGAGCTGTACGCGATGTCGGCGGACGCGATGTGCGGGTAGCCCGAACCGCCGTTGGCGCGGTAGTTGTTGACGGCGACGACGAAGACCTGGTCGGCGGCGACCGCGGCGCCCTTGTAGGTGAGGTTCTTGATGCGGGAGCCCTCCGGCTGGGCGATGTCGATCTCGTAGGACACGCCCGCCGCGGTGTCGTACATGTAGTCCCAGAATTTGTTGGCGTTGGTGAGGGTGGAGGTGTCCACCGCCGTGCCCGCCGGGACCTGGTGGTAGTACTTCGCCGCGTACTCCAGGTAGTCCTTGAGCTGGGCGCCGGTGAGCTTCTTGCCGTAGAGGGTGTTGTCGTAGATGTAGAGCCCGGCGATGTCCTTGATGGTCACGCTGCCCTGGGGGATGTCGGCCGTGCGGCTGAAGGGCGCGGCGACGGAGATGAGCGGGAGCGCGGCGTCGGCGGCGGACAGGCCCGCCGCGACCGTCTTCATCTGTACCTCGTGGATGAAGTCCATGATGGGGACGTCCTTCCAGCAGGACTCGGCGGCCGAGAGGTCGGCCGTGCAGGTGCCGACGGGCGTGTTGACGTACTTCACGACGAGGTCGTGGTCGGCCTTGAGGAGCCGGGTGATCTCCGGGTCCTCCTCGACGTTGTTGGGGTTGAGGGTCTGGGCCGTCTTGCTCGTGACCTTCCAGCGGCCGTGTTGCAGTTCGACCTCGAAGTCGAAGACGCTGAGCCGGTAGCCCCAGCAGTACGGCTCGGAGAGGAGGACCTCCTCGCCGGTCTCCTCGTTCTTGACGGTGTACGAGGAGACCTCGACGTGGGTGTGGCCGACGAGGATGGCGTCGATGCCGGGGACCTGCTCGGCGACCAGGTTGGAGGCGTTCTCGACGTACGGGAGCGAGTCGCCGTAGGAGGAGGAGCCGTCGAGGCCGGAGTGGTCGGTGAGGAAGACGACGTCACAGCCGAGGGCGCGCAGCCGCGGGACGTACTTCTTGGCCTGCTCGACCAGGCCGGGGAACACCATCTTCCCGCTGACGTTGTCCTTGTCCCACAGGGCGATGCCGGGGTTGGTGAGGCCGAGGATGCCGACCTTGATGTCGGGGGCGCCGGGAACACAGATGCGCTTCACGGTGTACGGCAGGAACGCGGGCCTGAGGGTCTTGGCGTCCAGGGCGTTGGCGCCGAGCAGCGGGAAGCGGCACTGGCTCTCAAACTTGCGCAGGACCTCGATGCCGTAGTTGAACTCGTGGTTGCCGAGGGCCGCGGCGTCGTAGCGCATGTGGTTCATGGCGACGGCCATCGGGTGCTTGGGGCCCCGCTTGCCGTCGGTGCCGGTGATCGGGTCGACGCGGGCGAAGTAGTAGGCCAGGGAGGTGCCCTGGATGATGTCGCCGGCGTCGACGAGCAGGACGCGCTCCTCGCCCTTGGCCTCGCGCTGCTGCTTGACGAGGGTCGCGACGCGGGCGACACCGCAGGAGTTGCCGACCTTGTCGGTGTAGGCGGCGTCCTTGTAATAGTCCCAGTCGAAGACGTGACTGTGCAGGTCGGTGGTGCCGAGGATGGAGAACGACCAGGTGCGGGGCGTGTGTTCGGGCTCGTGGTCGGATGCTTCTGCGGTACCGGTGCCGACCGCTCCGGCGGCGACGGCGGCGGCACCGGTGACGGCCGACTTCTGCATGAACTGCCGGCGGTTCATGGGCTGGACGGGCATTCGGGGCTCCTGGAACGGAAGAGGCTGAAGGAACGGCACTACCCGCGTAGATGCTTGCCCTGCGCCGGTTCCGCGCGGAACCAGGAACAGCCCAAGGGCCGGTCAAGGATGTTCATGTCCATGACCGGCCCGTGGGCCCCGCTGATGACCCGTGGGTCCCGGATGCTGACCCCTGGGTCCCGGATGACTACAGGAACGAGTTGATCTCGATCGTCTCGTCGCGGCCCGGACCCACGCCGATCGCGGAGATCGGGGCGCCGGACATCTCCTCCAGCGCCTTGACGTAGTTCTGGGCGTTCTTCGGCAGGTCGGAGAAGGACTTCGCCTTGGTGATGTCCTCGGACCAGCCCGGGAGGTTCTCGTAGACCGGCTTCGCGTGGTGGAAGTCGGTCTGCGAGTACGGGAGCTCCTCGACGCGCTTGCCGTCGATCTCGTACGCCACGCAGACCGGGATCTGCTCCCAGCCGGTCAGCACGTCCAGCTTGGTGAGGAAGAAGTCGGTCAGGCCGTTCACGCGGGTCGCGTAGCGGGCGATCACGGCATCGAACCAGCCGCAGCGGCGGTCGCGGCCCGTCGTCACACCCCGCTCACCGCCGATGCGGCGCAGCGCCTCGCCGTCCTCGTCGAACAGCTCGGTCGGGAACGGACCGGCGCCGACGCGGGTGGTGTAGGCCTTGAGGATGCCGATGACCCGGCTGATCTTCGTCGGGCCCACGCCGGCACCGGTGCAGGCACCGCCCGCGGTCGGGTTCGAGGAGGTGACGAACGGGTACGTGCCGTGGTCGATGTCCAGGAGCGTGCCCTGGCCGCCCTCGAACAGGACGACCTTGTTCTCCTCCAGGGCCCGGTTGAGGACCAGGACCGTGTCGGCGACGTACGGGGCGAGCTTGTCGGCGTAGCCCAGCAGCTCCTCGACCACCTGCTCGGCGGCGATGGCGCGCCGGTTGTACAGCTTGGTGAGGATCTGGTTCTTGACGTCGAGGGCCGCCTCGACCTTCTGCTCCAGGATCGACTCGTCGTACAGGTCCTGGACCCGGATCCCGACGCGGTTGATCTTGTCCGAGTAGGTCGGACCGATACCGCGCCCCGTCGTCCCGATCTTCCGCTTTCCGAGGAAGCGTTCCGTCACCTTGTCCACGGTGACGTTGTACGGGGTGATGATGTGCGCGTTACCGCTGATCATGAGCTTCGACGTGTCGACGCCGCGCTCGTTCAGACCGCTCAGCTCGGAGAGCAGGACCGACGGGTCGACGACGACGCCGTTTCCGATGACCGGCGTACAGCCGGGAGAGAGGATTCCGGAAGGGAGGAGGTGGAGTGCATACTTCTGGTCGCCGACGACCACCGTGTGGCCGGCGTTGTTGCCGCCCTGGTAGCGAACGACATAGTCCACCGAGCCACCGAGCAGGTCGGTGGCCTTCCCCTTGCCTTCGTCACCCCACTGAGCACCGAGCAGCACAAGTGCGGGCACGCGCGTACACCCCTTCCGGGCGGGGCATGTCCAAGGTCAGGGCGTGGGCGTAAGGTTCACCGCCGCGTACCACCGCGACCGCCTTTGGTCGCACAACCGTCGGACCGGATGCCCCGGAATAGACGAAGCCCCTGGCGCAATAGCGCAAGGGGCTCTTGCACAAAGATGCTACCCGAGGAAGCGAGGCAGGACCGAGGTGGCGACTTTTGCGACGTCCGATCAGCTGCTGGTGGTCATCGACCCGGTCGCCCGGTGGACGGACGGGGAGTCCGTACGGATCGCGAAAGACGTGCTCAGCGCGGGTGCGACCACCAAGGTCTGCCTGCCGGAGGGGCCGGAGGAATTCGCCCGCGCGCTGGCGCGGCGCGGCTCGCGCCGCCCCGTGGTGATCGGCGACGACCGGGCGCTGGTCCGCGCGGTGTCCCTGCTGCACCGGCAGCGGGAGCTGGCCGGATGCGTGCTGTCGGTGGTGCCGGTGGGGGGCGCGCTGACGCTGGCGGAGACCCTGGGGGTGCCGACGGGGGCGGTGGCCGCGGCGCGGGCCGTGCTCGACGGGGTGGAGCGGCGCATGGACCTGCTGGTCGACGACAGTGACGGGGTGGTGCTCGGCGCGCTGCGGATCCCGCCGGTGCCGGTGCGGCGGGCCGCGCAGCCGGAGCCGGTGCCCGTGGCTCAGGGGCGCCCTTGGCTGCGGACGACGTACCGGTCCCTCGTACGGACGCTGGGCGCCCGCCCCGCCCGGCTCGCCACCACCGTGCCCGCCCCCGGGCCCGCGCGGCTGCGGGTGGAGGTCGACGGGGTGACGCTCGTCGATCTGGACCAGCCGGTGGAGGGCGTCTCGGTGGCGACCGGTTCCGCCGGGCTGGCCGAGGTCGAGGTGCGGCCGGCGTCGGTGGGCGCGGAGGCGTGCCCGCTGCGGGCCTCCGGGCGGACCGTGACCGTGGCCGGACCGGACTTCCGGTACCGGGCGGACGCGGGCGTGGCGGGGCCGGTGCGGAAGCGGACGTGGCGGGTCGTGGAGGGGGCCTGGGGGCTCACGGTGCCCCAGCGGGCCGGCGCCTGAAAGGGGCCGGGTTCAGTCCTGCCCGAAGAGCTGCTCGCGGTGCACCCGCCAGCGCTCCATCATGGCCGCGATCTCGCCGTCGACGAACTCGAAGAAGGCCAGCGTCTCGGCCATACGGCGGCCCGCCGGGGTGTCCGTGCCGAGGCTGACGACCCCCTCGCGCAGGGCGCCCTCCCAGCGCTTGATGACCGCCTCGCGGTTGGTCAGGGCCTCGTACCACTGGTTGCTGTGCACCCGGTAGCGCTCGCGCCGCGAACCGGGCTCGCGCTCGCGGGACACCATGTGCTGCTGTGCCAGGTAGCGCACCGCGCCGGAGACCGCGGCGGGGCTCACCTGGAGCTGGTCACCCAGTTCGGCGGAGCTCATCGCGCCGTCGTCGGAGGACAGGAGCGCGGCGAAGATCCGGGCCGGCATGCGCTGCATCCCGGCCTCGACGAGCTGGGCCGCGAAGGACTCGACGAACTTCGACACCGCCTCGGGGTCACGCTCCGTACGGGCTGATTCCGTCATGACCGCATCCTATCCGAGCTTCATAGCCTTCCTTAACTTCACAAATTTCTGAAAGAAGCGTACGTTCTGAGCCATGACGAAGGCAATCACCGTCTCCGGACTGCACAAGTCCTTCGGGCGGACACACGCCCTGGACGGCCTCGACCTGGAGGTCGCCACCGGAGAGGTCCACGGCTTCCTCGGCCCCAACGGCTCCGGGAAGTCCACCACCATCCGGGTGCTGCTCGGCCTGCTGCGCGCCGACTCGGGCGCCGCGCAGATACTGGGCCGCGACCCGTGGAGGGACGCCGTGGAGGTGCACCGCCGGATCGCCTACGTCCCCGGCGACGTCACCCTGTGGCGCAACCTCTCCGGCGGCGAGGTCATCGACCTGTACGGCCGGCTGCGCGGGGGCCTCGACAAGGCGCGCCGGGCGGAGCTGATCGAGCGGTTCGAGCTGGACCCCACCAAGAAGGGCCGCACCTACTCGAAGGGCAACCGGCAGAAGGTCGCCCTCGTCGCCGCCTTCGCCTCCGACGTCGACCTGCTGATCCTGGACGAGCCGACCTCGGGCCTGGACCCCCTGATGGAGGAGATCTTCCAGCGCTGCGTGGAGGAGGAGCGCGACCGCGGCCGCACGATCCTGCTGTCCTCGCACATCCTCAGCGAGGTCGAGGAGCTCTGCGACCGGGTGAGCATCATCCGCAACGGCCGCACCGTCGAGAGCGGCTCGCTGGCCGACCTGCGCCACCTCACCCGCACCAGCGTCAGCGCCGAACTCGCGGGCCCGCCCAACGGCCTGTCCCACCTCCCCGGCGTCCACGACCTCGACGTGCAGGGCCGCCGCGTCCGTCTCCAGGTGGACACCGACAAGCTGGACGCCGTGCTGCGGCAGCTGGGCGAGTCGGGCGTACGGTCCCTGACCTCGACCCCGCCCACGCTGGAGGAACTGTTCCTGCGCCACTACCAGGACGAGGTGTCGCGATGACCACCCTCGCGGTACGGACGCGTGGCGGCACCCGTCAACTGGCCGGCACCGGAACCCTGTTGCGCTTCGCCCTGCGCCGCGACCGGGTGATGATCCCGGTCTTCGTCGCGGTGAACGCCCTCATGATCCTCTCCATGCCGGGCACCCTGAAGTCCCTGTACGACACCACCGCCGAACGCACCGACCTGGCACGGCAGATGGAGACCAACGCCTCGTTCCGCGCCCTGATCGGCCCGGTCTTCGACACCTCGATCGGCGCGCTGACGGCCTGGCGCGTGGGCGTGTACGCCGCCGCCCTCGCCGCCGTGATGAGCCTGCTGATCGTCGTACGGCACACCCGGGACGAGGAGGAGAGCGGCCGGCAGGAGCTGGTGGCGTCGGGGATGGTGGGCCGCCGGGCCTCCCTCACGGCGGCGCTGCTGGCGGCGGCCGTCGCGAACGCCGTACTGGCGCTGCTGGTCACAGCCGGCCTGGCCGGGCAGGGGGCCTCGGGCGCCGTGTCCTTCGGCCTCGGCCTCGCCGGGGTCGGCATGCTCTTCGCCACGATGGCGGCGATCGTCGCCCAGCTGACGGAGAGCGCACGGCTCGCCCGGGGGCTGACCTCGGCGGTCCTCGGGGCGGCCTTCGTCCTGCGCGCGGCGGGCGACTCGGCGTCCGACGACGGTTCCTCGGTGCTGACGTGGCTGTCGCCGCTCGGCTGGCTGGAGAACCAGCGGTCCTTCGCGGACGAACGCTGGTGGGTACTGCTGCTGTTCGCCGCCGCGATCGCCGCCCAGGGCGCCCTGGCCTACGGACTCGCCGGGCGCCGGGACGTCGGCATGAGCTTCCTGCCCACGCGGCCCGGACCGGCCGAAGGCCGCATGGGCACGGCGGGCGCGCTGGCCTGGCGGCTGCAACGGGGCAGCGTCCTCGGCTGGTCGATCGGCTTCTTCCTGGCCGGGGTCGTCTACGGCGGGCTGACCGACGGCGCGGCCGACCTGGTCCGCGGCAACGACCAGGCACGGGAGATCTTCGAGCGGATGGGCGGCCAGAGCGCGTTGACGAACGCGTTCCTCGCGGCGATGGTCGGCATGCTAGGCCTGATCGCCTCCCTGTACGTCGTGGCCTCGGTTCTGCGGCTGCACGGCGAGGAGACCTCGGGCCGCGCGGAACCGGTACTGGCCTGCGCAGTGGGCCGCCTGCGCTGGGCCGCGAGCCATCTGACCATCGCCTTCGGCGGCTCGGCCCTGATCATGCTCCTGGCGGGCCTGGGCTTCGCCGTCGGCTACGGCAAGGAGATCGCCCCGATCCTGGGCGCCTGCCTCCTCCAGCTCCCGGCGGTATGGGTGATCGGCGGGGTGGCGGTCCTGCTCTACGGAATCGCCCCCCGAGCGGCAACAGCAGCCTGGGGAGTGGCAGTCGCCGTCCTCCTGATCGGCTGGGTGGGCCCGGCCCTGAACGCCCCCCAGATCATCCTGGACCTCTCCCCCTTCGGCCACCTCCCGAAGCTGCCGGGCGCCGAGATGCAGTGGACCCCGGTACTGACCCTTGCGGCGCTGGCGGTGCTCCTGGTGGGCGCGGGGCTGACGGCACTGCGGAGACGGGACTTGACGACGTGAGGGTGACCTCCCGTCAGTCGACGTACTGCTTGAGCTTCTCGGTGTCGAGTTCGATGCCCACGGGGGCAGGAAGCGCGACTTTGCCGCCGAGCCTCACCGTGTGGATGTCGCTGTATCCGTCCTTTTGACCGGGTTCGGTGTGCACGAGGACCGAGCGGGCGCGCCGGTCGACGAGCAGACAGACCGGGATGCCCGCGCCCGCGTAGGCAGAGGCCTTCACCACACGGTCGCGGTGGTGCGTGTACGAGTCGTGCGACGTGACTTCGACAGCCATGAGGACGCCGTCAGGGTCGGACCAGTCACCGTGACCCGTGAAATGGCCTTGAGCCCCCGGCAGGGGTAGGGGTGGAGTTCAGGTCTGGCCCACATCCACTGGCGGACCAGCCACATCACGACCGTGCCATGGGTACCGTCCGACGCCTTCCTGAACCCGATCCGGCCGTCGAGGAACTCAAGTCGGACGGTCTCGATCTCCCGTTCAACAAATGCCGCGACCTGCTCGAACTCATCCACCAACATCTGGTCCGTGCCTGTCATGGCGCCCCCCTTCACCGGCAGGCAACAGCTTGACGAGCCACAGGCGCCCGTCGGCCGGAATCGCTCGGCGATCAGCCGAACGGGTGATCAACCCACCTCGACGCTCAACCCCTCCAAACCCCGGATCACAAAGTTCGGCTTCCTCTGCGGCTCTGCCGTCAGGCTCAGGCGTGGGGCCTGCTCCAGTAGCGCTGTCATCGATGCCGCCAGTTCGATGCGGGCCAGTGGGGCGCCGATGCAGTAGTGGATGCCCGCGCTGAAGGAGATGTGGGGGTTGTCCGTGCGGGTGAGGTCGAGGGTCTCGTGGGCGGTGAAGACCGCCGGGTCGTGGTTGGCGGAGCCGAAGAGCATGGCGATCTCCGCGCCCCTCGGGATCGTCGTGCCGTCGATCTCGATCTCGTCCAGCACCCAGCGCTCGAAGAGCTGGAGCGGGGTGTCGTAGCGCATCAGCTCCTCGATGGCCGAGGGGACCAGGGAGTGGTCCGCGCGCAGGGCGGCCAGCTGAGCCGGGTTGCGGAACAGGGCCCACCAGCCGTTCACCGTCGCGTTCACCGTGGCCTCGTGGCCCGCGTTGAGGAGCAGGACCGCCGTGGAGATCATCTCCTGCTCGGTCAGCCGGTCGCCCTCGTCGTGCGCCGCGATCAGGCCCGAGACCAAGTCCTCGCCGGGCTCCTTGCGGCGCGCCGCGATCAGCTCCCGGAGGTAGTCCGAGAACTCCACCGAAGCCCGGACCGCCTTCGCCGCCGTGTCCTCGGAGGGATTCAGCTCGTACATCCCGCAGATGTCCGCCGACCAGGGGCGCAGCTGGGCGCGGTCCGACTCGGGGATGCCCAGCATCTCCGCGATCACCGCGACCGGAAGCGGCTCCGCGACGTCCTTCAGCAGATCGCCGCCGCCGGCCGCCACGAGGGCCGACACCAGTTCCCCGGCCAGCTCGCCGACGTACGGCTTGAGCCGCTCCACCGTGCGCGGGGTGAACGCCTTCGACACCAGGCGCCGGATACGGGTGTGGTCCGGCGGTTCGAGGTCGAGCATCCCATGGTCGTTCAGGACGTGGAACGGCTCGTGCTCCGGCGGGGGCGCCGTGCGGCCGAAGTCCTCGTGCGAGAACCGGTGCTGATACGTACGGCCGAGGCGGCGGTCCCGCAACAGCGCCGAGACGTCCGCGTGGTGCGGGACCAGCCACTGGTCGGTCGGTTCGTAGTAGAGCACGCGGCCCCTCGCCCGCAGCTCGGCATAGGCCGGGTACGGATCGGCGAGGAACGCCGGGTCCCAGGGGTCGAAGGCGAGATCGGAAACAGCTGCCATGGACGGACGCTAGCCCGGTTCCTCCCTCCGTGACCAGGGGTCTCTCACCCCGGCGTGACCAGTCTCGCCTCATAGGCGAACACCGCCGCCTGGGTACGGTCGCGCAGGCCCAGCTTCACCAGGATGCGGCTGACATGGGTCTTGATCGTGGACTCGGCGACCACCAGCCGCTCGGCTATCTCCGCGTTGGACAGGCCCTGGGCTATCAGGACCAGCACCTCCGTCTCCCGCTCGGTCAGGTCCCCGTACGCCAACTGTCCGGTGGGGGCCGGCCGCGGTGCCTCGAACAGCCGGGAGAACTCCGTGATCAGCCGCTTGGTGACCGTGGGGGCCAGCAGCGCCTCACCGGAGGCCACCACACGCACCCCGTCGGCGAGCTGGCGGGCCGAGGCGTCCTTCAGCAGGAACCCGGAGGCCCCCGCCCGCAGTGCCTGGTACACATACTCGTCGAGGTCGAACGTGGTCAGCACCAGCACCTTCGCCGTGCCGTCCGCAGCGACGATCTCCCGCGTCGCCTCGATGCCGTTCAGCTCGGGCATCCGGATGTCCATCAGCACGACGTCCGGGGCGAGTTCCCGCACCCGCTCGACGGCCTCGCGGCCGTTGACGGCCTCGCCGACGACCTCGATGTCCGGCATCGCGTTCAGCAGGACCGAGAAGCCCTCACGCACCATCATCTGGTCGTCCGCGATCAGTACACGGATCGTACGAGTCGTCATGCACCGTTCCTGTGGTCGTGCCCGTCGCGTCGGTCGTCTCCGCGGCCGTCCCGGTCGAATTCCAGGGCGACCGGCAGGAACACCGTCACCTCATAGCCCCCGTCCTCGGCCGGCCCTGCCGTCATCTCGCCGTTCAGCATGGAGACACGCTCCCGCATCCCGGTGATCCCGTGTCCGGCGCCCGGTGACGGCTTCACCAGGTCCGGCGCGGGCGGCGGGCCGTTGACTATGCGCAGACCGAGCCCGCCGAGGACATACCCGATCTCGACCCGCGCGCTCGCCCCCGGCGCGTGCCGCAGCGAGTTGCTCAGTGCCTCCTGCACGATCCGGTACGCCGACAGCTCGACGCCCTGCGGGAGTTCGCGCACCGCGCCGGTCACCGTCTTCTCCACCCCGAGCCCGGCCTCCCGCACATTGTCGAGCAGGGAGTCCAGGTCCGCGAGGGTGGGCTGGGGGGCGTCCGGTGCCTCGTAGTCCTCGGCGCGGACCACGCCCAGGACACGGCGGAGCTCGGTCAGCGCCGCGACCGCGTTCTCCCGGATCGTGGCGAAGGCCTTCTCCAGCTCCGGCGGCGGGTTCTCCACCCGGTACGGCGCCGCCTCCGCCTGGATGGCGACCACCGACATGTGGTGGGCCACCACATCGTGCAGTTCGCGGGCGATCGTGGTGCGCTCCTCCAGCAGCGTGCGGCGGGAGCGCTCGTGCGCGGTCACCGTCTGCTGGGCGGTCACCTCCTGCACGGCGTCCCGGCGTATGTGCCAGACCGTGACGGCCAGCAGGATTATCGCCGAGAGCACGAGCATCGGACCGGCGTTGGTGTTGAGCCGGCCCCCGCCCAGGGTGGCCTCGACCACGAAGCCGTAGCCCGCGGTCAGCACCCACATCCAGGCCGCCGTACGCGGGCGGGTCCGTATCGCCACCACCGTGAGCACCACGAGATGGGCGAGGAAGCTGCCCGGCAGCCACGGCCAGTCCATCCAGGACGAGCCCACGATCGAGGCGGCCGCCGTCGCCGCCAGGGACAGCCAGAAGGCTCCCACCGGACGGGCCAGGGTCAGCAGGACCGGAAGCAGTGCGAGGAGACCGCACAGCACGGCCGCTCCGCCGCCGGTACCACTGCCCGAGAACCCGATGAGCATCGCCAGCGCGCCTGCGGCGGCCACCAGCATGTGCGCTCTCCAGGCCGCGTAGTCCCGGGCGTGACCGGTGAGACGGCGGGTCAGCCGGCCGTCGACACGCATCCGGGGCAGCGGGACATACGCGAACGCGTCGTGGAACAGGTCCTGCCGCAGCCCCCGCAGGGCGTCCGCGACGAGCCGGAACTCCGGGCTGCGCGGCCTGGCGGCTGCGCCCGGCGGTGTCGTCTGCATGTGCGTCGTCTCGGTCACGATGAAAACGGTATGCGGCGGCCGGGGTCGCGGTCGTCACCTCTGAGAGGGTCCTTGGGAATCCGTCTCAGGTACTACGCGGGGCAGGCCCGGGCTGGTTTCAGCGGGCCCCGGGGCGGACCAGACCCGACTCGTAGGCGAACACCGCCGCCTGAGTGCGGTCGCGCAGGCCCAGTTTCACCAGGATGCGGCCGACGTGGGTCTTCACGGTCTGCTCGGCCACCACCAGCCGGTCGGCGATCTCCGCGTTCGACAGCCCCTGGGCGATCAGGGCCAGCACTTCCGTCTCGCGCTCGGTCAGGTCGCCGACGCGTTGCTTCAGCGGGGCGCGACGTGGGCCGTCCAGTCGGGAGAACTCGGCGATCAGACGGCGGGTGATCCCGGGCGCGAGCAGGGCGTCTCCGGCGGCCACCACTCTGACCGCCTCGGCGAGTTGGTCCGCGGAGGCGTCCTTGAGGAGGAAGCCGGAGGCACCGGCACGCAGCGCCTCGTAGACGTACTCGTCCAGGTCGAAGGTGGTCAGGACCAGGACCTTGACGGCGGGGTCGTCGGTGGTGATGCGGCGGGTCGCCTCGATGCCGCTCATTTCGGGCATGCGGATGTCCATCAGGACCACGTCCGGGGTCAGTTCGGCGACCTTGGTGAGGGCATCCCTGCCGTCCACCGCCTGGCCGATCACATCGATGTCGGGCTGGGTGTTGAGCAGGACCGTGAAGCCCTGGCGGACCATTTGCTGGTCGTCGGCGATCAGTACGCGGATGGGGCCTGGGCCGACGGGTGTCATGGGGTCTGGGCTCCTTCGTCGGGGACGGGTGCGTGGCTTTCGATTGCGGGTGCGGGTGACCCCTGTAGGGGGATTGCGGGTGCCCCCTGTAGGGGGATTGCGGGTGCCCCCTGGAGGAGGATCTCGCCGCCGGCGGCCGCTGGATCCGGGTCCGTGGGGGGCCGGTCCACGCGTGCGTCCTTGGGGAGGAAAGCCGTCACCATGAATCCGCCGTGCAGGGTGGGGGTCGCCGTGACATGGCCGCCCAGCATCGTCGCGCGTTCTCTCATGCCCAGCAGGCCGTGGCCCGTGCCCGGGGAAGGGGGAACCGGCCGGCCGGGGCGGGAGTTGATGACTCCCAGATGGACGCCCTCGGAGAAGTGGCTGACCTCCACCCGGACCTTGGAACCCGGCGCGTGGCGCAGGGCGTTGCTGAGGGCCTCCTGGACGATCCGGTACGCGGACAGCTCCACGCCGGGCGGGTAGGGGTGGGGTTCGCCGCGGATGTCGGTGACCACGTCCAGGCCGGCGGCCCGGGTGTTCTCGATGAGCGCGTCGAGCCGGTCGAGGGTGGGCTGCGGGGAGTCCGGGGCCGGTTCGTCCGGGTTCTCGGAGCGCAGGACGCCCAGTACCCGGCGCAGTTCGGTGAGTGCTTCCAGGGCGTTCTGGCGGATGCCGGCCAGGTTCTCCTTCAGCTCCTCGGAGGGGTTGTCCACCAGATGCGGGGCCACCTGGGCCTG
Organism: Streptomyces sp. NPDC001406; assembly: GCF_042895285.1. Taxonomy (NCBI): domain Bacteria; kingdom Bacillati; phylum Actinomycetota; class Actinomycetes; order Kitasatosporales; family Streptomycetaceae; genus Streptomyces; species Streptomyces sp. NPDC001406. Next base: position 212,700 of record NZ_JBIAWG010000012.1, read on the forward strand.
GATGGAGATCACCGACATGTGGTGCGCGACCACGTCGTGCAGCTCGCGCGCGATACGGCTGCGCTCCTCCAGCAGCGTGCGGCGCGCCCGTTCCTCCGCGGTGATCGTCTCCTGCTCGACCAGCTGGGTGCGGGCCTCGCTGCGGGCGCGCAGGGCGGTGCCCACCAGGACGGCCACGGAGAAGACGGCGACCGCGACCAGGCCGGTCGCGGTGTATCCCGCCCCGCCGATGACACCTTCGATGACGAAGGTCGCCACACCGGACACCGCCAGTGCGGCGATCGCCCTGCGGATCGGGAGCCGTAGGGCGAGAAGGAAGAACACGAAGGCGTGGGCCAGGACTTGGGGGGTCGCCCAGGGCCAGTCGGGGCCGGGCTGCGGCGCGTCGGCCAGGACGGGGCGGGCCGCCGTGGCCGTGGCGACCATCGCGCCGAGGGAGATGCCCCAGGCAGGGACCGGGCGCGACAGGGCCAGCACGACGGCCAGGCCCTGGGCGAAGCCGGCCAGGAGGCCGTCTGCCGTGTCGAACCCGTAGGACGTGGCGAGTTCGTCGCCGCCGGCCAGGGTGATGCCCAGGGCGATCCATGTGGCGATCAGGTACTTCAGGATGCGGAGCCAGCGGCGTGTTCGGGCGCGCAGGCGGTTGAGGAGCGTTTCGCGCGCGGGTTCGGGGGCGGCTTCGGGGGTGGGTTGGGGTGCGGGTTCGGGGGTGGGGGTCGGTTCGGGGGTGGGCTCCGGGCCTTCGGCCGCGTGGGGTGGCGTCTCGCCGTCTCCGGCCGCCGGGTCCGTGGGGGTCATCTCCTCAACCCTAGGCATGGTGGGACTTCTTCGGTTCCGTTCGGTGCGCGTGGGAGTGGGAGTGGAAGTGGCGGCGGATCACCCGGGAAGGGCGGTTCCGCGGGCGGCGCGGGCCCTGTTCGCAGGAGCGGAAGGCCGTCCAGCACAGGGTCAGGGCCAGGGCGAACAGGGGGAGGCAGGCCAGCCGGGCCGCCACCCAGGTCAGTTGGTCGGGCACGGTGTGCAGGCCGGGCAGCGGGCCGGCCGGGCGGGTCACGGCCGTCGTGGCCATGAGCGCCGTCTGATGCCAGAGGAAGATCGTCATCGCGGAGAGGTTGACCAGCGCCACCGCGGCCCAGGCCACCGGGCGGGCCATCGCGCGGCGCAGCCGGTCGCGGAGCAGCAGGGCCAGCCCGCACTGGGCCAGCCCGAAGGTGACCGCCGCCAGCGTCGGGGGGTTGAGATTCGAGATCGCCGTACCGGGGACGCCGACCATCGACGCCGGATAACCCGCCCACGCGACCAGCACCGCGGTGGCCGCCGTACCGCCCGCGAACAGGACCCAGCCCGCCCTGCGGCCCTCCAGCTCGCCGCGGGTCCAGGCCGCGCCCAGGGTGTAGGGCACCAGCCAGCCCGCGGCCACGTTCACCCAGCCGAGCCAGGACGGGACGCCGCCCAGCCCGAATCGGAGGAGGTCCACGTGGATGACGACGGCCAGGGGCCACAGCGGGTTGAGCCGGGTCACCAGCGGGGTCGCCGCCGTCAGGGCCGCGAAGACCAGCAGGAACCACAGCGGGGACAGGGCCAGTTTGACGAGCGTGTGGATCGTTTCGAACCGGGCACCCGAGACGAGCAGGCCCGCGGCCGCCACCGCCCACAGGGTCAGCAGCGCGGCCACCGGCCGGAACAGCCGGGACAGGCGGCCGCGCAGCCACTCGCCGTAGGTCGTTCCGCGGGCCCGGGCAAAGGCGTAGCCGCGGGTCGCCACATGGCCGCCCACCAGGAAGAAGACGGCAAGGGTCTGGAAGGCCCAGGAGACGGGCGCCAGCCAGGGCATGTGCCGCAACGGACTCGCCGCGTGCAGCGAGCCGTCGTCCGCGACCAGGGCCGTGACCAGCCAGTGGCCGAGGACGACACCGAGGATCGCGAACGCGCGCAGGGCGTCGACGGCACGGTCCCGGGAGGCGGGCGTGGCGCTGTCCACACGACGGGCGCCCTGCCGTATCCCGTTCGGCATCACGGTCAGCGCGCGGCGCAGGGTCGGCTCACGCACGGGTCACCTCCGAGGTCTCGCCGAGGGTGATCCGGGCCAGGTTGGCGAGGACGGTCGAGCCCGGAGTGAAGTAGCCGCTGTGACCGGCGTCGGCGGCGTCGAAGACGCGGGCTCCGAAGGCCGGGGAGACCGGGTCGGTGCCGAAGCCGATGGTGGTGTCGAACAGTTCGGCGCTGACGTGCGGCACATCCGCCACCCAGTCGTCGGAACCGCGGGCCGCCCAGACCCGGGCCGGCGTGTGCAGCGCGGCGGCAAAGTCGGCGCCGGTGCCGGGGCTGCCGACGAGGACGAGGTCGTCGATGTCCAGGCCGGCGGCGGCACGGCCGCACACGACCGAGCCGTAGGAGTGGCACACGGCGGACACGTGCGGCTCCTCGCCCACGACCGCGCGCAGCTGCCGTATGAACGCGCGCAGTTGGGGCGCGGCTTGCTCGGCGCGGCTCGTGGTGGTGACCGTGGTGCTGATCGCGCCCGGGGTGTCGTAGCCGAGCCAGGCCACGACGGCCGCCCGGCTGTCGGCGGGCGCGCGGCGGGTGAGTTCGGTGTACAGGGCGGCCGCGGCTCTGTGGAAGCGGTCGTAGGTGTCTATGGAGGTGTCGGAGCCGGGGACCAGGATCGCGATGCGGTCGGCCCGGGCCAGGTCCCCGAGCACCTCCGTGGCCCGGCCGGAGCCGCGGCCGTCGAAGACGAGCAACTGGCGGGAGGGGGCGGCCAGCGCGCGGTCCGCGGCGGCACGGTGACGGTCGCTGTGCGCGGCCGCCATGGCGGCGGCTTCGGTGGCGTTGGCACGGTTGGCTGCGTACGCCTCCCCCAGCGTGGCCGCCGTCGGCGGGGCGAGGACGGCCGGGGCCGGGGCGGGGACCTCCGGCCGGGCGGCGGCTGAGAGGGGGACCACGACGGCGGCGGTGATGAGCGCGGCGAGGAGGGCTCGGCGCCACCGCTGAGCGGCGGGGCGCGTCGCTCCGGAGCCTCGGCTCCTCTTGCCGGTTCGTTCGCCTGCGGATCGTTCGCCTGCGGATCGTTCGCCCGCGGTTCGCTCCCCCGCAGCCCCCGTCACCTGCCCCATGGCTCCGTCCCCTCCAGTCCCCCGCCCGGCCGTCGGGCTCGTCTGGATGGGAAATTACGGATCGGGACTCGTCGTTCGCGTCCCGCCAGGGAACTCTTCTCCTGCGTAGCTCTCAGGTACTACGGGTATGACCGGGTCGCCTCCTCGGGGGCGCCGGCACAGGCGCTGTCACCAGGCCAACTGCGCAATCTCCTCCGCCACCACCGCACACGCGTCCGCCGCGGGATCGATCAGCGGGAAGTGCCCGACGTCCTCCAGGAGCGTCAGCCCCACGACCTCCCCGGCCTTGGCCGCCGCCTCCGCGTACGACTCGGCCACCGCCTGCGGCACGACCACATCCGTCCGGCCCTGGACGAGCGTGGTCGCGATCCCGGTGGGCAGCAGGAGGGCCGGGTCCGCGTACGGCTGGCGTTCCGCGAACTTCTCCTGCCCGCCCAGGAGTTGGAGGGCCGCGTTGCCGCACACGTCGAGCTTCTCCGCGACCGCGAAGTCCGCGATGGGTGCCAGGGCGACCACACCGCGCAGGGGGGTGGGCCGGTCCGTGCGCCAGGGGGCGTCGGCGGGCAGGACGTGCCGGGCCGCCGCCCACAGCGCCAGCTGACCGCCCGCCGAGTGGCCGGTGAGCACCGTGCGGCGCGGGTCGGCCTGCGGAAGCAGCTCGTGGACGAGCGCGGGCAGGGCGTCCAGCGCGGCGGCGACGTCGTCGAAGGTGTCCGGCCAGCGGCCGGCGACCGGGCCGTCGCCTCCCTGGGCCGGGATCGCGCTGCCGCGGCGGTACTCGACGTTGGCCACGGCGAAGCCGCGGCGGGCCAGGTAGTCGGCGAAGGGGGTGATGTGGCGTCGGTCGTACGGTGCGCGCCAGGCTCCACCGTGCAGAACCACGACCAGAGGGGCGAGGGAGCCCGGTTCCGAGGGCTCGGAGCCGCGCGGGACGTAGAAGTCGATCACCTGGTCGGGATGGTCGCCGTACGTCGCTGTGACGTCGGGGTCGACCGGCGGGTGCGAGAAGGCCGACTCCTCTTCGGCGGCGGCGCGGGCTGCGGCGGCGTCGTCCGGCATGCTCCAACCTCTCAGCGGTGTAACGGGTTTGGCGGACCAGGTGGGAAATCGGCCGTTGGCGGGGACGGTATCAGGCCGATGACGTGCGGGGACACGGGGATGTCACGCTGGGTGAGATTAAACGGTTCTCCTCCCCTGGCGCACCACTGCCCGGCCCGCGTGCGCACGGGCCGGGCAGTGGATTCCGGCGGCCAGGGGAACACCTGCCGGGACAGCCACCGGTGCACCTACCGGGACAGCTGTCCGAGCATCTACCGGGGCAACTCCCCGAGCACCTCACCCAGCACCCGGGCCGCCCGCTCCACGTCCCCGAACCCGACGTACAGCGGTGTGAAGCCGAAGCGGAGGACGTCGGGATGGCGGAAGTCCCCGACCACACCCCGCTCGATCAACCGCTTCATCACGTCCCCGGCGTTCCCGCAGCGCAGCGCGACCTGGCTGCCGCGCTCCTCGTGGGCCGACGGGGTCAGCGACTCGACGACGCCCTGCGGGACGTACGACGCCACGCACTCCAGGAAGAAGTCCGTCAGGGCGAGGGACTTGGCGCGCACCGCCTGCACGGAGACCTCGTCCCAGACCTCCAGCGCGGCCTCCAGGGCGAGCATGGAGAGGATGTCCGGCGTGCCGACGCGGCCGCGCAGGGCACCCGGCGCGGGCGTGTAGTCCGTGCGCATGCCGAAGGGGTCGGCGTGGGAGTTCCAGCCGGGCAGGGGCGAGTCGAAGCGGTCCTGCAGTGTGCTGCGCACATACAGGTACGCCGGTGAACCCGGTCCGCCGTTCAGGTACTTGTAGGTGCAGCCGACCGCCAGGTCCACGCCGTGCTCGTCCAGGCCCACCGGCAGCGCGCCCGCGCTGTGGCACAGGTCCCAGACCGCGATCGCGCCCGCCGCGTGGATCGCCGACGTGAGCGAGGGCAGGTCGTGCAGGCGCCCGGTGCGGTAGTCGACGTGGTTGAGCAGCACCGCGGCCGTACGGCCGGACAGCGCGCCCGGCACCTCCGCCGGGGTCACCGGTCGCAGCGTACGGCCGGTCAGCCGGGCGGCCGACTCGGCGATGTACCCGTCGGTGGGGAAGGTCGTGGCGTCGACCAGGATCTCGTCCCGGTCCTCGCCCGCCATTCGTACGGCGGCCACAAGTGCCTTGAAAACGTTGACGCTTGTGGAGTCGCCGACGACGATCTGCCCCGGCGCCGCACCGACCAGCGGGGCGATGCGGTCGCCGATCCGCTCGGGCGCGGTCCACCAGCCGCTCTCGTCCCAGGAGCGGATGCGCAGTTCGCCCCACTGGCGGCGGACGACATCCTCGACCCGGCCGGGGACGTTCGCGGGGAGCGCGCCGAGGGAGTTGCCGTCCAGGTAGACAACGTCGTCCAGGACGAACCGCTCCCGCTGGTGCGCGAGTTCGTCCTCGGCGTCCAGCTTCTCCGCGCGTGCGATCTTCTCCGCGCGTGCGACGAGGTCAGACATGGGACCTCGCCGTCCACAGCTCCGGGAACACGTTCTTCTGCGCGCGCTTCTCCAGCCAGGCCACGCCTGCCGAGCCGCCGGTGCCGGGCTTCGCGCCCATCGCGCGGCGGGTGGCGACCAGGTGGTCGTTGCGCCAGCGCCAGACGAGCTCGCCGACGTCGGTCAACGCCTCGCCCAGGCGGGCGAGTTCGTCGTCCGGGTCGCCGGAGTACACAGCGGTCCAGGCTGCCTCGACGGCCTCCGAGGGCTCGTGGCGCTGCGATGCGTCACGGTGCAGGACGGAGGCGGGGATCGCGTGGCCGCGGCGCGCGAGGAGCCGTACCACCTCGTCGTAGAGGCTCGGCTCGTGCAGCGCCTTCTCCAGCTCGGCGTGGACGCGAGGCGCGCCCCGGTGCGGGACGAGCATCGACGCGGACTTCTCGCCGAGCAGGAACTCCATACGGCGGTACATCGCCGACTGGAAGCCGGAGCCCTCGCCGAGGGCGGAGCGGTACGAGTTGAACTGGGCCGGGGTGAGCTGGCCGAGCGGCTTCCAGGAGGCGTTCAGCGCCTCCAGCTCCCGTACGGAACGCTTCAGCGCGTCGATCGCGACGGGGACCCGGTCCTTGCGCAGCGCCTCGGCCGCGGTCTCCCACTCGTGGACGATGACCGTGAACCACAGCTCCATCACCTGGGTCGTGACCAGGAAGACCATCTCTCCGGGATCGTCGGAGAGGGTGTGCTGGAGGTGGGTGAGCACGTCCGCCTTGACGTAGTCCTCGTACGGCGTCGTGCCTGCGAAGTCGAGATGCGGGGTCTCGGGCTCCTGAGTCTCGGGGGACTGGTGAGCCTGTTGGGACATCGCTGTCTCCTGTGTTACTCCGGGTAGCGGTCCGCCCCTGCCGATTCCGGCACGGGGGCCCCGGTCCCCACCGGCATCCTCTGTAATCCCCCCGGTTACGGCAAGGCCCGTCCAGTGCCAGACGGGCCACACCGTATGTGCCGATCAGCCCAAGGTCTGGGCCGCCGTCGGCGAGGAGTCCTTCAGGAACTGCGTGCAGCGCTCGTACTCCTCCTGCTCGCCGATCGACTGCGCGGCGCGGGCGAGGGCGTGCAGGGCGCGCAGGAAGCCGCGGTTCGGCTCGTGCTCCCAGGGGACGGGGCCGTGGCCCTTCCAGCCGTTGCGGCGCAGCGCGTCCAGGCCGCGGTGGTAGCCCGTACGGGCGTAGGCGTACGACTCGACGACCGAGCCCCGCTCGAACGCGTCGTCGGCCAGCTGGGCCCAGGCGAGCGAGGAGGTCGGGTACTTCGCGGCGACGTCCGCCGGCGCGGTGCCCTGCGCGAGCAGCTCGCGGGGCTCCGGGTCGTCGGGGAGGTGGGTGGGGGGCGGGCCGCCGAGGAGGTTCTCGTGAATGCTCATACCCCAAGTCTGCGGGATCCCTCCGGGGGCTGGCAGGTGGGAGCGGCGGGTGCCGCCCACTTCCTGGGGGCTGCGCCCCCAAACCCCGCCATCGGCCTGAACGGCCTCGTCCTCAAACGCCGGACGGGCTGGATTTGGCCGGGCTATGGCGTTGCCTGCGGGTGGGTGGAGGTTTGGGATGGCACGTCTCGTCCCCAAGCACCGCACGGACCAAGTGCGACCGAGCTATGCCGCCCCCCACGGGTGGGTGGGGGATCGGGACGGCACGTCTCGTCCCCAAACGCCGCACGGACCAAGTGCGACCGAGCTACGCCGCCCCCTGTGGGTGGGGGACCGGGACGGCACACCTCGTCCTCGAACGCCGGACGGGGCTGGATTTGGCCAGGCCATGCCGTCCCCTGCGGGTGGGTGGCGGATCGGGACGGCACGTCTCGTCCCCAAACGCCGCACGGACCAAGTGCGACCGAGCTACGCCGCCCCCAGTGGGTGGGTGGGGGACCGGGACGGCACACCTCGTCCTCGAACGCCGGACGGGGCTGGATTTGGCCAGGCCATGCCGTCCCCTGCGGGTGGGTGGGGGATCGGGACGGCACGTCTCGTCCCCAAACGCCGCACGGACCAAGTGCGGCCGAGCTACGCCGCCCCCAGTGGGTGGGTGGGGATCGGGACGGCACACCTCGTCCTCAAAACGCCACCCGGGCTGGATATGGCCGAGCGGGGGTCAGGATGGTTCTCCTCGTCCCTCGGACAAGCGGCCTCAGACAGCGCACAGCACACCGCACCGCACACCGCACACCCCACCCCGCACACCCCTCCTCACTTGCTGAGCCGGCCGGATGGCGTCGGGCCCCGTTCCAGTGGGGGTGCCGTCACGCAGCCGTGGGTTCGGCATTCGGGGTGGCGGCAGTCCGGGGGTGGGCGGCGTACCAGGGTGAAGGCCAGGATCGCCCCGGCGACCAGTACCGCCGCGCAGATCGGCATCGCCCTGCGGAACGACGTCTCGAAGGCGTCAGCCGAGCGGTACGCCTCCGGGCCCATCCCGGTCAGCAGGGGCAGCGCGGCCACCGCGATCAGGCCGGCCGCGCGGGCCGCCGCGTTGTTGATGCCGCTGGCCAGGCCCGCCCGCGAGGCGTCCACGGAGGCGAGGACGGTGGCGGTCAGCGGGGCGACCAGGGTGACCATGCCGGTGCCCATGACCAGCAGAGCCGGAAGCACGTCGGTCAGATAGTTCGCGTCCTTGCCCACCCGCAGCATCAGCAGCATCGCGACGGCGCACACCAGCGGGCCTACGGTGAGCGGGATGCGGGGGCCGATGCGGTCGGCCAGGGCGCCGGAGCGGGCCGAGAACAGCAGCATCAGGACCGTGGTCGGCAGCAGTGCCGTACCGGCCTGCAGGGCCGAGTACCCGGCCACGACCTGGAGCTGGAGCGCGGTGAGGAAGAAGAAGCCGCTGAAGGCCGCGTACACGCACAGGGTGACCAGGTTGACTGCCGTGAACTGGCGCGACGAGAAAATGCCGAGCGGCATCATTGGGTCGGGACTGTGCTTCTCGACGTATACGAAGGCCACTGCGGCCGCCACGCCCGCCACGGCGGTGACCGTGACGACGATCGACCCGCCCGGCGCCTCGATCAGCGCGTAGGTCACCAGGGCCAGCGCCAGGGCGCCCAGGGTCGCGCCGAGGACGTCGAAGCGGCCGTGGCCGCCTCCGTCGGACGACTCGGGCACGTGCCGTACGGCGATGGGGGCGCACACGAGGGCCAGCGGGACGTTCAGCAGGAACACCCAGCGCCAGCCGGGGCCGTCCACCAGCCAGCCGCCCAGGAACGGGCCCACGGCCGCGCCGACGCCCCCGAAGCCCGACCACAGGCCGACGGCCTTGGCCCGGTCGTCCGGGTGGAAGGAGGCCTGGATCAGGGCGAGGGAGCCCGGTGTGAGGAGGGCACCGCCGATGCCCTGGAGGGCGCGGGCGGCGATCAGGACGGTGGCGTTCGGGGCGAGCCCGCACAGCAGGGACGCCGTGGCGAACCAGACCACGCCCAGCACGAAGATCTTCCGGCGGCCGTAGCGGTCGCCGAGCGAGCCGCCCAGGAGGATCAGGCCCGCCAACGTCACCATGTACGCGTTGACCGTCCACTGGAGCGCGGCCAGGCTCGCGTCGAGGTCCTCGCCGATGCGCGGCAGGGCCACGTTGACGACGGTTGAGTCCACCATGGCCATGCTGGAGCCGAGCACCGTGGTGAGCAGGATCCATCTGCCCTGGGACGAGGCCAGCCGGACGTCGGGCATGCCCCCAGGTATACAGCGAGCCCGGCGCCGTAGACAGACGCCGGGCCCACCGGGAGGTACCGCGAACGGTTACTCGATCTTCGTGCCGACCGAGTTACTCGATCTTCGTGCCGGCCGAGTTACTTGATCTTCGTGCCGGCCGACCGCAGGTCCTGCGTGGCCTGGACGACGCGCTGGGCCATCGAGCCCTCGGCGGCCTTGCCCCAGGTGCGCGGGTCGTAGGTCTTCTTGTTTCCGACCTCGCCGTCGACCTTCAGGACGCCGTCGTAGTTCTGGAACATGTGGGCGGCCACGGGGCGCGTGAACGCGTACTGCGTGTCCGTGTCGATGTTCATCTTCACGACGCCGTTCTCCAGCGCGGTCGCGATCTCCTCCGGCGTGGAGCCGGAGCCGCCGTGGAAGACGAAGTCGAACGGCTGCGAGCCGGCCGGCTTGCCGAACTTGGCGGCGACGCCCTCGCTCAGCTGCTTCAGCAGGTCGGGGCGGAGCACGACGTTGCCCGGCTTGTACACACCGTGCACGTTGCCGAAGGACGCGGCCAGCAGGTAACGGCCCTTGTCGCCCAGGCCGAGCGCCTCGGCGGTGCGGATGGCGTCGTCGACGGTGGTGTAGAGGGAGTCGTTGATCTCGTGCGAGACGCCGTCCTCCTCGCCACCGGTCGGGGTGATCTCCACCTCGAGGATGATCCGCGCGGCGCGGGTGCGCTCCAGGAGCTCCTGCGCGATGGCGAGGTTGTCGGCGAGGGTCTCGGCCGAGCCGTCCCACATGTGCGACTGGAACAGCGGGTTCTGGCCGTTCTTGACGCGCTCCTCGGAGATCGCGATCAGCGGACGTACGTACCCGTCGAGCTTGTCCTTCGGGCAGTGGTCCGTGTGCAGGGCCACGTTGACCGGGTACTTCTCCGCGACGATGTGCGCGAACTCGGCCAGGGCGACCGCGCCGGTCACCATGTCCTTGCTGTACTGGCCGCCCAGGAACTCGGCGCCACCCGTGGAGATCTGGACGATGCCGTCGCTCTCCGCCTCCGCGAAGCCGCGCAGTGCCGCGTGCAGGGTCTGGGTCGAGGTGACGTTGATGGCCGGGTAGGCGAACTTGCCTGCCTTCGCCCGGTCGAGCATCTCGTTGTAGACCTCGGGGGTTGCGATGGGCATCTGTCCGCTCCTTGAGTGTGCGGGTCGGCGTTCTGCGTGCTTACGGCCCTGACCTAGACCTTGGGGGTGACGTCATCGTCGGCCCCATCTTTCCAGAGATGAGCCGATGCTCAATGCCCCTGGTCAAGGAGTGGTCACCCCCGGGTCAAGCCGGTGCGTCAACCTCGCGCGTCAGTCGAGGCCCAGGTCGTCCTTCGAGTAGGCGAACACGTAGGGCACCCCGGCCTGTTCGGCGATCGCCTCGGCGGCCCCGGTCGCCCGGTCCACGATCGTGGCGACGGCGACGACCTCGGCACCGGCCTCGCGCAGCGCCTCGACGGCGGTCAGCACGGAGCCGCCGGTGGTGGAGGTGTCCTCGACGGCGAGGACGCGGCGGCCCTTGACCTCCGCCCCCTCGATCCGGCGCTGCAGGCCGTGCGCCTTGCCCGCCTTGCGCACGACGAACGCGTCGAGCACCTTCCCGCGCGCGGCGGACGCGTGCAGCATCGCGGTGGCGACGGGGTCGGCGCCCAGCGTCAGCCCGCCGACCGCCTCGAAGTCCAGCTCGGCGGTCAGGTCGAGCATGACCTGACCGACCAGCGGCGCGGCCTCGCCGTCCAGCGTGATCCGGCGAAGGTCGATGTAGTAGTCGGCTTCCTTGCCCGACGACAGGGTCACCTTGCCGTGCACCACGGCCTTGTCCTTGATCTGCTGCAGCAGCGCGCCGCGTACGTCCGTCATGCCGACCAGCTTAGAGGCGGCGCCACGTCCAGGTGGTCGTGGCCTCCAGCGGCTCCAGCGGTGTGACCAGGCGCGGCCGGGTGTTCAGCCCGTTCGGCGGGCCCGTCTGGGGCTCCACGCACACGGCCGCCTCCTGCTCGTCGTAGACGACGACCCACTGCTCGCGGCTGGTGACCTTCAGCTCCAGCTGCCCGGGCCAGGTGAGCGTGACGTCGACGCCGCCGGGCATGCCGAAGCAGTCGTCCCAGGGGCCGGGCTTCGGGTCGATGCGGTTGCCGGTGGGCAGATGGTCGTCGCCGCGCTCCTCCTGCCAGGCGGGGCTGAAGTCGAGCCGCGCGTCCTCGCCGCCGAGGTTCCGGTTGAACCACGGGTGCCAGCCGATCTGCGCCGGGAAGGAGGAGTCGTACGTCTCCACGGACATGGTCAGCGTCAGGCTGTCCTCGGTGAGGGCGACCACCTGGGTGACGCGGCCGGGGTAGGGCCAGGGGTCGACCAGGTCGTACGTGATGACCGCCTCGTCGGCGGAGGAGCGGGCGGTGCGCCAGGCGCCGTCGCGGGCCGTGCCGTGGATGGCGTGGGGCGGGGAGTTGAGCGGCATCTGGTGGACGGTGGCGCCGTCCAGGAAGCGGCCGTCCCTGATCCGGCCGCACCAGGGGACCATCGGGAAGCAGCCGAAGCGGTCGCCCTGCCGGAGCAGTTCGACGCCGCCGACCCGGAGCCCTCCGATACGGCCGCCGTTGCCGGGCTGCACGGTCACGTCCGCGTCGCCCGCGGTCAGCGTGATGTCTTTGTTACTCACGGGACGACCCTACTGGGGCGATCAGGGGTCAGCGGCGTCTGCGCAGGGCCCGGCCCAGAACGATCGCCCCCGCCACGACGAGTGCCGCGGCGGGGACCGCCCAGCGCAGCGTGCTGCTCGCGGCGACGGTCTGCGGGGCCGGTACGGGGGCGTAACGGCCGCGCGGCGGGGCGTGGTCGACCTCCTCGGCGCTGCGGCCGATCATCGTGCGCCGTGCGTGGGCCGCCTCGGCGGGCGGCTCGGGCGACTCCGCGAAGTCGTCGGAGGGGCCGTCGTGGAGGTTCTCGTCGGCACCCCGGTCCAGGGAGGGCGGGGGGATCTCGGTGTCGAAGACGGAGGCTTGGGCGTCGGGTTCGGGGCCGGACTCCGGTTCGGGGCCGGCCTCTGCTTCAGGCAGGGACTCGGGCTCCGGCTTGGGTTCGGGCTGGGCCAGCCCCTCCACGAAACGGTTCAGCAGGCGGGTCGCCGCCGAAGTCACCGACGCCGTCGGCAGTTCCGCGACGCGGCCGTCCGCGGAGGCCGTGCCCTCGACGGTGACGGTGGTGCCGCCGTCCGTGTCCCGGAGGCGGAGGGTGAGGGCGAGTTTGACGGAGCCGGTACCGCGGGCCTCGGTGGCCTCGCCCTCGACGGCGTACGAGCCGTCGTCCCGGGCGGTGACCCGGGCCGATCCCCGGTAGGTGACGGAGTGGCTGCCGACGCGCACCTTCAGCCTGCCCGCGACCGGCTCGGCACCGGCGTCCTGCTGGAACCCGGGAACCGCCCGGGCGACCCGCGCGGGGTCGGCGAGCGCCTCGCGCAGCCGCTCGACCGGGACCGGAACGAAGACCTCGTGCTCCATGTCGGCGAAGCCTACCCAGCAGGGGGCGGTACGTACCCTCCCCTGCACTGGTGAGTCACCCGGCGTTGGGGCCGCCGTCACCGGGGGTTGCCACCCGCCGTCACCACGGGTTGCCGCCCCCGCTCAATGGCGCGGATGCCCCCGCTCAATAGCGCGGATGCACCAGCGTCGATGCCGCCGATTCCCCGAGCCGCATGCGCGCCGCCTCCTCGGCATCCGTCGCGAGGGTCCTCGCGGTGAGTGTGCGGAGGCGGGGGCCGTGGGGGTCCAGGCGGAGGGGAGGGGTCGAGGGGCCGGGGGCGGCCAGGATGAAGCCCCAGTCGTGGGGGGCCCGGGAGGTACCGGCCGAGCGGTCGGGGCCCGCGGCGAAGCCGGAGTCGTGACCGGGGACCCGGTAGGGGACCGTGGCGAAGCCGGCCGCGCGCAGCGTGGCGTCCACCGTCCAGAAGACATGGCGCCGGGCGGAGACCGGGCCCGCGTGCACGACAAGGCGACCGCCGGGCGCCAGGGCACGCCGGGCCAGGCCGTAGAACTCCTGCGAGTACAGCTTCGTGCTGGCGGTGATGCCGGGATCGGGCAGATCGGCGATCACGACGTCGTACGCCGCCCGGGGCGCCCCGCGCAGCCAGCCGAACGCGTCCGCGGTGGTGACGTGGACGCGTCCGTCGTCGTACGCGTGCCCGTTGAGGTGCGACAGCCCGGGGTCGTGGCGGGCCAGCCGGACGAGGCCCGCGTCGAGCTCGACGACGTCGACCCGCCGCACGTCCCGGTGGCGCAGTACCTCCCGCGCGGCCAGCCCGTCCCCGCCGCCGAGGATCAGCACGCGCGCGTGGGCGCCGTACATCGCGGGATGGACCAGCGCCTCGTGGTAGCGGCGCTCGTCGCGGCCGCCGACCCGCAGCCGGCCGTCCAGGAAGAGGTCGAGCGGGCGGCCGTGCGTGCCGCCGGTGAGGACGACTTCCTGGACGTCGGTCTGCAGGGCGACGCGTACGTCCTTGCCGTACACCGCGTGCCGGGCGGCGCGTTCGAAGTCGTCGACGAGTACGGCGGCCGAGGCGAGGACGCCGAGGACGGTGACGTTGGCGATCAGGAGCAGCCAGCGGGCGCGCCGGGTGAGGTCGCGGCGGAACAGCCCGAGCACCAGGGCACCGCCCGCGACGACGTTGACGGTGCCGGTGAGCAGGGTGCCGGTCAGCTGGCCCAGGAACGGCAGGAGCAGGAAGGGGAAGGCCAGGCCTCCGGCGAGCGCTCCGACGTAGTCCGCGGCGAACAGGTCGGCCACGGCGCCGCCCGCGTCCTGGCGCCGGATGCGCTGGATCAGTTCCATCAGCAGCGGGACTTCGGCGCCGATGAGCAGACCGATGGCGAGGGAGAAGGCGACGAGGAGGCCGCGGGGGCCGTTGGCCCACATGCCGCCCCAGCCGCCGGTCCAGGCGAAGGCCGCGTAGAGCGCCATCGCGCTGCAGCCGCCGATGAGCGCGAGCCCCGCCTCCACGGCGCCGAATCCGGCGGCGGCGTGCCAGCGCAGCCGTTTCGCGGCGAGGGAGCCGATGCCCATCGCGAAGACCATGACGGACAGGACGACGGATGCCTGGGTGACCGAGTCGCCGATCAAGTACGAGGCGAGGGCGACGAGTTCGAGTTCGTACACGAGTCCGCAGGCCGCGCAGACGAAGACGCACGCGAGGACGAGGAACCGGCCGGTCGCCGGCCGCACGGGCAGCCGCACGGGAGGGCCCCAGGGCGGCGGTGTGCCGGGTGGGGCGGGCGCCTGCGGTTCGATCACTCTGCGACGTTACGTCACACGCTCGGTACGCTTCGTCACCCACACGTGTGGATCTGAAGCACGTTGACACGCAAGGTGTTTGACGGCCTAGCCGAGTTGGGCCGCCGGCACCCGTACGCCCACCCGCGTCCGGGTCGCGACCAGTTGGCCGTCCTGCGGATACGCATGCCAGGTACGCCAGTGCACTTGGCCCTCGTGTCGCTGGGCGAGCAACGCCGTGAAGGCGTGCGGGCTGCCGGGGAAGACGCCGGCGAGGCCGTGCGGATGGTCGGAGACAAGGGCCAGCAACTCCTGGGCGCGGCCCGCGAACGATCCGGGCGAGAGCACCTCCACCCGGGCCGCGAACTCGTACTCCCAGTCACCGACCCGCTTGGCGACGCCGAGCGGCAGGGGCGTGCTGGACCCCGGAATGCACGCCACCGTCTCCGAACAGCCTCCCCGCTCCTCCTCGAGAAGTACCTGGTGGGACGCTCCGAGAAGTCTCAACTGGAGCTTCGCGCCGGTTAATTCGAGGTCGAGCGTGGCCAGGGCGGGGAGCGGCTCGCGCCCCAGGGCCCAGGCTAGGTCGGCCGCGCGCGTATCGGTGTAGGAGGTGTTCAGGGTCGTGAGCATGGATCGGCTCCGCTGGCACGCAAAGAGAAAAGGGAGTGTGGTCCGGCGCACCTCGGTCGGTACCGGGAGATCGGCCGCGTCTGCCGGTGGGGCCCCGCCTGCCCAGCCGGGGAGAAGGCTTCTGCAGGGCGTCCGAGGGGCTGCGTTGGTGATTTAGAGGGAATCATGAACTGTGGCGCCGCCACAGCGTTTTTACCCAACTTCGTGGGGTTTCCATCCCTCAGGGGGCTCCACAGCTCAACTGTTCAACAACAGAGTGCGCCTGGCGCCCCGCGCGTACGCCGGAGCGCCCGCCGGATGCCTTCTCCCGGCGGGCGCTCGGTGTGCGGCCCGGATACGGTTCCCCCTGTTCTCCGGAGCTCAGCTGCCCCGTGTCAGCTGCCTCCCCCGCATCCGCCCCCGCCGCCGCCACATCCGCCGCCCCCGCCGCAGGACGAGCCGCCCCCGCACGAGGAGTGACCACCGCCGCCGCACGAGGAGTGACCCCCGTGGTGCCCGTGGTGCCCGTGATGCCCCCCGGACGAGCCGCTGTCCGCGGCCCCGGCCGCCCACCAGCTGGCACTGCTGCCGCCGTCGTACGACGACGAGGACGACGAGCGGGAGCCACTGCGGTACCGCTTGCCGTACCGGTTCTTGCGCGATCCCTTCGCCACGGCCCCGACGAACAGGACCGCGGCGATCACCGCCAGGATGATGCCGATGACCATGGCGTCACCCTCCTTCCGTTCCCCCGAAGCGGCCCCCCGTGGGCGCCTCGCTCTCCCGCGGCCGCCGTGCGACTGCCGCGTGACACGGGGATGCCCGGCCGCTCCGCCGGCCAAAGCAGAGTTGAGGAACTCCAGAGCTTCGGCGCAGGATGGCCCGCATGACCTCCAGCGCACGCCCGCTCCTCAACCGCCGGCTCGCCGAGTTCGGGACGACGATCTTCGCCGAGATGTCCGCCCTGGCGGTACGGACAGGCGCGATCAATCTGGGCCAGGGCTTCCCCGACACGGACGGACCCGAGGAGATCCGGGAGGCGGCCGTGCGCGCCCTGCGCGAGGGCCGCGGCAACCAGTACCCGCCCGGTCCCGGCATCCCCGAGCTGCGCATCGCGATCGCCGCGCACCAGCTGCGCCGCTACGGCCTGTCCTACGACCCCGACACCGAGGTGCTGGTGACGGCGGGGGCCACCGAGGCCATCGCCGCCGCCCTCCTCGCGCTGCTCGAACCGGGTGACGAGGTCATCGCGTTCGAGCCGTACTACGACTCCTACGCCGCGAGCATCGCCATGGCGGGCGGCACCCGTGTGCCGGTCACCCTGCGCCCGCACCGCGAGCGGGGGGCGGGCTTCCGTCTCGACCTCGACGAGCTGCGCGCGGCGGTGACCGACCGCACCCGGCTGCTGCTGATCAACACCCCGCACAACCCGACCGGCACGGTCCTCACCCGTGCCGAGCTGACCGCGATCGCGGAGCTGGCGGTGGAGCGGGACCTGCTGGTGGTGACGGACGAGGTCTACGAGCACCTGGTCTTCGACGACGCCGAACACCTGCCCCTCGTGTCCTTCCCCGGGATGCGCGAGCGGACGGTGACGATCGGCTCGGCGGGCAAGACGTTCTCCTTCACCGGCTGGAAGGTCGGCTGGGTGACGGCCACACCGGAACTGGTGACGGCGGTGCGCTCGGTGAAGCAGTTCCTGACGTACGTGGCCTCGGGCCCGTTCCAGTACGCGGTGGCCGAGGCCCTGGCGCTCCCCGACGCGTACTTCACCGGCTACCGCGCGGACATGCTGGCCAGGCGTGATGTGCTGGCGGAGGGTCTGGCGGAGGCAGGCTTCGAGGTCTTCAGGCCCGCCGGCACCTACTTCGTCACCACCGACATCCGCCCGCTCGGCGAGAAGGACGGCTTCGCCTTCTGCCGTGCCCTGCCCGAGCGCGCGGGCGTGGTGGCCATCCCGAACGCCGTCTTCTACGACGACCGGGACGCGGGCGCCCCCTTCGTCCGCTTCGCCTTCTGCAAGCGGGAAGAGGTCCTGCGGGAGGCGGTGGAGCGCCTGCGCCGCCTGTGACTCAGGCCGCGGCCTGGGTCTGCTTGAGCAGGTCCACGGCCGCGGCGAGGCTCAGTCCCGGGAGGGCTTCGCGCAGGGCCTTGACGGCCTTGATCTCCTGTTCCCTGGCGTCCAGCTTGGCCTCGGCGAGCACCTGGGCCGCCCAGCGCACACGCGGGTCCCTGCCGTCGCCGATTCCGTCGACTATCTCCAGGGCCCGCCGGAGTCCGGCTGCCGTGTCGGTCCCGATGGCGTCGTTCAGTGCCCGCTGGATCGCGGCGCGCGCCTCGTCCAGGTCGTTCAGTACGACGAAGTGCGTTTCCTTCTTGCTGAACACTCTTCCCCCTTGGTCGGTCGGTGGGCCGATCGGTGTGTCGATCGGTGTATCGGTCACCGACGATCTTTGCCGAACCGCGGCCGTGCGGGCGTGAGGGACACGCCGCCCCGTGTCACGCAGCCACGCCGGACGGCGCGAAAACGCACCCGCACGGCCGCCCATCGCTCGCGACGGCCCGTTTCCTCCTGCAATGTGCGGGTGTGACCCACGCCACGACCGTCGCAACGCCCACCGTCACCGAACCCGAGACGCTGCACCGTGCGCGCCCCGGGCTGTCCACGGGCTCCGCGCTGTCCCTCGCCGCGGCGAGCGCGGTGGCCGTCGGGCTGTTCCTCGCCGCCCGGCTCGCCGGAACGGCCGTGCTCGCCGTGGCCGCCTGGGCCACCGGCAGGCAGCCGCTCGCCCTGCTCGGCCGGTCCTGGGACTCGGCCTGGTACCTGGGCATCGCCGCGCACGGCTACGGCCGCACCCTGTACTTCCACCCGACCGTCATCCACAGCGACCTGGCGTTCTTCCCGCTCTACCCGGCGCTGGTGCGGGTCATGACCGCCCTGACCCCGCTGAGCGGGGGCGCCGCCGGGCTGATCGTGTCGTGGACCGCGGCCGGGATCGCCGCCGGCGGGATCTACGCGATCGGGGCGCGGCTGCACGGGCGGGCGGTGGGCACGGCATTGGTGCTGCTGTGGGCGCTGCTCCCGCACTCCGTGGTGCTGTCGATGGCGTACACCGAGCCGGTGCTCACCGCCTTCGCCGCCTGGTCGCTGTACGCGGTCCTGAGCGGGAGCTGGCTGTGGGCGGGGAGCCTCGCGGCGCTGGCCGGGCTGTCCCGGCCCAACGGTTTCGCGGTCGCCGCCGCCGTCCTGGCCGCGGCCCTCTGCGAGGCGTACCGGACCTTCCGGCGCACCGGCCGGGTTTCCCACAGGCTGTGGACGGGCGCCGCGCTGGCCCCGCTGGGGTGGACGGCGTATGTGCTCTGGGTCGGCCGGCGCAAGGGGGATCTGCTCGGCGGCTACTTCGAGGTGCAGCGGCTGTGGGGGTCCCGGTTCGACTTCGGGCACGGGTCGCTGCACTTCGTGCGCCAGCTGCTGCTGCACGGCAACCGGTTCGTCTTCCCCATGACCATGGTGATCGTGGCGGCGGCCGTGCTGATGTACGCGCTGCTGATCGCCGACCGCGCCCCGCTGCCGCTCGTCGTCCACAGCGGGGTGCTGCTGCTCATCGCGCTCGGCGGCTCCGGCTTCTTCGAGTCCAAGCCGCGTTTCCTGCTGCCCGCCTTCCCGCTGCTGCTGCCGCTGGCCCGGGCGCTGGTGCGGACGGCGAGAGCCCGGCCCTGGCACGCGACCGTGGTGGTCTGCGCCCTGGCCGGGCTCTCCTTCGTCTACGGGGCGTATCTGGTCGTGATCGCCCACACCCCGCTGTAGCTCCGCGGAGCCGAGGGTTCTACTCCTCGTCGTCCTCGGGCTTCTCGGCCTCGTTGACCTCCTCCTCGAGGCCGAGCTGCTCGACCAGCCACTTGTCGAACTCGATCGCGGCCCGCACCCAGCTGACCGTGGAGGAGACGAAGTGGTTGAGGTCGACGCCGGTGCCGATCAGCATCTGCGCCTCACCGATGAGGCGGACGGTGCCGTCGTCGTGGGTGTGGCTGTACACCTTGGGCCACAGGGTCCGCCGGTTCCAGTCGTCGATGGACTCCAGCAGCAGCGGCTTCTCGTCGATCTTGTGGGGCCGGTCGTAGAAGGTCCGCACCGAGAAGACCGCCTGTTCGGCCTCCCCGCGGAACATGAAGTACGTACGGAACTGCTCCCACGGCGCCGCGAGGTCCCCCTCGTCGTCGACGACGTACTTGAGCTCCATCTGGTCGAGGAGCTGCTTCACGAGGTCCTGATCCGGGACGACGGGGCCCGCCGGTCCTTGGGGCTGCGGCTCGGGCTGGCCCCCGAAGTTCGGAATCGAGGACGGGTCGATGCTCACCGTGTATTTCCCTTCGTACGGATTCCGCCATCCTCCCCCATGCGGGGAGGGGGGTGGCAAGCCCCGACGTGGCCTGTCGGCTCCTGGCTGACATGATCTGGCCGGTCGACGACGATCCGGAGCGCGGGCAGGGGGTTCGATGGCGGGCGTGCGGGGCGGTACGGCAGGTGCGCGGGCGGGCCGGGGGCGGACCCGGTGGGGGGTGTTCGCGGCGGTCATGGCGCTGCCGGCGCTGATCCTGGCCGGGCTGGTCGCCATGGTGATCAGGTTCATGACCTCGGACTACCCCCTGGGCGGAGAGCCCGAGGCCGTGCCGTGCACGGAGGCGCTGGCGTTCGGCGGGGCGAAGCTGCCGAAGGGGGCGTACGACGGTCAGTGCACGGTGCAGACCTGGCTGGACACGGACTATCACGCCGTGTTCCGGATGCCGAGGGCGGCTGTGCGGACGTGGCTGACGGACACCTATCCCGAGGGCCCTGAGCCGGGTACCGATCTGTGCGACACCGGCGCCGATCTCTGTCTGAATCTGAACACGCAGTTCGCGACGCCTCCGGATGACGCGGGTGCCGACGCGGTGACCGTGAACGTGACCTACGAGGACGCCGGCACCGCGGTGGTGTCCTTCTCGGCGTTCACCGTCTGACCCACACCAGACGGCCCGCCCCCGGGGGACGAGGGGCGGGCCGTCGCGTGTGCCGGAACGGGTCAGAGCATCTTGCCGGTGGCCGGGCCGACGATCAGGCCGTCGCCGAAGGCGTCCACACGGACCGTGTCGCCGTCCTTGATCTCGCCGGAGAGGATCTCCTTGGCGAGGCGGTCGCCGATGGCGGTCTGGACCAGGCGGCGCAGCGGACGGGCGCCGTACGCCGGGTCGTTGCCCTCGTCGGCGAGCCAGGCCAGCGCCTCGGGCGTGACCTCCAGGCCGAGCCGCCGCTCGGCCAGCCGCCCGGCCAGCCGGTCGATCTGCAGCCGGGCGATCCGGGCCAGCTCCTCCTTGTCGAGCGCGGAGAAGACGACCAGGTCGTCGAGCCGGTTGAGGAACTCCGGCTTGAAGGCGGTCCGGACCGTCTCCAGCACCTGTTCCTTCTTCTCCTCGTCACCGAGGACCGGGTCGACCAGATACTGGCTGCCCAGGTTGGAGGTGAGGACGAGGATGGTGTTGCGGAAGTCGACCGTACGGCCCTGACCGTCCGTCAGGCGGCCGTCGTCCAGCACCTGGAGCAGGATGTCGAAGACCTCGGGGTGCGCCTTCTCCACCTCGTCCAGGAGGACCACGGAGTACGGCCGCCTGCGCACCGCCTCCGTCAGCTGGCCGCCCTCCTCGTAGCCGACATAGCCGGGGGGCGCGCCGACCAGCCGGGCCACGCTGTGCTTCTCGCTGTACTCCGACATGTCGATGCGGACCATCGCCCGCTCGTCGTCGAACAGGAAGTCGGCGAGGGCCTTGGCCAGTTCGGTCTTGCCGACGCCGGTCGGGCCGAGGAAGAGGAAGGAGCCGGTGGGGCGGTCCGGGTCGGCGATGCCCGCGCGGGACCGTCGTACGGCGTCGCTGACCGCTTGTACGGCCTCGCTCTGCCCGATCAGCCGCTTGCCGATCTCCTCCTCCATGCGCAGCAGTTTCCGCGTCTCGCCCTCCAGGAGGCGGCCGGCCGGGATGCCGGTCCAGGACGCGACGACGTCGGCGATGTCGTCGGAGCCGACCTCGTCCTTGACCATCGTGTCCTTGGCGGCCTCCTCCTCGGCCTCGGAGGCGGCCTCCAGCTCCTTCTCCAGGGCGGGGATCTCGCCGTACAGCAGCTTGGAGGCGGAGTCGAAGTCGCCGTCGCGCTGGGCGCGTTCGGCCTGGCCGCGCAGGTCGTCGAGCTTCTCCTTCAGCTCGCCGACGCGGTTGAGGGACTGCTTCTCCTTCTCCCAGCGGGCGGTCAGGCCCCGCAACTCCTCCTCCTTGTCGGCGAGGTCGCGGCGCAGCTTCTCCAGGCGTTCGCGGGAGGCCGGGTCGGTCTCCTTGCCGAGGGCCAGTTCCTCCATCTTCAACCGGTCGACGGCGCGCTGGAGTTCGTCGATCTCGACCGGGGACGAGTCGATCTCCATGCGCAGCCGGGAGGCGGCCTCGTCGACCAGGTCGATGGCCTTGTCGGGCAGGAAGCGGGAGGTGATGTACCGGTCGGAGAGGGTGGCCGCGGCCACCAGCGCGCTGTCCGCGATCTGCACCTTGTGGTGCGCCTCGTAGCGGCCCTTGAGCCCGCGCAGGATGGCGATGGTGTCCTCGACGGTCGGCTCGGCGACCAGCACCTGCTGGAAGCGCCGCTCCAGCGCCGGGTCCTTCTCGATCCGCTCGCGGTACTCGTCGAGGGTGGTGGCACCGACCATGCGCAGTTCACCGCGGGCGAGCATGGGCTTGAGCATGTTGCCCGCGTCCATGGCGGAGTCGCCGCCGGCGCCCGCGCCGACGACGGTGTGCAGCTCGTCGATGAAAGTGATGATCTGCCCGTCGGAGTCCTTGATCTCGGCGAGGACGGTCTTCAGGCGCTCCTCGAACTCACCGCGGTACTTGGCCCCGGCGACCATGGCGCCGAGGTCCAGCGCGACGAGCCGCTTGTCCTTCAGGGACTCGGGGACGTCGCCCTTCACGATCCGCTGGGCGAGCCCTTCGACGACGGCGGTCTTGCCGACGCCGGGCTCTCCGATCAGCACCGGGTTGTTCTTGGTCCGCCGGGACAGCACCTGCACGACCCGCCGGATCTCCTGGTCCCGCCCGATGACGGGGTCGAGCTTGCCGTCGCGCGCGGCGGCGGTGAAGTCGGTGCCGAACTTCTCCAGGGCCTTGTACTGCCCCTCCGGGTCGGCGGTGGTCACGCGGCGTCCTCCCCTGGCCTTCTGAAAGGCGTCCAGCAGCTTCTTCGGTGTGGCCCCCTGCCGGGAGAGCACCTCGCCTGCCGCGCCGCCCTTCGCGGCGACGCCGATGAGCAGGTGCTCGGTGGAGAGGTACTCGTCGCCGAGGTCCTTCGCGGTGTCGGCCGCGTTCGCGATGACGGCGAGCAGCTCGCGGTTGGGCTGCGGGGGCGCAACGGTGGATCCGGCCACACTGGGCAGCGCGGCGAGCGCCTTCTCCGCTCCGGCCCGTACGGCGGCCTGGTCGGCGTCGACGGCGGCCAGCAGGTCGATGATGTTCTCGTTGTCCTGGCCCTGGAGCAGAGCCAGCAGCAGGTGGGCAGGCGTCAGATCCGCATGCCCCTCGGTCACGGCCCGGTTGGTGGCCGTGTTGATCGCGTCCCGGCTCCTGTTGGTCAGCTCGGCGTCCACGTTCGCGTTCTCCTCCTCGGCGTCGGCTCGTCGGCCATGTCTCCCAGGTCTCTCATGTCTCCCAGTGCTGACATGTCTCCCAGTGCTGACTTAACCAACGTACACAAAGTTGAGTCTATTCCACTCAAGGTGGGTCCGGGAGGACTTCGAGGGCTAACTTCCGGGCCATGAGCACCTACTCCGTGGACCCGGTCGCCCCGAACGCGCCGTACCTCGCCTTCTGGCGCGAGCGCCATCTGTGCACGCTGACGACGCTCCGCCCGGACGGCAGCCCGCATGTCGTCCCCGTCGGAGTGACATACGACCCCGGGGCGGGACTGGCTCGGGTACTGACGAACCGGACGAGCACCAAGGTGTCCCATGTCCTCGCGGCCGATCCGCTCGGTGCGCGGGTCGCCGTCTGCCAGGTGGACGGCCGCCGCTGGGCGACGCTGGAGGGGCGGGCCTTCGTGCGCACCGACCCGGACCTGATCGCGGAGGCGGAGCGGCGCTATGCCGAGCGCTACGAGAGAACGCCCTCGCCGAACCCCAACCGGGTGCTCATCGAGATCGAGGTGGAGCGGGCGCTGGGGCGGGGCTGACACACGGCGGGTTTCGGTCACCGTGGAAGCGCACCCATACCCTGAAATGTCGCCAGAAACTGCAGCGGCGTCACCGTGTTCAGGTCACGGTGACGCCGCTGCGGGGGGAAGTACCTGAGCGATCTTTTTACGACGGGGGAATCGCGTCAGGCACTGCGGGGGGTGGCAGAGATGGTCCTTACGTCCGGGATCTCCGGCTCGGCGAGCCGGTGATCCCGCTGGTCCAGGTTCACAAAGATCATTCCGTACCGGATGGCGCATCGCACGGGCTGCGGTGCGCCTCGGGGTTTGCGCAGGCATCGGTAGGCCCGTACGTCCTCGTCCTCGTCCCGCGTGACGACGACCGGCTCTCCGAAGACGGTCACCATCAACGAGTCACCGCTGTGGGGGATGGCGGTGACCAGGTCGATGAAGTGCCAGCCGGAGCGGTAGGCGGTGGCCATTTCGCGGCGGAAGGATCGGTCGTCGGGTGGAGTGGTCACTTCAGCTCCCGGCTCCATCGGTCATCGAGATCTGCCCATTGGTGTCGCCCGTGGTCACCGCATCCGCCACGACACTCGGCCACGTGGTGTTGGCACGAACGTCACCCTTCGCCTCGGAGTAGCCACTCCACACTCCGGCAGTCGCCATGACGGAGAGAGCGGCGACAAGTACCGAGCGAAGCACTTTGTTCCGCATGTTCGGCTTCGTCCTCACTTGAAGGTCCCCTTTTCCCCCGTCAGGTACGACGATGGCTCATTCGGGCACGTGGTGGCCACACAATCGGTGCATCATGTTCCTGCATGTTCAGGACCCTGGGGGGTGGAGATTTGGCAACGAATCGGGCGAAAGCAACACATCCCCACTCGATGGCGGATCTGTGCGAGGAAGGACGCCGACTTTACGCCGTCGCCCTGCGCACGGGACGCGTCGCCCGGTCCGATGTCACGGACGCCCCCTGCCTGATGGAGTTCGCCCTGCTCCATCCGGATCCGGACGACGCCGACTGGCTGCGCCCGGTACCGCCGGCGATCGCCCTGGCGCACCGGCTCAACCCGATCGAACGCGAGATAACCGAGCGCCGGCGTCTGTCGATCGAACTCGCCGACGTGTTCGAGCCTTTCATGTCACTGAGCACACAGGTGATGGCGACCAGCGATTCACTCACCATCCTTGAGGGCGGTGACCGTATCAACGTGGCCCTCAATCTCGCCACCGAGCAGTGCCAGAGCGAGGTGCTCACGATCCAGCCGAGCGACCGCGTCTCGGAGGCCAGCGTGCTGCGGGGGCTGGAGCGCGACAGACCCCTCATCGAACGGGGCGTCCGGATCCGCACCCTGTACCAGCACACCGCCCGCTACAGCCCGGAGAAGCTGGCCTACGCGTCCCATCTCGCCGACGGCAAGGCCGAGTACCGCACCATCGACGAACTCGTGGAGCGGCTCATCATCTGCGACGAGAGCGTCGCCTTCATCCCCATACGCGAGGACCAGCAGGTCGCGCTGGAGCTCCGCCAGCCGGGCCTGGTCCGCTATCTGATCAAGGTCTTCGAGTTCATGTGGAGCCGCGCGGTCCCGCTGAGCATGGGCGGGCCCTACGAGGTCGCCTCCCACGGCATCACCGAGATCCAGCACTCCATCGCGAAGCTGCTCGTGGAGGGCCATGTCGACGAGGCCATCGCCCGCCGGCTGGGCATGAACGTCCGGACCTGCCGCGCCCACATCGCCAAGCTGGCCCAGGCCCTGGGCAGCGGCAGCCGAGCCCAACTCGGCTACCTCATAGCCCAGTCGGGCATCCTCAAACAGGACACATCACTCCCGGACGAGGGCGCACACCGGTGAGCGCGCCCTGACGGCGGCGCTACGAACTGGCCCTGAATGAGGGCCGGTTGCCCGACACCCTGAAGGGGACGGTGCGCACCTGACCGGCACGCGTCGCGGACCAACACCCGTTCGGGGACGGGCTGGTGGAGCAGTGCGGGCCGCCGCCGCGGATCGAGCGAGCGCGGCCGGGCCGCGCTGACGGTCGCCCCGGCCCGCGACCAGGCCCTGCTCGACCGCAACGGCCGTATCCGCGCCCTCCACCGCACGCGCAGCGCCATGCGCCGCTGGTCATCGGCCGGTACGAGCCGCTGCTCGCGGACTTGGAGCCGAGCACCCTGGACGAAGTGCCGGACCGGCACCTCGGCATCGACCGCACGGTGGCGTTCCTGCCCGCCGACGATGTCGGGCGGCTCGCCCTGGAAGTGGGCCGCCCGGCGCTGCTCCGGTTCTTCACGGCGGCCTTCGGCCGGCTGGGGCGGCCGGCCACGCCGATGCGTCCGCAGGCCGTCCGGCGCCCCCGCCCCGAACGGTGTTCGCCGACCGGCTGGGCATTACGTGCACGCCGGCCGCGTCCACATCGCCCCACTCGCCGCGCCATCCGGCAGCGAGGGCTGGGCCCGACTCCGCTGTCTCAGCGCACGCTCGGGGATTCCTGGTCGGGGATGGTGACCGTGGGGACGTCGGCGGTGCGTGGGGGGCCGTCCAGGCCCACCTGGGCTATCCGTACGCCCAGTTGGGTGCGGCTCGCCGCGCCCAGTGTCTCCGACAGGCGGGCGATATGGGCCCGGCAGGTGCGGACGCTGATGCCCAGGCGCTCGGCGATCACCGCGTCCTGGTGGCCCTCCGCCAGCAGCGCGGCGATGGACTGCTCGCGGTGGGAGATGCCCTCGATGCCGGTGTCCGGCAGCGCGGCCGTCAGCGGGACCGCGAGGCGCCACAGCCGCTCGAAGACCGTCACCAGGTACTCGACCACCGCCGGGTGGCGCAGTTCCAGGGCCATCGTGCGGTCGGCGTTCGCGGGGATGAAGGCGACCGTGCGGTCGAAGAGGATCAGCCGGTCGATGACCTCGTCGAGGGTACGGGCCTCGACCGCGTCGCCCATCAGCTCCAGGTAGTTGAGCAGGCCCTGGCCGTGCCGGGCCACGTGCGTGTACAGGTCCCGCATGCGCACGCCCCGGCCGCGCAGCGCCACCGCGCGGTGCAGACCCTCCGTGAGCTCGGCCTCCCGCCGGATGCCGCCGGGCTGCACCGTCAGCACCTCGGTCGTACAGGCCTCGGTCGCCTCGTCCATCGCGGCCTGGATCCGGGACAGCCCGTCCAGCACGCGGATCGCCGTACCCTCCGTCGAGGGCGACGCCGAGGCCTGGAGCTGGCGCCCGAGACCGGCGTACCACTCGACGGCCGCCACCGCCGAACCCACCCGCCGCTGGCTGTCCCTGACCTCGTCGTACACCCCGCGCAGCAGCCGGGTCATGACCTCCTGCGGGGAGGTCGGCACCAGCCAGTCCATGTCGTCGGGGTCGGGGTGCAGCAGGGCGAGCTCAAGGAGGCAGGGCACCGGCTCGGCGTCGGTGCGCGGCACCCGGCCCCGCCGTACGGCCCGGGAATACACGCGATCCCCGGCCTCGCACAGGCGGTCGGCACCGTGTGGATGCTCCTCCGTTCCGTGCCCGGCCATCGCCCATTCCACCCCCGGTTTGCTGCCACTTCCGTGGCGCAACTATGCGCGGACGGATGCGGCTCCGCAACACGGCTCTCCACGCCATGGCCGCCGTAAACCGCCGGTATCGCCCCTTTCCTCCCGGCCTCCTCCCCTCCCCTTGCAACAAGCTGACGGTGGAGAGGCCACGGTCACGGGTGCATCGGGGCAACCCGCTTCCCCGGGGGTCACAACACCCGGCGGGGTACGCAACCAAGTGGCCGAAATCGATCCGGCCCGGGCGGCGGGCGGAGGGCACGCCCCGGCGTGCGCTCCCCACCCTCGCGGGTGAACCCCTCGCTCCCCGCCGCATTGACCGCCGGCTACTTGAGGCCGAGCGTCGCGCAGGCCGTCTTGTACTTGGGGGCGCAGATCTCGGAGGTCTTGTAGATGCCGTCCGCGATGACCGTGTCCTTGATGTTGTCCTTCGTCAGGGCGGTCACGGTGACGAGCTGGGCCGGGATGTCCTTGTTGGTCGGGCTGTCGACGCGGTCCTGGGTGAGGGCGTCGAACTGGATGTCCCTGCCCTGGACCTTGGCGACAGCCATCTCGGCGGCGCTCTCGGCCTCGGCCGGGTAGGACTTGTAGACGGTCATGTACTGCTCGCCGATGACGATCCGCTGCACGCCCTCCAGCTCGGCGTCCTGGCCGGTGATCGGCGGCATCTCGGTGACGCCCGCGGCCTTGAGGGCCTTGATGACACCGGACGCCATGCCGTCGTTGGCGGAGTAGACGGCCGCGATGTTGTTCTTGCCGATCTTGTTGATCGCCTCGGTCATTTCGGCCGTGGCGTTCTCCGGCTTCCAGTCCTTGGTGTCGTACGTCTCCGCGATCGTCACCTTGCCGTTCAGCTCGGAGAGGGCACCCTGCTTGAACTGCTTGGCGTTCGGGTCGGTCAGCGAGCCGTTCACCATGACGACCTTGTCGGAGGTGTCGACGTTCGACCCCAGGGCGTCCAGCAGGGTGCGGGCCTGCACCTCGCCGACGAGCTCGTTGTCGAAGGAGATGTACGCGTCGATCGGACCCTCGGCGAGACGGTCGTACGCGATGACCGGAATGCCCGCGTCCTTCGCCTTCTTCACATCGCCCGCGATGGCGTGCGAGTCGACCGCGTCGAGCAGGATGACGTCGACCTTGTCGGCGATCATCTGCTGCATCTGCTGCGACTGCTTGCCGGCGTCCGCCCCGGCGTTGGCGTACTCGACCTTGCCCTGCTTCCTGGTGAGCTCGGCGACCTTGTTCTTGATGATGGGGTAGTCGAACTTCCCGTACCGCGTGTTCGCCGTCTCCGGCAGCAGAAGCCCCACCGTGAGGTCGTTGCCCTTGGTCGGGCTTGCGTCGGTCGAACTCCCCGAAGCGTTCAGCACGCCGCAGCCGGCGAGCGAGAGGGTCATCGTGGAGGCTGCCACAGATATGGCGATACGACGCATTCGGGGGCTCACTTCAGGTGCGTTCCGGATGTGGGGCTGCTTGCGACCCAGATGTCTGAAAAGACAACGCGGCCGCAACACCCGGCGTCAAGCCGAACTACTTAACGAGTGCGCAACACCACGCTCCGCTTCGCTTGTGGAGGTCCAGCGGAATCACCTCCAAACACCCTTTACGGACCCTCCACTCAACGGAAGTTCACGGCACGGCAAAGATCAGTACAACCAACTCCAATCCTCACGAGTCGTGATCATCGGCGGCCGTGCACCGCCTTCCGATTCGACCAGAGGATCGAATGAACCCAGCCAGCCGCGCGACCACCGCCACGCAGTGGGAGCGCATGCGAAAGGGGCCCGGAGGGTCTCCTCCGGGCCCCTTTCGCAGATCGGTGTCAGTCCTGCTGCCGCTTCGGCCGCCACACCACCAGCGCGCTGGTCTGCTGGACCTCCTGGTACGGGACCAGGTCCCGGCGGTAGGAGGCGTGCACGGCGGCCTCGCGCTGCTGCATCGCGGCCGCCGCGCCGTCCAGGGCCGCCTGCAGTTCCGCGACGCGGGACTGGAGCGCGGCGACCTGGTTCTCCAGTTCGATGATGCGCTTGATGCCGGCCAGGTTGATGCCCTCGTCCTGGGACAGCGCCTGCACCTGACGGAGCAGTTCGATGTCCCGGGCCGAGTAGCGGCGGCCCCGGCCCGCGGTGCGGTCCGGGGAGACCAGGCCCAGGCGGTCGTACTGGCGCAGCGTCTGCGGGTGGAGTCCGGAGAGCTGGGCCGCCACCGAGATGACGTAGACCGGGGTCTCCTCGGTCAGTTCATACGGGTTACGCCGACGGCCGTCCATCACTCTCAAGCTCCCTTCGCGGCCTCGAACAGCTCCGCACGCGGGTCCTCACCCGCGGTCGCCTCGCGAAACGCCTCCAGTGCGTCACGAGCCTTCCCCGACAGGTCCTTGGGAACACGCACCTCGACGGTGACCAGCAGGTCCCCGCGGGTGCCGTCCTTGCGGACCGCGCCCTTGCCCCGCGCCCGCATGGTGCGGCCGTTGGGCGTGCCCGGAGGCAGCTTCAGGGTGACGGCGGGGCCGCCGAGGGTCGGGACCCGGACCTCGCCGCCGAGCGCCGCCTCGGTGAACGTCACCGGGACGGTCACCGTGAGGTTGTCGCCCTTGCGGCCGAACACCGGGTGCTCCCCCACGTGCACGACGACATACAGATCGCCGGCCGGGCCGCCCCGCTCGCCGGGGGCTCCCTTGCCGCGCAGCCGGATGCGCTGACCGTCGGTCACCCCCGCGGGGATGCGGACCTGCATGGTCCGGGACGACTTGGCGCGGCCGCTGCCCTTGCACTCCATGCAGGGGTGCTCGGCGATCAGACCGCGGCCCTTGCAGTCGGGGCAGGGGTCGGTGAGCGAGAAGCCGCCGCCCGAACCCCGCGCGACCTGGCCCGTGCCGACGCAGGTCGGGCACACGCGCGGTGTGCCGTTCTTGTCGCCGGTGCCGGAGCAGGCCTTGCACGGGGCCTGCGAGGACATCCGCAGCGGGACCGTGGCGCCCTCGATGGCCTCGGTGAAGCTCAGCGTGACCTCGGACTCGATGTCCTGGCCGCGCCGGGGCTGCGTGCGCGTGCCCGCGCCGCCGCCCCGGTTGAACAGGCCCCCCAGGACGTCTCCGAAGCCTCCGCCGAAGCCCCCTTGGCTCTGGGCGCCGCCGCCTGCGCCGCCGCCTCCGAAGAGGTCGCCCAGGTCGAAGTTGAAGGAGCCGCCGCCCGCGCCCGGCCCCGGGCGGAAGCCGCCGTTGCCGAAGAGGGCGCGTGCCTCGTCGTACTCCTTGCGCTTCTTGGGGTCGCCGAGGACGTCGTTCGCCTCGGAGATCTCCTTGAAGCGCTCTTCCGCCTTGGCGTTGCCCTTGTTGGCGTCCGGGTGGAACTCGCGGGCGAGCTTCCGGTACGCCTTCTTGATCTCGGCCTCGGTGGCGTCCTTGGGGACGCCGAGGACCTTGTAGTAGTCCTTCTCGATGAAGTCCTTGGTGCTCATCCCCGACGTCCCTCCTTCCGTTCAGTGTTTACGTCAGCCCTCCTCCGGGCCACCGTTCTCCTTGTCGTCGGCCGCGGTGCCCTCGTCGGCACCCTCGGCCTTGACCGTCTGCGCGCCGGGCTGCGGCTCGGCGACGGCCACCCGCGCGGGGCGGATGGTGCGCTCGCCGATGCGATACCCGGGCTGCAGAATCGCCACGCACGTCGTCTCGGTGACGTCCGGCGCGTACGAGTGCATCAGGGCCTCGTGGATCGTCGGGTCGAAGGGCTCACCCTCCTTGCCGAACTGCTGCAGTCCCATCTTCGCCGCGACGGTCTCGAGCGACTCGGCGACGGACTTGAATCCGCCGACCAGTTCGCCGTGTTCCCGCGCGCGGCCGATGTCGTCGAGCACGGGCAGCAGTTCGGTCAGGAGGTTCGCGATGGCGATCTCCCGGACCGCTACCCGGTCGCGCTCGACGCGGCGGCGGTAGTTCTGGTACTCGGCCTGGAGGCGCTGGAGGTCCAGCGTGCGCTCGTTGAGTGCCGTGCGCACCTGGTCCAGCTGGGCCACCAGGCCCGCTGTCTGGTTCGCGTCCCCGGCCGGGGCCGCCCCCTCCTCGGAGGCGGCCTTCGGCTCGGCGTCGTCAGGGGTGGCGCCGGAGGGGACGTCGGGCTTCTCCTCGAAGCCCGGGGTCTCCTCCGTCACGCGGCACCGTCCTTGCGCTCGTCGTCGACGATCTCGGCGTCCACGACGTCGTCGTCGGCGCGCGGGGCCTCACCGGCGCCGCCCGCGGCCTGCGCGGCCTGGGCGTCGGCGTACATGGCCTGGCCGAGCTTCTGCGAGACGGCCGCGACCTTCTCCGTGGCCGTGCGGATCTCGGCTGTGTTGTCGCCTTCGGCGGACTCGCCCTTGAGCTTCTCCTTCAGCTCGGCGATCGCGGCCTCGACCTCGGTCTTGATCTCGCCGGGGACCTTGTCCTCGTTGTCCTTGAGGAACTTCTCGGTCTGGTAGACGAGTTGCTCGCCCTGGTTGCGGGTCTCGGCGGCCTCGCGGCGGCGGTGGTCCTCCTCCGCGTACTGCTCGGCCTCCTGGCGCATCCGGTCGACCTCGTCCTTCGGGAGCGACGAACCGCCGGTGACGGTCATCTTCTGCTCCTTGCCGGTGCCGAGGTCCTTCGCCGTGACGTGCATGATGCCGTTGGCGTCGATGTCGAAGGAGACCTCGATCTGCGGGACGCCACGCGGCGCCGGCGGCAGACCGGTCAGCTCGAACATACCGAGCTTCTTGTTGTACGCCGCGATCTCGCGCTCGCCCTGGTAGACCTGGATCTGCACCGACGGCTGGTTGTCCTCGGCCGTCGTGAAGATCTCCGAACGCTTCGTCGGGATCGTGGTGTTGCGCTCGATGAGCTTGGTCATGATGCCGCCCTTGGTCTCGATACCGAGGGACAGCGGGGTCACGTCGAGGAGCAGGACGTCCTTGACCTCACCCTTGAGGACACCGGCCTGGAGCGAGGCGCCGATGGCGACGACCTCGTCCGGGTTCACGCCCTTGTTGGCCTCCTTGCCGCCGGTCAGCTCCTTGACGAGCTCGGCGACGGCGGGCATACGGGTGGAGCCACCGACGAGGACGACGTGGTCGATCTCGCCGAGGGAGATGCCGGCGTCCTTGATGACGTTGTGGAACGGCGTCTTGCAGCGCTCCAGCAGGTCCGCGGTCAGCTGCTGGAACTGAGCGCGGGTCAGCTTCTCGTCCAGGTGCAGCGGGCCCTCGGCGGACGCGGTGATGTAGGGCAGGTTGATCGAGGTCTCGGTGGACGAGGACAGCTCGATCTTCGCCTTCTCGGCAGCCTCGCGCAGACGCTGCAGCGCCATCTTGTCCTTGCCGAGGTCCACGCCGTGGCCGGCCGCGAACTGCTTGACCAGGTAGTCGACGACGCGCTGGTCCCAGTCGTCACCACCGAGGTGGTTGTCGCCGTTGGTGGCCTTCACCTCGACGACACCGTCGCCGATCTCCAGCAGCGAGACGTCGAACGTGCCGCCACCGAGGTCGAAGACCAGGATGATCTGCTCGTCCTTGTCGAGGCCGTACGCGAGCGCGGCCGCGGTGGGCTCGTTGACGATGCGCAGGACGTTCAGACCGGCGATCTCGCCGGCCTCCTTCGTCGCCTGGCGCTCGGAGTCGTTGAAGTAGGCCGGGACGGTGATGACCGCGTCGGTCACCTTCTCGCCCAGGTAGGCCTCGGCGTCGCGCTTCAGCTTCTGCAGGATGAAGGCGGAGATCTGCTGCGGGTTGAAGTCCTTCCCGTCCAGCTGGATCTTCCAGTCGGTGCCCATGTGACGCTTCACGGAGCGGATGGTCCGGTCCACGTTGGTGACCGCCTGGCGCTTGGCGACCTCGCCGACCAGCACCTCGCCGTTCTTGGCGAAGGCGACGACGGACGGCGTGGTCCTGGCACCCTCGGCGTTGGTGATGACGGTGGGCTCGCCGCCCTCCAGAACGCTGACGACGGAGTTAGTCGTGCCCAGGTCGATGCCGACCGCACGTGCCATGGTGATTTCCTCCAGCTGACTTGAGTGGAACGGACTCAAGTGTGCACGAGGCTCGCCACTGGGTCAACAGACCTGAGTCGTGGCGACTCAACTCTTATCCGTTCCTTACACGCAACTGCCGTGTGACCTGCGAAGATGCCATACGGCGGACCCCGTAGACAGGGATTCGAAGGAGTAGAAGTACGACCACGAGCGCCCCGCCGGCCACCCAGAGGACGGCACCGTCCCCGGCCCGGCCGGTGTGGGCGAGCACCCCGACGAGCACCCCGGAGAAGGCTCCGGTGCCGAGCAGGACGACGGTTCCCTGCGGGGTGAGCCCGAGGCGGCGCAGCCGGTGGCCGAGATGGTCGGGCCCGCGCCTGAGCAGTGGGCGCCGGGCCGTGCGCCTCGACACGGCCACCAGGGCGAGGTCGGCCGCACCGAGGGCGGTGAGGCAGAACAGCACGCCCGCGCTGTCCCCGAGCCCGTGCCCGGCCCGGGCGAACACGGCGGCGGAGGCGAGCACGAACCCCGTGAACAGCGATCCGCACGCGCCGAGGCCGATCCGCGCGGGATGCCAGTTGTGCATGAGGAACCCGGTGAGGGCGGCGGCGAGCACACTGAGCAGCACGGCCAGCCCGTCCATCAGCTCGGCCGCGGCGCAGGCACCGACCCCGAAGGCGGTGATCACCCCGACCGTGCCGGCGAGCCCGTCGGCGTGATCGAGAGCCCGGAAGGCGAAGGCCACGAGGACGATCCAGCCCACGGCCAGGCCCCCCGCGGGTACGCCCGTCTCCTCGTACGGCACGACACACACGGCGGCCACCGCCGTACCGGCGACGAGCACCCGCGGCCGCAGCCGCCACACGTCGGCGACCAGCCCGAGCAGGGCGACCCCGACACCCGCGCACAGCAGCCTGCCGACCCCGTCGCCCAGCGGCGCGACCCGCGTCCACTGCCCCGCCCCGGCGACCAGACAGGTGGCGGACAGCACGGCCACGCCCCCGAGCAGGGGCACGGGCCGCCGGCGTCGGGCCGGATCCGGCTGCCTCCGCTCGACGATCCCGGCCCGCAGGCCGGGCGCGCGGAGCAGCGCCGCGAGGACGGCGGTGAGCAGCAGGGCGGAGGTGGCGGCGATGATCCCGTAGAGCACGGCTCTAAATTAGGGGTGAATGGAGCAATTCGGTATGAATAACACGATCGGATTGCCGGTCCGGTTCAGGTGCCCCTCAGCGACCCAGATCACCTCGCTCCTGGCTACAGCACGGGGGATGATGCGGGTAGTGTCGAACGGACCGCATAAGTTACCGCTTAGTAATGTCCCTCGCAGGCCCGAGGAGCCCCGAAATGCAACTCGCCGCGATCATCGTGTCGCTGGTTCTGATCGTGGTCGGCGTCGCCCTGTTCGCCCGCGCCGTCCTGCAGATCTTCAACTTCATGCGGCTCGGCCAGAGCGTGCCCGCGGGCACGCGCACCGACGAGCCCGGCCGGCGCACCCTCACCGTGGCCAAGGAGTTCCTCGGCCACACCCGGATGAACCGGTGGGGCATCGTCGGTATCGCGCACTGGTTCGTGGCGGTGGGCTTCTTCACCCTGCTGCTGACGATCGTCAACGCCATCGGCCAGCTGTTCCAGGCCGACTGGATCCTGCCGGTCATCGGCGAGTGGGCGCCGTACAACGTCTATGTCGAGTTCATCGGCACCATGACGGTGCTCGGCATCGCAGTCCTGATCGTGATCCGTCAGCTGAGCAAGCCGAACAAGCCGGGCCGCAAGTCCCGCTTCGCCGGCTCCAACTTCGGCCAGGCGTACTTCGTCGAGTCCATCATCCTCATCGTCGGCGTCTGCATCTTCATGCTGCACGCGCTGGAGGGCGCCCAGCACCACGTCGACGGCTACGAGGCCTCGTTCTTCATCTCGTACCCGGTGGTGTCGTGGCTGGAGGGCCTGGACGTCTCCACGCTCCAGAACCTCACCTACCTCTTCGCCGGCCTG
Source organism: Streptomyces sp. NPDC001406 (assembly GCF_042895285.1). Taxonomy (NCBI): domain Bacteria; kingdom Bacillati; phylum Actinomycetota; class Actinomycetes; order Kitasatosporales; family Streptomycetaceae; genus Streptomyces; species Streptomyces sp. NPDC001406. Next base: position 247,621 of record NZ_JBIAWG010000012.1, read on the forward strand.
AAGATCGCGGCGTCCTTCATCTGGATGATCACGGTCGCCCTGATGACCGACATGGGCATCGCCTGGCACCGCTTCCTCGCCTTCCCGAACATCTGGTTCAAGCGGAACGCGGACGGCGAGACCTCGCTCGGCGCGCTGCTGCCCATGACCTCCGGCGGCAAGCCGATCGACTTCACCGACCCCAGTGACGACGACGTCTTCGGCGTCTCCCAGGTCGAGCAGTTCTCCTGGAAGGGCCTGCTGGACTTCTCCACCTGCACCGAGTGCGGCCGCTGCCAGTCGCAGTGCCCCGCCTGGAACACCGGCAAGCCGCTCTCCCCCAAGCTCTTGATCATGTCGCTGCGCGACAACGCGCACGCCAAGGCGCCGTACCTGCTGGCCGGCGGCGGCAAGACCATGGAGGGCGAGGAGAAGGCCTCGGCCGAGGCGCTGAAGAACGTCCCGGCGTCCGCGCTGGCGGAGGCCGAGCGCCCGCTGATCGGCACCGCCGAGGAGAACGGCGTCATCGACCCGGACGTCCTGTGGTCCTGCACCACCTGCGGCGCCTGTGTCGAGCAGTGCCCCGTGGACATCGAGCACGTCGACCACATCGTCGACATGCGCCGCTACCAGGTCATGATCGAGAGCGCCTTCCCCTCCGAGGCGGGCACGATGCTCAAGAACCTGGAGAAGAAGGGCAACCCCTGGGGCCTGGCCAAGAAGCAGCGCCTGGAGTGGACCAAGGAGGTCGACTTCGAGGTCCCGGTCGTCGGCAAGGACATCGAGGACCTCTCCGAGGTCGAGTACCTGTACTGGGTCGGCTGCGCCGGCGCCCTGGAGGACCGCGCCAAGAAGACGACGAAGGCCTTCGCCGAGCTGCTGCACATCGCGGGCGTGAAGTTCGCGATCATGGGCGGCGACGAGAAGTGCACCGGTGACTCCGCCCGCCGCCTGGGCAACGAGCCCCTGTTCCAGGAGCTCGGCATGGAGAACGTCATGGCCCTGAACACGGCGTTCGGCGAGGAGCTGGACGACGACGGCAAGGTCACCGCGGAGTCGAAGAAGCCGAAGTCGGCGAAGAAGATCGTCGCCACCTGCCCGCACTGCCTGAACACCCTCGGCAACGAGTACCCGCAGCTCGGCGGCGACTACGAGGTCATCCACCACACCCAGCTGCTGCAGCACCTGGTGGACGAGGGCAAGCTGATCCCGGTCACCCCGGTCGAGGGCATCATCACCTACCACGACCCGTGCTACCTGGGCCGCCACAACAAGATCTACACGCCCCCGCGCGAGATCATCGGCAAGGTCCCGGGCCTGCGCAACGAGGAGATGCACCGCCACAAGGAGCGCGGCTTCTGCTGTGGCGCCGGTGGTGCCCGAATGTGGATGGAGGAGCGGATCGGCAAGCGCATCAACAACGAGCGCGTCGACGAGGCCCTCTCCCTCAACCCGGACATCGTCTCGACGGCCTGCCCCTTCTGCCTCGTGATGCTCACCGACTCGGTCAACGGCAAGAAGAACGACGGCAAGGCCAAGGAGTCCATCCAGGTCGTGGACGTCGCCCAGCTCCTCCTCGACTCCGTCAGGACGCCGGTGGACCCGGCGGGCACCCCGGAAACGGAGAACGAGCCGGAGCCGGAGCCGGTGAAGTAGCCGGCCGCTGAACAGCCCGACGGCGCCCCCTGACCCATACAGTCAGGGGGCGCCGTCGTACATCCGCTGCCGCTGCCCGCTGCCCGCAGTCCGCAGTCCGCAGTCCGCTAGGCGCCCTTCGGGCCCGCCTGCTGGACCACCTCGAAGGACCACAAGGTCGACCCGGAGGCGGCGGGCCTCGGCCGCTCGCCGCCCTCGCCGCCGCCCTGGTGGGCGGACTTCATCGGCCCCTCCATCCACGCCTGGAACGACTCCTCGTCACGCCAGCGCGTGTACACGAGGTACTGGTCGGTGCCCTCGACGGGCCGCAGCAGCTCGAACCACTCGAACCCGTCGGAGTTCTCCACGGCGTGCGCCCGCGAGGCGAACCGCTTCTCCAGGGTCTCCCGCTGCTCGGCGGGCACGGTCAGTACGTTGATCTTGACTACGCTCATGCCCCCATCCTGCCCGGTGCCTCCGGCGGACGGGGGCGCCAGGGTGTCGCGTCGTGTCGGACGCGGGCATCATGGCCCAGGCGTTGCCGAGGGTGTGGACGGGATGGGCGGTGCGTGTGCGCAGGGGTGGAAGAGCCGGGACGGTGACCGCTGTGATCGGCGGGCTGGGGCTGCTGCTGGCCGCCTGTGGGCCCACGGAGGACACGGGGACCGCCGAGCACACCCCGGTGACCGTCGCGGACGCCCCGGCGAAGATCCCCGTACCGCACGGCAGGGGCAGCAAGGTCCCGGGCGACTTCAACGGCGACGGCCATCCCGACCTCGTCCTCGACGACCTGGTCAAGGAGCAGAGCCACGCCGACGACGCCGGCATCGGGATCGTCTACGGCAGCGCGCGCGGACTCACGCCCGGCGCACGGCAGTTGCTCGGCCCGAAGACGCACGCCGCGCCGACCAAGGGCCAACTCCCCGCCGTCTTCGACGCGGAGGCGAGCTGCGACCTGGACGGCGACGGCTTCACCGATCTGGTCGTGTCCACCGATCCGCCGTACGACGGGCAGGGACAGCCCCCGGTGCCGCTGCAGATCCTGTTCGGGTCCCCGGACGGGCTGACCGGCAGGGCCGTGAAGCTGACCGTCCCCGCCCGCGCCCGCTTCGGCAACGACTGGCCCGACCAGCCGGTGTGCGGCGACTTCGACGGGGACCGCAGGTCCGACCTGGTACTGCACGCGTCGGGCGGCCGACTGTCGTATCTGCGGGGCCCGTTCAGCCGCAAGGGCGCCCCGCACGCGGCAGCCGCGCCGCTCCCGTCACCGGGCGAGGTCCCGGTCGGCCCCTCCGCCGACGTCAACCGGGACGGCTACGACGACCTGGTCGTCCGTACGGCGGAGGGCACCGCCAAGTCGGCCCTGCTCCTGGGCGGCCCGGACGGACCGACCCGCACCGGTGCCGTCCTCCCCAGCGGTGTCGATGTCGTCCTCGGCCGCTTCGGCCGGGGCAAGGCGCTGGACGCGGCGGTGGGCGGCATGGCGGAAACGTCCCTGCGCTACGACCTCCCGGCGGCCGCCCGCGCCACCCTCGCCACGCCCGGCTCGATGCTGGACGCGGCCGACTTCGACGGCGACGGCCGGGACGAACTGGTCTCCAGCGGCTCGCGGTTGCGCATCCTGCGGGGCCGTACGGAGGGACTGTCACCGGCGGGCACGGTCACCGTCGCCCCGCCCGCCCGGGGGACCACCCGCGTCCTGACGGCCGGTGACTTCGACGGCGACGGACGGGCCGACCTGGTGGTGCGGACGTACCGGGGGGAGACCGAGGACACGGTGGCCGTGTACCGGGGAGCGGAGAAGGGACTCGTGGCGGCGAAGCCCGCGGTGACCTTCTCGACGTCGGAGTTCCTGGTGCCGTAACACACGCACCGTCCGCATACAGCCGTCGTGGAGGTTTACCGAACTTCCGTACAACCCTTGCCCGTCGACGCAGGTCTCATGATCGGCGACCGCTCCATGAACCCCGGGACAACCCGAGGCGAACACGGACGGTCCGCACACCATTGACTGCGGATGCCCGCCAGGCATCCCCCGCATGCCGCAGGAGACCCCGCATGCACACGCACCTGCGACTCGCCCTCGCGACGGCCACCGCGGCCGCGCTGACGGGCGGTCTGCTCTCGATCTCGGCCGCCACCGCCACCGCCGCGGACTCCGTCAGGGTCGCGCAGGCCGACTTCAACGGCGACGGCATCGGCGACGTCGTCACCTCGGCGGCCACCGCCTACGTCAGCGGCCACCAGAACGCCGGCCAGATCGTCGCCCTCTACGGCACCACCTCCGGCGTGACCTACGCCAAGCACACCACCATCAGCCAGAACACCGCCGGCGTCCCGGGCACCGCCGAGGCCGACGACATGTTCGGCGGCGAGCTGGCGTACGCCGACTTCAACGGCGACGGCTACGACGACCTCGCCGTGAGCTCCCCGAGCGAGAAGGTCGGCACCGACACCAACGGCGGCGCCCTCGCCATCCTCTGGGGCTCCGCGAACGGCCTCACCGGCAAGGCGATCGACGTCCCCGACCCGGCCACCGGCTCCCACGACTACTGGGGCAAGAACCTGGCCGCCGGCGACTTCGACGGCGACGGCAAGGCCGACCTGGCCGTCGGCAGCTCCGCCAGCACCCTCTACGTCTACAAGGGCGGCTTCAGCACCAGCGGCACGCCCGGCGGGCGGACCACCGTCAAGCCGCCGATCCAATCGGGCACCAACGACTTCCCGTACGGCCCGATGCACCTGACCGCCGGTGACGTCAACGGCGACGGCCGCACCGACCTGATCGTCGACGGCTACGAGACGGCCACCTCGCACGGCTGGAACACCAACTACTGGCTGCCCGGCACCGCGAACGGCCTGAGCGTCGCGTCCGCCAAGAAGCTCAAGACCGGCACGGTCACCGGCATCGGCGACATCAACGGCGACGGCTTCGGGGACATCGTCAGCGGCGCCTCCTGGGACGCCACCACCGCCGACGGCACCGCCATCCCGGACTCCGCCAAGGGCGGAAAGGTGAACATCACCTACGGCTCCGCCTCCGGCCCGGCGAGCACCACCGGCATCACCCAGGACACCGGCAACGTCCCCGGCACCTCGGAGAAGGCCGACGGCTTCGGCTGGGACCTCGACCTGGGCGACGTCAACGGCGACGGCTACCAGGACCTGGTCGTCTCCACCCCGAACGAGGACATCGGCGGCGTCTCCAACACCGGCCAGGTCACCGTCCTGTACGGCTCGGCGTCCGGGGTGAGGACCGCCTCCGGCGCGCAGGCCTTCGCCCAGAGCACGGCGGGCGTCCCCGGCAGCGACGAGAAGAACGACCTGTTCGGCGCGGACGTCAAGCTCGACGACGTCAACGGCGACGGCAAGGCCGACCTGCTGGTGGGCTCGTACGAGAACAGCGCCGACGGCCAGGTGATGTATCTCCCGTCCAACGGCACGAAGATCGTCACGACCGGCGTCCACACCGTCGCCCCGGGCTCCGTCGGCGTCTCCACGTCGGGCACACCCCAGTTCGGCGCCCTGTTCGCGGACTGAGCGGCCGTACGCGTCCGGGCACTTACGGGTTGCCCTCGACACCCCCTAGGGGATGTCACAGCTCGGCAGCAAAGCCGGGCCCGAACCGCCGGGCCCGGCACGTCACTCTTCAGGACCAGGTACGTTCGAAGACGTGGCTGGATTCAGGATCGGACGCGGCGGCCGGGACAACCGTGCCCCGCAAGGACAGCAGGGACCGCAGGGACCGTCGTACGGCGGACGGGCGCCGCAGGGACCGCCGCACGGCTACCCGTCGGCACCGCAGGCCCACCCGCGGCAGCGGCCGCAGTACGGCGGCGGTGCCCAATGGCCGCAGGCGAACGGCGGCTACCAGGGCGGCCGGCCCGGCGACGGACCGGAGTACTTCGGCGACGACTACGGCGGCTACCCGGGCCAGGGCGGCGCCCCGGACCCGTACGCGGCCAACAACCCGGGCCACACCCAGGCGTTCTCGGTCGACGACCCGTACCACCAGGGCGGGACCTACCGGGCGGGCGCGACCGCACCGGCCGGCCCGATCGGGCCGCGCCTGCACTGGAAGGAGCTGCTGCGGGGGATCGTGTTCGCCCCCAACCAGACCTTCCTGCAGATGCGGGACTACACGATGTGGGGCCCCGCCCTCGTCGTGACGTTCCTCTACGGCCTCCTCGCCGTGTTCGGCTTCGACGGCGCCCGCAAGGACGCGATCAGCGCCACGCTGTCCAACGCGGTGCCCATCGTCCTGACGACGGCGGTCGCGATGGTGCTGAGCGCGTTCATCCTGGGCGTGGTCACCCACACCCTGGCCCGCCAGCTGGGCGGCGACGGGGCGTGGCAGCCCACGGTGGGCCTGTCCATGCTGATCACCTCCATCACGGACGCCCCCCGCCTGGTCGTCGCGATGTTCCTCGGCGGCGACGCGGGCTTCGTACAGCTGCTGGGCTGGGCGACCTGGGTCGCGGCCGCCGCGCTCCTGACCCTGATGGTCAGCCGCTCCCACGACCTGCCCTGGCCGAAGGCGCTGGGCGCGTCGGCGATCCAGCTGATCGCGCTGCTGTCGATCGTGAAGCTGGGCACGTTCTAGCGGGCCGCAGACACACGAAAGGGCCCCTGGAATCCGCCTCTGCGGCAGGGGCCCTTTTCCGTGCTCACCTTGGTCAGGCGTCCAGCACCTGCCCGGCCCGCTGGACGACGGGCGACTCGACACTCCATGGGAAGTTGATCCACTCGTCGGTCCGCTTCCACACGTACTCGCACTTCACGAGGGAGTGGGACTTCTCGTAGATCACGGCGGACCGCACCTCGGCGACGGTGTCGAGGCAGAAGTCGCGCACCAGCTTCAGCGTCTTGCCGGTGTCGGCGACGTCGTCGGTGATCAGGACCTTCTTGTCGGAGAAGTCGATGGCGTTGGGGACGGGCGCAAGCATGACCGGCATCTCCAGCGTGGTCCCCACACCGGTGTAGAACTCGACGTTCACCAGGTGCAGGTTCTTGCAGTCGAGGGCGTAGGCGAGCCCGCCGGCGACGAAGACTCCGCCGCGCGCGATGGAGAGCACTATGTCGGGCTCGTACCCGTCGTCCGCAATGGTCTGGGCGAGCTCGCGGATGGCCACACCGAACCGCTCGTAGGTCAGGTTCTCGCGCACGTCGCTCATGGCGCTCACACCTGCGTCCGGTGGAAGTTCAGGAAGGACCGCGAGGCGGTGGGCCCGCGCTGGCCCTGGTAGCGGGAGCCGTACCGCTCGCTGCCGTAGGGGTGCTCGGCCGGCGAGGTGAGCCGGAACATGCACAGCTGCCCGATCTTCATGCCGGGCCACAGCTTGATCGGCAGGGTGGCGAGATTGGACAGTTCGAGGGTGACGTGCCCCGAGAACCCGGGGTCGATGAACCCGGCGGTCGAGTGGGTGACGAGTCCGAGGCGCCCGAGGGAGGACTTGCCCTCCAGCCGCGAGGCGAGGTCGTCGGGAAGCGTGATGACCTCGTACGTCGAGGCCAGCACGAACTCCCCGGGGTGCAGGATGAACGGCTCGTCCCCCTCCGGCTCCACGAGCCTGGTGAGGTCGGCCTGCTCCACCGAGGGGTCGATGTGCGGGTACCGGTGGTTCTCGAACACCCGGAAGTAACGGTCCAGCCGCACGTCGATGCTCGACGGCTGCACCATGGATTCGTCGTAGGGATCGATCCGTACCCGCCCGGCGTCGATCTCGGCCCGGATGTCCTTGTCTGAGAGAAGCACGTCCAGAGGATACGCAAGGCGCGCGGAGCCGTGACAATCGTGACGACCCCGCGCGCCGATGACTACAGACTGCGACCGGCCACAGCCTTCCCTACCGCTATTGCCGCTACTACCGCTACTACCGCTACTACCGCTTCTCGAGAGAGACAGGCACGACGCTGCGCAGCCGGGCACACCGTGGACACCGGAGGAGCCGGCCGGGGCCGAGCCGCTCGGCCTGCTGCATCGGGAACGAAGCGGTGCTGAACACGTGCCCATCGGCACAGCGGACGACGGTGCGTTCCATCAAGTCCTAGAGTCCCTTCCCCAAGAGCCGCGTCTGGCTTACTGCCGCGACGACAAAAGCCACATTACGGGATCAAAGAGACGACTCTCCAGGCGGCACTCCGGCCTCGCCGAGACCCTCTCCCACGCCCCCACGGTACGCCCCAACTCCGTTCCCCCGCAGCCGGATCCACCCCTCGAAACGCGCGCGGACCCCACGGCGAGAGCACCGGGGGTCCGCGATGAGGTACAGTGAGCGAGCGTTCGGACACCGACCCGTCGGCGTCTTACGCGGGTGTAGTTTAATGGTAGAACATCAGCTTCCCAAGCTGAGAGCGCGAGTTCGATTCTCGTCACCCGCTCCACTTTGAACCCCCAGGTCATCGACCCGGGGGTTGTTTGTTGTCTGATCCAATCCGGGGGCGGCGTGCCCTCCATGTGCCCTAAATGCAGGTGGGCACTGACCTGGCGCATCCGCCGCCTCGGCCAACGCCACGCCCACGAGCCCACGAGCCCACCAACCAACACCCGCCACCCCGGAACGCATCGGCGGTGATCAGGCGTCGGCCGACTCGTCCTGTGGTTCAGGCTGCTCAGGGACGGGCGCTGTGTGAGTACAGCGGACCATGGCCCCCGTGTCCGTCTCGCGCAGCCCCTGGTGGTCACACTGGGGGCAGGCGCTGATCACGGAGCGGTCCCGTACTCGCTTCACCTCGGCATTCAGCTGCCTGAGCACGGCGAGCGCAGGTGGTTGTTGGTGCCAGCGCGGTGGGTCGTACTCCGGGATGGAGTGGTGGACCTCGATGGCGTTGTCGATCTTGTTGTTGAGAATGGTGACCGCACCGGACGATGCCTCGGGTGGGCCCATGTGCGCGTTGCGTTCTTTCCAGGCCGCCGCCGAGTCCGCTGCCCGCCAGGCGAAGCAGATCATCTGCCCCGACGTGTATCCCGCCGCGAATCCCTTCCTGACGATGTCGGCCAGTTCCTGGCGCCGGCCTTCAGGCACTGTGGGGTAGTCGTACTTCTTGGTCAGCAGCCCGTCGAGGTAGGAGATGACGTTGATGATCTCCATGCGGTCGACGAGTTCAGCCAGTGCCTGACGGTCATCGTGAACTTCCTGGCCGGGAGCGGTCATGAAGTGTGCCCTGACAGCCCGCGCGTTGGCTGTGTCCGTCGGGCTTCCGCCTACCAGGCGCCACTTCACCTCCGTACCGAAGAATCGGAGTTTGCCGTCCTCCTCGGAGACGTCGAATGCCTTCCTCGGCGTCTCGGAGGCGATGGCCACCAGGTGGGCGCGGTACAAGTCGAGAAGCGCCTCTGCATCCCGTTCTGTGTCGCCGGTCCATCCGAGCGAGCCCAGGTCGGCCACACTGGGCAGGGGCTTGCCAGGGTTGTAGGCAGCGTGATTGACCAGGACCAGGTACAGGGCGAGGGCAGTCGGGCGGCCGTTGGGCAGGCGGCTCGTCGATCCGTCCTTGGCCTCTTCGTCGGCGAGGGCCTCAGCGATGGTCCGAGCCTCTTCCTCGGCCTTCAGCTTCTCCCGTTCCTTCTCGGCGCGCGCCGCCTGCAGTCTCCGCTCGCGCTCACGTTCCTCGTCCTGCCGCTGAACGTCGCTGCATTCTGGACAGAGATACCTGTCGTTGGGCCGGTCCAAGTACTTGCCGCCGACCTTGACGGCCCACGATCGGTTGGTGACCCGGATCGGTTCATCACAGTTCCGACAGAGCGACTTGAGCAGCACGGCGTGGGAGACGGACGTAGCCGTCGCTGCAACCCATTGTTGCTCACCGATGCTCCCCACCGTGCGGGCCCAGGTGCCGCCCTCGGTGATCTCCCAGTACTGGGCGGCGACTTCCTGCGCCTGCTTGGGACAGTCGGCCTTGACGACGGCGCGAATACGCGGCTCGCCGGACGGGAACTCGAGGACCAGCGGAGATGGGGCGGTCGGCTTCTTCTTCGCCTGTTCCCGCTGGCGACGGCGTTGGCGCTTACCCATGCGACTCACTGCGGCTCATGTCATCAGATGCTCTCTGATGTCGGACACGCCGGTGGCCGTTTTCGGAAGTACGAAAGGGTGATTGGACGACCTGCGAAGTGACGCGCGCACCTGACCGGTGGCGGCCTGCGGAACAGCCTCTCTCAGTGGACTGCGGGAACCTCTCCGGGTTGGAGCACGGCCATGAGATGCATCAGGGGCCGTAGTCGTCAGACGAAGTGCAGGGCTTGTCGGCATCCGCGGTCTCGGCGCACGGTAGCGTCCTTGTGAGGCCAAGGAAGAGGGAGCACTCAGCATGCCGCAGCCTGTTGACCGCTGATCCGCGTGCAGTGCATCGCGCTTGGTGCGAGTCTGAAGGGCTCCACCCAGAAGCATGGCGTGCCACTCTCAACGATGAGCCTGAAGGCCGGCGGTTGTACGCGGCGCTGGAGGTCGGTGAGACTGACCAGGCGGAGTGGAACAGGCGCGCTGCGGCTCTGCTCGGTGCGCATGTCGCACCGGGCAATCTGATGGGGCGGGCCTGGGCCGAGGTGCCCCCGGCTCGGCGCATGGCCGCGCTCGCACGAGCCGCCAAGAGTGCGGGGTACCGCCTCGCCCTCTTGTCGAACAGCTTCGGCACGGATCCGTTCAATCCGTAGGAGCAGGCCGGGATTTGGGACCTGTTCGGTGTGCGCGTCATCTCGGAGCAGGTCCGCATGGCGAAGCCCGACCCCGCCATCTACGAGCTGACACTGGAACGTCTCGGGCTTCCTGCGCAGAAATGCGCCGGTCGGGGAGGAGTTGCTGTCATTCAGTGGTCCGAGTACAGCACTGCGGGGCGGCACCGCTTCTCTTCCATCGCTTCTGTCCATCGCTTCCGCCCTCGGGACGGACATCGCCGTCCTTCTCGGCCAGCAGGCGCCCCGTCGCGCCATGGACCGTGACGAGCGCGCAGCGCTGCGCGTGTTGTCTGCTGCCACGCAGGACGCCGCGATCGGCGTTCCCAGCGACAGCTTGCCGGGCACCGTCGAGGAGCTCCGCGCTGTCGTTCGGCGTGCTGACACCGCCTACTGGGCAGGCCGCCACACGGAACTCGGTGCGCTGCTCGGGGCCTTGCTGCCCGAAGCCCGCGCCCGATACGACGCGGCGGACGCCGACGAGCGGGAGGCCGCGGCCGGCGTCCTGGCCGATGTCTTCCAGACTGTCGGGGTGGCCGCGAATGTGTGGGGTTCACGCGACCTGGCCTATGCGGCGCTCACTTACGGCCGGCAGATCGCCGGCCAGGCCGGCGACGATCTGCGGGATGCCCACCTCGCCGCCACCACGGCTTGGGTGAATCTCCGCGACGGGCGGACCGCGCAGGGCTTCGCGCTCGCCGCGGCCCAGGCCGACCGGATCGAGCCGAAGATGTCCGAGCACGTGGCCCGTCGCTCGCCGCTGCGCTCCGCGCGGATGGCGGACGCCTCCCATTCAGCCCTCCACGACCCTGATGATCGTCTTGCCGGGGGTGCGCCGGTCGCGGGCGAACGCGGCGGGCGCCTCTGAGAGCGGCCGCACCGCTCCGACGACGGGTTTGAGCCGTCCGTCCCGGAGCCACTGGACGAGGTCAGTGAGCTGGGCACGATCGGGTTCGACGACGAAGAAGAGGGCCCGTCCGTCCTTGGGATGGACCTTGGGGGGCGCAGCGATGGTGACGAGCGTGCCGCCGGCGCGCACCAGCGCGGCCGAGCGGTCGAGGATCTCGCCGCCGATCACGTCGAACACCACGTCGACTTCGCCGGCACCCTCCAGTTGATCGGCCTGCAGGTCCAGGAAGGCATTCACGCCCAGACCGAGTGCCGTCTCCCTGTCCGCCGCCCGGCCGGTACCGATCACCCGGGCTCCCGCCTCGCGCGCAAGCTGCACCGCGATCGACCCGACGCCGCCCGCAACGCCGTGGATCAGGACGGTCTGGCCGGTCAGGAGGCGCGCATGGCCAAACAGGCCCTGCCATGAGGTCAGCCCGGAGATGGGCAGCGCGGCGGCCACGGTGTGGTCGACGTCCGCAGGAAGCGGAGCGAGGTTGCGGGCCTCCACCGCGACGTACTCGGCCAGTGACCCGTTACGGGCCCAGTCGGTCAGTCCGAATACCCGCTGGCCGACGGTGAGGCCGGTGGTTCCATACCCCAGCTTGGCGACGACACCCGACACTTCGTGCCCGGGCACGCTCGGGGTCCGTGCGCGGCCGGCGCGGTCCGTCCAGGTTGCCGGCCAGTCGAGCTCTCCGGGGGTGAAACCGGCGGCGTGCACCTGCACGATGACGTCGTTCTCAGCGGCCTGGGGATAGGGCATGTCCGTCAGGGAGAGGCCGCCGACGCCGGCGTCAGGGTCTCGGACAGTGACGGCTCGCATGGCAACTCCTTGTTCGGTGCAGTTTCCGGAATCCGAGAAGTGCGGCCCGTCTGCGCGTGGCGTGGTCAGTCGGAGGAGCCGTGACTGGCCATGACCCATCTCAGCGCCTGGTCCACCGCGAAGCCACTTCAGGCGGTGTATCCGGGGCAAACGATGGACGCTGGTGTGGTCGTGATCTCGACCGACATACGCGCGAGGTCTCGGAAGCGTCGGCAGGCTCGTAGAACCAAGCGATCGCGCTGAGCGGCCACAGGCCACGAGCGGCCGACAGCCGGTCGTAACGGCCCTCTGACTGCTTCGGGACGAAGGGCATGGGCGAGGAGATCCCGGAGGACCGCTCGAAGAGTTTCGGCGAGCGGCTGCTCGGCGTACTGCTGGACAGAGCGCCGCATTTGCCGCCGCAGCTGATCGCGGAGGAGGCGGCCGGGATCGGAGGCCGTGACGTCTCCATCCTGCTCCAGGACTGCGCGCAGAAGCTGCTGGTGCCGCTGCCGGGCAGAAAACTGCACGTCAGCGAGGTCCAGCCGCCCCGTGATCGAGGCCCAGGTCGGAGACCTGGCCTTGTTGTTGTGTCTGGTGATCAGCCGCCGCGGGCCGGCCGGCCTTCCGTGACAGGAAAACCGCCGTGCCCGGCCGGAGCCGCCGTACAGCGGTGTCACGGAGGCGTCGTCGTGTCGGCCGTGCGGCCGAGTACTCGCAGAGGGACCATCGGGGTACCGACGTCTCCGTGCTCCCGGGGCCGGGACCCCGGCGGCGGTGCGGTCTGTGCAGGGAAGGGCGGCGGCGCGGTGGAGGGCTTGAGTTCCGGCGGAGAGCACGAGTGGCGGCTGTCGGCAGCGGAGCCGCGTCTGTGGCAGCGGGTCGTCGAGCAGCTGGGCACGGCCGTGGCCGTGATCGACCCGGCGGGGCGGATCGTCGCGGTCAATCCGGCCGCCGAGCGGCTGCTGGGGCGCGCGGCAGCGGTGGTCTACGGGCAGGACCTGCACGACCTTTGCCATCGGGACCCGGGAGGCGCCCGGATCCCACGGGAGCGCTGCCCACTGCTGCGCGCACTGGCCGAGGGGCGTTCGGCACTCGGGGACGACGACAGGTGTCTGCGGGGCGACGGACGGCTGACCCGGATCTCCTGGTCGGCTACGCCCCTGACGGACGACGGCGTCTCCCAGGGCATGGTTCTGCTGATCGTCGAGACGGCGGTGGACCGCCATGCCCGTAGAGAACGCGCGGAACGTGCCGAGCAGGCGGAACGGGCGGAACAGGCGGAACGAGCCGCCCATGCGCGCGCTCTGGAGAGTCTCGCCGAGCGGCTGACGCTCGTCGCGGAGATCACCGACGTGCTCGGTCAGACCCTGGAGGTTGATGAGGCCCTCGCCCGGCTGAGCCGACTTCTGGTTCCCCGCCTTGCAGACTGGGCGGCCGTGGACCTCCGGGTCGGCTCCCGTCAGGTGCACCGGGTGGCGGTGACCGGCCCCGAGGGCCGTGACGCCGGGCAGGAGGACTGGCGCGGTCATCTTCCGCCGGCCGGGGCGGCGGCCTACTCGCCCCTGGTCCACGTGCTGAACGGAGGCGGCCCCGTCCTCCAGGACCGGGCGGACATGGACCTATCAACCGACTCCCCTCTGGCCGCCGCCCACAGCGCCTTCCTCGGAGCAACCGGCGCGGCATCCGTCATCACGGTGCCGCTGGGCCCCGCACGGCAGGTCACCGGTGCCCTGACATTGGTGCGCACCGACCCGGCACGTCCCTTCGACACCGGTGACCTGAACGTGGTGAGCGACATCGGCCGCCGGGTCGGCCTGGTCATCGACAACGCCCGTCGGTTCGGCCGACAGCGCGCGGTCGCCGAGGCCATGCAACACAACCTCCTCCCCCCGCTGCCCCGGCACGGCCGCTTCCAGCTGGCCGCCCGGTACCAGCCCGCTCCGGCCGGCTCGCAGGTCGGTGGCGACTGGTACGACGCGTTCACACTCAGGGACGGCACGCTCGCCCTGGTCATCGGCGACGTCGTAGGCCACGATCTGACCGCCGCGGCCGGCATGGCGCAGCTGCACGGCATCCTGCGCTCACTCGCCTGGGACCACAGCGGGCCGACCGGTGCCGTCGTGGACCGGCTCGACGACGCCATGCACGCCATCACCACTGTGTCGATGGCCACCCTCGTCCTCGCCCGGGTGGAAGGCCCGGACACCGGCCCCTGGACGCTGCACTGGACCAGTGCCGGGCACCCGCCGCCCCTGCTGCTGACCCCCGACGGGAACGCGCAGTACCTCGAAGCCGGGCAGGGACTGCTCCTCGGAACCCAGCTGGGCGCCGGCGGTCATCGCCCGAGCGCCTCCCACGCCCTGCCGCCGGGGTCCACGCTCCTGCTCTACACCGACGGCCTGATCGAGGTTCCCGGCAGCGACCTGGAGACGGGGCTCGGCCGACTGCGCCGTCATGCCCTCGCCCTCGCCCACGAACCGCTGGGCACCCTGTGCGACCAGCTGTCGGCCCGGATGCCTCCCGGCAGCACCGACGACATCGCCCTCCTCGTCCTGCGCCTGCCCGTGCCCTGACCAGGGCCGAGGCGTGAGGGATGACGGGGGTGCTCACGTCTCCGGAGCCAGCACCAGAACGCGGAACGGGCCGAGCGGCAAGGCCGTAAGGGCGTCGTCTCCGGCGCTTCGCCACCCCCAGGACCACAGCGCCTCAACGGTCCCGTCGTCCCCGGAATCCACCAACGTGACGCCGAGCACGGCGCCGTGGTCGGCCAGCAGTCGCCGCTGCAGGCGCCGGGCGAGGTTCCAGGCACGGTCCTGGTACTCCCGGCGCACGCGGGGCGGGACGACGATCCCGGAGACGACGAAGAGCCGCCCGGAGGCGGCGCGGCGGAGCAGACTCCCCGGGAGACGGCCGTCGAATCCCTCCCACCACGGACCGGCGTTGCCCGCGGGAAAGCCGTAGGCGCATCCGGTCAAAGCGGTGGTCTCCGCGATCAGCAGCGAGAACCCCGGCCGTCTCGCGTCGGCCGCGAGATGCCGCAGAAAGGCGGTACGCGCCTGGTTCCACGCCCATGGGCCGCCACCGGAAGCCTCCGCGTACAGGTCGCCCAGCTCCTGCAGGCGGTCCTCGACCTGGCAACGTGTCAGCGGGCGGAGGCGTTCTCCCTCGTGGGGCGAGGATCCTTGCTCCCGCTTCGGTCGTCCTGGCGTGCGCGACTTGCCCGGTGCGAGTCGGGGCGCGGGGAGGTTCGAGGTCGTCGGGAGAATCATGTGCGCGGTCATGACACGAACCCTGCCCCGGGTACGGACGAAGGCCGCCCCGGCGTAGTCGGTCACCGAGAGCGGCACCGGTGTCGGAGCCGGTACGCGGCATGCCCTCGGTGTCTCCACCGTACTCCGGGCCGGGCCCGCCACAGTGGCCCGGCGGTCGCCGACGACTGCGGCAGCCGACGCCGAGAAGGGCACCGGCCTTCCGCAAGCGTTCGCTGCTCTCCGGCACAGGCCGGCCCAGGCCGGCTCCGATCGGCCACGGAGGTCTGGCGCCGGCGGGCGGCCGGAGCGCCGGTCGGCCGTGGTACGCACGGCCGACCTTACCCGGCATACCCTTCAAAAAGGGGCCGCCGTGGAAACACGTCGCGCCCGCGCCGTCGCCCGGCCTGCCGGACAGCGACCGCTTCGTGCCCGTCGCCTGCCAGGAGGTCCGTATGGATCACGAGCCCTTGCCCTCCGAGGGCCACGCCGAGGTCCGCATCGTCGCCGCGACGCCGGAGGTCGCCCGTCGCGTCGCCGAAGTGCTCCGGCGCTGCTTCGCCTCGACCGAGCAGCGCAGCTACCCCGCCGGCCACGGAGGAGGGACCCGGCTCCATCTCACCCTCGACACCGCGCACGCCGCGGAACCCGCACGGTCCTGGCTGGCGACCAGCGAATCGACAGGCAATGACCAGACACACGCCGACGAGGTGTGACCCGGGTCTGCGAGGCCACCAGGATCCGCCGTCGCATCCGTCCCCGCACGGCCGTCAACACCTCGGAGAACGACAGCCATGACGAAACTCCACGAACGCAAGCACAACCGCGAGTTGGTCCTCAGATCCCTGTACGAGGCTGCGGAGCACAACCGCCCCGAGGTCAGCGGATCGGCGCTTCGCACCGAGCTGGGCCTGCCCGACGAGGACCTCTTCGCCGCCTGCGCCTATCTCGCCGACGAGGGCCTGATCAGCGTGGACTGGACCTCGCACCGGACCCCCGCGGCCGTGTCGCTGACCCACGAGGGCATCCGCCTGATGGAGGAGCAGGAGGAGGAACAGGAGGAACAGGCAGAGAAGACACAGTCGGACGACTGACCCGCCCGCTTCTCCTCGACCGGGAGTAGCCTGGCCCTACCGAGGGCTTTTCGCGCAGCGCGACCGGCGGTGCCGTTCCCGGCGAGTGACGAAACCGGTTGTCGTCCCACGACTCCCGGGACGGGACCGCACGATGGAACCCAGAACGCCGGGGGAATGCACGTCCGCGGACGACGCGCACACGTACCGCATGCCCCTGCCGCGCCTGACCCTCACCCCGGACGTCAGCCATGGCCCGCTGGACGGGGCGTGGTGGCCGCGCTGCGACGCGCTGGAACTCGAACTGCCCGCGCTCGTCTGCTCGTTGGAGCCGGACGCGGGCACCACGGTACGGGTCACCGTGGACCCCGCCGAATGGCCCGACGCGCCGCACACGGTCATGGCGCCCGGCCGGGTGATCGCCGTGGAGCCGGCCGGACCCGGAAGCGAGGCACACGTCATCACTCTGGACTGCGGCACCGTGGGACGCTGGGCGCTCCTGGTCGTCCCGCCCGAGGAGCCCGCGGGAACAGCCGCCCGGCTGCTGGCCGCCGCGGCCGACCCCGAGAACCCGCTGACCGCCGCACGGATGCTGGCGCTCGCCGAGACCGGTCGCCTCGGGGGCATGGCAGGGGAGGCGGAATGAGGCAGGCGGCCCCTTGGACGCCCACGGGCGGAACTGCCGTCCGACCTCAACCACCCTCCTCTCGCGAGCCGTTGATCACTCAAGAGGAACCGCCCGCGCTCTTCGAGGAGTGCCGCATCGTCCGCGCACACGGCGAGCTGGACGCGCAGACCGTGGCGCCACTGGTCCGCGCCCTGGCCGAGGCCCGCGCCGCCCGACCCGGACGACTCCTCCTCATCGTGGATCTGAGCAAGGTGACCTTCACCGACTGCGGCATCCTGCCGCCACTGTGCGAGGCGTGGTCCGACTGTCGCGCCCGGGACGGCTGGATACGCGTCGTCTACGACAACCGCACGACCGACCTGGTCTTCCGCTGCACCGGTCTCCTCGACCTCTTCCCCCTTATGCCAGCGCGCAGGACGCCTGGGAGGGACGAACGGCCGACGCCGACGCACCGGGCCAGGTCAGCACACGTCCGAGGACTCGGCCGGACGGGCCCCGATGCCGACCGGAGCTACCCGGCCGGCACGAGTGACCGCGCGGCACCGGATCACCGCACGGCGGCCCGGAGACAGGGGCCGCGACATGAACGCGCCCAGTGACAAGCCCGCTCGGTCCAGCCGGAGCCCCCCGCTCCTTCGACTCCCGCACGGCTCGCCCTGCGCCCACCGACCTTCCCACCCGGCCCCGGGTACGGCGCCTGCCGACCGCGCTCCGACGACCTCGCAGCCGAACTCCCCGCGCTTGCCGAGGTCTTCGACCCGAAGGGTAGGTCGCGTCAGGCAGGTCGCCGTCGGCCGCAGCACCCGGCCGACCGCCCCGTGCGACCCGCCCGTGACGGGCCACGCCGCGAGGGTCACCTGGTTCACCTCCGCCGCAGCCGCCGACCCCGCCCTTCGTCTCACCGCGAGCGCACTCCTGGCCGCCGGAACACCGTCCGGCCGAGGACGACGTACCGCGCCGAACCACTCGACAGGACGCCTCATGAACAACGGACTACGGCCCCCGCACCCAGCCCGGCCCCTCCTCCGCCTGTACCTCGCGCCCGAGAGCACCGTGCCACGCCGTATCGACGGGGCCTGGTGGCCGCGCACCTTCGATCTCCTGGCGGAACTCCCGCAGCTGCTCTCCGGCCTGCCGCGTGCCTGGGGCCAGATCGTCAGTGTCCTGGTGAACGGCACACTGTGGACGGGGGCACCGGGCCGCATGCTCGTCTGCAACCAGGTCGTACGGCTGCGCAGGACCGCCACGGCGCACGCACCCAGCACCATCGTCCTGATGGCCCCCGGCCATGGGCGTCGGGACCTGCTGGTCGTGCCACCGGAGGCGACCGAACGGGCCGCCGAATCGCTCATGTCCACCGCCGGGCTGACACCGGAGCCGGGCCACTTCGCGAGCTGAGTGAGCGGGTCCGAGGGAATCTGTCACGGCGAGGTCACATGTCCGTGCCCGCCGGAGTTAGGGTTGTGGCACGAGGCAAATGGTGCTGACTCCTTCGGAGCACGGCTGCCACGCGCACCCGGGTCCCTCGCCGCGTCCCCGAAACGAAGGTGCTATGCCCGCTGAGAACGCCTCTGTCGCCGGCAACCTCGACGACGACTATCCCGCCTACACCATGGGGCGGGCCGCGGACGTTCTCGGCACCACCCCCGCCTTTCTCCGTGCCGTCGGCGAAGCCGGGCTGATCACTCCCCTGCGTTCGGAAGGCGGCCACCGCCGCTACTCGCGCCGCCAGTTGCGCATCGCCGCCCGCGCCCGTGAGCTGGTCGACCAGGGCACCCCCATCGAGGCCGCGTGCCGCATCATCTTGCTCGAGAGCCAGCTCGACGACACCCTCCACCTGAACCGGGAAATGCGCCGGAAGCTGGACGAGCACGGCGCGGATACCTAGTCCCGCCGGTACAGAAATACGGACCACAGCGATATGAGGATTACCGGGCGATCCCGAAATCACGGTGCCGGTTCCTCCTGACCTGTGTTAACTTGATAGCAGTTGCAGTTTTGGTTGCCATTGCCAGAGGTTTTTTCTTTGCAAAGCTTTCCGGATCTTTCCGGAGGGGTGATCATCGCGGCGACTCGACTCCGCAAAGTGCGGAGTCCGGCACTGCCCCCCAAGGGAGATTCAATATGGCATCTGGCACCGTGAAGTGGTTCAACGCGGAAAAGGGCTTCGGCTTCATCGAGCAGGACGGCGGCGGCGCCGACGTGTTCGCCCACTACTCGAACATCGCCACCACCGGCTTCCGCGAGCTTCAGGAAGGCCAGAAGGTTACCTTCGACGTCACGCAGGGCCAGAAGGGCCCGCAGGCCGAGAACATCGTTCCCGCCTGACACTGACGCGAATCGTCGCGAGCCAGTGGTTCGCGCATCATGTGGCTGGGGCCCGCACTCTTGGGGTGCGGGCCCCAGCTCATTGCTTTTCTCGCTTTCCGGATTTCCCGGACCGCCGGCCGTCCCGCCTCAGCGCCACGAGACCCGGCTCTTCTTATTTTTCGGCTCATTCTTGCGAATCCTCGTGCGGTTGTCGCCACTGGACGGAATTCCTCGATACGCCGCATCGAGGAAGGTTCCTCCATGAACCGCACCCGCCGCACCGGCGGCACTCCTGGCAGCCGCTTCCGTACGCAGGGGACGGGCCGCCAGGCTCCCCGTCCGGGCACCGGACGAAGGAGCGGCCAGGGCGCACGCCCTTCCCCGCGCCGACAGGAGTTCGCCCTGCCGGTCACCCACACCGAGCCGCTGCCGGCGGTCGAGACGTTCGGCGAACTGGACATGCCGGCACGGCTGCTGGCCGCGCTCGGCGCCGAGGGCTTGACCGTGCCCTTCCCGATCCAGGCCGCCACGCTGCCGAACGCGCTGGCCGGCCGGGACGTCCTGGGCCGGGGCCGTACGGGCTCGGGCAAGACGCTCGCCTACGGCCTGCCGGTGCTGGCCCGCCTGGAGGGGCAGCGGGCACAGCCCCGGCAGCCGCTCGCCCTGGTCCTCGTACCGACCCGGGAACTGGCCCAGCAGGTCACCGACGCGCTCACCCCCTATGCCCGCGCCCTGCGGCTGCGACTCGCCACCGTGGTGGGCGGCATGTCGATGGGCCGTCAGGCGAGTGCGCTGCGGGACGGCGCCGAGGTCGTCGTCGCGACGCCCGGCCGTCTCAAGGACCTCATCGAGCGGCGAGGCTGCCGGCTGGAACAGGTCGCCGTCACCGTCCTGGACGAGGCCGACCAGATGGCCGACATGGGCTTCATGCCCCAGGTGACCGCGCTGCTCGACCAAGTCCCCTCCCACGGCCAGCGGTTGCTGTTCTCCGCCACCCTGGACCGCAACATCGACCTCCTGGTGCGCCGCTACCTCCACGACCCCGTCGTGCACTCGGTCGACCCGCCTGCGGGCGCGGTCACCACCATGGAGCACCATCTGCTGCACGTGCGCGACGCCGACAAGGACACCGCCGCGACCGAGATCGCCGCTCGCGACGGACGGGTGCTGATGTTCCGGGACACCAAGCACGCGGTGGACCGGCTGGCCGACCACCTGCTGTCCGTCGGGGTGCGTGCCTCGGCCCTGCACGGCGGCAAGTCCCAGACAGAGCGCAACCGGACGCTCGCCCAGTTCAAGGACGGCCACGTCACGGTCCTGGTGGCCACCAACGTCGCCGCCCGCGGAATCCACATCGCGGGCCTCGACCTCGTCGTGAACGTCGACCCTCCCGGCGACCACAAGGACTACCTCCACCGCGGCGGCCGTACGGCACGCGCCGGCGAGTCCGGCACCGTCGTCACCCTCGTCCTGCCGCACCAGCGGCGCGCGGTGGACCGCCTGATGGCCGATGCCGGTATCGCTCCGAGTGCCGTCCGGATCCGCCCGGGCGAGGCGGAGCTGCATCGCATCACCGGCGCCCGGCCCCCCTCCGGCGTGCCCGTCGCCCTCGCCGCACCGGTCGACGGACGACGCGAGGGCAAGGGAGCCGCCGGCCAAAAGCGCAGGGGCCGGGGTGCCGGCAGTGGCGAGAACGGCCGGGCCGCCGGCCGGGCCCGTCGGCCTGCCCCGAGGAACAACCCATAGCCCAAGCACGGGATGCGCTCCCTGCGGTCGGGACGAGCCGTCCCCCGCCCTGCCCGCCCCGACGAAGAGGAGAAGCCCTTGACGCCGTTTCCGCCCCGAACGCAGCAGGCCGACGACGCCGACGGCACCGGTCTGACCGCCCGCGACGCCATGCACGCTCCCGGACCGCAGGTCGACGACCACATGGCGGTGGACGTGGCCCTGTCCGTGCTCATCGGTGCGCGCGTCCCGCACCTGCTCCTCCAGGACGAGGACGGGCGGTGCGTGGGCCTGGTCACCCGGGCCCAGCTCGCCGCGCACCGCGGCGGCTCGTGGTACAGCGACCGGACCCGGCTGCGGGACATCCCGCTCGACCGCGGACCGTTCACCTCGTCCAGGGCAGCGCTCGGCGAGGCGGAAGCCGCCATGCGGCACCGGACCCTGGACGTGTCCCCCGTGATCGACGAACACGGCTACGCCCTGGGCGTCCTCGCCCTCACGCCCTGACCGCCGTCCGACCGCCGTGGCGCGGTCGGCGTCTCCGGTGTTCTTCCCCACCCCTGCGGAGGCATCCATGCGCTGTGTCATCGCCCGTTACCCCTTCGACCTGACCAAGATCGAGGTCGAGCAGTCGATGAGTGGCATCACGCCCGAGCCCGTCACCGGCGTGTCCGTGACCATCGACCGCCGTGTCTACCCCGTGATGCAGGTCGGGGAAGTGATCACCAGGCAGAACCGCCGGGACTTCACGACGGGTGAGATGCGCCGGGCACTGACCCGCCTCGGCTTCACCTGCCACGACGCGCGCCCGGTCATGCCGACCCGAGACGCGCGAGCCGACGAGGACGCGCTCGGTTGGTGACGCTTTCCGGTGCGACGCCAGTCATGCGCCGTTTCGGGTTGGAAAGCCGAGAATGTGGCAACCGGTGTGGCCTGTCCGAGCCACACCCACAGCGCTCCGCATGTGCGCGCGCAACCGCCAACTGGGCGGGCACCGCCAGAGCAAGCGCCGTCGCTTCCCAAGCTGAGAGCGCGAGTTCGATTCTCGTCACCCGCTCCAGCAGGGCGTGCTGCGGAGCGGACGCCACGGACCGCGGCCCGGTGTCAGGGTCGGTACCGGCGGCACAGTGCTCAGCCGGCCAGAGGGCTGGTTCACCGTGCCCGGGGCCTGCGCGAGTCCGGTGGCCCACAGCTGGTCGACACGCGAGCGCTCGGTGGCGTTCGGGTAGCGGTTGGTGCAGGACGGGCCGGCGGTGCCGCCCGACATCAGCTCGCTGCACGGCCCGCCGTAGTCGTCCGGCAGGCCCAGCACGTGCCCGGTCTCGTGGGTGACGACGCGTACCGCGTCGTACTGCCGGCTCTGGGTGTAGTCGAGGAAGACGTAGCCGCTTCCGTGGCCGTTGGTGGAGGCGTAGGACCCGCGCGGGTCGTTGCCCTCGTAGTAGGAGAAGTCGGCACCGCTCGACGCCTCCTGGAGCCTGACGTTGGACTCGGAGCTGTTCCAGATCGAGGCCGCGCTCGATATCTGCGAACGGAAGCTCGGTGCCCGGGAGGCGTTGTAGTAGACGGTCACCGCCTGCGCGTTGGGCTGGGCGGCGCGCTTCTGGGCGACCGACTTGAGCACGGCCTCGAAGAACGCCTTGTTGTTCGCGGCCGCCTCGACCGACCCGGCGTACCGCGCCACGGAGGCACCGGCGGAAGCGGACGGGGTGGCTGCCGTCCGGGCGCTCGCCGGCACCGCCGCGCCCAGCGCGCTGGAGGCCAGACCCAGGCCGAGAGCGAGAGCGAGGAGTCTCGCGGAGGTTCGGGACGACTTCATGTGGGGGCTCCTACTCACTCGGTGACGCCGAGCGCCTCACCTCGGTGACGCCGAGCGCCAGGTGCGCGGTCGACTCTGCGTGAAAACCGGTTCCGAACTGCGGCGACGTCCTGTGGGTCGTCATTCTTAGAACTGCTCCACAGGGAGCGCAAAGGGTCCCCACCACTACGTCGCCTCGTAGGCCCCGGAACCTCGCCAGGGCAGTGCGCGGGTCTCCGGTCCGCCGACGGCGGCGGGAGGGAGAGCTGTCGCGGCGTCAGAAGCCTTGCCTCAGGAGGGAGTGGGCGTGCGGGCCGGCCGGGCGGAGTTCCGGGACGCGCGTCGGGATCCACATCCGGGCCAAGACGGACAAATGGCTAAATGTCTGCCGCGTAACGTCTACTAAGGGCGCCGGTTGATTGGTGGAGCGATGTGACCGACGTCATAGAACATGGGCTTTTGTTCGTTTCGCGCTCGGGCCGGCCGGCCGACCGGCTCGGCAAGGACATCCGTCTTGAACAAGTGCTAGTATCCGCGCGCTTGTTCGGGGGGATGGGGCCCTCCGCCGGGGGAGGGGAAGCAAGTGACTCGTCGTACCTTCATGCGTGGCTCCCTTGTCACGCTCATCGGGTTGGCGCTCTCCGTGTCCGCCGTGCCGCCGGCGGCGCCCGCGCACGCGGATACCGCAACGGAGATCATCGTTCCGGCCACCATGCGCACGGCTCCGCGCATGGCGTATCTGCAGAGCGTGGGGGCTTCCGGCTTCCTCGAGTACCGCTCCACCGCCGAGGGTTCCGGCCTCTGGTGGACCGGCTACGACGGCAGCCGAAAGCCGGTGGAAGGTGGCGAGGGACTCGGGCCGCGCACCGCGGGTGCGTACGGCACCGGTTCGGACGTCGTCGCCCTTCGCCCGTCCCGGAGCAGTGGTGGGCAGGTCCTGCTCCGGGACATGGGAACCGGTACGACGGAGACCGTGGCCGTCCCGGCGGGCCAGAGCTATCTGCAGACGTACGGACGTACTGTCCTGACCAGCACGTCGACAGGTGGGGAACGAACTCGGCTGTTCCTGCTGCACAACGAGAACGGCAGCACGGTGCAGAAGCCCGTGACCGGGCTCCCGGACGGGACGGTCTTCCCCTTCTACCCCACGGGCTCCGCCTCCGGCATCCTCGTCGACTACTACGGCCCGGACCGGGTCCTCCAGTATGCCTGGGTGGATACGGAGACCGGTGCTGCCACGATCCTGCCTCCACCGGTGGCGAACCAGGACACCGTGGTGGGGTCCGACCACCTGGTCAGCTGGTACGGCACGTCCCGGGTGCGGGTGTACGCCCAGGGTGCCTACGACGCGCCCACTCACGAGGTCGTGTTCCCCCACACCTCCGACAACAAGATCCTCGGCGTCGTCGGTGACGCGCTCGTCGTCGCGCGGCGCAGCGGCTCCTCCGTCTGGAGTGTGTCAGCGCTGCCCTTCGACGGCTCCGCGGAACTGCCCCTGTTCAAGCGGGCGGATCCCGCTGCCGTCGTGACCCCCGACGGCGGGCTCGTCCTCGCCGGCGGGGAATCCGCTCTGGACTACGGCATCGCCAAGGTCCAGGCGGGCGGCGACGGTCTGCCCCGGGTCCGCCGGATCGTGGACCTTGCGGCCGTGCCCATGGGGATCGAGTCGCTCGATCTGAGCGGCGGTGAGCTGATGACCTACGAGTCCGGCGACGGGGCGACGCACCTGTACAGCCGCTCGCTGGCCACGGCGGAGGCTCTGACGGCGGGCACGCGCACGGACCGGGGAGCGACCCAGCGGTGCGGGGTCATGGCCGGGGACTTCGGGCGCTGTCCCGACTTGATGGGTACGGGTGACGGCCGGGCGGTCATCCGGAACACGGCCGGGGAGGTCTCCGTCCTGGACCGGGGTCAGTCCCTTCCCGGCACCGTGGTGACCTCCGGCCTCCAGGACAACCACGGCCTCGTGGACGTCGCGGGCCGGTATGCGGCCTGGCGTGGACCCTCGCCCGCGGGAGACGGTCTGGTGGTGGCGGATCTGGACACACGGAAGGTCGTGCTCACCCGTACGGGCGCCGCCGGTGCGGTCCCCTCCGCCCTGTGGGGGGAAACGCTGTGGGCGGCGGCCGCGGACGGCACTGTCTCGGCCACGGAAGTGCGTTCGGGAAACACGATCACGTCGTTCCGGGTGCTCGGCAGCGGCAGCGGCTGCGATGTGGGCGACTTCCAGGCGGTGGGACGCTGGGTGTACTGGTCCGGCTCGTGCGATCTTCCCCAGGGCAGCGTGCGGAAGGCCTTCGTGTACGACACCCGCAGGAAGACGCTCATCGCCGTGCCCGCCGGCGGAGAGACGCACCTGGGCGACGGCTTCCTGGTCACGCGTGACTCCAGGTCCGGAGCGCTGACCCTCACGGACGTCACGAGCGGCTCCGCGGTGAGCCGGACCCTGGCGGACAAGGCCGGAAAGTGGGACGTCGATCCGCACACCGGCCTGGTCGGCTATGTGGACCCGGCCTCCCAGGACATCCACGTCCTACGCAGTGGCGTCCCCGCCACGGACATCGCGGTCCTGGGAGCGCGGACGGAACCTTCGGTCAGCCTGGTGAACTCGTCGTCCTCGTGGGACGGCACGTGGTGGCTGTCGAAGCCGGCCGCGTCGTGGACGCTGGTGCTCAGGAACAAGGCGACCGGGGCCACCGTGCGCACACTGTCCGGTGGCGCCGCTCACGACGCGGTCCGTACGTCCTGGAACGGCAGGACGTCGACGGGCGCGTATGTGCCGAACGGCACGTACAGCTGGACGCTGACGGCGGCCCCGGCCGACGGGCACGGTGCGTCGGCGACGGCGTCCGGCACGCTGAAGCTGACCGGTGGTGCCGCGGTGAGACGCGACCATGTCGGGTCCGACGGCATCGGTGACCTGCTCACGCTCACCTCCCAGGGTGCACTCTCCTTCCATCGGGGCGACGGCGCAGGGAAGTTCTCGACGAAGACCTCGGCTTCGGGATGGCCGGCCTCGATCACGGTGGTGCCGTTCGGAGACCTGAACGGTGACCGCTGCAATGACGTGCTCGTGCGGTTCAGCAGCGGTGCGCTGCGGGCGTACCGCCCGGGGTGCGGCAAAGCCCTGACGACATACACGCCGTACACCACACTGGGGACGTCGGGCTGGAACCAGTACAACGTGCTGACCTCACCGGGCGACATCACCGGTGACGGCCGGGCGGACCTGATCGCCCGCCAGGCGTCCACCGGTGACATCTACCTGTACAAGGCCACAGGCAGCGGAAAGCTCTCGGCACGGGTGAAGATCTTCTCCAAGTGGTCCGGTTACAGGAAGATCGTCGGCGTCGGCGACCTCAACGGTGACGGGTACGGAGACCTGCTGGCGCAGGACACGTCGAACAAGCTGTGGCGGTACGCGGGCACAGCGACCGGCGGCTTCAGGGCGCGGGTCGAGGTGGCCGACAACTGGGGTGCTTCCTACAACGTCGTGGTGGGCGCCGGTGACGTCACCGGGGACGGGAGGGCGGACATCGTCTCCCGCGACACCTCCGGCAAGCTGTGGCGCAACAACGGCGACGGCAAGGGCTCCTTCGGTCCTCGCACCGGGATCGCCGCTGGGTGGCAGGGCTACAAGGCCCTGTACTGACCGCCCGCGGCAGGTCGCGTCCGAAGGACGGCACCGATCACCAGAGGCGCGGCGCGGAGCCGCGGTGCGCCGCGACTTCGTCAGCCCCGACGGCCCGGACGGCCGCGGCGACCTGCTCACCCTGAACTCCTCGGGCGGGCTGACCTTCCACAGCGGCACGGGGACGGGCAGGTTCGGCGACAAGTACACGGGCACCGGATGGCCCACGACCATCATGGCGATCCCCTTCGGCGACCTCAGCGGCGACCTCAGCGGCGACCGCTGCAACGACGTCCTCGTCCGCTACAGCAGCGGCGCGCTGCGGCTGTACAAGCCGGGCTGCGGGGCGGCGGTCAAGCCGTCGACCTCGTACACGACCCTCGCGACCAGCGGCTGGACGCAGTCCAACGCGCTCACCTCGCCCGGCGACGTGAGCGGCGACGGACGACCGGACCTGATCGCCAGGAACTCGTCCACCGGAGCGGTCCACCTCTACAAGGGGACGAGCGACGGCAAGCTCGCCTCCGGCGTCAAGCTCTACGACAACTGGAAGGGCTGGACACGTCCAACAACGTCTACCGCTACGACGGCAAGGGCGACGGCACGTTCGCGGCCCGCGTCAAGGTGCTGTCGAACCGGGGCGGCTCGTACAACGCGGTCGTCGGGGTCGGCGACATCACGGGCGACGGCAGGCCGGACCTGGTCTCCCGCGACACCAGTGGCAAGGTGTGGCGCAACAGCGGGGACGGAAAGGGCTCGTTCGGTCCGCGGACACAGATCGCAAGCGGCTGGAGCGGCTACAAGTTCCTTTCGCAGGGGGTGAGTTCGGTCCGCCAAGGCGCCCGGCGACCGGGCGCCTCTCGTCACCCGCTCCATTCTCAGTGCTTGTTGACCGCCGAGGCCCAGTCGATGTTCACGCCCATGTCGGAGTACATCTTCGTGTAGCCGACGAAGCAGTTGAACTTCTCGACCTTGCCCTTGTGCAGGTACCAGAAGTCGGCGGTCGGCACGTCGATCTTCGCGCCGTTCGGCTTGACGGTGCCTGCCGGCGTCCGGCCGCGGCCGACTTCCAGGTGCCGGTGTAGTGCAGTGTCGCCGCACGGTCGTCGAGCGGGATGCCGCTGGTCGCCGCCCTGCTCCAGGAGCCGGTCTGGCCGGCGTCGTCGTGAGCGCGGACGTAGAAGCGATAGGTGAGTCCGGGAACCGGCTTCACGGGGCTGCCCGCTTTGCCGAAGACCGCGGAGGTGGCCGTGGTGCCGGTGCGCCAGGTCTGCAGCGGTCCCAGCTTCCAGACGCCCGCGCTGTTACGGGTGGCGACGCGCCGGCCGACGTCGTACGACTTCACACCCGCTGGACTAGCCATCGACGCCCTCGACGCATGGGGCGAGGACTCTTCGGGCTTGGTAGGCCAGCAGAACCCGTTCCTGTTCTGCGATTCCGATCTGCCGCACGATGGCCGTTCAGCTTGGCTCACCGACCCCAACACCACCGAGGGGTACTGCGAAGAACCGCCGCTCTGACCGCGAAGCTCCGTTACGGGCCATGCGTTCGACGGCGACGATCACCTCTCCCCCAGAGTCACGCGGGCCAACCTGAGGAATCGATCCTCACATCGCCGGTACTCACGGTATGCCTGGTCGTATTCGGCCCTGAGCGGATCTCGGCCATCGGTCAACGCGGACAGCGCGTGGTGTGCCAGAACCGCTCTGAAGCACAGCTCCGACGCCGCCTTGGAGACCTCCTCAGGGCCATCGATCTCAACGCCCCGCGTAGCCTCCTCCACGTCGTCCAGGGCCGTGCGCGCATCACTTCGGATGCTGTCCACCAGGCCACGACGGATGGCGTCGTCCGCCTCCTGATCGACCTGAGCCATGCGCCAGAGAACCTTGGAGAACCCACTGACGCACCTGGTCATCGCGCGATAGGACTCCCGTCGGCGCTGGTTCGTCGCCTCCGCCCTACGAGTCCTGGCCTCGGTCCGGGCCTGCGAACGGGCGCTCCAGGTGGCGACCACGCTGGCGACAATCGCCGTCGCCGCGGTGAGGCCGGCCACCCCTAAGCTGCTGTCCCCCATATACGCAGTGTTACATGCCCGTTACGCGCGCGGCCAGAAGAGGGCCAGCGCGGCTCGGCGTTGGTTCGGTTCGACCAACGCGGTGAAAGATGTGATCGTCGAGTTCGCCGGCCATTTTTCTTTTGGGGTGCGTGCTTGAATGTGCGCGACCTGCTCATGGGAAAAAGAGGTGGCAGTGATTTCCGCAGTGAAGTCTTCCTGGTGGGCGCGCGCCGCCGCTTCTGTTTCCTTGGTGGCACTTGCTATTGCTGGTGCTTCGCACGCGGCTCAAGCACGAGCCCAGGCCCTGGGCCAGGTTCAGGTCCAGGGCCAGGCTCCGGGTACTCCTGGGGTTCCGCAAGCCCCGGTCACTGTGTTCGTCGAGGACTTTGAAAAGGCGGGTGACAGCCCGGTATTTTTGGAAAAGTACGTCGGGGCTCCGCCGCTGAACGAGACCTACACGGCCGACCCGCCGTGGCTCGACCACGGGCAGTGCAATGGCATCGTCCTCAGCCGTGCCGGTGCTGATCAGCCCGGTTGCCGGTGGGTGTCGTATCTGAAGGACATGACCGATGCGCTGGGTCAGGTCGGTGGGACGAATCCGCCGGCCAACCACGCGGTGTCGGCGTACAGCGACACTGTGGATCCCGGCGTCGACCGGGTGGAGTTCCGGACCGAGCAGCCGATCCCGATCCCGAGCGCGAAGCCGAATCGGTATATCACCTTCGCGGTGGACGTGGCGGCGGACAATTGCCGTTACGAGGATCCACTGCTGAAGTTCTACCTCACGGGCAGCGGTCCGGATATCCCGACCTTCACCACTCCCATCGATCCCTGTACCGATGCCAGAGCCAAGCCCTATTCCGGGGGAATGAGCGGGCTCATGGCCGGGTCGTTCGCCGGGGACCGAGCCGTGCTGTTCAGCGGTACCGAGTTGGGCATCAAGATGCTCAATGGGCAGGGCCACGCGTTCGGTAATGACCACGCGTTCGACAACATTCGGATCCTGGATGCCACCCCGCAGCTGGACAAGGCGTTCGGTCCCGCCACGATCGACCAGGGCGGCACCTCGACGCTCACCATGACGGTGACCAACACCAGTGAACTGGCGGCGAAGAACGACTTCGGCTTCTCCGACAGCCTGCCCGCCGGGGTGACGGTGGCCGCGAACGCGAACGCGTCGACGAACTGTGGGAACGGCACGGTCTCCGCGACCGCGGGGGGCTCCTCCGTTGCTCTGGCCGGTGGTGACCTGGCCGCCGGTGAGAAGTCCTGCACGGTCACCGTGAATGTCACCGCCGACAAGGCGGGAACCTACGTCAACGGTCCCGACGCGATCACCACGGTTGGTCTGGATCTTCCGGCCGCCGCGACCCTGACCGTCAACAGCGAGAGTGGGGCCGTGGGCACCGCTACGGGTTCGCCCGGTCTGCTGTCCGGCAACGTCGTACAGGTTCCGCTGGACATCCCGGTGAACGCCTGCGGCAACACCGTGAACGTCGTCGGAGTGCTCAACCCGGCGGCGGGCAACACCTGCGCCAACCGCTAGAGAGGGTTCGATCCGATGCATTGGCTTTCTCGCGCCGTCAACGCACTTCTGGTGAGTGTGCTTCTCGGTGTTGTCGTGTTGCCGAGCGATGCCGTGGCACTCGCGGGCAGGGGCGGATTTCGGGGTGGGGGTGGGGGTGGGGGCGGCAGTGCCAGTGTCCGCTTCATGACTCAGAACATGTATGTGGGCAGTGATTTCTCTGCCCTTGCCGCCGCGCGGACGCCGCAGCAGTTCTTTGCCGCGGTGACGCTGACCTACCAGAACATCCTGGCGTCACAACCGAGTGAGCGCGCCGCCGCCGTGGCCCGCGAAGTCGCCCGGAACGAGCCCGATCTCGTCGCCCTGCAAGAGGCCGACATCGTGCGCACGGGGGCTCCGCCCGCGACGGACGTGCGGTCGGACCAGCTCAAGGCGCTCCTCGCCGCGCTCGACCGGCTCGGCCGGCATTACGAGGCGGTGGCGATCGTGCCCGAGGACGATGTCGAGGCCCCGAGCACGCTCGGCTTCGACGTACGCCTCTCCGTGCGCAACGTGATCCTCGCCCGGGTCAGTCCGTCCCGGCACGTCAAGGTGTCGAACCTGCAGGTGCAGACGTACGCCGCCCAGCATGTGCTCCAGTCGCCGGTCGGCTCGATCACCAGCCGGAACGGCTGGGCGTCGGTCGACGCCACGGTCGACGGCCGCACGTTCCGGTTCGTCACCACGCACTTGGAGCCGCTGCCGCCGTTCGCCGTCCAGCGAGCGCAGGCTCAGGACCTCGTCGCGAGTGCGGCGGACACCGATCTTCCGGTGGTGTTCGCCGGTGACTTCAACACGGCCGCCAATGATCCGCAGAACCCGACCTATCCGACGTATCAGTTCCTGATCGACTCGGGGTTCACCGATGCCTGGCGCGCGGCGCACCCCGGCGATCCCGGCTTCACCTGCTGTCAGGCGCCCGACCTGAGGAATCCGGTCTCCGCCTTGAGTCTGCGCATTGATCTGGTCCTGTTCCGCGGGGACTTCGAGGTGAGGAACATCCACCTGGTCGGGAACGAGCAGAGCGACCGTACGCCGTCGGGGCTGTGGCCCTCCGACCATGCCGGCGTCGTCGCCACGCTGCGCGTGCCGAAGGCGCGGCTGTCGGTGTCGTAGCCGCTGACCGACCACGGGCAACCCCTGCTTGCCGCAAAGGGCTGCGCGAAAGGCGCATTTCGCGGGATTATCGCTGTGGGCCGACGCGGACAGCACTCGGCCCGCAGCGGAGCAACGGGGGTGGCCCGCCATTGAACTCACGTCACGGACACGCGATGCGATTCGGCGTGCTCATCGATGAAAGACCGCCCCGTCTCGACACACTCACCTCAGGAGTCTGTGATGAGCACCAAGACGGGACCCCAGCGTTACCCCGGCGCCAGCCGGGCGAACTGGTATCAGGACGACTTCGGTGGGGACCCGATGGAGGTCAACGTCGTCGTCCTGCACACGACGGAGAGCACCGGGCTGCCCGGTTACGACGGCGGCTCCACCGCGCCGAACCTGACGGCGGTCCCCGATCTCGCCGGCAAGAAGCTGAAGTGGTATCAGCACTTCGACATCGAGACCTCCTCCCGGGCGCTGGTCAATCTGCGGGGCGGCGTCGAGACGAACACCCTGAACGTGTGTCAGGTCGAGCTGGTCGGTACGTGTGATCCGAAGACCCACTCGAAGTGGCAGGGCGCCGGCCAGTCTCACATCCACTGGCCGGACGCGCCCGACTGGGCCCTGCAGCAGGTCGCCCGCTTCCTGGCCTGGATGCACGAGGAACACGGCGTGCCGCTGTCCGGTCCGAAGGCGTGGCCCGCCTACCCCACGTCGTTCGGGAAGGGCGGCGGGCAGCGGCTGACGGGCGCGCAGTGGACGGGCTTCAAGGGCGTCTGCGGGCACATGCACGTGCCCGAGAACGACCACGGCGACCCGGGAGCGATCGACTTCTCCCTGCTGGTCGAGCACGCGAAGGCCGACCTGGATCTGGACGACGACGGCCCGGCGCCGAGCACGCCCCCCAAGCCGAAGATCCCCGTGTTCCCGGGACGCAAGTACTTCGTGGACGGGGCCTCGAACGACTACGTCCTGCAGCTCGGGCGGCAGTTGGTCAAGCGTGGCTTCGGCGACCACTACAAGGTCGGCCCGAGCAGACACTGGAGCGAGGCGGACCGGCTGAACGTGCGGGACTTCCAGAAGTCGCGCAAGGAACTGCGCGGTGACGCCGACGGCCGGCCCGGACCGCTGACCTGGCGTCTGCTGTTCTCCTGACGCCTGCTGTTCTCCTGACGCCTGACGGAGTTCCGGCGTCGGTGTGAAGGGGTTCCGCCGTGCGTGTCAGGCCGTTGCCTCGGCCGTCGCCTCAGCCGTCGCGACCGCCTGGGCCGGCTGCCGTACGACGCGGCGGCGCCGGGTCGGCAGGACCGTCGGGTTGGCGACGCCCCAGGCCGCGCCCTTGCAGACCAGCTCCTTGTAGACGGCGGCGAGCCGTCCGGTCAGGGCCGCCCGGACGGCGCGGTCGTCGGCGGTGACGTACTGGATCAGGCCTTCCTTGCGTCCCAGCGAGATGCACTGGTTGAAGTAGCGCAGCGGCACGTTCGGGAGCTTTCCGCCGGTCAGCCGCGCCGCGATGGCGTCGGCGGCCTGCCACGCGGTGGGCACGCCCGAGGCGCACGACATCCGCAGCGGCTTGTCGCCGGGGCCCGCCACCAGCGCCGCGTCGCCGATGGCGTACACGTCCGGGTGCGAGACCGAGCGCATCGTCCGGTCCACCACGATCCGGCCGGTGTCGGTGACCTCCAGGGTGGTGGCCCTGGCGATCGGGTGGACGGCGAAGCCGGTGGTCCACACGGTGACCGCGGCCGGGACGGACGTGCCGTCGGCGGTGGTGACGCGGTCGGCCCCGACCGTGGTGACGGCGGCGTGCTCGTGCACGGTGATGCCGAGCCGGTCGAAGACCTTCCGCAGGTGCCGGCGGCCCTTGGGCGAGAGCCAGTCGCCCAGGCCGCCGCGGGCGGCGAGGGCGACATCGAGGTCCGGGCGGGCCTCGGCGATCTCGGTCGCGGCCTCCAGGCCGGTGAGGCCGCCGCCGACCACGACCACGGGCTGTCCGGCGTCCAGCCGGGCCAGGCGCTCGCGCAGCCGGAGCGCTCCGGGGCGGCCGGCGATCTCGTGGGCGTGCTCGGCGGTGCCGGCAACGGCCTGGTCGTTCCAGCCGCTGCCGAGGGCGTACACGAGGGTGTCGTACTCCAGTTCCTCGGTGCCGTTCGCGTCGCTGACGGCGACGGTCCTGCGGTCGGCGTCGACGCCGGTGACCTTCGCCAGCCTCAGTTCGACCCCCGTGTCCGCGAACATCTCGCTGAAGGGCCGGGGCTTGAGGTCCTGGCCGGTGGCGAGCTGGTGCATCCGGACGCGCTCGACGAAGTCGGGCTCGGCGTTGACGAGGGTGATGGCGACGTCTTCGCGGTGCAGCCGCTTGGCGAGGCGCCCGGCGGCGATGGCTCCGGTGTACCCGGCTCCGAGGACGATGATGCGGTGCTGCATGTCCGTGCTCCTGTCGTGGGCGGATTCGCCTCTTGAACCGGGCGGTCCGCCGTTTCCTGACAGGTACGTGGTGTGAAGCACCTCACATCGGGGTCAGAAGGCGTTGAGCAGGGGTTCGCCGTGGTCGGCGGCCGCCCAGCGCCTGGTCGCGCGTTCGAGCTTGTCGGGGTTGACCTGGTTGCGGAACCCGGCGATGCCCTCGGGGGTGATCTCCAGGCACATGACGCCGATGACCCGGCCGTCGAGGACCGCCACTACGGCGGGGTCGCCGTTGGCGGTCGTGGCGTAGACCTCGGGCGATCCGCCGGCCAGGTCGCGCTTGGCCTTGCTGGGCTTGAACAGGCCCCGCAGGAACTTGGCGACCGCGAGGGCGCCCTCGAACGCCTTGGCGCGGGCCGGGACCTTCCCGCCGCCGTCGCCGATGGAGACGGCGTCCTGGGTGAGCAGCCGTACGAGCGGCTCGGTCCGGCCGCTGGTGGCGGCCGCGAGGAACTCGTCGATGATCCGCCGGGCGGCGGCCTCGTCGATCTCGGTGCGGGCCCTGCCCTCCGCGACATGCTTCTTGGCACGGTGGAAGATCTGCTGGCTGGCGGCCTCGGTGACGTCGAGGATCGCGGCGATCTCCCGGTGCGGGTAGTCGAA
Organism: Streptomyces sp. NPDC001406; assembly: GCF_042895285.1. NCBI lineage: Bacteria > Bacillati > Actinomycetota > Actinomycetes > Kitasatosporales > Streptomycetaceae > Streptomyces > Streptomyces sp. NPDC001406. The sequence continues at coordinate 281,805 of NZ_JBIAWG010000012.1, forward strand.
GGCCTCCCGCAGCACGTACACCGCCCGCTCGCCCGGGGTCAGGCGCTCCAGCAGGGCGAGGACCGCGTACGAGACCGACTCGCGCTGTTCGGCGGTGTCGGCCGGGCCGAGCATCGGGTCCCCGGCGAGCAGCGGCTCGGGGAGCCACTGGCCCACATAGGTCTCGCGCCGCGCGCGGGCCGAGGTGAGCTGGTTGAGGCACAGGTTGGTGAGCACCTTCGTCAGCCAGGCCTCGGGGACCTCGATGCGGTCGACGTCGGCGCCCTGCCAGCGCAGGAACGTCTCCTGCACGGCGTCCTCGGCCTCGCTCGCGGAGCCGAGGAGACGGTAGGCGATGGCCTCCAGGCGGGGCCTGGAGGCCTCGAACCGGTCCACGTCGTTCATGGTCAGGGCCATGGCCCGGATCCTAGCCCGCGCGATGCGCGTCGGCCGCTGGATTGCGGCCCCGCGCCGGACTGCGGCACGCCCATCTCTGTCTGTCGGCCGCCTGTGTCAACGGCACCTGTGGCCATGGCACTTGGGACCTGGTGTCGGGGCGCCCGGAGTGGAGCCGGCCGTGGGGGTTCCCTGCTTGCCGCCGTTCTTGGCGCCCCGTTTGTCGTGGGGTGTGGACGGGGACGGCTTGGCGGCGCCGGGCTCGTCGGCGCCGCGGCCGAGGGAGGCGGGCACGGGGAAGGGGGTGTCGGGCAGGCCGGTGAGGGCGTCGCGCATGTACTGGGTCCAGATCGAGGTGGGGATGTCCCCGCCGAACACCTTCTCCAGGCCGCCGACGCCCGCCATGGACAGCAGTTGCGGGTGCTTCGGGTCCTCTCGGAAGAGGACGACGGAGGTGGCGAGCTGGGGGGTGTAGCCGATGAACCAGGCTGAGCGGTAGTCGTCGGTGGTTCCGGTCTTGCCCGCCGCGGTCCTGCCGAGGGCCTGGGCCCGGGTGCCGGTGCCCCGGGCTATGACGCCCCGGAGTACGTCGGTCACGTTGTCGGCGATCGCCTTGGGCAGGGCCCGTGCGGGGGCGGGGGCCGTGAAGCCGGGCCGGACGGAGCCGTTGTGGGTCACCTTGGTCACCGAGTACGGGGTGGCCTGCTCACCGGAGGCGGCGAAGGTCGCGTAGACGCCCGCCATGCGAATGGCGCTCGGTGTCGAGGTGCCGATGTAGAAGCCGGCGCTGGGGGCGGCGAGGCTGCCCGGACGCAGGCCCAGGGCCTGGGCCGTGCTCGCCACGTTCTCGGGGCCGACGTCCTCTCCCAGTTGCACGTACGGCGTGTTGACCGACTGCTCCATCGCCTTGCGCAAGGTGATGTAGCCCCAGCGGTCGCGGGTGTCGTTGCGCTGGTGGAGCAGGCCGGTGGGGTCCTTGTCGTCGGTGACGTAGTTGCCCTGCTGGTCCTTGATCTTGATGCCGTCGTCGCCGTTGAACCTGCTGGCCGGGGTGATCGGCTCCGGGGGCTTGCCGGGTCGCAGTACGGCTCCGTGCTGGAGTGCGGCGGCGAGGACGACGGGCTTGAACGTCGAGCCCACCGGGACGCCGGAGGTGTCGGCGTTGTCCGAGAAGTGGGAGTGGTCGAAGCCGGGGCCGCCGTAGACGGCGAGGATCTTGCCGGTTCTGGGTTCCACCGACGCGGCTCCCACCTGGACGTCCCGGTCGACCGATCGGTGGGTGGGGTCGAGGCGTTCCCGGCGGGTCCGTGCGACGGAGCGTTCCAGTGCCGCCGTCTTCTTCCGGTCGAAGGTGGTGTGGATCTGGTAGCCGCCCCGGCTCAGGCTGCCGTCGGTGACGGTCGGGTCGTGCTGCTGGACATACGCCCTGGCCAGCTGGACCAGATAGCCGGTCTGGCCGGTGAGCCCCGCGCCCGGCGCCCACTTCCTCGGCATCGGGAATCCGGCGGCGGCGTACTTGGCCCGCTGCGCCGCTGTCAGCTTGCCGGTGTCCACCATCCGGTCGAGCACCCAGGACCAGCGCGCCACCGCCTGCCGTTTCGCCGCGGGGTCGGAGTCCACGTGCTGGAAGAGGCTCGGCTCGTTGACCGCCGCGGCGAGGAAGGCTCCCTGGCTCACGTCGAGCTTCTCCACCGGAAGGTTGTAGTACGCGCGGGCCGCGGCCTGCACGCCGTTGGCCTGACGGCCGAAGAAGCAGCTGTTCAGATACCCCTGGAGGATCTGCTCCTTGGTCATGGAGGCGCCGATCTTGGTCGAGATCAGCAGCTCCTTGAACTTGCGCGAGACCGTCTGCGACTGATCCAGGTAGGTGTTCTTCACGAACTGCTGGGTGATCGTCGATCCGGACTGCACGGAGCCGCCCCCGGCCATGTGGACGACGGCGCGCAGGATGCCCTGCGGATCGATGCCCGGGTCGGTGTAGAAGGAGGCGTTCTCCGCGGCGATGAAGTCCCACTGCACCGCCGCGGGTACCTGCGCGAGGGTGACGTTCTGGCGGTTGACGCTGCCGTCGGTCGCCAGGACCGTACCGTCCGACCAGTAGTAGACGTTGTTCTGCAGCAGCGTCGTGGGGTTGGGGTCGGGGATGGTGACCGTGGCGTAGGCATAGCCGACGAGCGCAGCGGTGCTGCCGAAGAAGAGCAGGAAGAGCGCCAGCACTTGGCGCCACGACGGCAGCCAGCGGCGCGGGCCCTGCTTGCCGCGGCGCGGGTAGTCGAGCCAACGTTTCTTCTGCGGTGGCCTCCTCCGGGCGCCGCGTGACGTCGCCTGCTCACCCGCGGCACGGAGGCCGGCGGTGGAGCGCTGCGGCGGTCGTCGCCGGTGTCCGCTCATGGGCTCGGATCACTGTCCCTTCAGTACCACTGGGTGGCGTCGTGCGGTGCGGGCTGCGGATGGGAGGTGTACGGCGCCGGATACGCGGAGTCGGCGTACGGCGCCGGATAGGCGGAGTCGGCGTACGGCGCCGGAGGCGAAGGGGCCTCTGTGGCCGCCGGCGCCCGCAGGCTGCCGTACCGCTCCATGCGCTGCCATCTCAGCCGTGAGCCGGACACGGCGGTGAAGACGGACTGGATCACCACGAGGTACATCAGTTGGCGGTAGACGAACTGCTGCAACGGCAGGCTCCACAGCGGCCCCGGGCGTTCTCCGTCCATGCGGAACGCGTACAACCCCATCAGCAGTTGCAGCAGCAGGAAGGCGAGCCACAGCCCGATGATCCGGACCGGGTCGAGGAAGACCAGGCCGTACAGGGCGAAGACGTCCACGGCGGGTGCGAGAAGCGGCACCAGAACCTGGAAGAGCAGTAGATAGACCAGGCCCCGGCGGCCCAGTTTGCCGGCGGCGCCGCGCTGCACGAGCGCGCCGCGGTGCTTCCACATCGCCTGCAGGGTGCCGTAGCACCAGCGGTATCGCTGCCGCCACAGGGCGTTCAGGGTCGCGGGTGCCTCGGTCCAGGCCCTCGCGTCCTCCTCGTACACCACGCGCCAGCCGGCGCGGCACAGCGCCATCGTGAGGTCGGTGTCCTCGGCGAGGGTGACGTCGCTGACGCCGCCGAGCCCGAGGAGTGCCCGGCGGCGGAACGCGCCTACGGCGCCGGGTACGGTCGGCATGCATTCGGCGAGGTCGAACAGGCGGCGGTCGAGGTTGAACCCGACCACGTACTCGATGTGCTGCCAACGGCCCAGCAGGCCGCCGCGGTTGACGACCTTGGCATTTCCCGAGACGGCGCCCACACGGGCGTCGGCGAAGGGCTGCACGATCGTGCGGACGGTGTCGCGTTCGAAGACGGTGTCGCCGTCGACCATGACCACCAGGTCGAAGGAGGCGGCGGCGAGCCCGGTGTTGAGCGCGGCGGGCTTGCCCGCGTTCCGCTGCCGGATCACCCGCACCGGCAGGCGGAGCGACTCCACCAGGTCGGCGGTGCCGTCGGTCGAACCGTCGTCGACCACGATGATCTCGACCGGATGGTCCGAGGCGAGCAGGGAGCGCACGGCTGCCTCGATCCCGGCGCTCTCGTTGTAGGCGGGGACGATGACACTGACCGGCTCGGTCACCGGCGGTCCCCAGGACCCGCCGCGGCCCTTGGCCCGCAGCCGCCGGTGCCGGCGGGCCGCGAACAGCACGACCGCCGCGCGCAGCACACTGAGCGCCCCGGCCGCGTACATCAGCACGCCCAGCAGCCATACGGCCCAGTCGCCGGCCTGCAGCGCCTTGATGAGAGCAATTCCCTGAAGATGTTCACCGAGCCCGGCGGGCTGGACAGGTCCGGCCATGCCGACCGCGGCACCGACCGTCGCGAACCGGAAGCCGTGTGCCTTGAGCCGTGGGATCAGGGCACTGAGCGCCGCGACGGTCTGCGCTCGGTCACCGCCGCCGTCGTGCATCAGCACGACCTGCCCGGCGTGGCCGTGCGGGGTCGCGTTGGCGAGGATGCGGTCCGCTCCGGGACGCTGCCAGTCCTCGGCGTCCTGGGTGGAGAGCACCGTGACGTAGCCCGCTTCGTCGGCCTGCTGGAGGACGGACCAGTCTGCGTCGTCCAGCGCGCCGTTCTTCGAGGAGTACGGCGGTCTCAACAGCGCGGTGGTGACGCCCGCGGCACCGGCCACCGCCAGCTGCGTCTCGCGCAGTTCCAGCGAGCGCTGCCACGGGGCGAGCCGGGCCAGGTCGGGATGCGTGAACGTGTGGATGCCGATCTGGTGGCCCTCGGCGACCATCCGGCGGACCAGCTCCGGGTGGTCCACGACCTCCGTGCCGACGACGAAGAAGGTCGCGTGCACATGGTTGCGGCGCAGCACGTCCAGGATGCGCGGAGTCCAGACGGGGTCGGGGCCGTCGTCGAAGGTGAGGGCCACGGTGTCGGCCTTCAGCCGTGCGGTGTGCGCGGAGGTGGCGGCGTTCGCGATCACGGGACCGCCGTGGGTCACCCTGCTGGGCACCGCCTCGTTCCGGCCTCGTTGGCCGGTCACGCTGTCCGACGTGATTCCGAACATGTGGTGGGTGTAACCCTGCAGCAGAAGGGCCGTCGACAGAGTCACCACGAGCACGCTCAGCAGCAGCCAGTGGGCGCGGGGTGTGATCTGGCGGGTGCGGCTGCGGCGGCGGGCAGGAGCGTTGCGGCGTCGGCGGTCGGTCACGTCGGGGCCTTGGATCACTTCACGGGCTTGTGGGACGTGCCGAGGGCGCGTCCCTTGGAGGCGGGGGTTGCGGCGGGAGCGGTCGAGGCGGGGGACGGGGAGGTGATCCGGGTGGGCCCGGACGTGGCCGCGGGCACGGTGGAGGCCGTCGACCCATCGGCGGAGGCGGGGGTCTGCCGCGCCGCAGGGCGGGTCTTCTGCGCCGCGGCGGGAGTCGTGCGCTCCTCGGAGTGTCCGGTGCCGGACGCGGAGTCGGTTGCGGTGGCGTGGGGGGTGGTCCGGTGCGCGGAGTCCGGCTGCGGGACGAACGGAGAGCTGATGCTGGGGCCGCCCAGCAGCGCGCTGATCAGCAGGGCGACGTATCCGCCGGCGGGGATCACCAGCAGCCGGGCGGCGCGGAGCACGCGGCGCTGGCGGCGCCCCGAGGAGTCGACGAAGACCGGCCGCGCCGGCTCGCTCTCCGGTGCGGCCGGTTCCGGAACGGGGTGGCCGGGCATGCCGAAATCCGGAGGTGTCGCGGTGAAGACGTCACCGTGGGGGGCGTCCCACACTGCCGTGACGAGGGGGGCCGGTCCCGTCGTCCGGAAGCGATCCGTCGGGTGCGACCACTGCCCGGACTGCACCGGGTACGAGGGGAGCATGGCCGTGTCGGTGACGGTGCCGCCGCTGCCCCGGTGACCGGGGGCATACGCGTATCCGGCGCCGCCGTACGGATCTTCGCCGTACGCTGCCCCGCTTTCGTCCGTCCAATGCACGGGTCGTGCCCCCTGTCCTGGCCGACCGGCATGGTCGTCCGCATGGAAAGAGCGCGCTCGGCCGGAAGTGTTACACCTCGACCGCACAGAAAGGACAAATGAGATGAAAGGTCGCGCGATACGTGCAATTCAGACACAAACGCCGCAAGTCAACGGCGACTTCACCACTGCACCACCGTGGTCGACCAGGACGCGCATCGTGCGCGGAGCGGCCGGGCCCCCGTGCAGTGGGCGAGGCCCCGGCCGCTCCGTCCCTCTCGGCGCCGTTCACGGGGGGAGAGGCGAGCGGCGCCGGGAGAGGCCGAGGGGCAGTGTTTCGTGCCACCCATCCAGCGGCTGGTCGCCCTCGGCGTGCGCGGGTACCGAACCCGGCACTCACCCAGCGCACGGCCTGCGCGAGGCGTCACATGGCCGGGGCAGTGCCGGTCGGCCGGGACGGCGCTGCACTGATGAGAAAGCGAAGAACTCCTGATGCGTTGTGACACTTCCGTGACGACAGACGCTGGTCATCATGGAGCCGTCGTGCGACCGGAGCACGGCGGATGGTACGGAATCGCTACGGACCGGTGCGAACGAGGACAGCCTTGGGCCAGGTACGGCAACCCCGCCGCGTACAGTCGCGCGACGGGGAACTGAGCGTTGCAGTCGCGCGGGCCCAGGACGGTGACGAGACCGCTTTCACGGTCGTCTACCGGATCGTGCAGCCGGGCCTGCTCGGCTATCTGCGCGGCATTGTCGGCGACGACGCCGAGGACGTGGCCTCCGACGCCTGGCTGGAGATATCCCGCGACATCGGACGCTTCAAGGGCGACGGCGCCGGGTTCCGCGGCTGGACCGCGACGATCGCCCGGCACCGCGCGCTGGACCATCTGCGGCGGCAGCGGGTACGGCCCCGGTCGGGCGGTACCGAACAGGACGTACTCGACCTGCCGGGTCCGCACAGCACATCCGAGCAGGCCCTGGAATCCCTCTCCACCGAGTGGGCCCTCGAACTGGTCCAGGGGCTGCCGCGGGACCAGGCCGAGGCCGTTCTCCTGCGGGTCGTCGTCGGTCTGGACGGTCCCGCCAGCGCACGCGTGCTCGGCAAGCGCCCGGGAGCGGTGCGCACCGCCGCCCACCGCGGCCTCAAACGCCTCGCCCAGCAGCTGGGCGTCGGCGGCGAGGCGGAGGAGGGTGTGACGGATGAGGCCACCTGGACGCTGGGGAAGTCGAAATGACAACGAAGGCGACAGCGGGCGAGCGGACAGGCATCAGGCCCGGTCCGCCGAACGATCGAGACCTGTCGGACAGGAACGGAAACGCACATGGGTGAACGGCTGAGCGGCGACGGAGTTCCGGGCCGCCGACGTGTGCACCCCGGCGGCGCCGTCTCCGAACCGTGGGACGCATACGACTCCGCCACGCTGGAAGCGGTGCTGGCCGCCGCCATACGCGCGGACGACCTCAAGCCCGAGGCCGAGCAGCGCGCCCTGGCCGCCTTCCGGGCCGCCCACGCAGAGGGCGCGCACCGGGCCCGTACCCGCCGCCGGGACGACTGGCGGCTGCCCGAGGCACGGCGTGCCCGGCGCCCCCTGAGGATCACGTTCGGCGCGGTGTTCGCCAGTCTCACCCTGGGCGGTGTCGCGGTCGCGGCCATCGGCTCCGTCGGCTCGTCCACGGACGGTGCCGACGGCCGCGGGACCGCGCACCCGTCGGCGGTCGCCCCGGACCGGCCGGGAGGCGCGGCCTCGTCCGGGTCCTCCGGTGGCCCCGGGAAGGCGGGCCGCCCCGCCACCGCCAAGGACACCGAAGCGCATTGCCGGGCCTATGAGCAGGTCGAGGATCGTGGCCAGGTCCTGGACGCGACGGCCTGGAAGCAGCTCATCGAGGCCGCCGGCGGCAAGTCCAAGGTCGCCTCGTACTGCGCCGAGCAGTTGGCGCGGGCGACGGCCACGCCCGGCAGGACGACGGGCACCGGCAAGTCGCACGAGGGTGCCGCGAACTCCGGCAACGGCACGACGGGCAACACCGGCACCTCCGGCAACAACTCCGGCGGCACGGACAGCGCGACCGGCAACGGCCAGACGAGCAGCGGCAAGGGCAGCGGGAAGCACAAGTAGCGCCCCCGCCCGCCCCCGACAAGTAGCTCCCCGCCCGCCCCGCGCGGCTCAGCCGAAGCGGCCCTCCACATAGTCCGCCGTGCGCGGATCGGACGGGGTGGAGAACATCATGGACGTCGAGCCGTGTTCCACGATGGCGCCCGGGGTGCCCTGTTCGGCCAGGAAGAACGCGCACTGGTCGGAGATGCGCGCGGCCTGCTGCATGTTGTGGGTGACGATCACGATCGTCACCTCGTGGGCCAGCTCGCGGATCGTCTGCTCGATGCGGAGCGTGGAGGTCGGGTCCAGGGCGGAGCAGGGCTCGTCCATCAGCAGGACCTTGGGCGTACGGCCAGGGAGCGGGCGATGCACAGGCGTTGCTGCTGGCCGCCGGAGAGTGCAGCGGTCATGGCCGGGGCACGGCTGTCGCACTGGTTGCCCCGTACATCCAGCGCAACAGCGTGCTCGACCATCACAGGGCGGTCCGGCAGGGGCCGGGGGCCCGGCCGTCAGTGGCCGGCGCCGCCGCGGGTGAACGGCTCGAAGGTGTGGCTGAAGTACCAGGTGTCCTGGGCGATTCCGGAGCAGGAGTTGGCGCCGGCAGTGCCGACACAGCCGCCGTTGTCGCGCTGGAGCGCCCAGAAGGAGAGGGTGTCGATGCCCCGGGCGACGGCCCACTTCTCGACCGCTACCGCGTCCTGGGTGGTGAAGGTCTCCTCGGGGCCGTAGTCGTCGATGCCGGGCATCTCGGTGACACCGACCGTGCCCCACAGCCGCGCCGGGCTCTTCTTCGGGTGGAGCGCGGCCAGTTGGTGGTACAGGCCGGTGGCGGCGCTCACGGTGTCGGCCGCCATGTCGTGGGTGGCGCCGTCCCAGTAGTCGAAGGTCATGATGTTGACGACGTCCACCCGGGCGCCGTTGTCGATGGCGTTGCGCAGCAGGGCCACTCCGCTCGGGGCGAGTCCGGTGGCCGTGGTCGGCAGGGTGTAGGAGAACTGGAGCCGGTGGCCGGTGCGTTCGGCCCAGCGCTCGGCCTTGGCGACGGCCTTGTTGCGGCGGTCGATCGCGGCGGTGTTCTCGATGGAGTCGGCCTCGATGTCGAGGTCGATGCGCGTGATGCCGTAGGTCTTGACGAGGCTTTCGTACACCGCGGCGATGGCGTCGACGCTGGTGCAGCTGTCGGCCAGTTCGGTGCCGGTGGTGTCGGCGCTGTATCCGCCGAAGGACGGGATGACGTTGCCGCCGCGGGCCTGGATGGCCGCGATGTCGCTCCCGAAGCTCGCCTCGGCGATCGGCTGAGCCGTGTCGCCGTTCCAGTACGGGGTGCACGAACCCGCCGCGGCCGTCTGGAGGAAGGCCATCGTGAGGTACTTGTTGCCGGACTCGGCGGCGAGCGCGGCCGGGCTCTCACCGGTCCATGCCTCGAAGTAGGGCGCGGCGACATGTGCGGGCATGGGCCTGGCGGCGTGCGGGGGCAGGTGCGAGGACAGCGGCGACGACGCCTGTGCGCCGCCTCCCCCGAGGGCAACCAGCGCGGTCGACAGGGCAGTTACGGTCACACCGGACAACAGGGTACAAAGGCGGCCAGATCGTCTCATTGACGCTCCCAGGGCGAACGGGGCCAAGAGCAGGCGTGGATGGTGGAAGGACCGGGAGAACAGCGACCATGGTTGGACTAGACCAATCGACTGTCAAGGTTCTTTACAATTAACTGACCCGGCAACCCCTCGCCGCGTCGCGCCGGTTCACCCGCCCCGGGAATCGGGCGCCCCCGCCTTCACACCCGTCATGGCCTGGCACTAAGGTTTCGCCGCTGCCGCGCGGACGGCTCGTCGATGCCGTCCGTTCACCTCGGGGGAGAGGCCCGGCAGCCGTCCATTCACTTGTGGGGGCACATTGAACACGCGTACGCGCCGCAGACTCGCGGCGCTCACCGGCGCCACCGCGCTCGCCGCGGGGCTCCTCGCCACGGTTCCGGGACCGGCGGCGGCCGACTCCGGCAGCTGGCCCGCCACCGACGGGAAGCTGCTGTACACCGACGGCGGCGGCTGGATGCACTCCATCAACGCTGACGGGTCCTGGTGGTCCTCGTTCAGCACGTCCGGAAACCAGGGCGCCTGGTCCGCCGACGGCAGCCAGATCGCGTTCGTGAACGGCGACTACATCGGCACGGCATGGGCCGACTCGGAGGACATCGGCAACCGCATCGCCATGCCGTCGGGCAGCGGCTGGCATCCGCACGATCCGACCTTCTGGTACGGCGGCGGCGACATCGTCTTCACGGCCGGTGGCCGGCTGCGGGTGACCGCGGCCGACGGCACCCGCACGCCCAAGGCCCTGTTCGGCACCGACGTCGACGGCTGCGACTCCCAGCCGAGCGGCGCCGTGAACGGCATGCTCGCCTTCGTACGGACGGGAACGAGTTGCGCCACCACCGGCACCCCGGCCGTCTGGATCTACGACGGCCGTTCCGGCGCGTTCACCAAGGTGGCCGACGACGCGAGCGAGCCGAGCATCTCCCCCGACGGCCAGTCGGTGGCCTTCACCCGGTCGGTCGACGGACACAAGCAGCTCTTCACGGTCAAGACCGACGGCACCGGGCTGACCCAGCTCACCACGGACGCGACCGACCACAACCGTCCCGCCTGGTCGCCACAGGGCGACCGGATCGCGTACGACATCTACGTCTCCGGCAATCCGGACGTCCCCCAGGGCCCGCAGGTGTGGATCCACGACCTCGGCACGGGCACGGAGACGCAGGTTCCCACGGCCGACGGCGCCAACGTCGCCTGGCAGCCGCTCCGTAACAACGCGATCTCCCGTGTCTACGGCTCCGACTCCTACGACACGAACATCGCGTCGTCCAAGTGGACCTGGAACACGGTCGCTACGAGCACGCCCGGCCTGAAGAACGCCAACGCGGCCGTGCTCATCAGTAAGTCGGACTCGGCGTACGCCACCACCGCGACCTCCCTGGCCGGCAAGAAGCGAGGGCCGGTGCTGATGACCTCCGGCACGGGCCTGGACTCCTCGGTGCAGACGGAGCTCAAGCGCATGCTGCCGAAGGGCAAGACGGTCTACCTGATCGGCGGGAGCACGATCCTCAACAGCACGGTGGCGTCAAAGGTGACCTCGCTCGGATACGTGGCCAAGCGGCTGTCCGGCACCTCGCGCTACTCCACCTCGGTGGCCGTGGCCAAGGCGGTCACCAGCGCGCCGAAGTACATCTTCCTGGCGACCGGCACCGACTACCACAACGCCCTCGCGGCCGGCTCCGCCGCCGGTTCCCTGGGCAGTTCCGGGACCGCGGTCGTCCTGCTGACCGAGGGGTCGACCATGACCTCGTCGGTCTACGGCTACCTGGACAGGTTCAGCCCGAGCACGACGAAGATCATCACGGTCGGGGTCGACTCCGAGTCGGCGCTGGCCAAGGCGTACCAGGCCCGCAAGATGCCGCACTGGCCCAGCTCGTACCGCTACTACCGGGTCGCGGGCGGCACGCCGCAGTCCAACGCCAGCAGGCTCGCCCAGTTCTGGTGGTCGCTGCCGTCGGACGCCGCGGTGGCCGCCTCGAACAGCTGGCGCGGCGGTGTCTCCGCGTCGTCGGCGATGACCACCTACGGTCCGCTGCTGTGGACCGACCCCACCTCGCTGCCGTACGACACCAAGCGCTACCTGATGTGGATGTCGTCGAGCCTGAACCACGTGGCCGTCTTCGGCGGAACGTCGTCGGTCGACGCCTCCCTCATCCCCAAGCTCGGCGCGGCCATCGGCGTGGGCACGAACTACGTCTACACGCCGTACTACAAGGGGCTCGCGCCGGTGTCCCCCACCGCCCAGCCCCTGTCCGGGCCCACCACCGGCTCCACCCCCAGCCCGAACCTCGCACCGCTCCAGGTGACGGCCACGAAGTAGCCGAGCTTCGCTCGCAGGGGCAGGCCCGGGTCAGCCGACCCGGGCCTGCCCCTTGGGGCCTTCCGAGCCGCGACGGTCGGCAGGGCGGGGCAGCAGGGCCGCCGCTGTGAGGCCGCCGAGGCCTGCCACGCCCAGGGCGATCATCGCGGCGGCGTAGGCGCCGGTGGTGAGGCCGGAGACCAGGATCGTGCCGGCGATGGCCGTGCCGAAGGAGGAGCCGAGATTGGAGACGCTGCGGGACAGGCCGGAGATCTCTCCCTGCTGCTCCTCGGGGAAGCTCGACTGGACGACGTTCACCGACGGCGTCAGCATCAGGCCCAGGCCGAGGCCGATCAGGAGGAGTCCGGGGGCGAAGGCCCACGGGTTGGTGAAGCTGCCGGCCAGGGCGATCAGTACGGCGATGCCGGCGAGGGTGGTGACGAAGCCGGTCATGATGAGCGTCCGCTGCGGTCGCCGCTTCGCGAGGCCCTCGGCGCACAGCGAGGTGACCAGCAGCCCGAGCGTGGCCGCCGTGAAGATCACCCCGGTCCGGATGGCGTCGTAGCCGCGCACGACCTGGAGGTAGGCGGCCACCGTGAACGACGAGCCCATCAGCAGCAGCCACTGGACGTTCTGGGTGACGAGCCCGAGGTTGGAGGTGCGGTCGCGGAACAGGGACAGCGACAGCAGCGGCTCCTCGCCCGCCGCCTCCTTGGCCCGTACGGAGCGGAAGAACCACCACAGCACGAGCGCGCCGAGGACCAGCAGGCCCAGCATCAGCCACACGTTGTTGTCCGCGGCCAGGATGCCCATGACGATCAGGACCAGGCCGACGGCGGAGAGCACCGCCCCGCCGGTGTCGAAGGGCCGGGCCGGATCGGGCGGCAGCGGGTCCTCGATATGCCGGCTCAGGACGACGATCACCACGATGACCAGCGCCTGGAACACGAACGCCGCCCGCCAGCTGATCCCCGTGGTGATGAGCCCGCCGATCAGCGGGCCCGCAGCCGCGCCGATGCCGCCCAGCGCCATGATCACGCCGAACGCGTGGGCACGGGAGGTCAGATCCGGGTGCAGGAGCGTCGTGAGGATGTAGACGGGCGGGATGAGCAGGGCCGTGCCGACACCCTCCAGGATCGAGTTGCCGAGGATCAGAACGCCCAGCCCCGGCGCGGCCGCGCTCAGCAGCGCGCCCACCCCGTACACGACCAGGCCCACCAGGAGGCACCGTTTGCGGCCGTAGCGGTCGGTCAGCTTGCCGCCGGGAATCATCAGTGCCGCCATGACCAGCAGGAAGATCGTGATGGCCACCTGCACGCCCTGCACGGTGGTGTCCAGGTCCCTGCTGATGTCGTTGATCATCACGTTCATGTTGGAGCCGGCGAAACTGCAGATGAACTGAGCCAGCGCCAGCGGGGCGAGAATGCGCCGACCCGGCGAGGCCTGTTTCGGGCCGTCCGTGTCATCCACCGGTGTCACCCCCGCCCGCGGGCGCGACCGGTACCGCGAAGCCCTGGGCCACCGGAAGGTCGTAACGGCTTCCCGGCCGTGTCTCCGCCTGGCTCAGCTGCTCGTCCAGGGCCATCGCGGCGGTGACCAGCGCGAGGTGGGTGAACGCCTGCGGGAAGTTGCCGAGTTGCTCGCCCGAGGGGCCGATCTCCTCCGCGAACAGGCCGACATGGTTGGCGTAGGTGAGCATCTTGTCGAAGGCGTACCGGGCCTGGGAGAGCCGGCCGGCGCGGGCCAGGGCCTCGACGTAGAAGAAGCTGCACAGGTTGAAGGTCCCCTCGGAGCCCCGCAGCCCGTCGGGCGAGGCGGCGGGGTTGTAGCGGTAGACCAGGCTGTCGCTCACCAGCTCCTCGCCCATGGCGTCCAGGGTGGTGAGCCAGGCCGGATCCCGCGGGGAGATGAAGCCGACCCGGGGCATGAGCAGCAGCGAGGCGTCCAGCACGTCGGTGTCGTAGTGCTGCACGAAGGCCTGCCGCTTCTCGTGCCAGCCGCGCTCCACGATCTGCTCGAAGACCTGGTCGCGCACCTCGGTCCAGCGGCGGACGTCGGCCGGGCGGGAGCCGGTGACGGCCGCGTGGATGCAGCGGTCGAACGCGACCCAGGTCATCAGCCGGCTGTAGGTGAAGTCCTGCCGGCCGCCGCGGGTTTCCCAGATGCCCTCGTCGGGCCGGTCCCAGTGGTCGGCGAGCCAGTCCACCACCCGGCTGATGGCCCGCCAGCCGCGGATCGCCCCGATGTCCCTGCCGATCACCAGGGCACCGCAGGCCTCGCCGTAGATGTCGAGCTGCAGCTGGTCGGCCGCCGCGTTGCCGGCCCGCACCGGCCGGGAGCCCATGTAGCCCTCCAGGTGGTCGAGGGTCTCCTCGGTCAGACGGGGGTCGCCGTCGACCCGGTACATGATCTGCAGGGGATCGCCGGAGGCGGTGCCGCCGGCTTCGATACGGTCGCGCAGCCAGCGGCGGTAGGCGTGCGCCTCCTCCTCGAAGCCGAGGTCGATCAGGGACCGGACGGAGAGCGAGGCGTCCCGCACCCAGGTGTAGCGGTAGTCCCAGTTGCGTTCACCGCCGACCTGCTCGGGCAGTCCCATGGTGGCCGCGGCGATGGGCGCCCCCGTGGGCGCGTACGTCAGCAGCTTCAGCGTGATCGCCGAACGGTTCACCATGTCCTGCCAGCGTCCGCGGTAGGTGCACGCCCGCAGCCACTTCAGCCAGAAGGCCCGGCAGGCCTCCACCTCCTCGACGATGCCGCCCAGGGACGGCCGGGGCGGAACGGTGCCGCCGCTCACGGTGCTGGTCAGCACCATGGCGGTCGCCTCGCCGGCCGCCAGCGTGAAGTGGGCGGTGACGTCGTCCCCGTCGGCCCGGAGGGCGACCCCGGTGGTGGACTGGAGGTGCAGGTCGGTTCCCGGGCCGCGGATGACCGCGGTGTGGTCGTCGTCCAGGGTGAGGGTGTGCGGGGCACGTCCGTAGTCGAAGCGCGGCCGGCAGGCGAAGCTGAAGGGCAGGCTGCCGCGGACGACGCGCGCGATCCTCACCAGGCGGTGCCGGTCCGTCGGTGCCATGGACTCGATCGGCATCATCACGTCGGCCACCTCGCCGACGCCTCCGGGCGCCATGAACCGGGTGACCAGGATCGCCGTGTCGGGCAGATACAGCTGCCGTACCGTCAGTCCGTTCCCCTCCGGGAGGTCGACGGCGAGACGGCAGTGGCCGCCGCGCTCGCTGTCCAGGAGCGAGGCGAAGACACTGGGCGAGTCGAAGCGCGGCGTGCACCACCAGTCGACGGTGCCGCCGGACGACACCAGGGCCGCCGTCTGGAGATCGCCGACCATTCCGTGCTCTGCGATGGGCGGATACCGGTCCACGGAGCCTCCTCGGTCGCGCCGCCGCGCCCGGACAGGCGCCGTCCCGGCCTTGCCCGTCCATCGTTCGGCCGCCGTGGCGCGCCTGCCTCACCCGCCGGGGGTGAGCGGCGGGCGGCACGCGCGCGTGCGAGGAGGCCGCGCCCTGCTTATCGTCGGACGTGCAGACCACGGAAATCCGCCCGGGCCGGCTCGCGGCCGAAGGAGCCCCGAGGCCGAAGGAGCCGGTACGTGTGGCGGCCCGCCCCAGGCTCCGCGCCGTGACGAAGGGTTAGCTCATGTCTGCGTCCAGCACTTCCTACACCGGCCCGCTGCGCGCCGCGCAGGTCACCGTGCCCGGCGGCACACCGGAACTGGTCGAGGTCGCCCCGCGAGAGGCCGGAGCGGGGTCCGTGCGGATCACCATCGAGGCGTGCGGTGTGTGCCACTCCGACCTGCTGATCAGCTCGGGCATGCTGCCCGGGACCACTTTCCCGGTGACGCCCGGTCACGAGATCGCCGGGCGGATCGACGCCGTGGGCGAGGGCGTGGCCGGATGGCACACCGGTGACCGGGTGGCGGTGGGCTGGTACGGCGGCAGCTGCGGATACTGCGACGCCTGCCGCGACGGCGACGCCGTGCTGTGCCCTCGGCTGTCGGTCCCCGGCGTCGCCTACCCCGGCGGCTACGCCGACTCCATCGTCGTGCCCGCCGTCGCCCTCGCGGCGATCCCGGACCAGCTGACCGCCGTCGAGGCCGCGCCGCTGGCCTGTGCGGGCGTGACCGTCTTCAACGCCCTGCGCAACACGGCCGCCCGCCCCGGCGACGTCGTCGCGATCCTGGGCCTGGGCGGTCTCGGTCACCTGGGCGTCCAGTTCGCCCAGAAGATGGGCTTCGACACGGTCGCCATCGCCCGTGGCCAGGAGAAGCGGGACCTGGCGCACAAGCTCGGCGCCGCCCACTACATCGACAGCACCGCGGGCGAGGTCTCCCAGGCCCTGGAGGCGCTCGGCGGGGCCAAGGTGGTCCTGGCCACCGTCACCAACGCCGACGCGATGTCCGCCACCATCGACGGGCTGGGCCGCCGCGGCGAACTCGTGATGGTCGGCGTCTCCCCCGACCGCCTCGACGTCACCCCCCTCCAGCTCCTGAACAACTCCCGCAAGGTCTACGCACACGCCTCCGGCGCCGCCGTGGACATCCAGGACACCCTGCGCTTCGCCGCCCAGACCGGAGTACGAGCCTGGGTCGAGGAGGTCCCCCTGGAGGACACCGCGGCCGCGGTAGCCAAGATGACCGAGGGCAGGGCCCGCTTCCGAATGGTCCTCACCACCGACCGCTGAGCCCACCGGGCACCGCGGCGAGGTTGCGCCGCCGTCGAACCCCTCGCAGACAGCGCCCGCCGGGCGGCGGGGCCGCCCAGGTGGCGGCCGGGGTGCTGGCCGCGGTCACGGATCCCCCACCGGCCGCAGCGGCGGGCAGGGCCCGGACCCGCTCCCGGACGATCTCACCACCGCCCGTGGAGCCCACCTGCCCGGCGGGCCAGGCAGCGCGGCCGTCGAACACCACGCCAAGGCAGCACACGGGCACGAATCAGCCGCAACGGCAGGCAGGCCCGGACCCACATCCGGACGATCTCACCACCAACCACGGAGCCCACCCACCCGGCGGACCAGGCAGCACGGCCGTCGAACACCACGCCAAGGCAGCACACGGGCACGAATCAGCCGCAACGGCAGGCAGGCCCGGACCCACATCCGGACGATCTCACCACCAACCACGGAGCCCACCCACCCGGCGGACCAGGCAGCACGGCCGTCGAACACCACGCCAAGGCAGCACACGGGCACGAATCAGCCGCAACGGCAGGCAGGCCCGGACCCTCCCGGACGATCCTCGCCGCCGGCCACGGAGCCCACCCGGGGGCCACGGCGAAGTGTGTTGCCCTCGAAGGCCTCGCGGATCAGCCGCATCCGGACAGGGCCCGTCAGCGTGACGGATGTCCTCACCACCGGCCGCTGAGCCCACCCGCGGGGTGCGGCAGCGGCTGTTCGGTCCAGATCACCTTTCCCTCGGTCGTGGACCGGGTCCCCCAGCGTTCCGTGAGACGGGCTACCAGGAACAGGCCGCGGCCGCCCTCGTCCTCGCTCCTGGCCCGGCGCAGCCGGGGTGACGTGGCGCTGCCGTCGAAGACCTCGCAGATCAGGGCGCGGTCGCGGATCAGCCGTAGGCGGAGGGGGCCGGTGGCGTGCCGGATGGCGTTGGTGACCAGTTCGCTGGCGACGAGTTCGGTGGTGAAGGCCAGTTCGTCCAGGCCCCAGGCGGCGAGCTGCTCGGTGACCGCGGCGCGGGCGCGGGAGACGACCGCCGGGTCGCTGGGCAGGTCCCACTGGGCGATCCGGTCGGCGCCCAGGGCGTGCGTGCGGGCGACGAGCAGGGCCACGTCGTCGCTCGGCCGGGCCGGGAGCAGCGCGTCGAGCACCGCCTCGCAGGTGTCCTCCGGCGGCCGGCCGGCCGCGGCCAGGACGGTACGGAGCTGGTCCAGGCCGGTGTCCACGTCCCGCCGGCGGTCCTCGATCAGGCCGTCGGTGTAGAGCACCAGCTGGCTGCCCTCGGCCAGCTCCAGCTCGGCCGTCTCGAAGGGCATCCCGCCCAGGCCGAGGGGAAGTCCGGGCGGCAGGTCGACGAAGTCCACCGTGCCGTCGGGTCCGACGACCGCCGGGACCGGGTGCCCGGCGCGGGTGAGGGTGCACTGCCGGGACACCGGGTCGTACACCGCGAACAGACAGGTCGCGCCGGCGATCCCGGAGTCCGGTGCGTTCTCGCCCGTGCCCCAGCCCTCGCCCCGGTCCAGCCCGCCGACCAGGTCGTCGAGGTGGGTGAGCAGCTCGTCCGGCGGCAGGTCCAGCGAGCAGAAGTTGTGCACGGCGGTGCGCAGCCGGCCCATCGTGGCGGCGGCGTGCAGACCGTGGCCGACCACGTCGCCGACCACCAGCGCCACCCGGGCGCCGGACAGCGGGATGACGTCGAACCAGTCGCCGCCGACCCCGGCCTGCGCGGGCAGATAGCGGTAGGCGACCTCGACGGCGCTCTGCTCGGGCCGCCCCCGGGGCAGCAGGCTGCGCTGCAGGGCGAGCGCGGTGGTGTGCTCGCGCGTGAAGCGGCGGGCGTTGTCGATGCAGATCGCCGCGCGGGCGGCCAGTTCCTGGGCCAGGGACAGATCGTCGTCCTCGAAGGGCGCGGGCCGCTCGGCGCGGTAGAAGCTCACCACCCCGAGGGTCGTGCCACGGGCCCGCAGCGGCACGGTGATGAGCGAGTGGATCCCGGCCGCGAGCACCCGCTCCAGCCGGGCCGGGTCCTGGGCGATCCAGCCGCCGGCCGTGGCCAGCACGGGTTCGAGCACCGACTGGCGGGTCTCCAGGCCGCGGGCCTGCGGGGTGGTCGGGACATAGCGCACCGTGTCGCCGACGCCGTACAGATGCGAGTCCTCGTGCAGGGCGCTCAGGGCGACCCGGCGCAGCGGGGCGTTCGCGCCGAGGGGGCCCGGCTCCTCGCCGCGCAGCACCGCGTCCGGCAGGTCCACGGCGGTGAAGTCGGCGAAGCGCGGGACGGTGACCTCCGCCAGCTCCTCCGCGGTGCGGGTGACGTTCAGGGTGGTGCCGATCCGGACGCCGGCGTCGTGCAGCAGCTCCAGGCGCCTGCGGGCCAGGACGGCGAGCCGGCCGACGCCGGACTCGCCGAGGAGCAGCAGCCAGCCGTCGGCGTCGGTGCCGTCCTCGTCGCCGGTGGCCCGGGTGGGGGCCGGGCGGACCGGCGGGGCCGAGGCGAGCGGCGGTACGACGGCGGGGACGACGGCCCGTATCGCGGAACGCGCGGGGACCGCCACGGCTGCCGGTGCGGGCGCCGAGGGCTGCACGTGGCGCAGCCGCGGGCCGCCGAGGACCCGGGCCTCCACGACCGCGCCCGTCTCGCCGGTCGCCGACCTGACCTGACGGCGCAGCAGGGTGGCGGTCCGGCCGTCGGAGAGCTGGACCTCCTCGACGGTGTCCTGCGGAGAGGCGATGAGTTCCTCGGCCTTCTCCCGCAGCACGGCCAGGTCGAGCCGGCCGATCTCGCCGCCGTTGTGGCCGGCCACCCGCGCCGACGGGGGCGGGGGCTCGCCCGCCGCGGGCAGTCCGCCGGCGCCGGCCAGCCGGTACGCGGCCAGCAGGGCCTGTTCCCGTTCGGCGGCCTGGCCGAGCAGCCGCGCCTCGATGTCGTGGGCGGCGTCCCGGGCCAGCGCCACCATGGCGGGGTCACCGTCGCCGCGCAGACAGGTGAGGTCGAGCACCGCCTCGACATGGCCGCTGAGCGGGTTGCGGACGGGCGCGCCCGCGCAGGCGAACGGCAGCAGGCAGTCGGCGAAGTGCTCACGGCCGGCGACGAAGACCGGGCCCCGCTCCGCCAGCGCGGTACCGACGCCATTGGTGCCCGCGGCCTGCTCGGAGACGTCGAAACCGGGAGCGAAGTGGACCTCGTCGAGGCGTGCGCGCAGCCGCGGGTCACCGCCGTAGCGCCGGATCAGGCGGGCCTGCCCGTCGCACAGTACGACCATCATGTTCACGTCGGCGAGCGAGTCGGCGAGCTTCCTCAGCACCGGGTCGGCGGCCTGCAGCAGCGGGTCGTCCAGTGCCAGATCCGATGTGTAGGGGAGCAGCAGCCGGTGCGGCTCCAGCCCAATGGACCTGCACCGTTTCCAGGAGTCCAGGACCGGACTGCGGACGTCCACGTCCACTCGTTCACCGGCCAGGAAACGCTCGTGGGCATCGACGAGCCCGCCGATGTCGTCCCAGGCGATGGACAACGGAATCACTTCCCTCACCAACCAGCCTAGTCCAAGCATGAACTGCATCACATGCGCCGGGGCATGCTGGAGTCCGGACGAGCGGGCCGGGAGGGCCGGGAGGTAGGAGGTACAGGCATGCGGTGGTGGGCCGGGGCATGGTTGGTGGCCGGGGTGGTCGCCTTGGCGGCGTGCGGCGGGCCGGGGGGCGGGGGGTCCGACGGGGGATCGTCCGGCGGACCCTCCACAGGGCCCTCCGGAACGGGGAGCGGCTCGGCATCACCGACGTCCAGTGCGCCGAACCGGACGACCGCGCCCCCGTCCGGACCCGCGTCCGCGTCATCGCCCTCGACCGCGCCCTCCGCCTCGGCGGGCGGCTGTGCCGCCGGGCGCACCCAGGTCACCGTCGCACCCGGTGACGCGCCCGTACGGCGGCTGTGCGCACGGCCCGGGACGGTGGTGTCCCTCGTCCTCGAACCCCGTGCGGACGACAAGCGATGGACGGCCGTACGCAGCTCCGCGCCCGCCTTCGTGCTGCCGTCCGGCTGGCATCTGGACCCGGACGGCACCGCCCGGGCCTCGCTGCGCTGCGCGGGCACCCGGGGCGGTACGGCCAAGGTGACCGTCTCGGCGAAGGCGCCGGACGTGGCGGGCGCGCCCGCCGTCGCCTTCACGCTGGACGTGAGCGTGGTGCCGTACCCGCGGGAGGGGTGACCCCGGCCCCCGGAAACCGGGCTGCGGCCGGAACCACCCCTCCGCGTCACGTCAGTCGCAGTCGCTGACCTTGATGGTGTAGATGCCACGGCCGTGGGTGGCCGCGTACAGCGTGCGGCCGTCCGGGCTCAGCTTCAGCTGGAGCACGGCGACGGCCGGGAGCCGGCCCACGCGCTGCCAGGTCGTACGGCCCGGCGCGCGGTAGACGACACCGAGGTCGGTGGCCACGACGAGGCCGCCGTTCGCCGTGACGACCGCGGAGTTGGTCGGCACGTCGGGCAGGTTCGCCGAGACGTCCTTCCAGGTGGTGCCGCCGTCCTTGGACTCGAAGACATGGCCGACGCCCGCGCCGGGTCCCTCGGTCCAGTGCCGGGAGAAGCCGTTGACCGCGAGGTACACATGGTCGGCGTTCTTCGGGTCGACGGCGAAGCCGCTGAGGTAGCGGTTGGGTACGGTCCCGTCCACCGGCAGGGTGATGTCGTGCCAGCCGGTGCCGTCCTCGTTGCCGACGGCGATGCCCCGGGCGAAGCCCTGGTTGTTGCAGGGGCCGCACCAGGCCACGTACACCTTGCCGCCCGAGGCCGCGACGGCGGTCGCGGCGCGGCCGGCGCCGAGGTCGTGCAGGCTGGTCCACTCCGAGCCGCTGCGGATGGCGTAGCCATGGGTCTGCACCCACACATGGCGGCCGCCCGCGATCCAGGTCGAGCTGTCCGACATGTCGGCCGCGAGCGGGGCGATGAAGCGGGCCTCGCTGGTGGCGCTGTCGGCCGGGGCGACGTTGTACGACGTGACCTTGCTCGGGTCGGTCATCCAACTGCCGTCGTTCACCGCGCAGTTCTGGGTGATCTGGATGGCCAGGTAGACGTACTCCTCGGCGATGTTGCAGCCGTTGGCGGGGTCGGTGAGGGTGTCACCACCGTCGCCGCCGAAGTTGGAGCCCATCACCTTGTCGTTGCCGCGCAGGACGGACTGGCCGTTGTCCTGCAGTCCGCCGGTGACCGAGACTCCGCCGTAGGTCAGGTCCTTGCCGATACCCACCGAGTAGTACTGGAGGGTGTCGATGGTGCCGTCGTTGAGCGAGGTCCAGTCGGTGGCGTGGCCGGAGGAGTCCTGGGAGCCGGTGACCGGGCGCCGGTAGACGCCGCCGTCGTTGCCCACGTACACGAAGCTCTTGCCGTGGTAGCGGCCGATCGCGACGCCGTGCTGGTCGGGGTGGGTGGTCTGGTTGCAGTCACCGGTCTGCTTGGCGGGGTCGATGCTCCAGCAGGGGAAGCCGAAGTTCCAGTACGGGCCGACCGCCGACCAGGTGCTGCCGCCGTCCTTGGTCTCGTGGACCTCTTCGAGCCCCGCGTACACGTGCTGCGGGTCGCTCGGGTCGACGGTGAGGAACTGGTTGTACCAGGCCTGGACGCCCGGCATGTAGCCGCTGCTGGTGAGCGCCGAGCCGTCCGCCGCGAGGCCCTTGTAGTCGGCGATCTTCGCCCAAGGACCGGTCGGGGAACCGGACTTGGAGACGAAGATGCCCTCAAGGCCGCTGTCCGGGTTGGTGTTGAGCTGCTCCGGCGACTGGTCGATGGCGTAGTAGCGGGAGCCGTCGGCGGAACGGGCGAAGGTGACGTTGCCGACGCCCTCCGGGTCGGCCGGCAGATCACCGAGGCCGCTGGTGATCCGCGTCCAGGCGCCGTTCACCTTGGTGTAGAAGCCGTTGTAGGCGTCACCGCTGCGCCAGCCGACGGCCAGGACCACCTTGGAGGGGTCCTTCGGGTCGATCGCGATGTCGTTGGCGATGTTCTTGTACGCGGCGGAGGAGTCGTTCGCCTTCGAACCACCCGGCAGATAGTCGGGGTTGGGCGCGAACTCCAGTTCCCAGGCGCCGGTGAGCTTCTTCGTGGAGTGGCTCCACACACCCCTGCTGGTCGCCGCCCACACCTTGCCGGCGCCGAAGCGCAGCTGGTGGACGGTGGCGCTCTCCAGTTCGTCGCCGCCGACCCGGCTGCGCATCGAGAAGCTCCCGTGGTGCGGGTGGGTCAGGACGTAGACGCCGCTGCCCAGGTAGGCGTCCGCGTTGGTCGTCGCCTCGCCGGTGCCCAGCCACAGCCGCCCGGACCCGTCGAGCGCGAGGGCGCCGGTGGACTGCGAGGACAGCCGGTCGCTGATGGGCTGCCAGTGCCCGCCGCCGGTGTGCGACCGCCACACTCCGCCGCCGGCGCTTCCGGCGTAGACGTATCCGTCGTTGTCGGCGGCCATCGCGGCCATCCGGCCGGTGACATTGCCCGCGCCGCCGCTGGAGTTGGAGTCGTAGTCGCGGTAGCGGGGGTCGTCGGAGTTGTAGGGCAGGTCGGTGACGTGGTGCCAACGTCCGCCGGTGCCGGGCAGTTCGCCCAGAGTGTTCCAGGCGGCTCCGTAGGCGCCCGGGGCGACGATGCCGGGCGAGGTGCGGGCCTCGGCGTACTGGTCGGCGCCCTCGGCTATCTCGTCGGCCTCGTTCCCGTCGTCCTCGTCGGCGGCCTTCGCCTTGTGGGTGATGCCGCCTGCCGAGTGCGTTCGTTCGGCGGCGAGCCGGGCGAGGGCGCGGGCGCCGAAGGGGGTGCTGTTCTTGCCGGGTGCGGCACTTGCGGGCAGTGACACCAGTGCGGCGGAGACGGTGAGGGCGCAGATCGTGAGCCTGCGTCTCCTGCGGGTGCGTGATGACAACGGATCCTCCCATGCGGGGCATTGATGCAGCCGTCGCAGGAGACCCGACCACGCAGGGGAGAAAACGTCCGACACTTGGCCAGAACTTGACCAGAACCTGTCACCGATGACGTTGCGGTCACGCCTGTCCTCGCAAGGGAGTTGGGGTGGGGCAGGGTACGGGGGGAGGCGGACCGAGGTCAGAGGGCGCCCGGCCGAGCGCGGCCCGGGCCGCGAAGGCGCCCTGGGAGCCGGCATGGTGAGCGGCACCGGCGTCGGTGCCAGAGCGCTCCGCGGCGAAGGGCGTGCATTCCGCCGACCGGACGACTGAGCTCAGCACGGACGCCCCAGCCGGGGCAGAGCGAGGGCGCCGCCAACCGGTCGGTACGACGCGGGCGCGAGCCCGTACAGCTCGTCGACGTGCCCGCCCGCATGGCTGAGGCGACCCGAAGTCCCGGCGGCCCGGCGGCCCGGCGGCCTCCGCGCCCAGGTGCGGGCGGCGGCGCACCGGGCCGTCGCCGGGCTGGTCGCCGCGCTCGGTTACGGCGACTTCACGGTCACCGAGGTGGCGGCGCGGGCGGGTGCGGCCGACTCCGGCATCCGCCGCCGGGGCACCGTCAAAGTCCTGACCTCCCGGATCCGACCGGCGCGTTCGGCCGGGGACCGGAGCCCTTCGGGCCCGCTCACGGCGCGGGCCCGCAGGCCGCCCGCGAGTGTGCCGGTGTCGGGGATGGGTGACCCGGCGGTCGGCCGGGGGTGGGTCACCTCCGTTGCTCGACCGTGCCCGCACCCGCGACGAGTACCCGCCCGAAGCCCCCGAGTTGGTCGGCCGCGTCCTCGCCCCGCTCTGCGTCCGCACCCTCTTCGGCACGGGCTCGACCGGCTGCCGGCGCACAGCGGGGCGTGAGCGGGGGGCGGCCGGAACCACCGGTCACCCCGCACCCAGTGGTGTCACTCCTCGATGGTGGGACGCGTGCGGCCCGGCTCCGGGAGTTCGCCCAGCTTCGCTCGGGCGTGCAGTACGTCGCTGATGAACAGGTCGTACACCAGGACCCCGATCACGCCGCCGATCAGCGGCCCGACTATGGGGATCCAGAAGTAGTTGCTGAACCACGCCCCGTCCCCCGGGAAGGCGTAACCGTCCCATCCGGCGAACCAGGTGAGCAGACGCGGTCCGAAGTCACGGGCCGGGTTGATGGCGTATCCGGCGTTCGCCCCGTAGGACATGCCGACGGCGGCGACGGCGAAGCCGATCACCAGCGGGCCGAGATTCGCCTGCACCGCCGTGTTGCGCAGGTCGATGACCGCCACGACGAACATGACCAGGAAGGCGGTACCGACGATCTGGTCGATCAGCGGCCCCCAGACACCGCCGTGGAAGTACGGCGCCGGAAAGGTGGCGAAGATCGAGAACGTGGCGAGCGTCTTCCCGCCCACATGCGGATCCTTCGAGGCCGTGTCGTACGCGTTGATCGCGTCGTGGTAGACGCCCAGCACCAGCGCCGCCCCGGCGAGCGCGCCGAGGACCTGCGACAGCCAGTACGGGAGGACCTTGATCCAGGGGAACTTGCGGCGCACGGCGAACGCCAGCGTCACCGCCGGGTTGATGTGCGCTCCGCTGACGCCGCCGGCCACGTAGATGCCGAAGACCACGGCCAGGGCCCAGCCCCAGGTGATCAGCAGCCAGTCACCCGCCGCCAGGAAGATCGTCGTGGGTGTCGCGGCACGGCCCGAGCCGGGCAACGCCGCGACCGCCATCGCCACGACACCGCAACCGAACGAAATGAGGACGAAGGTCCCCAGGAACTCTGCCAGGCACTCGCCCAGCAGGCCTCCGCGGCGCCTGAGCCGCGAGGGCTTTATCAGGGGAGGGATCTCAACAGCCATCTCGACCCCCTTCAGAGGGTGCGCTCCGGTGTGTTCCGGTGCATTCCGGATGTACCACCATCGTTGCGCACGAATTGATTTCCGACACTGCGGAGCAGTCACCGACAGATCGAACAAGTGATCGAGAAGGAAGGTGGCCGGGTCAGCTGTCGAGGTCGTCGGCGTAGTGCCGGAAGCCGTGCCGGTCCCGGTGCATGCCCCACAGGGTCTCCGCGAGCACGGCGGGGTCCTTGCGCGGGTGTCCCCGCACGATCGAGCCGGGGACGACGAGTTGGGCGACGTGGATGCCCTCCGCCGCGAGCCGGTCGTGCAGCAGATGGCCGTAGGCACTCTCGGCGGCGAACGCGATGGAGGTGCCCGCGCGCTCCGGGTGCGGGACGACGGCGCTGCCGCCGTTGACGAACAGGATCGTGCCGCGGCCCAGGGCCCGCATGCCCGGCAGCACCTGCTGGACGGCGACGACGGGGCCGTACACCGAGAACTCGACCGGCCCGAGCAGATCCTGGTGCGTGGTCTCCAGCACCGGCCGCATGAAGTCCCGCTGCGGCACCGGGCTGTACTGCAGCACCTCGACCGGCCCGACCTCCTCGCCCGCCGCGGCGAGGGCCGCAGCCAGCGCCTCCGGGTCGCGCACGTCGGCGACGAACCCGCGCGCGGTGATCCCCTCGGCGCCCAGTTCGCCCACGAGGGCGTCCAGCCGGGCCCGGTCGCGGGCGACGAGCGCGACGCCGTACCCCTCACGCCCGAACCGGCGCGCGACGGCCGCACCCAGTCCGGGACCGGCCCCGACGATGGCAATGGTGCTCATGACGCGTGACCGTACTGCCTTCCCGGGGACGCCGCACCCGTAGGCCGAGCCGGGGTCACGCCCCCCGGACCCGTCTCAGGCGGCCGGGGCGGGTGCGACCGGCCCGGCGGTGTCCGCAGCCCCGCGCTCCAGCTGTGCGGCGGTCACCGCGCGTACGACGAACACGGCGGCCACGGCCGCGCCCACCACCGCCGCGTCGGACGCCAGCAGGGGCCACAGCTCCGTGTACGCCCGCTCGATGACCTTGTCCTTCGAGTCCTCGTACAACAGCCCGACCCCGCTGAGCAGGCCGACGAGCCACAGCACCCACCAGACGTTCAGGACCAGCGGCGCCGGCTTGCCCCCGGTGCTCCGCTCGTAGACGTCCGCGACCAGTCCGCGGGGCACCCACAGATTCATGATGGGCACGATCCAGCCCAGGTAGACCCAGATATCGAGGTGGCGCGCCGGGCGGCCGGAGAGGATCCGGGCGTTGTCCCGGACCCGCCACAGCCACGACAGGAACACGAAGGCGCAGATCAGCGCGACAACCCCGCCGGCCGTGACGACGAAGTGGTACGAGTCCTCCAGCGCCGTCAGCGGGCGATGGTTGCCGTCGCCCTGGTCCGGCGGCCCGGAGGCGGGCTCCCCCGCCACGGCGAGCCGGATCTCCCACACCGCCCGGACCACCCAGGCGGCACCGGCGAGCAGAAGAGCGCCGACGGCAACCTGGGCGGCACCTTGGACCGGCCGCAGGACGGGGGGTTGCGGGGACTGCGTTATGTGGTCGTTCACCCGCGCATCCTGCCGCATGGAACGGGACCCGAGCCAGGCGACATGCCCATGACCGGCCAGCACGGTCGGACCGCCTTCGTACGGCGCCGAACCACCCGTCGCGGGTGAGGCCGCCCCCCGTTCGGCCGAGGGACGCTGCCCGTGCGCGGCCCCGGTGTCGGCGGCTCCGCGCGGCCCGCGCGGTCTGCATGGCCTGCATGGCCTGCATGGCGGAAGGGACGGTGGACGATGGCCGACGAGCGAGCCGAGCGCATCGCGGACTTCATAGAGCCCCTGCGGGTCCCGCCCGGCACCAAGGTGCATCTGGCGGAGGACTTCGACCCCGGCTACAAGACGGCGGGCGCCCGCAAGAACAAGGAGGGCGTCGAGCTGCTCCGCAACGGCATCGAACTGCTCTCCGAGTACCAGCAGCGGCTGGCCGCCCAGGACACCTACGGGGTCCTCATGTGCCTGCAGGCGCTGGACGCGGCCGGCAAGGACGGGACGATCCGCCATGTGATGAGCGGCGTCAATCCACAGGGTGTGCGCGTCACCAGTTTCAAGGTGCCCTCGGCCGAGGAGCTCGACCACGACTACCTGTGGCGCTACAACCGCCATCTGCCGGGGCGCGGCGAGATCGGGATCTTCAACCGCTCCCACTACGAAGAGGTCCTCGTCGTACGAGTGCATCCCGAGAACCTCCACCGGCAGAAGCTGCCGGAGGCGGCCCGGCGCGGAGACGTGTGGGAGCGGCGGTACCGGGAGATCAACGACTGGGAGCGCTATCTCACCGACAACGGCTTCAGGGTCGTGAAGATGTTCCTGAACATGTCGAAGGAGGAGCAGCGCATCCGCTTCCTCAAGCGCATCGACGTGCCCGAGCGGAACTGGAAGTTCTCGCCCGCCGACGCCCGGGAGCGGGCCCGCTGGGACGACTACCAGCGGGTGTTCTCCGAGATGCTGTCCGCCACCAGCACACGCTGGGCGCCCTGGTACGTCATACCGGCCGACCACAAGTGGTTCGCGCGTGTCTGCGCCGCCGCGGTGCTGGCGCACACCCTGATCGGCATCGATCCCCGGTACCCGCAGGTCAGCGATGAGACGCGGCACGAACTGGCCGTGGTGAAGCGGGAGCTGGAGCACGAGGCGCCCAAGGGTGCCGCCGCCGACCCGTACGCCGCCTCGGTCTCGTCCGGGGGATCCGGCAAGAAGGGCTGAAAGAGGCTGAACGAGGCTGAACGAAGCTGGAAGAAGGGCTGAGAGGAGGCCCCGCGCCATGACCGCGCAGACGGATGCCCCGCACGAAGGGGCGACGCAGGACCGGGCGTGGTACGCGCGCCCGCCACAGGAGGTCGCCGCCGCGTTCGGGGTGGATCCGGCCGTGGGACTGTCCTCGGCGCGGGCGGCCGAACTCCTGGCGCAGAACGGCCCGAACGCGCTCCCGGAGGAGAAACCCGTGCCGGGCTGGCGCCGCTATCTGGCCCAGTACCGCAGCTACATGCAGCTGGTCCTGGTCGCCGCCGCCGTGGTGTCCTTCCTGATCGCGGAGTGGAACACGGGCATCCTGCTGCTCGTGCTGACGGTCCTCAACGCGGTCGTCGGCATGCGGCAGGAGGGCAAGGCCGAGAGCGCCATGAACGCGCTCAAGTCGATGCTGCAGGCGACCGCCCGGGTGCGCAGGGACGCGGCGGAATCGGAGATCCCGGCCGAGGAGGTCGTCGTCGGCGACGTCGTGCTCCTCGCCGCGGGGGACGAGGTCCCCGCCGACGGCCGGATCGTCGCGGCCAGCGCCCTGCAGATCGACGAGTCGGCGCTGACGGGCGAGAGCGTGCCGGTCGCCAAGGACCCGTCGACCCTGGCCGGCGGCGATCTGGCACCGGGCGACCGCACGAACATGGCGTTCATGAACACGCCGGTCACGCACGGCAGCGCGACGGTGATCGTCACGGACACCGGCGCCGGCACCGAACTCGGCCGTATCTCCGGGATGCTGTCGGCGACGCCCCGCGAGGCCTCGCCGCTGGACCGGGAGCTCAACCGGCTCACCCTGTGGATCACGGGGGCGGCCGGGCTGACGATGATCGTGATGTTCGTCCTGGGGCGCGGCCGCGGCGAGGCGTGGGACGCGCTCTTCGTGAGCGCCGTCTCGCTGGCCATCGCCGCCATTCCGGAGGCCCTGCCCACGGTGACCCAGACCATCCTGTCGATCGGCGGGGTCGACCTGGCCGAGCGTCAGGCGATCGTGAAGGACCTGCCGTCGGTGCAGTCGCTGGGGTTCACCTCGGCCATCAACTCCGACAAGACCGGCACCCTCACCATGAACCAGATGACGGTCGTCGAGGTCCTCGACCCCGGCGACCGCTACACCGTCTCCGGCACCGGGTACGGCCTGGAGGGCAGGATCCACCACGCCGTCGGCAGCAACCCGGGCCTGGAGGACGCGATCCTGCCGTATGTGCTGGCCAGCGACGCGGGGCTGGTGGACGGCGCGGTGGTCGGCGACCCCACCGAGGGCGCCCTGCTGGTGCTCGGGCACAAGGCCGGGCTGGACATCGACGCCACCCGGGCGCGGCTGCCCCGGCTGGCCACGCTGCCGTTCGACCCCTCGTACAAGCTGATGGCCACCTTCCACTCGGCCATGGACGCGGCGGGCCGTCCGGTCGTGCGGTGCTTCGTGAAGGGGGCGGCGCCCGCGGTCATGGCCCGGGCCGCCACCGCGCTGCGGGACGGTACGAGCGTCCCCTGGGACGAGGAGCTGCGGCAGCGGGCGCAGACGCATGTCGAGCGCATGGGCGGCGAGGGCCTGCGGGTGATGGCCGCCGCGCGCCGCGACCTCGACCCCGACGCCTTCGATCCCGACGGCGACCTGCTCGCCCATGTCACGGACCTGCAGATGACGAGCCTGGTCGGCATGGTCGACCCGCCCCGCAAGGAGTCGCGGGCCGCGGTGGCCGACGCGCAGTCGGCACACATCCGGGTACGGATGGTGACCGGGGACGACGTCGTGACGGGTGCCGCCATCGCGCGACAACTGGGCATCGAGGGCGAGGCCGTGCTGGGCGCCGACTTCGCCGCGCTGCCGGAGAGCGAGCGGCTCGCCCGGATCGACGGGATCGGGGTGGTCGGCCGGGTCGCGCCCGAGCACAAGGTGCTGCTCGCCGACACGCTCAAGAAGAAGGGCGACGTGGTGGCCATGACCGGGGACGGCGTCAACGACGCCCCGGCCATCAAGGCGGCCGACATCGGCATCGCCATGGGCTCCGGAACCGAGGTGGCCAAGAACGCCGGGCGGATGGTGCTGGCCGACGACAACTTCGCCACGATCGTCTTCGCGGTGGAGCAGGGCCGCAAGATCTACGACAACCTCACCAAGTACATCCGCTTCGTCCTGGTGCTCCTGGTCGTGTTCGTGCTGACGTTCCTCGGCGCGACCCTGTTCGACATCGCGGCGGGTGAACCCTTCTCCCCGGCCCAGGTGCTGTGGATCCACTTCTTCGTCAACGCCGCCTTCGGCTTCGCGCTCGGCTTCGACCGGCAGAGCCCGGGGCTCATGGAGCGCCGGCCGCGGCCGCGCGGCGAGCCCGTGCTGACCAGGGGCGTGATGATCACGGTCGGGCTGTCCGGGCTGGTGATCACGATCGGTCTGCTGGCCCTGATCAAGCTGGGCGAGTCGCACTACGGCAGCACCGCCGTCGGCCAGTCGATCGCGTTCACCTCCTTCGCGCTCTGTCTGATCGTGGCCGCGCTGGAGTGCCGCAGCGAGACGGAGACCGTCCTGACCACCGCGAGCTTCGACAGCAAACAGATGAACTGGGCCATGCTCGTGGAACTCGCGCTCGCGGTGCTGGTCACGCAGATGGACGGCTTCCAGCGGCTCCTCGGGACGACCCAGATCACCGCACGGCAGTTCGGCTGGGCCCTGATACCCCCGCTGGCACTGCTGATCCTGTGGGAACTGGGCAAGCTCATGGCCAGGCGCGTCGGCAGGACCACCACACCGGCATAGGCGCCACTCCCCACTCCCCACTCAGGCACGGCACCCCGCTCGCAGCGCCGACCGCAGGACCGCCGCCAGCCGGCGCTCCCCGTCAACACCGGCCGGAACCGTGGGCACGGCCACCTCGACCACCACCTCCCTCGGCGACCACTCCCCGCTCCCCGCTCATGCACGACACCCCGCTCGCAGCGCCAGCCGTAGCACCCGGCGCCAGTCGGCCGTCGGTCTGCTTGCCGGGGCGCCGGGGCGGCGGCGCGGTACCCGTACTCGCAGCGCCCCGGGGACGATCCGGCACACGACGGGTGCGGGCAGCATGGTGTGCTCCCCGTCCACGCCGACCGGGACGGTGGGGGTCGTCGCCTCGACCACCACCTCCCTCGCGGTCAGTCGCGTCAGGCCCGGCGAGCGCGCGCCGCCCACCAGCCGTGCCGCCTGAGCCGTACTGCCGATCCGTACGCACACCACGCCCAGCAGCCCGGAGTCCAGGGACTCCCTGCGGCCCGGGCGGGAGGCGTCGGCGACGCGCCGGTAGGGGTTGTTGCTGACGAGCAGCGCCTGCAGGCCGTCGAGGTGCCGCTTTCCCGACCGCATTCCGAGCCGGGGCGCCTCGTCGCCGGTGAGGAGGTCGGGCAGGGTGCGCAGGACCGTGCGCAGTTTCCGGTTCCGGTAGGCGGGCTCGCCCACCACGGCGGCGTACGTGCCGAAGGAGGCGTTGTTGACGAACACCCGGTCGGCGGCGAACCCGAGGTCGACCCGGAGTTCCTCGCCGTCGGTCAGCGCCTCCAGGGAGGCGGCCGGATCCTCGCGGTCGAGGCCGAGGTCGAGGGCGAAGTGGTTGCGGGTACCGGCCGGAATCACCACGAAGGGCAGGTCGTGGTCGGCCGCGACCTCCGCCACCAGGGCCTGTGTGCCGTCCCCGCCGGCCACGCCCAGCAGGTCCGCGCCATCCGCCACCGCGCGCCGGGCCAGCTCCGCCACGTCCGGGTGGAGCGAGGGGTCCAGCAGGACGACCCGGGAGCCCGCCGCCCGGGCCCGCTCGGCCAGATGGAAGCGGGCCACCTTGCCGCCGCCGGCGTTCGGGTTCATCAGGAGCCACGCATGGCGCGGCGGCTCGGCGGGGCCCGTGTCACGGTGGCGCCCGCAGGCCGCTCCCGAGGGCGTCAGGGCGATCCGCGCGGCCGTGACCGCGAGTATCCACAGGCCCAGGGACAGGGAGGCCTCCCAGATCAGCCCGTGCGCGGCGAACAGGGCCAGGACCGCGAGCGGGGCGGCCACCGCCAGCAGCATCCCCGCGGCCCGTACGACGCCGGTGTGCGCGAGGGCCCACCACAGCCCGGCGGCGGTGAGGGCCAGCCCCGCGAGGCCGGCCAGCGCCCACAGCACGCTCTTCAGCCCGGCCGCCAGCAGCGGAACCAGTACGCCGGCCGCCAGGGCGAGCAGGGCCAGCCGAGCCCATCCGGTGTTCCGGCCGCCGCTCACGTTCGTTTCATCTCGGGGAACGGCCGCTCAGCACCATTTCCTTGGCCCGGCGGAACTCGTCCTCCGTGATGTCACCGTGGTTGCGCAGTTCGGACAGCTTGGCGAGCTCGTCCGAGCTGCTGGGCCGGCTCTGCAAGGCCGTCGTCTCACGGACGTACGAGTCGAAGGCCTCCTGCCGCTTGCGCGCCTCGGCGAGTTCGCGCTGACCCATGCCCTTGCCGCGGGCGACGACATAGACCAGGACGCCGAGGAAGGGCAGCGCGATGGCGAACACCAGCCAGCCCGCCTTCGCCCAGCCGCTCAGGGAGTCGTCCCGGAACACGTCCACGATCACCTTGAAGAGCAGGACGAACCACATCACCAGCAGGACGAACCACAGCATCGTCCAGAACGCGCTCAGCAGCGGATAGTCGTACGCGAGGTACACCGTGTCCACGTCTTCCCTCCGGGTTTCCCGCCGCCCCGGGCTGTCACCCGGCCGCGGCTGTCTGCTGCCCTCAGCCTGCGCACGGCAGGTGCGTCATGGCCTCACCCGAACCGGGTGAGGACGGGGCAGCGGGCATTGCGCCGTACGGCTGACGTCGACATGCGGCGGCGCCGATCCGGATCTTGACTGGGAGGGACAGCCTGGCCGAGTGACACCGATGGAGGCGTACGTGATGGCGGGTTATCGAACGGGTGCGGCGCTGGTGCTGGCGGCGGCGTTGGGTACGGCACTGAGCGGCTGCTCCGACAACGGCAACGCGTCGTCCACCGCGAGCAAGGCGGCGTCGGCCGCCGTCAGCAAGGCGGCGTCGGCCGCGTCCTCGCTCGCCTCGAAGGGCCAGGACGTGGTCGCGTCGGCGTCCGCGGAGGCCCGGCGGCGGCTCGCCGAGGTGAAGAACGGTGTCAACGCCAAGGACGAGGTGAAGCTCGGCACGCCCGCCACCGCCTCCGACGGCCGCACCACGGTGGAGGTCACGGCGAACAACACGGCGGACTCCGCCAAGTCCTTCGCCGTCCAGGTCAGTTTCAAGGACACGGGCGGCAACCTCCTCGACACGATGGTCGTCACCATCACGGACGTGGCGGCGGGCAAGACCGGGACGGGGACGGCCCGCAGCACGCACAATCTCTCGGGCGAGGTGAAGGCGGAGGTGGGGACGGCCCTGCGCTACTGACGGCCCCCGACCCGGATCAGGCCATCCGCTCAAGCCATCCGCTCAGGCCATCCAGAAGAAGACGGCGGTCATCCGCTTCTCCTCCAGCGTCCTGCCGGAGTAACCGGTCGCGCTGTGCACGAGGTTGGCGTTGTAGAGGAGCAGCCGGTTGTACTTGTGCGGAACCCGTACGTCCTCCTCGAACGCGTCGGGCGCGACGAACCGCGTCCCCAGGGCCTCGACGAGGTTGTTGTGCGGGGCCTGGACGACGTTGCCGCCGAGGCGTCCGCCGGGCATCGACTGCCGGTAGAAACTGGTCCCGCAGTCCTTGGGCACACCGGGGTTGAGATACAGCACGGCGGCATACCGGCACAGCGCACGCGAGTCGGTGTGCGGCCGGGGCTCGCTCTCGCCCTCGCCCACCACCTGCACGCAATTGTGG
Source organism: Streptomyces sp. NPDC001406 (assembly GCF_042895285.1). NCBI lineage: Bacteria > Bacillati > Actinomycetota > Actinomycetes > Kitasatosporales > Streptomycetaceae > Streptomyces > Streptomyces sp. NPDC001406. The sequence continues at coordinate 315,661 of NZ_JBIAWG010000012.1, forward strand.
TTGAGGGTCCCGCCGCCGGGCGCCTGCTGCACCCACAGTTCCTTGGCGCCGGTGGCCTTCTTCACCAGCCGCTCCACCCGGCCCAGTTCGGCGGGTTCGAGCCCGGGCATGGTGCGCAGTCCCGGCCAGGTCTCCGATGTGTACGGATACCCCTTGACCCAGTCGTCCTTGCCGAGACACCGCTCCCGCACGGCGTCCACATCGGGCAGCACGTCGTCCAGCACCCAGTAGTCACGGCCCTTGGTGGGCTTGCGATAGGGCAGGACGGGAAGAGAGGCGGGAACTCTCGGGGGAGGTTGTGGGGGCATGCGGCGAATCTAGGGCGGGGGTTCACCAGGACTCTCCCGCAAGAGGGTCAACATTCCGTCAACCGGGGCCGGTTCACACCCGGGCAGAGTTTTTGCCAAATCAAAAGACTCCCGGCCCTTCGTGATCCGTACTGCTGATGGGGATCCACGACCGGCAGGAGGCACGGTGCGCTTTTCGCGGAACGCGACGGGAACTCTCTTCGTGGGCGGTGCCCTGAGCCTGACCCTGGGGGCGCTCCTCTACCCGAGCATGCTGGGGGTGAGCAAGGTCTCCAGTTCGCCGGACCTCGTCATCGCCCAGACGCAGTGGGGGCCGTTGACCGAGGGCGACCGGGACTTCGTGGTCAAGGTGCGCGCGGCCGGTCTGTGGGAGTACCCGGTCGGTCAGATCGGGCTGCAGAAGGGCACCACGAAGGCGGTCATCACCGCGAGCCAGCACCTGGTCGACGGGCATGCCGCGCTGGACGCCACCTGCCGCAAGATCGCGCCCATGCTGAACATCACGCTGCCCAACATCGCGAGTCCGCAGCAGGAGGGCTTCGTCACCCAGCTGAAGTCCGAGAGCGGCAAGAAGTTCGACTCCGACTTCGCCAACATCCTGCGGATGACGCACGGTTCGATCTTCAACACCGTGGCGAAGATCCGGTCCACCACCAAGAACACGCTCGTGCGCGCCCTGGCCGACCAGGCCAACGACACCGTGCTCGACCACATCACGGTGATGGAGAAGACCGGCCTGGTCGACTTCGACCAGACCGTCTTCCAGCAGACCACCCCGCCGAAGCTGCCCGACTCCGACCTCACGCCGCCGCCCCCGCCCGCCGGGCAGCCGCAGGTCGTGCTCACCCCGCCGCCGAACGCCACCTCCACCCCGGTGGACATCGACGGTCTCGCCGGTGGCGGCGGTGCCGGTGCCGGCGGCGCCACCCCCAGTCCCAGCCCCACGGTGCGCTAGCCGACGCCCAGCCAGACCGTCGTGTCCGGGTCCAGCCGCCCCTCGCGCAGGGGCGCGCTGGTCAGCAGCACCTCCCCGGGCGGGAGCGGGACCGGCGCGGCGGACAGATTGGTGACACAGCGCCAGGCCTCCGTACGGGTGAAGTCCAGGACCCCGGCGGCAGCCTCGGGCGCCCAGGTCAGCGTCTCGCCCTCCTGAAGCTTCCGGCGCAGGCGCAGGGCCGTGCGGTAGAGCTCCAGGGTCGAGCCCTCCGTACCGGACTGCGCCTGCACGGCGTACGACGAGAAGGACGCCGGCTGCGGCAGCCAGGCCCCGCCCGGCCCGAAGCCGTACGACGGCCCGGTCCTGGTCCACGGCAGCGGCACCCGGCAGCCGTCCCGGCCCTTGCGGACGCGGCCCGTCTGCTCCCAGACGGGGTCCTGGAGAACGGGGGCGGGCAGGTCCGCCACCTCGGGCAGGCCCAGTTCCTCGCCCTGGTAGAGGTACGAGGATCCGGGCAGCGCCAGCATGAGCAGCGTCGCCGCCCGGGCCCGGCGCAGGCCCGCCGCCTCGTCGGTCCGCGGTGCCTGGCCGCCGGAGAGCAGCCAGGCGTTCTCGTCCGTGCCGGGCGGCAGGATCAGCCAGGAGGCGTGGCGCACCACGTCGTGGTTGGACAGGACCCAGGTGGCGCAGGCCCCGGCGGTGCGGGCCGTGGCCAGTGAGGCGCCGATCGCCTCGCGCAGCGCGTCCGCGTCCCAGCCCGTCTGCAGATACTCGAAGTTGAAGGCCTGGCCCAGTTCGTCCGGCCGGGCGTACAGCGCGCGCCGGGCGTCCGGGACCCAGGCCTCGGCGACCGCCGTGCGGGGCGGGGAGTAGGCGTCGAGGACCTTGCGCCAGTCCCGGTAGATCTCGTGGACCTCGTCGCGGTCCCAGTACGGGTGCGTGCCGGGCGCCACCCGGTCCAGGGCCTCCTCGCCCGTCGCGCCCACGTCGCCGACGTCCCGCAGCGGGTCGGTGAGGTCCTTGGCCAGACCGTGCGCCACGTCGACGCGGAAGCCGTCGACGCCCCGGTCGCACCAGAAGCGCAGGGTGGTGCGGAAGTCGGCGCGGACCTCCTCGTTGTCCCAGTCGAGGTCGGGCTGTTCGGGGGCGAAGAGGTGGAGGTACCAGTCGCCGTCGGCAACTCGGCGCCAGGCGCTGCCGCCGAAGACCGACTGCCAGTCGGTGGGCGGGAGTTCGCCGTGCGTGCCGCGGCCGGGGCGGAAGACGTAGCGGTCGCGGGCCGGGGAGCCGGGGCCCGCGCGCAGGGCCTCCTGGAACCAGGGGTGCAGATGCGAGGTGTGGTTGGGGACGAGGTCGACGATCACCTTGAGGCCCAGGCGGTGGGCCTCGGCGACCATGGCGTCGAAGTCGTCCAGGGTGCCCAGGCGCGGGTCCACGTCGCGGTGGTCGGCGACGTCGTAGCCGCCGTCGGCGAGTTCGGAGGGGTAGAAGGGGCTGAGCCACAGGGCGTCGACGCCGAGGGCGGCCAGGTGGTTCAGGCGCTGGGTGACGCCCTTGATGTCGCCCAGCCCGTCGCCGTCCGCGTCGGCGAAGCTGCGTGGATAGACCTGGTAGATGACGGCCTGCCGCCACCAGTCGGGGTTCCTGGGGGAAAGGTCGGTCACTCGGGCTCCTTCCGGAAGGACGGCGAGAGAAGGACGAGAGAAGCGAGAGAAGGACGAGAGGAGACTGTCCACATTGCCGGGAAAGCGAACCTTCGTGCCTGCCGGAGCGGATCATTCCCGATGCGGCGGAGTTGTGACGACGACACCAACTCCCCCTGCATCGGCGCAGGTTGACAGGTTTAAACCGCGGGAACCACCATGTGCTCACGCTGTGCCGCATGTGACCAATGGGGCCGGTGTTTCCTTGCCGCTCTCTTCGAGCTCCTGAGATGGGATACGTATGTCCATAGCCAGACGTGTCACCGCGCGCCGCCTGCTGGGGACGGGCGCCGCGTCGCTCGCCCTCTGCGCGGCCTCCGTCGCCGCCGCATCCGGCGCCTGGGCCCAGGGCACGCCCGGCGGTGACGGCTGGAAGTCCGGCGGCACCTACCGGCCCGGCACGGGCGCGGGCACGGAGACAGGCACCGACCGCTGCGAGTTCTCGCTCGACGGCAGCGCCTTCTACGACTCGGTCAAGGTCGACGACCAGAACCTGAAGCCCACCGAGGACGGCAAGGTCCACATCAAGGTCCGCGCCGCCGGTAACGCCACCACCTGCACCGCGTCGCTGGCCTCCTATCTCGCCCACGGCTCCTCCTTCGCCACCTCCGGCGAGCAGGTCTTCGTGGACTTCGACTCGGTGACGGTCAAGCCCGGCCAGACCGACTCCCTCGACATCGCGGTGCCGGACGCGGGCTGCTTCGCCCAGATCGACCTGTACCGCGGCGCGGTGAAGTTCGACGGCAAGGCGGACGCGAACGACGGCTTCGAGCACGGCGATCTGCCCACGGGCCCGGACCACCCGGTCATCAAGGACAAGCTGATCGCGGCCTGGAACGGCGGCACCAAGGACTGCACGACGACCGAGTCGCAGCCCCCGGCCACCCCCACCCCGTCCGCCCCGGAGTCCGGACAGCCCTCGACCCCGGCCGAGGAGTCGACACCGCCCGCGACGGACACCCCGTCGACCCAGCCCCCCGCCCCGAGCGCCTCCGAGTCGGCCCCCGCCCCGGCCCCCACGCCGAACGGCGGCGGCGGTGACCTCGCGAAGACCGGTGGCGGCAGTTCCAGCGGCATCATCGCGGGCAGTGCAGCGGTGCTCCTCGCGGGCGGCGCCGCAATCGTCTTCGCAACGAAGCGCCGCCGCACGGCCCGCTCCTGAACCACCCCCGAAACGACGCCCCGGAGACCCCCGCTCCGGGGCGTTCGGCCGTACGGTGGCCCTATGACCGGCAGTGCGAAAGACGTCGTCGAGGCCGCGTTCTTCGACCGGTGCTTCCCGACGGCCGGCCGGCTCAGGGAACAGCGGCTGCTGCGGGTCACCCCGGCCGACGACGAACTGGTCTTCGTCTACTACGAGTACGAGCTGAAGAGCGGCGCCCGGCACCGCAACGTCGAGGCGATCACGGTGCGGGGCGGCCTCGTCCGGGAGGTGCAGGTGTTCTTCGGCGGCGAGGTGTGACCGTCCGCTAGGCCCGCTCCACCGTCTCCAGGTAGAGCTTCACATAGCGCTCCACGTCCACGTCCAACGCCACGTCCACCAGGGGCTGTTCGCGAACGCCGTGGTGGATCTCGGACTCCCCGGGGCGCGGCCGGCGGTCGACGATCGTCTGGCCGCGGGTCGGGCCGGGGGCGAGGGAGACCTCGACCGGCAGCGGGCGGGTGGCGATGCCGGCCGGGTCGGCGACCGCGCACACGGCGCCCGCGTCACCGAGCCCGCCCGCCGGGTCGTCGCCGTCCGGGTCGGGGGCGGAGGGGCGGTGGGCCAGCAGCTCACCGGCGAGCCGGGTGCCCGGTTCCGCGCTCGCCCGCAGCCGCCGCACCTCGGCGCCCGGGACCACGACCCGGGTGAACACGTCGAGCCCGTACATGGTGATCGGCACCCCCGCGGTGAGCAGGATCGCGGCCGCCTCCGGGTCGTGCCAGACGTTGAACTCGGCGACCGGCGTGGCGTTCCCGGTGGCCACCGCGCCGCCCATGAACACGATCCGCTCGATGTTGCCGGTCACCTCCGGGTGGGTGCGCAGGAGCAGCGCGATGTTCGTCAGGGGCGCGGTCGGGATCAGGGTCACCGGGCGCGGCGAGCCGAGGATCTCGCGGCGCAGCAGGGTCACCGCGTCCACGTCGGCCGGGGCACGGGTGGGCGCGGGCAGCCCGAGGTCGCCCATCCCGTCCTCCCCGTGCACATGCCGGGCCGAGCGGGCCGGTTCGATCAGCGGCCGCGCGGCCCCGCGGGCGACGGGGACGTCATCGGCGCCCGCCTGCTCCAGCACGGTCAGGGTGTTGCGGACCACCCCGTCCACGTTCGTGTTCCCTGCGACACAGGTGACGGCGCGCAGGTCCAGGCCGGGGTGGCGGACGGCGAACAGCAGGGCCAGGGCGTCGTCGACGCCGGTGTCGCAGTCGATGATCACGGGGATGGTCGTCCGGTCGGTCACGGCGGGGGCTCCTTCTCTGGTCCCTCGTGCCTCTTCCCTCGCCCCGACCCTATGCGGGGTTCAGTCCCACAGCGCGGTCCCGCGGGCCCCGACCCGGGCGGCGATCCGGTCCAGGAGCTCGGCGACGGGCAGGGTTCCCGGGCGGCGGCCGTCCCGCAGCCGCAGGGCCGCCGCGTTGCCGTCGGCCTCGCGCGCGCCGATCACGGCCTGGTACGGGACCAGGCGCGCCGCCCGGATCCGGGCGCCGAGGCTGCCCTGCCCGGGAGCGGCGAGCTCGGCCCGCAGCCCCCGCGCGACGGCTTCCCGCACCAAGGCCTCGGCGCGCGCGTACTGCTCGTCCGCGACCGGCAGCACCACCAGCTGCACGGGCGCCAGCCAGGCCGGGAAGGCCCCGCCGTGCTCCTCTACGAGGTGCGCGACGGCCCGCTCGACGCTGCCGATGACGCTGCGGTGCACCATCACCGGCCGGTGCTTCGCCCCGTCGGGACCGATGTAGTGCAGGTCGAAGCGCTCGGGCTGGTGGAAGTCGATCTGGACGGTGGAGAGGGTGGACTCACGGCCCGCGGGGTCGGCGATCTGCACGTCGATCTTGGGGCCGTAGAAGGCGGCCTCGCCCTCCGCCTCCTCGTAGTCCACGCCGGACTCGGCCAGGACCTCCTTCAGCAGCGCGGTGGCCCGCTGCCACAGTGCCGGGTCGGCGACGTACTTGCCGCCCTCGCCCGGGAGGGAGAGACGGTACCGGGCGGCGCGGATGCCGAGGTCGGCGTAGGCGCGGGCGATCAGCTCCAGAGCGGCGCGGGCCTCCTGGACCGCCTGGTCCAGGGTGCAGAAGATGTGCGCGTCGTTGAGCTGGATCGCGCGGACCCGGGTGAGCCCGCCGAGCACGCCGGACAACTCGGAGCGGTACATGCCGCCCAGCTCGGCGATGCGCAGGGGCAGTTCGCGGTAGCTGTGGGAGCGGGAGCGGTAGATCAGGGCGTGGTGGGGGCACAGGCTGGGGCGCAGGACGACCTGCTCGGAGCCCAGCTCCATCGGCGGGAACATGTCGTCGCTGTAGTGGTCCCAGTGCCCGGAGATCTCGTACAGCTCCCGTTTCCCGAGCACGGGCGAGTACACGTGCCGGTACCCGGCCGCGCGTTCCGCGTCCCGGACGTACTCCTCCAGGGTGTGGCGTACGACGGCGCCGTCGGGCAGCCAGTAGGGCAGCCCGGCGCCCATCAGCGGGTCGGTGTCGAACAGGTCGAGCTCTCGGCCGAGCCGGCGGTGGTCGTGCACGGTGGTCTCCTCGGTGCGGGAGGCGAACACCCCGTGAGCACGGCAAAGCCCCGGGGCACTCGCCCCGGGGCTTCGGACTGGGTCAGCTGTCAGCGCGCCGGGACACTCTCCGGCGTCGTCGTGCGGAAGGGGTACGACAGGGCGCGCTGCATGGGCCGAAGCTAACAGGGCGCGGACGCACGGTCGATCGGTTTTCCGCACCGGCCGCCTCGCCTCACCCGGACGGCTCGTCGCGCTGGTGGCCGGGGCCGAGGGGTGGTGCCGTGAGATCACACACGTACCCGGTCCCCGGCACGCTCAGGAGGCCCCGCCATGTCCGTCCGCCCGGCCCGTCGCCTCGCCGCCTCCGTGTTCGCCGTCGGTGTGCTGGTCACGGCCTCCGGCTGTCTGGCAGGCCAGCCGGAGAAGGCGGCCCGGCGGGCGGCCCCCGCCGCCTCCGCCGCCGGACAGCTCTCCCCGTCCGCCGGCCCCGCGCTCACGGCGGCCCAGGCGAGGTCGGCCCTGATCACGGAGGCGGATCTGGGGGTGCCGTGGGGGCCGACCCAGGGGGCCGCCACCTGGCGGGACACGCTGCTGAAGGCGGCCACCACGGCCCCGCAGTGCCAGCAGTTGCTCGACGCCCTGTACGCCGACGAGTTGCTCGGCCAGTCGGCGGGGGCGTACGCCGTGACGGCCCTCGACGACGGTGACGACCAGGCCCAGCTGCGCTACCAGGTGGCCGGCGACCGCCGGGCCGACGTGGACCGCGCGCTGGCCTGGCTGAGGACGCTGCCGCAGACGTGCGCGCAGTTCTCGGCGGCCACCACCGGCGCGGGGCCCCAGACCGTCCAGGTCTACGAGGCCCGGCTGCCGCAGGTCGGGGACGACCGGCAGGGTCTGCGGGTGACGCTGACCGGGCAGACCGTCGACGACGAGGGCGAGGCCGTCACCCTCACCGTGGACGTCGCGGTCGCGCGCGTCGGCGACGACGCGATCGTCCTCACCGAGGGCTCTTTGGGCACCCCGCCCTCCGATGCCGTCGCCCAGGCCCTCGAACTCGGCAGCCGGCGTCTCGCCCAGGTCCGGGAACAGGGACGCGCGCAGGCCTGACCCGGCGCTCAGTCGGCGTACAGGCTCCCGCGGTGCCCGACCAGGTCGTGCGCCACGTCGAGCACCGTACGGCCGCGCGCGAACGCGTATCCGCGCAGCCGGTCGAGCGCCTCGTCCGCGGGGACCCGTAGTTGGGCCATGACCATGCCGACGGCCCGGTGGATCTGGTCGTGGTCCGCCGTCAGACCGCTCAGCCCGCCCCCGCCGGGCGGGTCGGCGCCCTCCTCCGCACCCTCCTGCGCGCGGGGCAGGGCAACGAGGGCGGAGGTCAGGACGCCCGCCAGAACCAGCGCGGTGTGCAGATCGCCGCCGTCCAGACCGCCGGGTTCGGCGCCGTACAGGTCGAGGGTGCCCACGCAGACCGGCTCCACGCCCAGCGGTATCGACGTGACCGCCCGTACCCCGGCGGCCGTCGCCTGATGGGCGAAGACCGGCCAGCGCAGCACGGCCGGGACGGCCGTGAGGTCGGGGGCGAGTACCGGCGCGGCGATCCCGGCGGCATACAGGCACGGGCCGTCGCCCAGCGTGGTCTGCAGCTCGGCCATGCCCGCCGCCGCCTCGTCGCTGGCCCCGATCCGGAGGGGCAGCCCGCCGACGCACAGCGACACGCTCGCGCCGGTGACCGGCAGCAGTTCCACCGCCAGGGCGCACACCCGCCCGGGCGCGGCCCAGGGCGCCGTGCCCCGCAGCCGTTCGACGATCGCCTCGTCGACCCGCTGCACATGCACCGCCTCCTTCAGCATCGGCACAGCCCGACGAGCCCGGGCGGGCGACGCTCCCGTCGGAAGGGGCCTACCGACTACCCACCACACCGTGGCCGAAACAACCCCCGCACGCTCACAAGGGAGGCTGCGCAGGCGCCGGACCGAGCGTCGTGGTGCCCGGGGCCGTCCGGTGCCCCAGTCCCGTCCCGTACGCGTCCAATGCGGCCTCCACGCGCCGGTACAACGCAGCAGTTCACCGAGCCGCCGACACAACGCCATGCCCGAAAACAACCCCCCACCCTCACAAAGGCGGCTGCGCCGGCGCCGGACCGAGCGTCGTGGTGCCCGGGGCCGTCCGGTGCCCCAGTCCCGTCCGGTACGCGTCCAGCGCGGCCTCCACGCGGCCGGTGCGGCGCAGCAGGTCACCGAGCAGGCGGCACAGGTCGGCGAGGTCGCCGGCGGCGCCCGCCCGTTCCAGGAGGCTCAGGGCGCGGACGTAGTGCTCCTCGGCCGCCTCCGTCTCGCGGGCGTCCTCGGCGATGATGCCGAGCAGCCGGTGCGCGGCGGCGGAGTGCACGGCACCGCGCTCGGAGGACAGGTCCCCCAGCACCCCGTGCAGCAGTTCGGCGGCCTCGTCGGACTTTCCGCGCCGGTGCAGTACGTCGGCGAGTTCGACGGCGACCTGGCTGCTGTAGAGGGCGGCGCGGGTGGCCGAGAGCATGGTCATGGCCTCCCGCAACTCGCCCTCGGCGCGCTCCAGTTCGCCGTCCTGGGCATACACGTACCCGCGCATCCAGTGGCAGTTGGCGAGTTCGGTGCGCAGTTGCAGCTGGCGGTACAGCTCGGCCGCCTTGGCCAGCGAGGCGTCGGCCTCGGCGACCCGGCCCTCGGCGAGCAGGGTGCGGGCGACGGAGCGGTGCATCCGGGCGATCAGCGCGGGGTCGGCGACGTGCGGGGCGAGGGCCAGCGCGAACTCGGCGGCCTGGGCGGCGCGGGCATGGGCGCCCATGTCCATGTAGGGGCCGATGACGCTGGCGTACAGGAGCAGCAGGGCGTCGGGGTCGTGCAGACCGCCGCGGTTGAGCTCGTCGAGCGTGGACTCCAGCAGGTAGACGGCGTACCGGAGTTCACCCGCGAGGTAGTGCGAGACGGCCCGCCCGCGCAGCGCGGGCACCCGGACCGGCAGCGGTTCCCCGGCCATCTGCTCCTCGGCCCGCTCGAAGTGCCCCCGGGCCCCGGCCAGGTCTCCGGTGTCCAGCGCACACTCACCGAGCCCGAGCAGCGCGGTGGCCTGCTCCAGCGGGAGCGCGTGCGTCTGCGCCTCCGCGAACAGGACGGCGTACTGCGCGGCCGCCTCCTCGGCCTCCCCGGTGGCCAGGGTGCGCTGTGCCTCGGTGAGCCGCAGCCGCAGATCGGTGGCGAGGTGGGCGGGCCGCCCGATGGCCAGTTCCTCGAAGGCGACCCCGAGCCGCCCGGCGATGTGCCGCAGCGCGTCGTCGGAGGCGCGCACCCGCCCCGCCTCCAGGGTGGAGATATAGGCGGGCGTGTAAGCGGGCTCGGCCAACTGCCGCTGCGTCAGCCCCCGTTTTGTGCGCAGCTGCTGCACCCGCCGCCCGATGATCTCCGGATCATCCCGCTCCTGCACCGCAAACTCCCCCCAACTCCCCCAGTGCCCCTTGCCGTTGGGCTCCATCAGCCCCTAGGTTAAACCGCGCATTAAGCATGCTTAACACGTCGCTGTTGTTGCGAGGTTGCCGTGCACGAACGCTACGGACGCCCCTCCACGCTCCCCCCTTCCCGCATGCGCTCGATCGGGGAGACCCCCACCGCCAGGGGCCTGGCCGCCGCCGTGGTGGCGGTGGTCGCCCTGATCACGGCGGCGAACGCCGGCCCGGCCCGGGCGGCCGACGCCCGCCCGGTCCAGCAGACCGTACAGACAGCCGAGACGGCTCGATAGAGCCGCTCCATGACTGGTACAGCGCGCGTCTCCGCGGGCCGTCGGCCGGCCGCCCGGGGCCTACGCTGACCTCGTGACCTCTCCCGCCGCTCGTACCGCGCTGGACCTCACCGCCGATCTCCCGGTCCCGGACCTGGAGGGCTTCTACCGGGATCTGCACCGGCATCCCGAGCTGTCCCTGCGCGAGCACCGCACCGCCGGGAAGCTGGCCGGGCGGCTGCGGGCGGCCGGGTTCGAGACGGCCGAGGGGGTCGGCGGGACCGGTGTCGCCGGGGTGCTGCGCAACGGGGACGGGCCGGTGGTGCTGCTGCGCGCCGACATGGACGCGCTGCCGGTCAAGGAGGAGACCGGGCTGCCGTACGCCTCGCGGACGGACGGCCTGATGCACGCCTGCGGACACGATCTGCACGTCACCTGGCTCGCCGGGGCGGCCGCCGCGCTGGCCGCCGGGCGGGAGACCTGGTCGGGCACGCTGCTGGCGGTCGGGCAGCCCGCCGAGGAGACCGGGCAGGGCGCGCGGCGCATGGTCGAGGACGGGCTGTACGAGCGGTTCCCGCGCCCCGATGTGCTGCTGGGGCAGCACGCGGCGCCGGGACCTGCCGGGCTGTACCCGCACGCGCCGGGGCTGATCATGTCCGCCTCGACGGACGTCGACATCGTCGTGCACGGCAGGGGCGGACACGGTTCGCGGCCCGAGTCGACGGTGGACCCGGTGGTGACGGCGGCGTATCTGGTCACGCGGCTGCAGAGCGTCGTCTCCCGTGAACTCGCCGCCCGTGAGCCGGCCGTGCTGACCGTGGGCCGTATCGAGGCGGGCACACGGCACAACATCATCCCGTCCGAGGCGCGCATCGCCCTGAATCTGCGCACCCAGTCCGAGGCGGTGCGGGAGCGGATGCTCGCCGCGATCCGGCGTATCGCGCGGGGCGAGTGCCTGGCCGCCGACTGCCCGCGCGAGCCGGAGGTGACGGTCGACGCCACCTTCCCGGTGATGGTCAACGACGCGGACACCGACCGCCGGGTGGCCGCCGTGCACGGCGAGGTCTTCGGCGCCGGGACCGTCTTCGACCCGGGTGCGGCCATGGGCAGCGAGGACTTCCCGCAGCTGGCGGTGGGCTCGATCCCGTACTCCTACTGGTTCGTGACGACCACTCCGGCCGAGGTGTGGCAGCAGGCGCCCGGCGACGAGCTGATGGAGAAGGTCCAGCAGGTGCCGAGCAACCACAGCCCGCACTTCGCGCCCGACCTCGCCACCGTGGCACCGGGCGTGCGGACGCTCGTCTCGGGGGCGCTCGCCCTTTTGTCAGTGGCATGACCTAGTGTTCCCCACCTAGTCTTCTCGCATCCGCCACACATAGCTCACAGGGGACACACACAACAGCCGTGTTCCGTGGCGTCCGGTTTTCTCCATTCGTACCCGGGGGGTTCGAATCAGCGTGCGTATGCGCACTCTCACGGCTGCCACCACCCTGGCGGTCCTCTTCAGCTCGGCGGCGCTGGCCGCCACGCCGGCGTTCGCCGACACCGGCAAGATCCTGCCGATCAAGCAGTCCGGCGACATCGTGGTGGACGGGGTCCACCAGCAGGTCTTCATCAGCGATCCGAGCAACGGCAAGATCGTCGTCACGGACTACGCCGGCAACGTCGTCAAGCAGCTCACCACCGATCTGTCCGGCGTCACCGGCCTGGAGCTGTCCGCCGACTCCGGCACGCTGTACGCGGCCGTGCAGGACCTGGACGCGATCGCCGTCATCGACACCGCGACCGACACCGAGTCCACCCGGTACCCGGTGGGCGACAAGCCGCGCAGCGTCGCCCTCGCCGGCGGCAAGCTCTGGTTCGGCTACGGCGGCTCCACCGAGGGCAACATCGGCTCCGTCGACCTGGCGAGCGAGACGCACGAGGTCACCCTCGGCCAGGACAACAGCTGGTACGCGGCGCCGCTCCTGGACGCGGCACCGGGCTCCGACACCCTGGTCGCGGGCGCCCTCGGCCAGAGCCCGGCCGAGATCGCCTCCTACGACGTCTCCTCGGGCACCGCCTCGAAGCTGGCGTCCACCCGTGAGGCCGGCAGCAACCTCGGCGACCTCCAGGTCACCCCCGACGGCAAGGACGTCGTGGTGGCCAGCGGTGCGCCCTACTACCACCAGGTGTTCAAGACCGCCGACCTCAACGAGGACGGCAAGTACACGAGCACCGCCTACCCGAACTCGGTCGCCATCGCCCCCAACGGGACCGTCGCCGGCGGCAGCTTCGCCTGGTACGACCCGGACGTCTACGTCTTCCGGCCGGGCAGCAGCGAGGCGGTGCGCACCTACGACTTCCCCAACACCGGGAACACCACCGGTGCCGACACCCTCGCCCCGGGCGGCCTGGCCTGGGCACCGGACGCCTCCCGCCTGTTCGCGGTGACCTCCAACAGCGAGGGCGTGTACTCGCTGCGCGAGTTCGACGCCCCGGCCAAGGCGGCCACCACCCTCACGGTGAACGCCCCGGCGTCGGCCCCGCGCGCCAAGCAGCTCACCGTCACCGGCAAGGCGACCTCGACGATCGCGCTCCCCGCGGGCGCCCAGCTGACGGTCACCCGCACCGACCTGGAGTCCCCGAACGGCAAGGCCCTCACCCCGGTGACGGTCAAGGCCGACGGCACCTACTCCTTCACCGACACCCCGCCGGCCGGCGGCAAGGTGAAGTACACGGTGGCGTACGCGGGCGACGCCGACCACGCCGCCGCGAAGGCCTCCGACACCGTCGACGTCTCGCGGGCCAAGCCGACGCTGACAGTCGACAACAACGGCAAGGTGTACTCGTACGGCGCCGACGTGAAGTTCACGGCGCACCTCGGGTCGACGTACAAGAACCGCACCGTGGAGATCTGGGCCGACCCGTTCGGCTCGGACAAGCCCAACAAGCTGGTGAAGAAGGGCACGGTCAACTCCAGCGGCAACCTGTCGGTCACCCTGGACCTGAAGCGGGACACCAAGGTCACGGCGAAGTTCACGGGCGACGCCCGCTACCAGCCGCGCTCCGTGTCCAGCACGGTCGGCGCCAAGGTGAAGGTGTCCATGTCGGTCAGCCGGCAGTACAAGACGAAGAGCACGTGGGGCCACACGTACTACTTCTTCCACAAGACCAAGAACCCGCTGTTCACGACCACGATGACGTACTTCCCGGGCCGTCAGCAGCGGCTGCAGTTCCAGGTCTACTACCAGGGCACCTGGTACGACGCCGGCTCGCAGTACTTCCCGCTGGGCTCGGACGGCGTGTCCAAGGTGGAGCTGGGCGGCAACCACGGCGAGGACGTCGGCTGGCGCTTCAGGGCCCGCTCCTCCTACCTCAACAGCAGCTCCGGTGACACCGTGAACTCCACGACGCACGGCGCCTGGAAGTACTTCACGTTCACCAGCTGAGCCACCGGCCGAGGCACCGGCCGACCGACCGGCCGGGGTCTCACTGGGTCTGGAGCTGACGCAGCTGCTGCTGGACATGGTCCAGCGCACCCTGCTTCCGCCCCGGCACCCTGAGCCTCAACTCCGCGAGCGCGGGCCCGAGTTCACGGGCCCGCGCTCTGTCGTCGATACGCCCCCACTGGTGGTGCGCCCGGTCCGCGGCCGCCTCAACGGCGGGCGCGTCCGCGGCCTGTCCGGCGGCCAGCCGGGCGGTGGCGACCGTCAGCCAGGTACGGCAGCTGCGCGCCGCGTCCCCCGCGAACATCGCGAGATCCGCGCGGACTTCGGCCCAGTGCAGCGCGTCCTCGGAACCGGGCCCGTGCGCGCGCACCGCGGCCTGCTCCCACTGCGCGGCGAGCCCGTCGGCCTCCGCGTGCCGCCCGGCCTCCACGGCGGCGGCGATGGCCGCGTGCGGATCGCCGCTGTGCGGCACCCGCGCGGTCAGCAGGACGTTCGTGGCGGCCTCCGCCCCCAGCCGGCTGACCGCCTGCTGGTGCAACTGCTCCAGCGGCGGCCGGTGTCCACTGCGCAGGATCGTCGCCACCGCCTTCATGTACGACGGCAGGCCGGCGCCGCGGCGGGACGGCGGCGGTGCGATGCGACCGTAGACGGCGTTGTTGCGGCCGGAGTCCAGCGGATGGGCGGTCAGGTGCTCCCAGGTCTCGGCGTCCGCGTGCAGATCGACGACCAGGGTCGTGGCGCCGTTCGGGCGCAGCCGCAGCTCCTCGCGGATCCAGTGCCAGGGGAAGGCCGTGTAGCGGACGGTCGCCGGGGTGGTACGGGCCAGCGCCAGATGGGGCAGGCGCTGACGGCGGTCCAGCTGGAGCTGGCCGGCGACGAAGACGGTCAGCGGACCGGGGGCGGCCGCGGCGGCGCGCAGCCGGGTCAGAACGGCCTGCGGCTCCAGCGGGTCGGCGAGTTCGACCACGTTGGCGGTGTCCGCGCCGGAGAGCACGGCGGGGGCGACGGCCGCGAGGACGGGGAGCACGCAGGCCGCGTCCACCAGTTGCCCACGGCCCATCGGCGAGGCCGCGAGCAGCAGCACGGTTCCGGGCATCGTCCCCCCTGTCGTCGGTCCGCGGTCGTCGGTCCCGGTGATCGGTCAGAGCAGCACCGTAACCGCTGCGGCTGCAAAGGGGGGCGTCAGGACGGCAATCGTCCTCCCAACGCGGTTCCTTGGAGCCGGCGGACCGCGAAGATCGTGGTGTCGTCGCCCAGATGACCGCCGCTGTGGCGCAGGACGCCGTCGCGCACCCGGCCGACCAGGCGCCGCGGGTCGATGACGTCCGGGTCGGCGGCGACGGCGCGGGTGACCTGGTCGGTGAGGGTGTAGTACGCACCGTGGCCGTCCCGGGCCTCCGTCACGCCGTCCGTGGTGATCAGCAGCGTCGCGTCCGAGGCGAGGGGGACACGGGCCGGGGGAGACGGGCCGTCGGTGGGAACGAGGTCGTTCATGCCCAGCGGGAGGCGGTCGCCGGGCGGCAGGGGGCGTACGCCGTCGCGGCCGACCGCGAGCGGGGGTTCGTGCCCGAAGTTGACGACCTCGACCGTGCCGGGCCGGTCGTCCGAGAAGCCGAGCAGCACTGCGGTGGCGAAGCGGTCGGCGTCATCGCGGCCGAGGGCGGTCGTGTGGCTGCGGTGGCGGAGCATACGGATCTCCAGGCGGGCGGCGACGGTCACCAGGTCCGGTTCGTGGTACGCGGCCTCCCGGAAGGTGCCGAGCAGCGCGGCCGCGGTCTCCACCGCGCCCAGACCCTTGCCCTGCACGTCCCCGACGAGGACGCGGGCGCCGTACGGGCCGGGCTGGATGTCGTAGAAGTCGCCGCCCACCCGGGCGTCGGTGTCCGCGGAGAGGTAGACCGCCGCGTGCTCCAGCCCCGCCCAGTCCGGCGGCAGCGGACGCAGCACGGTACGGCGGGTGGTCTCGGCGACGTCCCGCATGTGCAGCATGCGCCGCTCGCCGCGCAGCCGTATCGCACAGGCCAGCGTGGCCAGGACACCACCGACGGCGACCAGGATGAAGTCGGGCAGGCCCGCGTGGTACTGGTTCGAATAGGCGCTGTTCATCACGACGTACACCACGACCGAGACCACCGCGAACGCGGCCGTGGTCCACACCCCGCAGATCGCGGCGGCGATACCGGGCACCAGGACGATCCAGGAGGTGATCCGGAACCGCTCGCCGGTGTAGAAGTCGATCACCGCGATGCCGATGAGCAGCAGCAGCGGCGCCAGCCAGGCGACGCTTCTCCCATGGATCCGCAGCAATTGCTGCCGCCGCAGGTCCGGGTCGTCGGTCACGCGCCTCAGCCAAACACGCCATGCTCCCGGCCGCATCCGGACCCCTTTTCCGACTTGCCAGGCGGTCCCCCCAGGTGTGCTCTGGAAGGCGGGGGCGAGGAGAGAGGAGTGCTCTCATGGCTCATGCGGCACCCGCGACCGGTGCGGTGACCCGGCGCGGCGCACCACCCGACGTCTTCAGCGAGCGGACCCATGCGATCGCCAGGTGGGTGACGCCCGCGGTACTGGGGCTCATCTACGGGTACTGGGCCGCGGCCAACACCCGTTACGGCGGCCCCATCACCGGCTGGAACCTGCTGTTCGGCTTCGTGACCGCGATCGTGTTCTTCGCCGTGTACATGGGTCTGCAGGCGCTGGCCCCGCGGCTGCCGCGCGAGGTGCACGCGGTGCTGTGGAGCGCCTTCGCGAGCATCGCGGCCGGCTTCCTGTTCAGCCTGAGCGGCCGCGGTCACACCGCGCTGGAGTCCGCGATCCTGGGCCTGGCGATCGGTGCGCTCGTGTTCGTCACGCTGTTCTATCGCTACTACACGCACGAGGACGCGGCGGGACACCGGATCCGCTGATCCGTGGGGCACGTGTGGGCCCCGGCCGGACTGCCGGGGCCCACGCGCTCCCCTGTTCCCTCCTCACCGGCCGCCGAGCAGGCTCCAGATGCTCGACGGCGTCCAGGCGGTGGTCCACGCGAGTGCCGGGCCGAAGCCCGTCCCTCCCCACCACCAGGAAACACCCGATTGGGTGATCCCTCCACCGGAGGGCATGGTCGCCGCCCCGCCGAAGGGACCGTCGGGGCGACCCCCGTTCGGTTGGACCCGTTGCCCCAAATGCCCCCGAATGCGGGCGCACCGCTCGCGCTCCCGGCCCCCAGGCCCTTGCCTGAAAGCGTGCCCCCACGCCTCAGGAGCGCCCTGTCGGCGGCGCTGATCGCCCTGTCCTGCCTCCTCGTGCCGTTCGGCGTGCTGGCGGCCTGGGCGGCGTACACGCTCGCCGACACCAGCCGGTACGTCACGACGATGGCGCCCCTCGCCACCGACCCGGACGTGCGGGACGCCGTGGCGGACACGGTGGGGGCCGGAATCATGCGCGAGGTCGACGACCGGTTCGACACACGCCGGATGCGCGGCACGGTCGGCCCCTTCGTGCACGACGCGGTGCGCTCCTTCACCCAGACCCGGGCCTTCCGTCTGGCCTGGGACGCGGGCAACCGGGCCACGCACGACGCCGTCCTGCGGGCGCTGCGCGACGAGAACGGCGGGGGCGAGAGCGCCGTGTTCGTCGATCTGGCCCCCGTCACCGCCCAGGTCAAGGAGCAACTCGCCCAGGACCATGTGCCGCTCGCGGCCCGCATCCCCGTCGAGCACACCGCGGTCGCCGTGCTCCCGGCGGGCCGACTGACCCCGTTCCGGAAGGGTTTCCACGTGCTCGAAGTCGCCGGCTTCTGGCTCCCCGTCGCCTCCGTGGTCCTCGCCGTCGCCGGGATCGCGCTCGCCGTCCGCCGCCGCCGCGCGATCGTCGCCACCGGCCTGGGGACGGCCCTGGGCGGCGCCCTGCTCGCCCTCGCCCTCGCCGTCGGCCGCGGTCTCACCCTCGCCGACCTGCCCGCCGACGTCCCCCACGCGGCCGCGGGCGCCGTCTACGACGCGCTCACGGCCACCCTGCGCACGGTGTCCTGGCTGCTGGTGGGCCTCGGCCTGACGGTGGCGCTGACCGCCTGGCTCACCCGGTACGTGCGCGCGGTGCGCCTGGTACGACGCCGCCGCGCGGCCGCGACAGCAGCCACCCCGGCTCCCACCCGCGCCGAGGTGTGACGCGTACCCTCGGCCTCGTGACCTACCAGCCCTTCCGGGGTTCCGGGACAAGGCCGTTCGGTCCGAACGGGGAGTACGGGGACGACCACCCCCGGCGAGCGGGGCGAGGGCTCCGCGTGTGGTGTGCCGCCCTGCTGCTGGCCGGCGTGAGCGCGGTCGTCGGCTGCCGCTTGGCCGACACCGACGGTGTCACCCCCGTACCGCAGCTACTGGCCTTCCTGCCCTGGCTCCTGCTCCCCACCGGTGTGGCGCTGCTGTGCGCGCTGCTCGCGCGGTGGTGGACGGGGCTGGTGTGGGGGGTGGCCGCCCTCGCACTGCTGGCGTGGTTCATCGAGCCGTACGGAAAGAGCACGGAGCCCACCGGCGCGCCCCTGGCCCGGCTGCGGGTGCTGACCTCGAACGTCGAGTTCGGGCGGGCGACCGGCGCCCTCGCCCCCGAGATCCGACGGCTGCGTCCCGACGTGGTGTTCGTCGAGGAGTGCGAGTACACCTGCCGGGCCACCCTGGAGCGGGACTTCGGCGGCACCTACCCCCACCGGCAGGCGGTCGAGGCGGACGGCTCGACGGGCTCACTGCTACTCAGCCGCTACCCGCTCGAAGGCACCGACGGCGTCCGCGGCACGATGGGCATGCCCGGGGCCGTCGCCGACGTCCAGGGACACCAGGTGCGCCTGCAACTCGCCCACCCCATGCCCCCGTTGCCCGGACAGCTCGGCGTCTGGCGCCGTGAGCTGGGCCGGTTGCGCGACTTCGCCGAGGCCGACGACGACACCCCGACGGTGCTGGCCGGCGACTTCAACGCCTCCCAGGACCACGCCGCCTTCCGCCGCATCCTCGACGCCGGCCTGTACGACGCCGCCCGCCTCGCCGGACACGACCGCACCCCCAGCTGGCCCGCCCGCACCTCCCCGGTCCTCGGCGCCCAGATCGACCACGTCCTGGTGTCCCGGGACTTCTCCGCGGCCGACGCCCGCTTCGTCGGCCTGACCGGCACCGACCACCGGGCGCTGGTCGTCGACATCACGCTGCACCAGCGGAAATGACCCGGAGCCGGCTGCGGTGAGGCGGAGCCGACGAACGCACCTCACCCCACCGCACGCACGTATGCGTCGTCGACGCGAAGGGTCTCAGACCCCGATGTCCTCCCCGTCCGCACGCCACACGGCGACCACGGCCGGGCGGACGATCTTCCCGGGCCCGTCGGGCCAGGTGCTGGCCGGCTTCTCCACCGACGCCCCGTCGAGCTCGCCCGGGTGCTGCACCGCGACGAGCACCCGGCGCTCCTGCACGAGCGGACCGCAGGTCTCGGCGCCCGTCGGCACGGTCAGGAACTGCTTGAGCTCACCGCGCCGCTCGCCGCGCGTGGCGACGCCGAACAGTCCGTCGTGCGAGCCGAGCTGGTTGCCGTCGGTGGAGATCCACAGGTTGCCGTGCGGGTCGAAGGCCACGTTGTCCGGGCAGGAGATCGGGCTGACCCGGTCCTTGGGAAAGCCCGCGAAGTAGGTGGCGGGGTCGGCCGGGTCACCGGCGACCAGGAACAGGGACCATCCGAAGCTCTTCGCGTCGGCCCGGTTGCGGTGCTCGGTGAGCTCCAGGATGTGCCCGTGCTTGTTGCTGTTGCGCGGGTTGGCCTCGTCGGCGGCCGCGGAGCCCGCCTTGCCCCGGTTGGTGTTGTTGGTGAGGACGACGTACACCTTGCCGGTGCGCGGCGAGGGCTGGATGTCCTCGGGACGGTCCATCTTGGTGGCGCCCACCTTGTCGCCGGCGAGGCGCGTGAACACGAAGACCTCCTCCGCGGTCATCCCGTCCACGTGCGAGACGGCCTCGTGGGCGGTGGCGGTGGCCAGCGGGATCCAGGTGCCGCCGCCGTCGAACTCGCCGTCGGCGGGCAGCTTTCCGCTGCCGTCGATCTCGGCCACCGGCGAGTCACCGGTGAGCTTGGCGACGTAGAGCGTGCCCTCGTCGAGCAGCGAGAGGTTGTGCTCGCGCACGGCGCGGCTGCTGCCGTTGCGCATCCGCTTGCTGCCGACGAACTTGTAGAAGTAGTCGAACCGCTCGTCGTCCCCGGAGTACACGACGGGCCGTCCGTCGTCGGTGAGCCGGACGGTGGCGGCCTCGTGCTTGAACCGGCCGAGGGCGGTGTGCTTGCGGGGCGTGGACTCCGGGTCGTACGGGTCGAGCTCGACGACGTAGCCGAACCGGTGCGCCTCGTTGGGCTCCTGCGCCAGGTCGAAGCGCTTGTCGAAACGCTCCCACTTGCGCTCGGTGGCCCCGGTGCCGATGCCGTACCGCTTGTCGGTGGCGCGGCTGCCGCCCGCGAAGTACTGGTTGAAGTTCTCCTCGCCGTGCAGGGTGGTGCCCCACGGGGTGGTGCCGCCGGAGCAGTTGTTGAGCGTGCCGAGGACCTTGGTGCCGGTCGGGTCGGCGGAGGTCTTCAGCAGCGCGGAGCCCGCGGCGGGGCCGGTGACCCGGAACTCGGTGGTGGCGGTGACGCGCCGGTTGAGCCGGTGCCGCGGTACGGCGGTGAGGGCACCGGTCTTGCGGTCCTCCTCCACCACGACGGCGCCCAGCCCGTGGGCGGCCCAGGCGATCTCCACCTGCTGACGGGTGGGGTTGGCGGGGTCGTACCCCCGGAACATCAGCACTTCGTCGGTGTACTCGTGGTTGGCGACGAGCAGCTGCCGGTGCCGCTCACCGGGCAGCGGGAGCAGCGCCAGGAAGTCGTTGTTGTACCCGAACTGCCCGGCCTGGGCGGCCGCGGTCTGGTTCTCCGGGTCGAAGGCGGGCGCGCCGCGCAGGATGGGCTCGCCCCAGCGGATGACGACGTTCTGCCGGTAGCCGTCCGGGACGACGACGGCGTCGGTGGTGTTGGGGGCGACGGGGCTGTACCGCAGCCCGCGCGCACCGTTCGCGCCGTTCCTGCCGTACGTGGCGGAGGTGTCCGTCGCGGCCGCGGCGGGCCGGGCCCCGGCCACCGCGACACCGCCGGCGGTGGCGGCCACCGTGACGACGGCGGCGGCGCGCAGGGCGCTGCGGCGGCTGAGGGTGCCGGCGATGACATCGCCGACGTAGTCGTTGGAGCTGGTGTTGGGAGCCTCGTGGAAGCAGGCGTCACCACACCGGAAGCGACAGGTGAGGGCGGATCGCCCACCTGGGTGCGAGCCGGACGGAGTTCCGACGATCGGCAGCAGCTTGCGCACTTTACTCTCCCCTTGCGTGCCCTTGGTGTGAGCGTGACGTTAGGGGCGCGTATGTGCGGGCGGACAGCCGCCGGATGAACGAACGGTGAACCCGGGGGAGCGGGGGTCCTCGGCGCAAACCTGACCCTCCCCAAGATCACCCCCAAGGGCCGCTAACCTTACGTGTCCGTCCTGGCCAGGGATTGACGGGCATCAACTCACGCGAAGGGTTGCGCACATGGGCATTCTCACTCTCCTGCGGAACGCATTCGGCCGGTCACGCAAGACGCGTACCGCCGAGGCAGAGGGTGCGGAACGAGTTCCTTCGCAGGAGCAGGAACCGCAGGTCACGCCCCCTACCCCGCAGGTCCCCGAGCCCCGCACGTCCGACTCGGACGAGCACGAACTGGTCTCGGCGGCCTTCAACAACATCACGGTCCCGAAGCAGCCGACGCCGACGGAGGCGGAGGTGGAGCGGACGGCGGAGCCTGCGGCTGAGCCCGAGCCGGTGGCCGAGGCCGAGCCGGTGGCCGAGGCCGAGACGGAACCCGAGCCCGCGGCCGAGCCCGAGCCGGTGGCCGAGGCCAAGGTCGAGGCCGAGGCGGAGCCCGCGGCTGAGCCCGAGCCGGTGGCCGAGGCCGAGACGGAACCCGAGCCCGCGGCTGAGCCAGAGGCCGAGGTCGAGGCGGAGCCCGCTGCTGCGGCCGAGCCGGTGGCTGAAGCCGAGGTCGAGGCTGAGCCCGAGCCCACGGCTGCGGCCGAGGTTGAGCCTGAGCCGGTGGCCGAGGCCGAGCCCGTCGTGGAGCCCGAGCCGACCGTCGAGGCCGAGCCGGATCCGGTCGCCGAGGCGGAACCCGTCGTGGAACCTGAGCCGGTGGCGGCCGCCGAGCCGGAGCCCGAGGCCGTCGTCGAGCCGACGCCGGAGGCCACCCCCGAGCCCGTCGTGGAGCCGGTGGCCGAGGTCGAGGCTGTAGTGGAGCCCGAGCCCGAGCCGGTGGTCGCCGAGGCCGACGCACCCGCAGCCGCCGACGGCGAGGACGCCCCGCAGGGGCCACCCGCACTCGACGACGAGACCCGCACGGGCGGTGCGGGTGGGAACGACCCGGCCGAAGGCGAAGCCGAGGCGGTTGCCGCCGCGGCCGACGCATCCGAGGCCGCCGACGGCGAGGACGCCCCGCAGGGGCCACCCGCACTCGACGACGAGACCCGCACGGGCGGTGCGGGTGGGAACGACTCCGCCGAAGGCGAAGCCGAGGCGGCCGCACCCGCACTCACCCTCGCCCGCCTGAAGGCCGACGCCCCAAGCCTCGCCACCGCCTACAGCGCAGCCACAGACACCCTCAAGAACACCAACCTCACCGGCACCCGAGCGAAGCTCTACCTCGTGCTCGACCGCTCCGCCTCCATGCGCGCGTACTACAAGGACGGCTCCGCCCAGGCCCTCGCCGAGCAGACCCTCGCCCTCGCCGCCCACCTCGACCCCGAGGCCACGGTCCACGTCGTCTTCTTCTCCACGGAAGTGGACGGCACCACCGACCTCACCCTCGCCGCCCACGAGAACAAGATCGACGAGGTCCACGCCGGCCTCGGCCGCATGGGCCGCACCAGCTACCACGCCGCCGTGGAAGCCGTACTCGCCCACCACGACAAGGAAAACGACGCCACGGCCCCCGCCCTGGTCGTCTTCCAGACGGACGGCGCCCCCGACGCCAAGACCCCCGCCACCCAGTCCCTCACGGCCGCCGCGAAGACCCACCCCGCCGTCTTCTTCTCCTTCGTCGCCTTCGGTGAGCACGACAACAAGGCCTTCGACTACCTCCGCAAGCTGAAGACGGACAACACGTCGTTCTTCCACGCTGGCCCGACCCCCCGTGAGCTCACGGACACGGAGCTGTACGAGGGCGTACTGGCGAACTGGCGCCCGTAACTCCCCGTGCACGCCCCATAACCGAACAGCCACACCCACCCCATGCCGCCCGCTTCTCACCCCGTAAAACGGGAAGCGGGCGGCATACACATGTCGGCTACGATTTCAAGGTTCGTACACACAGCGACCGCGACCTGGGAGCAGCCCCCGATGGCTCGACACCTCATCACCAGCGCCCTTCCGTACATCAACGGGATCAAGCACCTGGGCAACATGGTGGGGTCCATGCTCCCGGCGGACGTGTACTCCCGGTACCTCCGCCGGCGCGGGCACGACGTGCTCTACATCTGCGCGACGGACGAGCACGGCACCCCCGCCGAGCTGGCCGCGAAGGAGGCGGGCCTCTCCGTCGCCGAGTTCTGCGCCCAGGCGCACGACGCCCAGAAGGCGGTCTACGACGGCTTCGCGCTGGCCTTCGACTACTTCGGCCGCAGCTCGTCCCCCGAGAACGTCGAGATCACCCAGCACTTCGCCCGCCGCCTCAACGAGAACGGCTTCATCGAAGAGCGCGCGATCCGCCAGGTCTACTCGCCCACCGACGGCCGCTTCCTCCCGGACCGCTACGTCGAGGGCACCTGCCCCCACTGCGGCTACGACAAGGCCCGCGGCGACCAGTGCGAGAACTGCACCCGCGTCCTCGACCCCACCGACCTGATCAACCCGCGCTCGGCGATCTCCGGCTCCACGGACCTGGAGGTCCGCGAGACCAAGCACCTCTTCCTGCTCCAGTCGAAGCTCCAGCACGAGGTCATGGAGTGGGTCGCCCGCCATGACAACGACTGGCCGCAGCTGGCGTCCTCCATCGCCCACAAGTGGCTGACCGAGGGCCTGCACGACCGCGCGATCACCCGTGACCTGGACTGGGGCGTCCCGGTCCCGGCCGACACCTGGCCGGAGCTGGCCGCCGAGGGCAAGGTCTTCTACGTCTGGTTCGACGCCCCGATCGAGTACATCGGCGCGACGAAGGAATGGTCGGACCAGGACCCGGAGACCCGCGACTGGAAGTCCTGGTGGTACGACGTCGACAACGACGTCCGCTACACGGAGTTCATGGCGAAGGACAACGTCCCCTTCCACACGGTGATGTTCCCGGCCACCGAGCTGGGCGTGCGCGAGCCGTGGAAGAAGGTCGACTTCGTCAAGGCCTTCAACTGGCTGACGTACTACGGCGGAAAGTTCTCCACGTCCCAGAAGCGCGGTGTCTTCACCGACCAGGCCCTGGAGATCCTCCCGGCCGACTACTGGCGCTACTTCCTCATCGCGAACGCCCCGGAGTCCGACGACTCCTCCTTCACGTGGGAGCACTTCACCGCCACGGTCAACAAGGACCTCGCCGACACCCTCGGCAACTTCGTCAACCGTGTCCTGTCCTTCTCCCGCAAGCGCTTCGGCGACGACGTCCCCGCGGGCGGCGAGCCGGGCGAGGCGGAGGCGAAGCTCGGCGAGGAGATCGCGCGTCTCCTCGCGGAGTACGAGGAGCACATGGAGGCCCTCCAGTTCCGCAAGGCGTCCGCCGCGCTGCGCGCCCTGTGGTCGGCCGGCAACTCCTACCTGGAGGAGAAGGCCCCCTGGCTGGAGATCAAGACCGACAAGGACGGCGCGGCCCTCACCCTGCGCACGGCGATGAACCTGATCCACCTGTACGCGGTGGTCTCGGAGCCCCTCATCCCCAGCTCGGCGGCCACGATGCGCGCGGCGTTCGACCTGAAGGACGACTCGGCCGTGTGGGTCTCGGCGGACGAGGCGAAGGCCCTCTCCTCCGTCCCGGCCGGCACGCCCTTCACGGTCCCGCCGGTGCTGTTCGCCAAGCTGACGGACGAGGACCTGGAGACGTACAAGGAGCGCTTCGGCGGCCAGGAGGGATGACGCCGTGACGACCCGGAACCCGACCCGGAACCCGTCGTCGTACTACGTCACCACCCCCATCTACTACGTCAACGACGCGCCGCACCTGGGCCATGCCTACACCACGGTCGCGGCGGACGTGCTCGCCCGCTGGCACCGCGGGCGCGGCGAGCGCGTCTGGTTCCTCACCGGCACCGACGAGCACGGCCAGAAGGTCCTGCGCACGGCCGAGGCGAACGGCACGACGCCCGGGGCGTGGGCGGACCGGCTGGTCACGGAGTCCTGGCAGCCCCTGTGGGAGCACCTGGAGATCGCCAACGACGACTTCATCCGCACCACGCAGAAGCGCCACACCGACCGCGTCCAGGAGTTCGTGCAGGACCTGTACGACAAGGGCGAGATCTACAAGGGCGGCTACGAGGGGCCGTACTGCGTGGGCTGCGAGGAGTACAAGCTCCCGGGCGAACTGATCGACGGCGAGGGCGAGTTCGCGGGCCGCAAGCTGTGCCCGATCCACCGCAAGCCGGTGGAGATCCTCAGCGAGGAGAACTACTTCTTCCGGCTGAGCGAGTACGGCGACAGGCTCCTCGCCCACTACGCGGCCAACCCGGGCTTCATCCAGCCCGAGTCGGCGCGCAACGAGGTCGTGAACTTCGTCCGGGGCGGTCTGCAGGACCTCTCCATCTCCCGCTCGACCTTCGACTGGGGCGTCCCGGTGCCGTGGGACGACAAGCACGTGATCTACGTATGGGTCGACGCGCTCCTGAACTACGCCACGGCGGTCGGCTACAACGAGAACCGGGAGAAGTTCGAGTCGACCTTCCCGGCCGATGTGCACCTGGTCGGCAAGGACATCCTCCGCTTCCACGCGGTCATCTGGCCGGCGATGCTGATGGCACAGGGCCTGCCGCTGCCCGCCAGGGTCGCGGCGAACGGCTGGCTGATGGTCGGCGGCGAGAAGATGTCCAAGTCCAACCTGACCGGCATCAGGCCGCAGGACCTCACGTCCCACTTCGGCGTGGACGCGTACCGCTGGTACTTCCTGCGGGCCATCGCCTTCGGCCAGGACGGCTCCTTCTCCTGGGAGGACTTCTCCGCCCGGTACACGAGCGAGCTGGCGAACGGCTACGGCAACCTCGCCTCCCGCGTGGCGGCCATGGTCGGCAAGTACTTCGACGGCACGCTGCCCGGGGCCACGGCGGACGGCGCGGCGGAGCGGGCGGTCCACGAGGGCCTCGCGAGGGCGGCCGCCGAGTCCGACCGCCGTATCGGCGACGAACTGGACTTCCAGGGCGGCATCCTGGCCGTCTTCGACTTCATCAAGCAGGTCAACGGCTATCTCACGGAGCAGGAGCCGTGGAAGGTGGCCAAGGACGGCTCGGCCGAGGGCCGTGCCCGACTGGCCACCATCCTCTACACGGCGGCGGAGTCCCTGCGCGCGGTCGCCGTCCTCCTCGCCCCGGTCATGCCGGAGACCTCCGGAAAGCTCTGGGACTCCCTGGGCGCGGAGCCCTCCCTGGGCCCCCTGTCGGACCAGCGGATCCAGCAGGCCGGAGACTGGGGCAGACTCCCGGCCGCCTCGACGCTGACCAAGGGCCCGGCCCTCTTCCCACGCCTGGAGGAGCAGCCGGGCGTACAAATCAGCTGAATCCGCCCGGCTTCTCCCCTCAGACCGAGGCACCAAGAACAAGCGCACCGATGACCGGGGCCGCGTAGACGAGCGGGAACGGGATGTGCGAGTAACAGCGCGCCCGTGCCACGGTGACGACGGCCCCGGCGAAGTAGAGCACCAGCCCCACCCCCGCCGCGACCCCGACCACCGGCACGAACAGCCCGACCAGCAGCCCCACGGCCCCGGCGGCCTTGGCCAGCCCGAGCAGGGTCCACCACGACCGGGGCACCCGGTAGTCCTCAAGCAGCTTGACGATCCACTGGGCCCGCAGCAGCAGGACGGCACCCGAGAAGCCGGACATCAGAGCGGCGAGGACGGTGACGACGACATAGGCGATACGCATGAGAAGCTCCGCTCGAAATCAACACCGGACACCCCTCTGACGACCGCAAACCCACACGTGTGACAGCCCACGCAAAAAACTTCGCAGTACTGTCCGGGCCGAACTCGACCTCCTCCGCACCGGATCATGAAGAACCACGCTCCGGTGCGACCAGCCCTCTTCTCCAAGAACCCCGGGGAGAAAGAAACCTCACCAAGCCCCACCCCTACCGCCCGCCGCGCAAACTCACTCCCGCGAGTGAATATGCCCAACTCGGCTGGATTTGGGCCCGGTTGCCTGCCCTACGCTCAGCGCAAGCAACCACCCTCTCCGGGACCGGCAGGCGCACCCCGGCGGCGTCATCCACGACAACGCCCGCCACACCACCCACTTCACGGTGATCGGCAACCACCTCACCCAGCACCGGGAGCTGTCCCTGCTGGCCATCGGACTGGCCTGCCACATCCAGTCGCTCCCCACCGGCGCCGCCATCGACATCAAGTCCCTCACCGCGCGCTTCCCAGAGGGTCCGACCCGTATCGCCACCGCGCTGCGCGAACTCGAAGCCCACGGCTACCTCCGCCGCACCCGCGAACGCACCCCCGCCGGACGGATCGTCACCCGCACGGACTGCAACAGGCCCGGACACCACACCACCGCGGCCGACACCCCCAGCAGGCCCACCCGCCGCACGGACGCCGACAAGCCCCCACCCCGCAAGCTCCTCCCCGCCGTACCCCGACCCGCACACCCCAGCCCCACCCTCATCCGCACGGCCACCGACCTCCTCGCCGGCCTCCGCCGCACGGACCCCCGCCTCGTCCTCTCCGCCACCGACGCCGAACACCTCGCCCCAGGCGTCGCCGCCTGGCTGGAGCGCGACGTCACCCCCACCGCCGTACGCCACGCCCTGACCGGGGACCTCCCCCAGGACCCCCTGCGCCGCCCGGCCACCCTCCTGGCCCACCGCCTGGCCGCCCAGCTCCCGCCCCCACCACCGTTCCGGGCCCCGGCCCCGCCGCCCCCGGACCCACGGCACCCGATCCAGAACTGTGACGGCTGCGACCGCGGCTTCCGCTCCCCCACCCCCGGCCGCTGCCGCGACTGCCGATCCGACCTGATGGAGGCCGCCCAGCATGAGCGTGACGACGCAGGAGTTTCCTTCACTCCAAGCCCGGCCGGATACCCTGGCTGGGGCACTCCTGGAGGACACCATGAGCACACTGGCCGACCACGGACGCGAGCTGATCCCCCGCCCCGAGCAGACCCCTGACGCCCTCCGTGCGGCCCTCGCCGTCGTCGCCCCAGGGCGCCTGGACGAGATGCAGGCCACGAAGGACGACGCCTTTGCCAAAGCCGTCGAGTGGGAGTCTCTGAGCCCCGTGCGGAGCTGGGTCCTCATCTGGGCCAGGGATATCGAGATCGCCCGCCGTCCCGACCTGTCCTCCCGCTTCGCTCGGGCGCAGAGAACGCTGGAACACGAGGACCCTGCCACCGCTCAGGAAGCTCTGCGGCAGCTGAGCGCTGTCCTGGACGAAGCCATGAAGGCAGTACGCGGTTGAGCTGGAAGTGGGAGTACGCCTTCGGTGCGGAGGAAGCCGCGCGCACCGCTCCCGCCGACTTCCTCGCGAGGGTGGAAAACAAGGCGGAAGAGCTGGTCAGAGCAGCCGAAGCCGCCCATGTGCACGGCGAGGCCCACCAAGGCAGCGACCCGAAGGGCGGCGACGTCATCGTCCCTGGCAATGTTCACGTATCAGGTCGTCGTGCGCAGCGAGCGCGTCTACGTCGTTCAGATCACCTACCTGGGATTCTGAACCGTCGCAGGCGCCTGTCGGATGCGGCCACGAGCCCGGGGGAAGGGCCTGTTGCTTGCGTCACCGCTTCCCCCGGCCCTGATCGCTCAGCCGCCGGACAGAACCCCGGCGCCGGTCGTCGTCGCCAGTTCCGTCGGGAGGTTCTTCGCGGAGGTCTCCAGGCCGGCCGTGAGGGTCGGTGTCCGGTTCACCGTCGTCCTGAGCTTCTTCGACGTCGTGGCGTTGTACGCGGCGACCAGGTCGGTCGTCGTGCCGTTGACGAGGTTGCCGCTGCCCGCGACCGAGCCGGTGCCGTCGCCGCTGAGGAGCTTGGAGAGCTTCTGGCCGGAGGCGACCTTCCAGTAGTTGTTCTGCGCGACGACCTGGGCCTTGGCGCGGGAGTTGATGCTGTACTGCAGGACGTACCCGTTGAGGGTGGTCGTGTCGTAGAGGTTGTTGTAGATGTGGACCTGGCCGATGCGGGTCAGCGGGGCACGCTGGACGATGCCCTTCCACACGTTGTGGTGGAAGCCCCCGGCGAGGGGGCTTACGCCTCCCCAGTTGCCGCCCCGCCCACAAAGGTTGCCGCGACCGCACGGCCTCGTCGCAGATCGGGCACCGCGCCCGGCCACTAGGCTCCTGCCCTACGACCGCACCTCCCCCGGGCCACCGAGTGAACCTCCCCGCATCCCTTGCCGCACACCTCCCCGAACCCCATCGGCGTCTTCTCGCCGACGTCCCGGCCGTGGCCGCCCGTATGGCCCTGGCCGGCGGATACGCCCTTCAGGCCCACGGCCTGCTCGAACGCGCGCACGCGAACGTCGACTTCGCGACGGAGAGCGCCGAGCCGATGCCCCGCATCGCGGCCGCGCTGCACGACGCGCTCGTCTCCAGGGGCCGTGAGACGACCGTCCAGGACGTGGATCCCCTCTCCGCCCATCTGACGGTCACGGATCCGCCGACCGGCACGGCCGTCCCCCTCGGCCTCCACAAGGAGACCTTCTGGAGCCCGCCCGTCCTGACCTCGTACGGCCCGACGCTCTGTCCGGAGGACGCGGTGGGCACCAAGATCCGGGCCCTGTACGACCGGGGCCTGGCGGTCGACCTGATCGACGCGCGGGCGGCGGCGTCCCGTTTCTCCCTCCCCGACCTGGAGGAGCTGGCCCGCCGCCACGTCCGCGACGAGTTCGACCTCCCCACCCTCCGGACCCGCCTGGAGGGCACGGACTACTACCCGGACACGGCCTTCACGGCCTACGGCCTGGCGGACGACGAGATCACCGTCCTGCGCGCCTGGGCCCAGGCCTGGTCGACGGACATCGCCGAGCGGCTGCTGGAGGAGGGGGCGTCCCCGGACGACTGATCCGGGGACGCCCCCTCGTCCGGAATTACGACGCCGACGCCGACGGCGTCTCCGACGTGCTGGGCCGGGGAGCGTCCTGGCCGTCATGGGTCGCCGCCGGGTCCACGGCCACGGTGATCGAGCCCCGGACGCCCCGGGCGATGTGGTCCTTGTGGTAGCGGAGCTTCAGGAGGCCGCCCTGGGTGCCGCTCTGGTCGTAGATGGTGTCCTCGGTGAGGGTGGTGCGTTCGGCGGTGTTCGTGGCGTACGGGTCCACGGTCGCCGTGGCGAGCACCGCCTCCTCCGCGAAGAAGAACTGGCCCGTGTGGCAGGTGTGCCCGCCCTCGTAGCCCGCGTCCGTCCACTCGCCGTCCACGTGCACCTTGACGTGGATGTGGACACAGCGGCCCCGGTACCAGCCCGGGAAGACCGTCCGGAACTCCACCCGGCCGTATCGGGCGCGCTGGGCGCCGGTTCGTACGCGTTCAACCAGTACGCGGCGGGCATCCAGGGCGGCAACGAGGTCGACGACTTCTTCGGTACGACCGTCTCCGCCGGGGACATCAACGGCGACGGCAAGCCCGAACTGTTCGTCGGCGCGGCCGGCGAGAACAACTCCACCGGCGCCGTCTGGGTCCTCCCCGGCTCCGCCACGGGCCCGAAGGCCAGGGGCAGCCACGTCTTCACGGCAGCCTCGGTCAACCTCACCCAGCAGAACGGCACACTGCTGGGCGGCAACGGCCTGCTCTGGGTGATCTAGAGCACCGCAGGGGCGTACGGCCGAGGGGCCGGAAACCGTGTCGGTTTCCGGCCCCTCGGGACGTCCTGGTGCCTACTTCGGCTGCGGCTTGCGCACCGACAGGTGCAGTTCCTTCAGCCGTGCCTCCTCCAGCTCCGTCGGCGCGCCCATCATCAGGTCCTGGGCGTTGCCGTTGAGCGGGAAGGCGATGGTCTCGCGGATGTTCGGCTCGTCGGCCAGCAGCATGACGATGCGGTCGACGCCCGGCGCGATGCCGCCGTGCGGCGGGGCACCGAAGCGGAAGGCGCGGAGCATGCCCGCGAACTTCTCCTCGACGGTCTCCCGGTCGTAGCCCGCGATCTCGAAGGCCTTGAGCATGATCTCCGGCTCGTGGTTCCGGATGGCACCGGAGGACAGCTCGACGCCGTTGCAGACGATGTCGTACTGCCAGCCCAGGATGTCCAGCGGGTCCTGGTTCTCCAGGGCCTCCAGGCCGCCCTGCGGCATGGAGAAGGGGTTGTGCGAGAAGTCGATCGCGCCGGTGTTCTCGTCCTTCTCGTACATCGGGAAGTCGACGATCCAGCAGAAGCGGAAGACGCCCTCCTCGAAGTGGCCGGCCCGCTTGGCGGCCTCGACCCGCACCGCGCCCATGACCTTCGAGACCTCGTCGAACTCGCCCGCGCCGAAGAAGACGGCGTGACCGGCCACCAGGCCGAGGCGCTCGGTGAGGACCTTGACGTTCTCCTCCGTCAGGAACTTCGCGATCGGGCCCGTCAGCGAGCCGTCCTCGGCGACCCGGACCCATGCCAGACCCTTGGCGCCCAGCGACACCGCGAAGTCGCCCAGCTGGTCGAAGAACTTGCGGGGCTGGTCCTGGACGGCCGGCACCGGCAGCGCCCGCACGTGCTTGCCGGCGAACGCCTTGAACTCGGAGCCCTCGAAGACATCCGTGATGTCCACCAGCTCCAGCTGGGCGCGCAGATCCGGCTTGTCGGAGCCGTACTTGAGCATCGCCTCGCGGAACGGGATCCGCGGGAAGGGCGAGGTGACGTGGCGGCCGTTGCCGAACTCTTCGAAGAGCTCCGTCATGAGCTTCTCGACGGGCTGGAAGACGTCCTCCTGCTCGACGAAGGACATCTCGATGTCGAGCTGGTAGAACTCGCCCGGCGAGCGGTCCGCGCGGGCGTCCTCGTCACGGAAGCAGGGCGCGATCTGGAAGTAGCGGTCGAAGCCGGAGATCATCAGCAGCTGCTTGAACTGCTGCGGGGCCTGCGGCAGGGCGTAGAACTTGCCCGGGTTCAGACGGGAGGGGACCACGAAGTCACGGGCGCCCTCGGGGGAGGTGGCGGACAGGATCGGCGTCGCCATCTCGTTGAAGCCGAGCGCCGTCATCTTGTGACGGATCGCGGAGATCACCGCCGTACGCAGCATGATGTTGCGGTGCATGCGCTCGCGGCGCAGGTCCAGGAAGCGGTACTCCAGGCGCCGCTCCTCGTTGACCCCGTCCTCGGCGTTGATCGTGAAGGGCAGCGGGGCGGCGGCGCCGAGCACCTCGACCTCGCCGACCTCGATCTCGATCTCGCCCGTCGGCAGGTCCGGGTTCACGTTCTCGGTGCCTCGCGAGACGACCTTGCCGTCGGCGCGGACCACCGTCTCCTTGGACAGCTTGTCCAGGGCCTCGTACGCGGCCGTGCCGGGGCGGGCGACGAGCTGCGTGATGCCGTAGTGGTCGCGCAGATCGATGAAGAGGATGCCGCCCAGGTCGCGCCGATTGTGCAGCCAGCCACTCAGCCGGACGTCGGTCTCGACGTCAGAGGCGCGGAGCTCGCCGCAGGTGTGGGACCTGTACCGATGCATCGTCGTTCATCCAGTCTTCGCGGATCGGGGTCTGGGTGGGGCAGTGCTTCAGGTTGTTTCACGTGAAACACAGACCAGCGTACCGGGCACCCGAAGATCGCCTCCCACCATTGCCGCAGCAGGGAGCAGTGGCACTCTTCGATCGCATCTTCTTAAAGTGGGGCAATGCGCACTGGCGAGCCCCTGCCCGCCGTCGGGGACGTTCTCTCCTCCCTCGCGACCGGGGTGTGGCACTGGAACACCGCCACCGGGCTGGTCACCATCGACGCGGAGACCGCTCGGCTGCTCGGACTGCCCGGCGAGACGACCACCCTCACCGAGGCCCGGGCGCGCGCCCGCTTCCATCCCGTCGACTGGAACGAGAACACCAGCATCATCCGGCTCGCCTCCGACGAGGGCACGCTGGCCGAGGTGCGGCTGCGGATCATGGACGAGCAGGGCCGCATCGTACGCACGGTACGCAGCCGCTTCAGACCGGTGTACGACCGGGGGGAGCGCGTGTACCGGGTGACGGGCACCCTGCAGGAGGTCACCGAACCGACGCCGGGCACCGCGGCGCAGACCCCCGTCACCGGTGACTGGCGCCGCTCCCGGGAGGCGTTCCTGCTGGACGCGGGCCGGGCGCTGGCCGAGGCTCGGTCCACGTCGGAGGTGCTGCGGGTCGCGGCGGGGCTGTCGATGCCGGGGTTCTCGCCGGACGGGCTGGCCGTCTTCGGGGTGCAGGGCGACCGGCTGACGGTCATCGGCCATCACGGGCATCAGCCCGGCGACGAGGCTCCCTTCACCGATATGCCGCTGGAGACGGACTACCCGGCCGCCGAGGTGGTCCGGACCGGCCGTGCGGTCTATCTGTCCTCCCCCGAGCAGTACAAGACCCGCTACCCGGTGACCTGGCCGCTCGCCCGGCACGTCGGCCGGCAGTCCTGGGCGTTCCTGCCGCT
This sequence comes from Streptomyces sp. NPDC001406, assembly GCF_042895285.1. Taxonomy (NCBI): domain Bacteria; kingdom Bacillati; phylum Actinomycetota; class Actinomycetes; order Kitasatosporales; family Streptomycetaceae; genus Streptomyces; species Streptomyces sp. NPDC001406. The sequence goes on from NZ_JBIAWG010000012.1 coordinate 349,244, forward strand.
GACGGCGGCCGGCCGCACGATGGGCGCCTGGCTGGCGGCCTTCGCCTATCCGGTCGCCTTCACCCCGGACGAGCGGTCGGTGCTCACGACGGTGGCCCGCATGCTCGCCCAGGCCCTGTCCCGGGCCGGGGCCGCCGAGTCCCAGCGTGAACTGACCGACGGGCTGCAACGCTCCATGCTGCCCACGCTGGGCCCCGAGGTCCCCGGCATGGGCGTGGCCGCCCGCTACATCCCCACCGGCGGCGGGCTCCAGGTCGGCGGCGACTGGTACGACATGATCCCGCTGCCCGGCAGCCGGTTCGCGCTGGTCATCGGTGACGTCCAGGGACATGACGTGCGGGCCGCCGGTCTGATGGGCCAGCTGCGGATCGCCCTGCGCGCCTATGCCTCCGAGGGCCACCGCCCCGACGCAGTCCTCTCCCGGGCCTCCCGCTTTCTGCACGGCGTCAACGACGGCGCTCTGCACGGTGTCGACGACAGCACCGGTGACGACGCCGACCCGCGCTTCGCGACCTGCCTCTATGCGGAGGTCGACCCGGTGTCCGGCGTCCTGGAGATCGCTCGCGCCGGGCATCCGGACCCGGCGATCCGGATGGCGGACGGCACGGTGATGATGCGGCCGACGGCGGGCGGTCTGCCGCTGGGCATCGACCCGGACGCCGACTACCCGACGACCCGGTTCGCGCTGGAGCCCGGCGAGACCATGATGATCTGCACCGACGGGCTGATCGAGACCGGCGGTCATGACCTGGAGAGCGGCTGGCACCGCCTCCGCGCCGTACTGGAGGACCACGAGGGCGGCCTGGAGTCGCTCGCGGACGCCCTGGTGCAGGCGGTGCACGGACCGTCCTCGCACCAGACGCCGGGGCCGCTGGCCGACCGGCGCGAGGACGACATAGCCGTGCTGCTGCTGGGCAGGCCGGGGGAGGGCGAGGGCTACGGCGCCACGATGCTCGTCGGGCCCACGGTCCGGCGCACCCTGCTGTCGGTGGCGCAGGACGAGCCGGAGCGGATCGCCGAGGCCCGCGAGCATGTGCGCGGGCTGCTGCACGACTGGACCTCCGACGAGCAGGTGGACACCGCGGTGCTGCTGGTGTCGGAGATGCTCACCAACGTCCTCGTGCACACCGACGCCGACGCCCTGCTGCTCGCCGAGGTCACCGGGGAGACGGGCGAGCGGCGGCTGCGGGCCGAGGTCACCGACGCCGGGGACGACCTCCCGCACAAGCGAAGCCCCGGGGAGCTGGCCTCCTCCGGGCGCGGTCTGGTGCTGATGGAACTGCTCGCGGACGCGTGGGGGGTGGATCCGCGGGGCGAGGGGAAGAGCATCTGGTTCGAGCTGTACGAGAAGCGGTGACCCGGTCGGAACGGTGGCTACTTGGTGGCGTACCGGCTCCGCAGCTCGTGCACGACCCCGAAGGCGGCCGCGGTGAGCGGTACGGCCAGCAGCATTCCGACGATGCCCGCGACGGACGCCCCGGCCGTGATCGCCAGCATCACCACCGCGGGATGCATCTGCACGGTCCGGCTCTGGATCACCGGCTGGAGCACATGACCCTCCAGCACCTGCACCGCGACGACCACCCCGAGGGCCCACAGCGCGATCACGAACCCCCGGTCGGCAAGCGCGACCAGCACGGCCACCGCGCCGGAGAGAAAGGCGCCGAGGTAGGGGATGTAGGCGCCGACGAAGACGAGCGCGCCGAGGCCCGGCGCGCCCGGCACCTGAAGGATCAGCAGCCCGATGGTGATGCAGGTGGCGTCGATGAGCGCGATGACGGTGGTGCCGCGCATGAACCCCTCGACGGCCGCGAAGGCCCGCCGCGCCATGGCCTCCAGGGTGTCGCCGGTGCCGCGCGGGGCGAGGGACCGCAGGCTCTCGGCGGCCCGGTGGGAGTCGCGCAGGAAGAAGAAGACGAGCAGCAGCGCCAGTACGGCCATGGCGATGCTCTCGCCGACCACGCTGACCCCGCTGATGACGTTGGAGGCGGCCGTCCCGCCGAACTTGGCCAGCAGGTTCTTGGCGTTCTCGGCGAGGTCGTCCAGCGAGGTCCCGGCGGCCCCGAAGTGCTCGGCGACGGATCTCGCGGCGGCCCGCAGCGAGGAGATGATCTGGCCCCCGGTGTCGATCAGCGCGGCGACCACGATGTAGACGGCCCCGCCGATGACGGCCACGACCGCGACACAGGTGAGCCCGGCGGCCAGCGAGCGCTGCACCCCGGCCCGGACGAGCCGCCGGTACAGCGGCCCGAGCAGCGCGGTCCCGAGCAGCGCGAGCAGCACGGGCGTGACGGTCGTACGGAACGTGGTGCACAGCCGGACCCCGACGTACCCGACCCCGGAGACGAGCAGGATCACCACGCACCAGGCGGCGAGTCGGCGGACGGGGTCGGGCAGAAGCTGCACGCACCCAGCCGATCATGCGCGCGGCCGGGCTGTCCTGCGCTCGGGCCCGGCCGGGTGACGCGGTACGGCGAAAGCCCCGTCCGGCGCCGTTGACGGACGGGGCTTTCGCCGGACTCGGGCTCAGGCCTGCGGTCCGCTCTCGGTCATGCCGTGGACGGCCGGGATCGTTCCGAGCCGGCCCTTCTGGAAGTCCTCGAAGGCCTGCTGGAGTTCCTCACGGGTGTTCATGACGAAGGGGCCGTAGTGGGCCATGGGCTCGCGGATGGGCTGCCCGCCGAGCAGGACGATCTCCAGGTCCGGTGTGTGGGAGTCCTGCTTCTCGTCCGCGCGGACGGTCAGCGAGGAGCCGTTGCCGAAGACGGCGGTCTGGCCCAGCTGGACCGGACGGCGGTCGTCACCGACGGAGCCGCGCCCGGCCAGGACGTACGCGAGGGCGTTGAAGTCCTCGCGCCAGGGCAGGGTGATCTCCGCGCCCGCGGCGAGGGTCGCGTGGATCATCGTGATCGGGGTGTGGGTGATACCGGGACCGGTGTGGCCGTCCAGCTCACCGGCGATGACGCGGAGCAGCGCGCCGCCGTCGGGGGAGGTGAGCAGCTGGACGTTGCCGCCGCGGATGTCCTGGTAGCGGGGGGCCATCATCTTGTCCTTGGCCGGGAGGTTCACCCACAGCTGCAGGCCGTGGAAGAGACCGCCGGACATGACCAGGGACTCCGGCGGGGCCTCGATGTGGAGCAGGCCCGAGCCGGCGGTCATCCACTGGGTGTCGCCGTTGGTGATGGTGCCGCCACCGCCGTGGCTGTCCTGGTGGTCGAAGGTGCCGTCGATGATGTAGGTGACGGTTTCGAAGCCACGGTGCGGGTGCCACGGGGTGCCCTTGGGCTCGCCCGGCGCGTACTCCACCTCGCCCATCTGGTCCATCATGATGAACGGGTCGAGGTAGCGGTAGTTGACCCCGGCGAACGCCCGGCGCACCGGGAAGCCCTCGCCCTCGAATCCGCTCGGTGCGGTCGTCACGGCCAGCACGGGACGGGCGACGGCGTCGGCCGGCGCGGCCACACGGGGCAGGGTCAGCGGGTTCTCGACGGTCACTGCAGGCATTGGTCGGTACCTCCTTGTGCGCCCACTTTAGTTGAGCATTGAACTTTCTGCCACCCCCAACAGAGAAAGCCCGGAGGACATTCCCTCCGGGCCTCGCCGGGTGCCGGTCAGTCGAACAGGGCGGCCATCGCCGGCCCCACCAGGGAGGGGCCGAGCAGGGTCATGGGGAGCCCGAGCACCAGCGCCAGGCTCAGGGCGCCGATCAGATGCCCCACCGTCGCCCGCCCGACCGTGGTGGTGCCGTCCGGATCCTCGGGGTCGTACACGATCTCGACCTCGCTCGGGCCGCCCTCCGGGCCGCTGCGCTCGCGCCGCTCACCGCGGGCGTCGACGTAGGGGTAGACGTGGTGCGTGGCCGCGTCCTCGCCGGTTCCGACGTCGTAGGAGAACTCCAGCCGCCCCTCGACCGCGATCCCCCGGGCCCGCAGCACGACGGTGTCGCGCAGCGTGCGCAGGCCGGCCACCACGGCGGCGACGCCGGGCGCCAGGACACTGGGGACGCCCACCGCCCAGGAGACGGTGGCCCGCTCCCCCGCGCCGCGGGCCACCAACGCGGCGGCGACCAGTACATAGAGGACACCCAGCACCCCGAGGGCCACGTTCCTCGGTTCCGGCCCCGGGCGCTCCACCGGCTCGACGGTCACCCGGGCCGCCCCGTCCCGGCGCGGCTCGTCGGCGTCCCGCACCGGCAGCGCGCGGCGCAGCGCCTCGGCGAACTCGTGCACGGCGGGTGCGCTGCGGGAGACGAGGCAGTGGGTCGCCGGGCCGGGCAGGGCCGAGGTCAGGACGACGATCAGCTCGCGCCCTGCGCGGCCGCTCACGTCGACGCGTTCGATCGCGGCGACGGGTATCCTGCGGCGCACTCCTCCCGACTCCAACAGCAGTACGCCGCGGCGGAGTCGGGCAGCAGAACGCCGCCGGCCGTGCAGGGCCGGCGGCGAGGTGTCGGGTGGGGTCACGCGGGCACACTAGGGCCAACCCGTGGGCGGAGGGGACGGTTCAGCCGCCGTACATCCGGCGCATCGCGAAGTCCACCATCTGCTCGACCGCCTTCGCGTCGAAGACCATCCGGTGCTCGCCCTCCATGTCCAGGACGAAGCCGTACCCGGTCGGCAGCAGGTCGATCACCTCGGCGCCGGTGATCACGAAGTACTTGGACTCCTTGCCCGCGTACCGGCGCAGTTCCTTGAGCGAGGTGAACATCGGGATCACCGGCTGCTGGGTGTTGTGCAGGGCGAGGAAGCCCGGGTTGTCGCCGCGCGGGCAGTAGACCTTGGACGTGGCGAACACCTGCTGGAAGTCCTCAGCGGCCAGCTGACCGGTGGTGAAGGCACGCACCGCGTCCGCGAGCGACGGCGGCGACGGCTCCGGGTAGAGCGGCGCCTGCTGGCCGTACCCGCCGGGCATCTGCTGCTGCGGCGTGGTGTACTGCGCACCCACGTTCTGGTCGTAGCCGTACATGGGCGCTAGCCTACCGACCCCACCGGGGTCGCCGAAGGCCCGTCAAGCCTTCTTGAGCCGTTCCCCAGCGTTCTTATGTAGACCCTTCTCACACTTGGACGGGCAGGGGTTGCTTCTTATTACCGACGGGTAGCATCATCGTAGCTACTTGTTGGTACGTGAACCAGTTGCGAGGAGACAGTGCCTCGCCGAGTCCGATACGGAGCCGTCACCCATGGGGCACTACAAGTCGAACCTACGCGACATCGAGTTCAACCTGTTCGAAGTACTCGGGCGCGACAAGCTGTACGGCACCGGCCCGTTCGGTGAAATGGACACGGACACCGCCAAGAGCGTCCTGGAGGAGCTGACGCGCCTCGCGGAGAACGAGCTGGCCGAGTCCTTCACGGACGCGGACCGCAACCCGCCGGTCTTCGACCCGGAGACCAACACCGCGCCCGTCCCGGCGTCCTTCAAGAAGAGCTACAAGGCCTTCATGGACTCCGAGTACTGGCGCCTGGGCCTGCCCGAGGGCATCGGCGGCACGACGGCTCCCCCGTCCCTGATCTGGGCGTACGCGGAGCTGATCCTCGGCTCGAACCCGGCCGTGTGGATGTACTCCTCCGGCCCGGCGTTCGCCGGCATCCTCTACGACGAGGGCAACGACGTACAGAAGAAGATCGCGCAGATCGCCGTGGAGCGGACCTGGGGTTCGACCATGGTGCTCACCGAGCCCGACGCGGGCTCCGACGTCGGCGCCGGCCGCACCAAGGCGATCCAGCAGGAGGACGGCTCCTGGCACATCGAGGGCGTCAAGCGCTTCATCACGTCCGGTGAGCACGACATGGAGGAGAACATCCTCCACTACGTCCTCGCCCGCCCCGAGGGCGCCGGCCCCGGCACCAAGGGCCTGTCCCTCTTCCTCGTCCCGAAGTACCTGTTCGACTTCGAGACCGGCGAGCTGGGCGAGCGCAACGGCGCCTACGCCACCAACGTCGAGCACAAGATGGGCCTGAAGGCCTCCAACACCTGCGAGATGACCTTCGGCGACCGCCACCCGGCCAAGGGCTGGCTGATCGGCGACAAGCACGACGGCATCCGCCAGATGTTCCGCATCATCGAGTTCGCCCGCATGATGGTCGGCACGAAGGCGATCTCCACGCTGTCCACCGGCTACCTCAACGCCCTTGAGTACGCCAAGGAGCGCGTCCAGGGTCCCGACCTGGCCAACTTCATGGACAAGGCCGCGCCCAAGGTCACCATCACGCACCACCCCGACGTGCGCCGCTCGCTGATGACGCAGAAGGCGTACGCGGAGGGCATGCGCGCCCTCGTCCTCTACACCGCCTCCGTCCAGGACGCCATCGCGGTCAAGGAGGCGAACGGCGAGGACTCCAAGGCCGAGCACGCGCTCAACGACCTGCTCCTGCCGATCGTCAAGGGCTACGGCTCCGAGAAGGGCTACGAGCAGCTCGCCCAGTCGCTGCAGACCTTCGGCGGCTCCGGCTTCCTGCAGGAGTACCCGATCGAGCAGTACATCCGCGACGCCAAGATCGACACCCTCTACGAGGGCACGACCGCGATCCAGGGCCAGGACTACTTCTTCCGGAAGATCGTCCGCAACCAGGGCGCCGCGCTGAACTCCCTCGCGGAGGACATCAAGAAGTTCCTCGCGCTCGGCACCGGCGGCGAGGAGCTGGCCGGCGCCCGCGAGCACCTCGCGAAGGCGGCCGTCGAGCTGGAGGCCATCGTCGGCCTGATGCTGACCGACCTCGCGGCCACCGAGCAGGACGTCAAGAACATCTACAAGGTGGGCCTGAACACCACCCGCCTGCTGCTGGCCTCCGGTGACGTGGTCGTCGGCTACCTGCTGCTGAAGGGTGCCGCGGTCGCCGCCGAGAAGCTGGAGACGGCCTCCGCCAAGGACAAGGCCTTCTACACCGGCAAGATCGCGGCGGCGAAGTTCTTCGCGGCCAACGTCCTGCCCGGCGTCACCCTGGCCCGCAAGGTGTCCGAGGGCGTCGACCTGGACCTCATGGAGCTGGACGAGGCGGCCTTCTAGTCCCGGCCGCCACTGCCACAGGTTTCCTGCGTGGGCCCGTTCCCGGTAAGGGGGAGCGGGCCCTCGCCCGTCGTTAAGGTGAACCCCATGAGCGAACCAGCCCGCTTCGACCGCGGCCACACCGATGACCTCATGTCCTTCCTCGCGGCGAGCCCGTCGCCCTACCACGCCGTGGCGAACACCGCCGAGCGGCTGGAGAAGGCCGGCTTCCGGCAGGTCGCGGAGACGGACGCGTGGGACGGGACGAGCGGCGGCAGGTTCGTGCTGCGCGGCGGCGCGATCGTGGCCTGGTACGTCCCCGAGGGCGCCGTGCCCCACACGCCGTTCCGGATCGTCGGCGCGCACACCGACTCGCCGAACCTGCGGGTCAAGCCGCAGCCGGACAGCGGGGCGCACGGCTGGCGCCAGGTCGCCGTGGAGATCTACGGCGGACCCCTGCTCAACTCCTGGCTCGACCGGGACCTGGGCCTGGCCGGGCGGCTCACCCTGCGGGACGGCTCGACCCGCCTGGTGAACGTGGACCGGCCCCTGCTGCGGGTGCCGCAGCTGGCCATCCACCTGGACCGGTCGGTGTCGACCGAGGGGCTCAAGCTCGACAAGCAGCGGCATCTGCAGCCGGTCTGGGGCCTGAGCGGCGATGTGCGCGACGGCGACCTGATCGCCTTCCTCGAAGAGGAGTGCGGGCTGCCTGCGGGCGACGTGGCCGGCTGGGACCTCATGACGCACTCCGTGGAGCCGCCCGCCTATCTGGGCCGCGACAAGGAGCTGGTCGCCGGTCCCCGGATGGACAACCTGCTGTCGGTGCACGCGGGCGCGGCGGCCCTGGCGGCCGTGGCCTGCTCCGAGCAGGCCCTCCCGCACATCCCCGTGCTGGCCGCCTTCGACCACGAGGAGAACGGCTCGCAGTCGGACACCGGCGCGGACGGGCCGCTGCTCGGCAACGTTTTGGAGCGTTCGGTGTTCGCGCGCGGCGGGTCGTACGAGGACCGGGCCCGCTCCTTCGCCGGCACCGTCTGTCTGTCCTCCGACACGGGCCACGCGGTCCACCCCAACTACGCGGAGCGGCACGACCCGACGCACCACCCGAGAGTCAACGGCGGGCCGATCCTCAAGGTGAACGTCAACAACCGCTATGCCACGGACGGTTCGGGCCGCGCGGTCTTCGCCGCCGCCTGCGAGCGGGCGGGCGTCCCCTTCCAGACCTTCGTCTCCAACAACGCCATGCCCTGCGGCACCACCATCGGCCCGATCACCGCGGCCCGCCACGGCATCCGGACCGTCGACATCGGCGCGGCGATCCTGTCGATGCACAGCGCCCGCGAACTGTGCGGCGCCAACGACCCGTTCCTGCTGGCGAACGCCCTGGTGGCGTTCCTGCAGCAGTAGGCCCGCCCCTGCACCCCGGGCATGAGCACCGGGGTCCCGGGTACCCGACCCCCGACCGGAACCACCGGATCGCAAGGGGAGGAGACACCCATGGGCCTAGGCGGATGCATCATCCTCATCGCCGCGGGCGCAATCCTCACGTTCGCGACCGACTGGCACATGAAGGGGGTCGACCTCGACCTGGTCGGGCTCATCCTGATGGCCGTCGGACTGATCGGGGTCACCACGTTCACCAGCATCGCCCGGCGCAGGAGGATCGTGGTGCCGCCCCCGACGACGGTCGTCGAGGAGGAGCGGCACCACCACCGTGACGGCTACGGCGACGGCTACGGCAGCTGAGCGTCGTCCGTCCCCGCGTCGTCCATCCCCGCGAGGACCAGCGGAAGACGGTCCGCACCGCCTTCGGTGAGGCGGACCGGTACGCCCCAGTCCTGCTGGTGGACATGGCAGGCGGGGTACTCGTTCGTGGGATCGTCGTCGCACGACGCCGCCATCGCCGAGACGTGCAGGACTCCCTCCGCCACCGCCGGATCGAGCTCCAGGGTGCGGGACAGGTCGGTGTCCGCGCCCTCGCCCTTCAGCAGCAGCCCGGGCGGGGTGGCGGAGACCAGGAGGCGGGTCGAGGGGCCGTACCGGGTGTCGAGCTTCTGGCCGGCCGGGGCCTGGAAGATCACGTCCAACCGCAGCCTGCCCGGGGCGACTTCGGTCGTCGCGCGCTGGGTGCGGTGGGCGACGGCCGTCACCCGGACCGCCTCCTCCGGGAGCCGCAGCCGGGTCAGCCGGTGCCGGGCCGACTCGACGACCACGATGTCGTCGCCGACGAGGACGGCATCGCTCGGCTCCCTCAAGTCGGTGGCCAGGGTGGTCACTTCACCGGTCGCGGGGTCGTAGCGGCGCAGGGCGTGGTTGTAGGTGTCGGCGACGGCCACGGAACCGTCGGGCAGCGCCGTCACCCCCAACGGATGCTGGAGCAGCGCCTGTTCCGCGGCGCCGTCACGGTGGCCGAAGTCGAACAGCCCGGTGCCGACGGCGGTGCGGACCCGACCGTCGAGGTCCACCCAGCGCAGCGCGGAGGTCTCGGAGTCGGCCAGCCAGAGCCGGTCGGCACTCGCCGCAAGACCGGAGGGCTGGGCGAACCAGGCCTCCGTGACCGGTCCGTCGACCAGCCCCTCATTGGTGGTCCCCGCCGCCACCGCCACGGTGTTCCCGACCGGGTCGTACGCCCACAGCTGGTGCACACCGGCCATGGCGATCCACACCCTCCCGTCGAAGACGGCCACGTCCCAGGGGGAGGAGAGGTCGATCTCACGGGCCGGTCCCGAGGTCGGCGACCCCTGCCACCACTGCCGGCCGGTGCCCGCGAGCGTGGTCACCTCGCCCGTGCCGAGGTCCAGTCGCCGCAGGGCGTGGTTGACGGTGTCCGCGACGACCACGGACGCCCCGTCCTCGAAGAGGGCGAGGCCCTGCGGCTCGCTGAAGGAGGCCGTCCCCGCCGCACCGTCCACGAAGCCGCGCGCACCGGAGCCGATCCGCCGCACGACGGTCTCCCCGTCCGCCTCCAGCTCCACCAGTTGATGCCGGGTGGTGTCGCTGACCAGGAAGTTCCCGGACGGCAGCAGCAGCGCCTTGCCGGGGAAGCGCAGCACGGTCGGCTCCGGCTCCGGCGCCACGTACGGCCCGTCCCCGCGCCGCAGCGTCCCCTTCGCCCCGTGCTCGGCTTCCAGTTCCCGCACCAGCCGCTCGATGGCGTGCGCATGCCCCTCGCCGGCGTGCTGCGCGACGACGTACCCCTCGGGGTCGATCACGACGAGCGTCGGCCAGGCGCGCACGGCGTACTGCTTCCAGGTGGCGAGCTCGGGGTCGTCGAGCACCGGATGCTCGACGCCGTACCGCTCCACCGCGTCCACGACCGCCTGATGCTCGGCCTCGTGCACGAACTTCGGCGAGTGCACGCCGATGATGACGACCGTGTCCCGGTGCTTCTCCTCTAGTTCGCGCAGTTCGTCGAGGACGTGCAGACAGTTGATGCAGCAGAACGTCCAGAAATCAACAACAACGCACTTACCTCGCAGGTCGGCGAGGGTCAGCTCTTTGCCTCCGGTGTTCAGCCAGCCGCCCTTGCCGATCAGCTCGGGGGCGCGGACACGGGCGCGACGGGGTGCGGAATCGGTCATGCGTCCAAGAGTGCCATTCGCGCGGCACGCCGTGACATCCGTCCGCACCCAGCCCCCACCGCGGCCTCGTCAGTCCTGGTGGACCACGTTCCTGCCGGGCCCGCCGGACAGCGTGTCCCGGCCGGGGCCGCCGTACAACTTGTCGTTGCCGCTGTTGCCGTAGAGCTTGTCGTTGCCGCTGTTTCCGTACAGGACGTCGTTGCCCTTGCCGCCGTACAGGCTGTCGTTTCCGGTTCCGCCGTAGAGCTTGTCGTTGCCGTCGTCGCCGGACAGGTACTGGGCGCCGGCGCCGCCGTGCAGCTCGTCGTCGCCCTTGCCGCCCTGCACGATGTTGTCGCCGCCGCTCGCGTAGATCGTGTCCCTGCCGTCACCGCCCCAGGCCAGGCCCTCGGCGCCCACCGTGATGGTGTCGTTGCCCGCGTCGCCCGAGACGTAGGCGCCGTCGAGGCGGCCGGAGTCGGTCAGCCGGTCGTTGCCGGCGCCCAGGGAGATCTCGGCGTAGTAGTAGATCTGATCGGTGGAGTTCTTGTACGCGACCGTGTCGTTGCCGTCGCCGAGGTTCATGACCAGGGCGGCGTACGGGTCCTGGCTGTCCACGTTGGTGACGGTGCAGGAGACCTTGGTGTGGTCCGCGCTGTCGGGGTACGCGCAGTCGTGGCCCGCGGTGATTTGGACGACGTCGTCGATCACATAGGTGATGCCCGTGCGGTCCGCCGTGAGCGCGGCGGTGACGGTGGCCTTGTTCGTCTGGCCGGCGGCGGCCTGGTAGGTGAGCTGCCAGTCGTACTGGTTGACCGAGGCGGTGGCCGGCGCCGTCGCGGCGTCGGCCGGGCCGGCCAGGGCGAACGGGACGGCCAGGGCGGCGCCGAGGGCCAGCGTCAGCGCCGGGAGGGCGCGTGTCGGCCTGCGGCGGGCGGGACGAGAGGGCATGGCGGAACCTCCGGGAGGAACGTGCGGAATCTTGGCGACCTACGCAGCGTTCGACTCGGGGCCGATGCGTCAGGTTGGGCAACTTCCTTGCACGCACCGGAAGTTCAACTGCGGGACACCCCCTGTCCCGGAGGATTTGGCGCCCCGGTCAGGACAGGGCGTGTCCGGTGGTCGCGTCCACGTGCCCGGTGACCTCGTCGTGCCGGTCGCCCACCGAGAGGGTGCCGGTGGGCTCGAAGACCAGGATCTCGGCGGGCCCGGGGCATAGGGCTTGTGCTCGGTGCCGCGCGGGACGGTGAACACCGAGCCCGTGGGGAGGACGACCGTGCGCTCGCCGGCCGGTTCCCTGAGCGCGATGTGCAGCTCGCCGCCGAGGACGAGAAAGCACTCGTCGGTGTGATCGTGTACGTGCCGGACGTGCTCGCCCTCGACCTTCGCCACGCGTACGTCGTAGTCGTTGACGGTGGTGACGATGCGGGGGCTCCACCGCTCGGTGAAGCCGTCACGGTCGCACGAGTGCTGGAAATCGCGTATGCCGCAAGGATCCTCTCAGCCGGTGCGGCCCCATCGGGTCGCCGTGATCGTCGACCAGGGCACGAACCCGTTCGAGGTCGGTGTCGCCACCGAACTGTTCGGGCTGCCGCGCCCCCAGCTGGGCCTGCCCCGGCCCCTGTACGAGGTGACGCTGTGCGCGCCGACGCCCGACGTGCGGATGAACCACGGTTTCTTCACGCTGACGGCCGCCCGGACAACGTCGTACCGCGCGGGCCCGAGGTCCTGGACGCGATCCGGCGCACGCACGCCCGGGGCATCAGCTTCTGCACGGGCAGCTTCGCGCTCGCCGAGGCGGGGCTGCTCGACGGCCGACGGGCCACCACCCTCCCCCACTGCCTTGAGGGCGTGGGGGGACCCCCAGGCTGTGGGCCGACTCCTTCCGGAAGCTGCACCCGAAGGTGCGGCTGAAGCCGGACGTGCTCTTCGTGGACGAGGGCGACCTCCTGACCGCCGCGGGCAGCGCCGTCGCCCTCGACCTGGGGCTGCACATCTGGCGCCGGGACCACGGCGCCGAGATCGCCAACGCGGTCTCCCGGCACCTCGTCTTCGCCTCCCACCGGGACGGCGGCCGGCAACAGTTCGTGGAGCGTGCCGGTCCCCGAGGTCCCCGACGAGTCGCTCGGCCCGCTGCCGGCCTGGGCACTGGAGCGGCTGGCCGAGCCGCTGACGGTGGCGGACCTGGCGGCCCGCGCGGCGCTCTCCCCCGCCACACTCCACCGCCGCTTCCGCACCCAGCTGGGCACCACCCCACTGGCCTGGCCGACCGGGGAGCGCGTCGCGCCGGCCTGCCGCCTGATCGAGCGGGGAGAGGAACGACTGGACGTCGTCGCGCCCCGCAGCGGCCTCGGCACGGCGGCCGACCTGCGAGCACGCCTGCGGCGGGAGACGGGGTTGAGCCCGTCGGCCTACCGCCGCCGTTTCGGGTCCCGTCCGTGATGACCGGCCCGCTCCCGGGAACCGGTGACCGTATGAGACTCCTCGTACGCGACCGGCTCCTGGGCATCGGTGACGACTACTGGATCGAGGACGAGCACGGCGACAAGGTCTTCCTCGTCGACGGCAAGGCCATGCGGCTGCGCGACACCTTCGAGCTGAAGGACACGCACGGGCGCGTCCTGATCGACATCCATCGGAAGGTGTTCTCGCTGCGCGACACCATGGTCGTCCAGCGCGCCGGCGAGCCGCTGGCGACCATTCGGCGCAAGCGGCTCTCCCTTCTTCGCAACCACTACCGCGTGTCCCTGGCCGACGGCACGGAACTGGACGTCAGCGGCAAGATCCTCGACCGTGAGTTCGCCATCGAGTACGACGGCGAGCTCCTCGCGGTGATCTCCCGGCGTTGGCTGCACGTCCGGGAGACGTACGGCGTCGACGTCGTACGGGACGACGCGGACCCGGCGCTGCTGATCGCGGTGGCCGTGTGCGTGATCCACCTCGCGGAGAAGGAGCGGGCTGCAGACTGACGGCCGCGGTGTCCGGCCCGCGGAACGGTGTTAGAAAAGAGGCATGGCGGGATTTCCCGGCCGCCTGCGTTCGGTGCTGAGCGCACGCACCGTCGCCCAGCAGGTCTTCGTCCTTCAGGCGGCGATCGTGGTGCTCCTCGTCGTCGCCGCGGTGGCCGCCGTCCTGCTTCAGGTGCGGTCTGACAGTGGACGAGAGGCCCGCAACCGCGCGCTCGCGGTCGCCCAGACCTTCGCGCACTCACCGGGCATCGCGGCGGCGATGCAGGGCCCGGACCCGAGCGCGGTGCTGGAACCGCGCGCCGAGGCGGCACGGAAGGCATCCGGCGTCGATTTTGTCGTGGCCATGAGCAAGAACGGCGTCCGCTACACGCACCCCGACCCCGGCCAGATCGGCAAGCACTACATCGGCAGGATCGGCCCCGCCGCGAAGGGCGGGACCGTCCGGGAGACCTACACGGGCGCCCTGGGCCCCGCGGTGCGCGCCGTCGTCCCCGTGAAGGACGCGCACGGCAAGGTCGTCGGTCTCGTCGCCGCCGGGGTCAGGCTCTCCGCGGTGACAGGGGTCGTCGCGCGCCAGCTGCCCGTGTTCATCGGCGCGGCGGCCGTGGCCCTCGCCGCCGGCACCGCCGGCACCGCCCTGGTCAGCAGGCGGCTGCGCAACCAGACGCACGGTCTGGAGCCCGCCGAGATGACCCGGATGTACGAGCATTACGACGCCGTCCTGCACTCCGTGCGGGAGGGCGTGCTGATCCTGGACGGCGAGGGCAGGCTGGCGCTGGCCAACGACGAGGCGCGCAGGCTGATCGGGCTGCCCGCGGACGCGGAGGGACGCCAGGCCCTCGACCTGGACATCGGCGGCGACATGGCCCGCCTGTTCGCCTCCGGACGGGACGCCACCGACGAGGTGCACCTGGCCCGCGGCCGGTTGCTGGCCGTCAGCCAGCGGCCGACCGACCGTGAGGGCGGGCCGCCGGGCAGCGTCGCGACCCTGCGGGACACCACGGAGCTGCAGGCCCTCAGCGGCCGGGCGGACCAGGCCCAGGAGCGCCTCAAGCTGCTGTATGACGCCGGGCTGGAGGTCGGCACCCGCCTCGACGTGACCCGCACCGCCCAGGAGCTGGCGGACGTCGCGGTGCCCCGGTTCGCCGACTTCGTCACCATCGACCTGGCCGATCCCGTCCTGCGCGGCGGGGAGCCCGGGGACGGTTCCCCGGACATGCGGCGCGTCGGGTTCCGCGGGGTGCGGGAGGGCAGCCCGCTCTACGGCGTCGGCCGGCTGATCCGTTTCGTCCCGGCCACCCCGCAGGCCAACGGCTTCGGCACCGGCGTGGCCGTGCTGGAGGCGGACCTGGCCGCGTTCTCCGGGTGGCAGGTACAGGATCCGGAGCGGGCCCAAAAGCTCGTGGAGTTCGGGATCCACTCCATGATCGCCGCTCCGCTGCGCGCCCGCGGCGTCATCATGGGCGTGGCCACCTTCTGGCGCTCCGGCCCGCGCAAGTCCTTCGAGCAGGACGACGTCTCCCTCGCCGAGGAGCTGGTGGCGCGCGCCGCCGTCAGCATCGACAACGCCCGCCGCTACACGCGCGAGCACGCGATGGCCGTGACGCTGCAGCGCAGCCTGCTGCCCCGGGCCCTGCCCGACCAGAACGCCCTCGACGTGGCCTACGGCTATCTGCCCGCGCAGGCCTCCCAGGGCGGGGTCGGCGGGGACTGGTTCGACGTCATCCCGCTGCCCGGCGCCCGGGTGGCGCTCGTCGTCGGGGACGTCGTCGGCCACGGTCTGCACGCGGCCGCCACGATGGGTCGGCTGCGGACCGCCGTGCACAACTTCTCCACCCTGGACGTCCCGCCCGATGAGCTCCTGGGACACCTGGACGAGCTGGTGACCCGTATCGACCAGGACGAGGACGGGACCGCCGGCGACGAGGGCCCGCCGGTCACCGGAGCCACCTGTCTGTACGCCGTCTACGACCCCGGATCCGGCCAGTGCGTCCTGTCCCGCGCCGGGCATCTCCAGCCCGCCGTCGTCAGTCCCGACGGCAGCGTGGAGTTCCTGGACGTCCCCGGCGGGCCTCCGCTGGGCCTGGGCAGCCGCCTCCCGTTCGAGATGACCGGGCTGAAGCTTGCCGAGGGCAGCGCGCTGGTGCTGTACACGGACGGGCTGGTCGAGGACCACGACCGTGACATCGACGAGGGGCTGGAACTACTGCGGCAGACGCTGGCCCGGCCCGGCCGGACACCGGAGGCGACCTGCCGGGCGGTGCTGAAGGCCATGGTGCCCGAGCGGCCGCGCGACGACGTGGCCCTTGTCGTCGCCCGTACGCGGATGCTCGCCGCCGACAGCACGGCGGCCTGGGACGTGCCGTCCGAACCGTCGGCCGTCGGCCGGGTCCGTGCCTCGGCAGGGCGGACGCTGGAGGCATGGGGCCTTGCGGAGTCCGCCTTCACGACCGAACTGATCCTCAGCGAGCTGGTCACCAACGCCATCCGGCACGCCAACGGCCCCATCCGCGTCCGTCTGATCCGCGACCGCTCCCTGATCTGCGAGGTCGCCGACGGCAGCAGCACGGCCCCGCATCTGCGCCGCGCGTCCGCCACGGACGAGGACGGACGGGGCCTGTTCCTGGTGGCCCAGTTCGCCGAACGCTGGGGCACCCGCTATACGGCCGAGGGCAAGGTCGTCTGGGCGGAACAGCCGCTGCCGGCCGGGCGGGACGAGAAGTAGAGCCGCCGCCCGCCACCGGCCGCTCCCTACGCGCTCCCTACGCGCTCCCTACGCGATCTAGAGGCCGCGGCGCGGGGGCGCCAGCCCCAGGACGCGGTCCTTGAGCGCCGGGAACTGCTCCCGGATCGTCGCCACCCTTCCCGGGTCGAACTCCACGGTGAGCACCTGCTCCTCGGCTCCCGCCTCCGCCAGCACGTCGCCCCAGGGATCGACCACGATCGAGTGACCTGCCTGCGGAACCCGTCCGTGGGTCCCGGACGTTCCACACGCGAGCACGAACGCCTGGTTCTCGACCGCCCGCGCCTTGGCCAGCAGCGTCCAGTGCGCGCGCCGGCGCTCGGGCCAGCCCGCCGGGATCACCAGCGTCTCGGCGCCGGCGTCGACGAGCCCGCGGAAGAGTTCGGGGAAACGGAGGTCGTAACAGGTGGCCACGCCAAGGGTGGTCCCGGGCAGACGGACCGTCACCAGATCCTGCCCCGCTCCCATCAGGACGGCCTCGCCCTTGTCGAAGCCGAAGCGGTGGATCTTGCGGTATGCCGCGACCAGATCACCGGAGGGGGAGAAGACCAGGGACGTGTTGTAGAGGGGGCCGTCGGGGTCGCGCTCCGGGATCGAGCCCGCGTGCAGCCAGACACCCGCCTCGCTGGCGGCCTTCGCCATCACCTCGTACGTCGGGCCTTCGAGCGGCTCGGCCTCGCGACCGAACTCCTCGTACGCGAAGGCGCCCGTCGTCCACAGCTCGGGCAGCACGACGAGATCGGAGTCGGCCTGGTCCCGTACCAGCGCGGCGACCCGTCGCCGACGGGATTCGACCGATTCGCCCTCATCTACGGCGATCTGGATCAGCGAGGCGCGCACACTACCACCGTCCTGGCATTCGAGCCGTCCACACGGGCCTACGATCGTCACACGAAAGCACTGCCGGGGTGCCTCACAGCAGCGTAACTTGGGGGTCCCCCCTGTTCGAGCAAAGCCGAGAGCCTGGGGGAGTTCCAAGACACCCGCCGACAGGCACGTCCCTGGCACCGCCGCCCAACCTGCCCGTGTACCGACCGCCGAGGGGTCCCGTTCCGTGAGTCTGCATCCCACCCTCCAGCCCTACGCCGACGCCTGGACCCACTCCATCGATGCGATATCCGAGCTGGTGCAGCCTCTTGTCGAGGGTGAATGGAACCGGCGGACCCCATGCCCCGGATGGTCGGTCCGCGACATCGTGTCCCATGTCATCGGCATGGACTGTGAACTGCTCGGCGACCCGCGCCCCATCCACGCGCTGCCGCGCGACCTGTTCCATGTGACGAACGAACACCAGCGGTACATGGAGATGCAGGTCGACGTCCGCCGGCATCACACGGCCCCGGAGATGACCTCCGAGCTGGAGTACACGATCATCCGCCGCAACCGCCAGCTGCGGAACGAGTCCCGCGAACCCGGCCACAAGGTGCGCGGCCCGCTCGGCACCGAGATCACTCTTGCGGAGGCCATGCGCAACCGCGCGTTCGACGTGTGGGTCCACGAGCAGGATCTGCGCACGGCCCTGGGGCAGCCGGGCAACCTCGACTCCCCGGGCGCACACATCACCCGTGACGTGCTGCTCGCCGAGCTGCCCCGCGTCGTCGCCGACAGGGCGAACGCCCCGCGCAGTTCGGCGATCGTCTTCGACGTGTACGGGCCCGTGGAGTTCCTGCGCACCATCCGCGTCGACATCCAGGGCCGCGGCACCCTGGAGACGGCCCCCGCACTCGGCCCCGCCGCCTCCTTCACCCTGGACTGGGAGACCTATGTCCGGCTGGCCTGCGGCCGTCTGACGCCGGAGGCGGCGGGCGAGCGGGTGAAGACGGAGGGCGACCCGGAACTGACGGCGGCCGTCCTGCGGAACTTCACGGTCACGCAGTAGGGCCGTCCGCGCGGTCACGCGGCAGGGCCGCCCGGGCGGTCGTCCGGCGGGGCTGTCCGCGCGGTCGACCAGTACGGCCGTCCGCGGTCGGTTGATTCGGTGTCGCCGGTCCGCTGCCGGTAACCAGCGTGCCCGCCATGACGGACACAGTGGCCACGCCCCGGGCCGACGACCGACCGCCCCGCCTGACCCGGCCGACCTTCCACGGCCCGCTCGCCGAGGCCCGCGCGGCCGCGCTGGTCGGCCGTCCCGCGCGGCTGCGGCCCGGCAGCGTGCTCGACGTCGGCTGCGGCTGGGGCGAGTTGATGCTCCGTGTCCTGGACGCCGTACCGGACGCCCGTGGGACCGGCATCGACGTGCGCGGCGAGGATCTGGAGCGGGGCCGGCAGAGCGCCGGGGCGCGGGGGTCGCGGACCGGGTGGAGTTCGTCGAGGAGTCGGCCGAGGGCACGAAGCGCGGGCCCGCCGACCTGGTGCTGTGCCTCGGGGCCGGCCACGCCCTGAGCGCGGCCGAGCCCCCCGGGCACACCCTGGAGGCCCTGCGCGAGCTGCGGCGGCTGGTCTCCGACGGCGGGCGTGTGGTGTTCGGCGAGGGCTTCTGGGAGCGGCCGCCGACGCCGGCCGAGCCGGCGGGCATGTGGCTTGGGGCCGAGGCGGGCCAGCACTACGACCTGGCCCGGCTCGTCGGCCTCGCGGTGGAGGCCGGGTTCCGTGCCCATGGGGGTCCCCCTGTTCGAGCGAAGCCGAGAACTTGGGGGAGGATCGGGACCGCGAGCCGTGACGAGTGGGAGGAGTTCGAGTCGGCGTACCAGGCGGACACCGAGGTGTGGCTCGCCGGGCATCCGGACCATCCCCGGGCGGCCGAGACGCGCGCGGACCTCGACCGGCACCGGGCCCGGTGGCTCACCTACCGCGGCATCCTGGGCATCGTCCATCTCACCCTCGTACCGGTCGCCGCGGCCGGCTGACTCACGCGGGGACGTGCACCGTCTCCACCCGGCTGGCGACCAGCCGTTCCCGCTCCCGCCGCACCGCCCGGCTGCGCAGCCGCAGGATCTGACTCACGCCCAGCGCCTGCAGGACGAACACCGCCGAGAAGGCCACGCTGTAGTTGTCGCCGGTGGCGTCCAGCAGGACGCCGATCGCGAACAGGGTCGTCATCGAGGCGACGAAACCACCCATGTTGGTGATTCCGGACGCGGTGCCCTGTCGCTCGGGCGGGTTGGCGGGGCGGGCGAAGTCGAAGCCGATCATCGACGCGGGGCCGCACGCGCCCAGCACCGAGCACAGCACGACGAGGAGCCACATCGGCGCCCGGTCGGCCGGACAGAGCAGGGTCGCGGCCCATACGACGGCGGTCGCCGCGACCGTGCCCAGGGCCAGCGGCAGCCGCGCCGCGTGGTGCCGGGCCACGATCTGGCCGTAGACCAGACCGACCACCATGTTCGACAGGACGACCAGGGTCAGCAGTCCGCCCGCGGTGGCGCGGCTCAGGCCCTGGGCCTGGACCAGGAACGGAAGGCCCCACAGCAGCAGGAACACCATCGCCGGGAACTGCGTGGTGAAGTGCACCCACAGGCCCAGGCGGGTGCCCGGCTCCCGCCAGGACGCGGCGATCTGCCGGCGTACGTAGGCCGCGCCCCGGTGCGGGAAGGGCTCGGGCTCGTGGCCCTCGGGGTGGTCCTTCAGGAAGAGCAGGACGAGGACGAGCACGATCGCACCCGCCAGCGCGCTGCCCGCGAACGCCGGGGTCCAGCCGATGCCGTGCAGCAGCCGGGCCAGCAGCAGGGTGGAGACCAGGTTGCCCGCCATGCCGACCAGTCCCGCGAGCTGCGCGACCAGCGGCCCGCGCCGCACCGGGAACCAGCGGGTGCCCAGGCGCAGCACGCTGATGAACGTCATCGCGTCACCGCAGCCGAGCAGCGCGCGCGAGGCGAGGGCCATGCCGTACGACGGTGAGAAGGCGAAGCCCAGCTGTCCCGCGGTGAACAGCACGGCCCCGATGCTCAGCACCTTCTTGGTGCCCAGCCGGTCGACCAGCAGGCCCACGGGTATCTGCATGCCGGCGTAGACCAGGAGCTGGAGGATCGAGAACGTGGACAGGGCCGAGGCGTTGACCTGGAAGCGGTCGGCCGCGTCCAGGCCGGCGACCCCGAGGGACGTCCGGAAGATGACGGCGACGAAGTAGACCGAGACGCCGATGCCCCAGACGGCGACGGCCCGGCGGCCGCCCGGAGGGTCACCCGGAAGGGTGGCGTTCCTCATCGCACCTCACCCCGTGCGAGGTGCGAGAACCAGCTCACGTGCCGGTGCACGACCCCGACGGCCCCCTCCGCGTCACCGGAGCGCAGCGCGTCGAGGATCTCCTCGTGCTCCGTGAGCGTCTTGGCGATCCGGTCGGGGTGGGAGTGCATGACGGCGACGCCCATGCGCAGCTGGCGGTCACGGAGCTGGTCGTAGAGCCGGGAGAGGATCTCGTTGCCGCCGCTGCGCACGATCTCGGCGTGGAAACAGCGGTCGGTGACCGCGGCCGCGGCCAGATCACCGGCGGCGGCCTGCTCCTTCTGCCGGGCGAGCAGCTCCTCCAGCCGCTCGATCAGACCGGCCGGTGCGGGAACGGCCTTGCGGGCCGCGTACTCCTCCACCAGCAGCCGGGTCTCCACGACGTCCGCGATCTCCTGCGCGGAGACGGGCAGCACCAGGGCGCCCTTCTTCGGGTAGAGCTTGATGAGTCCTTCCACCTCGAGCCGCAGCAGCGCCTCGCGCACCGGGGTGCGCGAGACCCCGACGGCCTCGGCCAGCTCGCCCTCGGTGAGCAGCGTGCCGCCCTCGTAACGGCGGTCCAGGACACCCTGCTTGACATGGCTGTAGACGCGGTCGGCGGCGGGGGGCTGCTTCACGGCCAGGCTCATGCCCACAGGATAGATACAACACGTACGCATGGGGGTGGCGGTCCATCATGCGGACGGCAGAAAAATTCCCTCAGGAACAACACAACCTTCTGTGCTACTTACGTGTCACACACGTGCGGCCCCACTCCCCCTTGCCACCGCAACTCGGCCGCATTACAGGGGCATTCGACACCATTCGGGGTATTTGACTTGATTACCGGCATTAAGGGCATCCGCCTCCGCAGAGCCGCAGCCGTCGCCGTGACGACTGGCGCAGTACTCGCCGCTGGAGCCCTCACCGCGGCACCGGCGCAGGCCGTCACGACGCCCACCATCACCGCCAAGAGCGGGTTCCTGATGAACAGCACCAACGGCGCGACCCTGTTCAAGAAGTATGAGAACACCCACCGGCTCACCGCCTCCACCACGAAGATCATGACCGCCAAGGTGGTGCTCTCGCAGTCGAACCTGAACCTGGACACCAAGGTCACGATCAAGAAGGCGATCAGCGACTACATGGTCTCCAAGGGCTACCCTTCGTCGGCTCACCTGATCGTCGGTGACAAGGTCACCGTCCGTCAGCTGCTGTACGGGATGATGCTGCCGTCCGGCTGCGACGCCGCGATGGCCCTCGCCGACAAGTTCGGCTCCGGCACAACGGTCAGCGCGCGGGTGAAGTCGTTCATCTCGAAGATGAACACGACGGCCAAGAACCTCGGCATGACGAACACGCACTTCGACTCGTTCGACGGCATCAGCAACGGCTCCAACTACTCGTCGGTGAAGGACCTGACGCTGCTGGCCCGAAGCGCGATGAAGAACTCCACGTTCAAGTCCGTCGTGAAGACCAAGTCGTACACGGCGAAGACGATCGCGAGCTCCGGCGCCACGCGCACGATGGCGCCGTGGAGCAACACCAACACCCTGCTCGGCTGGAACGGCGTGCTCGGCGTCAAGACCGGCTCCGGCACCGAAGCCAAGTACTGCCTCGTCTTCGCCGCCACGCTGAACGGCGAGTCGGTGATGGGCGCCGTCATGACCGCCCCCTCGGCGGCCGACCGCACGTCGGACGTGAAGAAGCTCATCAACTACGGCTACGCCAAGATCAGCTGATCCCCATGTACATCCAGGGCCCGTCGTGGTGTGCGGCGGGCCCTTCGCGTAAGGCAGTTGGGATCACTCACGCTCAACTGCGGTCCCGCCAGCGGAATCAGCGATCTTCGCTCGCAATCGTGAATATCGCGGCCTCAGCTGGCATATTCGTTTTGCTCCGCTTTACGTTCCGCGGCGGAGGTGGTTCACATGAACGAACCCAGCAAGCGGCCCGACTCGGCCGAACGGCATGAGGCGATCGACGTCAGCGACTTCGTGTACGCGGCGACTGGCGCCCGGGTGCGCCGACTGACCATGCCGGATGGGGCCCATTGGTTCCCGGCGGTGGATGTCTGCAAGCGGTTGGGTCACACCAACCCGCAGAAGGCACTCTCCGACCATGTCCCGGAAGACCATCGAGAGATTCTCGAGACCCTAACTGGAGGTTACGGTCTCAGCATTCCCGCAGGTAGAGAGTGGCGTCGAGACCTGAATGTCATCTCTCTGCAGGGTCTCATCCTCCTCGTCAACGCCTGCACGAAGCTCTCTTGCGCCCCCTTCAAGCAGTGGGCCGCCGAGGTGATCGAGACGGTGCAGCGGGAAGGTTCTTACTCTCTCGAAGAGGCCGAGGTGCAGCCCACCGACCCCGGTGCCCCGGTCGTGTACGCCATGCCGGAGCAGGTAGCCGAGGCCATCGTCCGGCTGGAGACGCACAACCTTCAACTGGACGAGGAGCTTGCGAAGGCGCAGCATGAATCGCTCGTGCTGCAGAAGGGAACGGTCACACTGCAAAGGGAGATGCTGGCCACACAGAAGGCCACACTCGCCGTCCAACAGGCCATGGTCCGGGCGATGGAACGCATCGCGGACCGGCTCGACGCTCTCGTCCTCGAACGCCGGGCGCCCGGCGGCCGCCTCGCGGTGCTGCCCACCACGGAGACCGTGCTGGCCGACTGGCGGCACCGGTTGTCCGTGACGGAGGACGTGTGGACGGTGGCCGTGGTGATCGCCCCGGTCCTCGTCGAACAGGGTGAACTCCGCGAGCCCCTCGAATCGATCGCGGCCCGTACGGGCCTTTCGGTGCGCCGCGTCAACGAATGCCTCCGCCTGCTGCAGAAGCACGCCTGCATCCGCTCACAGGGCGGTGCGGAGGACGGGGCGCCGGTGTACGTGCTCAACCAGTCCTGAGAGAAAGTGAGAAAGAGATGGAGGGGGCGGTCGCAAGTCGAATTTGCGGCCGTCCCCTCCCGGTCTCCGAGACTACCCAGTGACGGTCATCACGCCCAACTGATCAGCCGCTTCGGCTGCTCCAGGATCGCCGCCACGTCGGCCAGCACCTTGGAGCCCAGCTCGCCGTCCACCAGTCGGTGGTCGAAGCTCAGCGCCAGGGTGGTGACCTGACGCGGCTTCACCTTGCCCTTGTGGACCCACGGCTGGAGCTTGATCGCACCGACCGCGAGGATCGCGGACTCGCCGGAGTTCAGGATCGGCGTGCCGGTGTCGACGCCGAAGACGCCGACGTTGGTGATGGTGACCGTGCCGCCCTGCATGGCGGCCGGGGAGGTCTTGCCCTCCCGTGCCGTGGACACCAGCTCGCCGAGGGCCTCCGCCAGCTGCGGGAGCGTCTTGGCGTGCGCGTCCTTGATGTTCGGAACGATCAGGCCGCGCGGGGTGGCCGCGGCGATGCCCAGGTTGACGTAGTGCTTGAGCACGATCTCCTGGTTCGCCTCGTCCCAGGACGCGTTGATGTCCGGGTTGCGCCTGATCGCGACCAGCAGGGCCTTGGCGATCAGCAGCAGCGGGTTCACCCGCAGGCCCTGGAACTCCTTGTCCTGCTTGAGCTCCTCGACCAGCTTCATCGTGCGCGTCACGTCCACCGTCACGAACTCCGTGACATGCGGCGCCGTGAACGCCGAGCCGACCACGGCCTGGGCGGTCATCTTGCGGACGCCCTTGACCGGGATGCGGGTCTCGCGCGCGCCGTCGTACGTCACCACCGGCGCCGGAGGCGTCACGGCGGCGGGTGCGGCCGGTGCGGGCGCGGGAGCCGGGGGCGCGGCCGGTGCGGGCGCGACCGCCGCGTGCACGTCCTCGCGCGTGATGATGCCGTCCGGGCCCGACGGGACCACGGTGGCCAGGTCGACGCCGAGGTCCTTGGCCAGCTTGCGCACCGGGGGCTTGGCCAGCGGGCGCTGCTGGACGGCGGCGCCGTGGCCGTGGCCGTTCAGCTCGGTCTGGACCGCCGCGGCCGCCTCCGGGGCCGCGGTCCCAGTGCCCTTGCGGGGGCGGCGCTTGGTGGAGGAGGTGGCGACGCCGTACCCGACGAGC
This sequence comes from Streptomyces sp. NPDC001406, assembly GCF_042895285.1. Taxonomy (NCBI): domain Bacteria; kingdom Bacillati; phylum Actinomycetota; class Actinomycetes; order Kitasatosporales; family Streptomycetaceae; genus Streptomyces; species Streptomyces sp. NPDC001406. The sequence goes on from NZ_JBIAWG010000012.1 coordinate 373,690, forward strand.
ACCGGCTGGCGGCCCTCCGGCTTCGGCTCGTCCTCGGGCTGCTCGGCCCCGGGTGCGGCGGGAGCCGGTGCCGGGGACTCGGCGGGGGCGCCGCCGGCCACGTCCACCGCGATGATCGCCGTGCCCACGTCCACCGTGGTGCCCTCGGGGAAGTGCAGCTCGCGGACCACGCCGTCGTAGGGGATGGGGAGTTCGACGGCCGCCTTCGCGGTCTCGACCTCGCACACCACCTGGCCGTCGGTCACCTTGTCGCCCGGCTGCACATACCACTTGAGGATCTCGGCCTCGGTGAGTCCCTCGCCCACGTCGGGCATCTTGAACTCGCGTACGGACGCTTCCGTCATCGTCGTCACGACCCTCTCCTCAGTACGCCAGGGCACGGTCGACGGCGTCGAGCACCCGGTCCAGGTCCGGAAGATACGACTCCTCCAGGCGCGCCGGCGGATACGGGGCGTGGTAGCCGCCCACCCGGAGCACAGGAGCCTCCAGGTGGTAGAAGCAGCGCTCCGTGATCCGGGCGGCGATCTCCGCGCCCGAGCCGAAGAACACCGGCGCCTCGTGGACCACGACCAGGCGGCGGGTCTTCTCGACCGAGGCCTGGACGGTGTCGAAGTCGAGCGGGGAGACCGAGCGCAGGTCAACGACCTCCAGGGACTTGCCCTCCTCGGCGGCCGCGTCGGCGGCCTCCTGGCAGAGCTTCACCATCGGGCCGTAGGCGACGAGGGTCAGGTCGGTGCCCTCGCGGGCGACGCGGGCCTTGTGCAGCGGACCCGGGATGGCCTCGGTGCTGACCTCGGCCTTGTCCCAGTAGCGCCGCTTGGGCTCGAAGTAGATCACCGGGTCGTCGCTCTGGATGGCCTGCTGCATCATCCAGTAGGCGTCCGACGCGTTGGAGGGGCTGACGATCTTCAGGCCCGCCACGTGCGCGAACAGGGCCTCGGGGGACTCGGAGTGGTGCTCGACCGCGCCGATGCCACCGCCGTAGGGGATGCGGATGACGACCGGCATCTTGACCTTGCCCAGGGAGCGGGCGTGCATCTTCGCGAGCTGGGTGACGATCTGGTCGTACGCCGGGAAGACGAAGCCGTCGAACTGGATCTCCACGACCGGGCGGTAGCCGCGCAGGGCCAGGCCGATCGCGGTGCCGACGATGCCGGACTCGGCGAGCGGGGTGTCGATGACCCGGCTCTCGCCGAAGTCCTTCTGCAGTCCGTCCGTCACACGGAAGACTCCGCCGAGCTTGCCGACGTCCTCACCCATGACGAGGACCTTGGGGTCGGACTCCAGGGCCTTGCGCAGGGATTCGTTGATCGCCTTGGCGAGCGCCATCTTCTCGGCCATGTCAGTTGCCCCCCTCTGCGTCCGCGAACGACGCCTGGTAGGCGGCGAACTGGGCTCGCTCCTCGTCGACGAGCGCGTGCCCGTCCGCGTACACGTTCTCGAACATGGCGAAGTCGTCCGGGTCCGGCATGGATCGGACCACTTCGCGTACTCGTTTGCCCAACGCTTCGCTCTCCGCTTCGAGTTCCGCGAAGAATCCCTCGTCCGCGTGGTTTGCGGACTCCAGGAACCGGCGAAGGCGCAGGATCGGGTCCTTCGCCTCCCAGGACGCCCGCTCGTCGTCGTGGCGGTAGCGGGTGGGGTCGTCCGAGGTGGTGTGGGCGCCCATGCGGTACGTGTACGCCTCGATCAGCGTCGGGCCCTCACCGGCGCGGGCGCGCTCCAGCGCCCACTGGGTGGCCGCGAGGCAGGCCAGCACGTCGTTGCCGTCGACCCGCACGCCCGGGAAGCCGAAGCCCTGCGCGCGCTGGTAGAGCGGCACCCGGGTCTGCTTCTCGGTCGGCTCGGAGATGGCCCACTGGTTGTTCTGGCAGAAGAACACGACGGGAGCGTTGTAGACCGCGGCGAAGTTGAAGGCCTCGGACACGTCGCCCTGGCTGGAGGCACCGTCGCCGAAGTAGGCGATGACCGCCGAGTCCGCGCCGTCCTTGGTGATGCCCATCGCGTAGCCCGTGGCGTGCAGCGCCTGGGAGCCGATGACGATCGTGTAGAGGTGGAAGTTGTTGCTGTTCGGGTCCCAGCCGCCGTGGTTCACACCGCGGAACATGCCGAGCAGGTTGGTCGGGTCGACCCCGCGGCACCAGGCCACGCCGTGCTCGCGGTAGGTCGGGAAGACGTAGTCGTCGTCGCGCAGGGCCCGGCCGGAGCCGATCTGGGCGGCCTCCTGGCCGAGCAGCGAGGCCCACAGGCCCAGCTCGCCCTGGCGCTGCAGGGAGGTGGCCTCGGCGTCGAAGCGGCGGGTGAGCACCATGTCGCGGTACAGGCCGCGCAGCTCGTCCGGGGTGATGCCGGCGACGTATCCGTCGTACTCGGCGTTCTTGACCCGCTTGCCCTCCGGCGTCAGCAGCTGCACGAGCTCGGGTTCGGAGCTCTTCTTCGCAGTGCTGCGGGTGGTGCGCTTGGTGCCGGTGGTGCCGGCCTTGCCTGCGGTGCTGCGTCGCGGCTTGCTCGCGGCACTGCTGTCCACGGTCACGTGTGCTCCTCCGTCGATCCGGCCCCCGGGGTTGCCGGTGAGCTGGGGGTCCCCCTTGCTCTTTTGAGCTCGGGAGAGCGGCTCACCTGTTCCGAAACCCGTGCACGGGGTGGGTGCCGCTCGGCCGGGAACAGGCGTGACAGGTGCCCCGGCGAGCGCCCTGCAAACGTCACGTTACCCAGTGCTCCACATTTCTGTGAAACCCCTCCTGACCTGCGTTTTTGCTTGGATTTCCAAGTAAATCGGCGCGGACGGGAAGGTCGCTGGTCACAGCCTTGCAGGAGGCCGGAGCAACGGCACGTTATCCCGCACACCCCGGCCACGGGAAGAGTCGACGTCCGAAATCGACCTGGCACAGAAATGGGGCTGTATCGGCTTATTTCACGCAAACGGCAGAGTCGGCGACACTTCGAGCACTGACCGTGAACGAATGCGACTGCCTGTGACAAGCCCCAGCTCACCGGCCCCGCGGGTGCCCTAACATCTGGCGCGTGCCGCGCTCATGTGTACCACCCCTAGTACCCCTCGCGCCCCCTCTGGGCGCCCTGCTCCGTCTGTACGCCGCCGGTTCCGCCCTCGCCTGCGAGCCCGTCGAGCAGGGTCTGCTCAACCGTGGCTACCGGCTGTGCACCACCCGCGGCCGCTACTTCCTCAAGCACCACTTCGACCCCGACACCGCCGATCCGGCCGCCATCGAGCGCCGGCACCGCGCCACCCAGCGCCTGGCCGACCTGGGCGTCCCCGTCGCCCCGCCGCTCCCCGGCCGCGACGGGCGCACCGTCGCCGTCGTCGGCGGCCACGCCTACGCCCTGCACCCCTGGATCGACGGCAGGCACCGCCACGGCGGCCAGCTCACGCCCGGGCAGTGCGTGCGGCTCGGGGCGCTGCTGGGAGCCGTGCACGCCGCCCTGGAGCGGGTGATGCCGCCCAAGGGACGCACACGCCCGGCCACCAGCCCGCACCCCGTGAAGAGCGCCGACCCCGCCGACACCTTCGCCCTCATCGACGAACTGCTCGCCCACGTCAGCCGCCACCGCCCGGCCGACGCCTTCGACGAACTGGCCCGGCACCGGCTGCTCGAACGCCGCGCACTCCTCGAACAGCACGCGGACCGGCGCCCCCCGCGCGGCGGCTCGGTGGGCTGGGTGCACGGGGACTTCCACCCCTTCAACCTGCTCTACAAGGGTGACGCGCCCGCCGCGATCGTCGACTGGGACCGGCTCGGTGTGCAGCCCCGCGCCGAGGAGGCCGTACGGGCCGCCGCGATCTTCTTCGTACGGCCCGCCGGCGCGCTCGACCTGCCGAAGGTGCGGGAGTACGCGCGCGCGTACCGGCGCGCGGCCGGGGCCACGCCCTCGGAGCTGGCGGCGGCCGTGCACCGCGTGTGGTGGGAGAGGCTCAACGACTTCTGGATGCTGCGCTGGCACTACGAGCGCGGCGACACCCGTGCGGACCCCCAGTTCCCGGCCGCGTCGGCGCTCGCGGTGTGGTGGACGCGGGAGTACGACGCCGTGTGCGACGCGTTCGTGGAATGAACCCGCGAGCAGCACGCACGCGTGAGGCACCGATCGGCTCTCACGCGCGCGTGGCGGTCGTCTCAGGGGGCCGGCGTCTCAGCCGGTGCGCTTCAAGGCCCGCCCGTGGCGCCCGGGTTGCCCGTCGGGTCCGTCGCCGGGTCCGAGGACTGCGGCTGCGACGGGGTCCCAGGATCCGTCGGCTCGTCCGAGGGCGTCGGGTCGGTCGGCTCGTCGGTCGGTTCGCTGGTCGGGCTCTCGGACGGGGTGTACGACGGGGTGTACGAGGGCGTGTAGTCGGAACCGGTGCCCGGGTCCGTGGTGTCGCCCGTGGCCTCGTCCGTGGGCTGGTCCGTCGCCTCGTCGGTCGGGCTCTGGGTGGCCGTCTCGTGCTTCGTGGTCTGCGAGGTGGTGGGCGACTGCGTGGTGCCGCTGCCACCGGTGCCGTTGCCGGTGTTCTTCAGCGCCAGCGCCACCCCCGCCACGATGGCGACCACCGCGAGGACGGCGAGGATCCACAGCTTGCCGCGGCCGCTGCCCTTGTTGCCGTACCCCTCGAAGCCGCCGTCGTCGCCGCTTCCGTACCCGGCGGGCAGGATCGGCTGCGGGATCTGGGTGGTGCCTGAGGCGTGCGCCGGGTGCGGCATGGCGGTCGTGCCGGCGAAGCCCCCGGCCGGGGTGTGCCGGCCGTCGTGCATCGTCACCGGCCCGGTGTTCCAGGTGCCGGTGTGGCCGCCCTGGTCGTACAGCATCTGCAGGCCGTACTGGACCAGGCCGCGCATCTCCTCGGCCGTCTGGAAGCGGTCGTCCGGCTCCTTGGCGAGCGAGCGCATGACCAGGCCGTCGAGCTCCGGCGGAACGGACTCGGAGACCTCGGAGGGAGGCTTGGGGATGTCCTGCACATGCTGGTAGACCACCGACAGCGGGGTCTCGCCCGTGAACGGGGGCCGCAGCGCGAGCAGTTCGTACAGCAGGCAGCCCACCGCGTACAGGTCGGAGCGGTGGTCGACGGCCTTGCCGAGCGCCTGCTCCGGCGACAGGTACTGGGGTGTACCCATGACCATGCCGGTCTGCGTCATCGTCGTGGACGCGCCGTGCAGCGCACGGGCGATGCCGAAGTCCATCACCTTGACGGCGCCGTTGGTGGTGATGATGACGTTGGCGGGCTTGATGTCGCGGTGCACGATGCCGTGCTGGTGCGAGTAGGCCAGCGCCTCCAGGACACCGGAGACGATGATCAGGGCCTGCTCGGGGCCCGGCGCCTCGGCGTTGATCAGCAGATCGCGGATGGTGCGGCCCTCGACCAGCTCCATCACGATGTACGGCACCGACTGGCCGCCCACGAAGTCCTCGCCGGAGTCGTACACGGCGACGATCGCGTGGTGGTTGAGACCGGCCACCGACTGGGCCTCGCGCGTGAAGCGGGCCTTGGAGGTCGGGTCCTCGGCGAGGTCGGCGCGCAGCAGCTTGACCGCGACCGTGCGCCCGAGACGCACGTCCTCGGCCGCGAACACCTCGGCCATGCCACCCCGGCCGAGCCGATGGGTCAGCCGGTACCGGCCGTCGCCGACGAGCCCTCCGTTGCCCCACATCTCCGGCGCGTCTGACATGCCGCCGCCGGACGCCTCGGGGTCGGACGGGCCCTGGGCGCGCTGCGTCTGTGCCATCAGTCCTCGCCGTCGTTTCTGCCCGCGGTGCGCGCGGTGTTGTTACGGTCTCCGTCGGCCACGCTACAGCCTCCGCGCAAGCCGCCGGTCCGCGTTGGACACAGGGACCGGCCCCGGACCGGCCGGTCATCAAACCCGTAGCACGCGCTGTCGTGCAAATTCTGTGTACTGCGCGTACGGCCGCTGTAACGCTTCCGCGACGCTTCTTTCGCGTACGGTCACGGAACGGGCACCGCGCTTGACGTGTCAGTGCCCTGGGGCAGACTTGGCCGAGAATGACACATTCGATCAACAACAACCGGTCAACGACGGCGCCTGAGAGCCTAGTGGGGGACAGGGAAAGATGAGCCAGGACGGCGCACACGGCCGGTATGCGGGGCGGGCGCTCGCCGGCGGCCGCTACCAACTGCGCGACTTGCTCGGCGAGGGCGGCATGGCCTCGGTTCACCTGGCGTACGACGCGGTGCTCGACCGCCAGGTCGCGATCAAGACCCTGCACACGGAGCTGGGCCGGGAACAGGCCTTCCGTGAGCGGTTCCGCCGCGAGGCCCAGGCCGTGGCGAAGCTCACGCACACCAATATCGTCTCCGTCTTCGACACCGGCGAGGACGACCTGGACGGGATGACCACTCCGTACATCGTCATGGAGTACATCGAGGGCCGCCCGCTGGGCTCGGTCCTCGACGAGGACGTCCGGCAGCAGGGCGCGATGCCCGTCGACAAGGCGCTGAAGATCACCGCCGATGTGCTGGCGGCCCTGGAGATCAGCCACGAGATGGGGCTGGTCCACCGCGACATCAAGCCCGGCAACGTGATGATGACCAAGCGCGGCGTCGTCAAGGTGATGGACTTCGGCATCGCCCGCGCCATGCAGTCCGGTGTCACCTCCATGACGCAGACCGGCATGGTCGTCGGCACCCCGCAGTACCTCTCGCCCGAGCAGGCCCTCGGCCGGGGCGTGGACGCCCGCTCCGACCTCTACTCGGTCGGCATCATGCTGTTCCAGCTGGTCACCGGGCGGCTGCCGTTCGACGCGGACTCCCCGCTGGCCATCGCCTACGCGCATGTGCAGGAGGAGCCGGTGGCTCCTTCGTCGATCAACCGCGCGCTGCCGCCGGCCGTGGACGCGCTGGTCGCCCGCGCGCTGAAGAAGAACCCGAACGAGCGTTTCCCGTCCGCCGAGACCATGCGCGACGAGTGCCTGCGCGTCGCCGCCTCCGTCCAGGCGACCCCGCCGAGCATCGTGCCGGGCACGCCCGCCCAGAGCGGCGCCGGCGTCGGCTCCGCGGTGTTCCCGCCGGTCGACCAGGCGACCCCGGCGCCCACCGGTCCCGTACAGACGCCGTACCAGCCGACCCCGGCCCCGAACCCGTACGGCACCCCGACGCCGTCCCCGGCGTACGGCTACCCGCAGCAGGGCGGCTACCAGACGCCTGCCCCGGTCGGGTACGGGCAGCAGGCCCCGTCGACCCCGCCGCCCTACACCATCTCGCCCCAGACCTCGGTCCAGTCCCCCGGCGGCTCCAAGAGCAACAAGCCGGTGATCATCGGCTCGATCGCGGTGTCCCTGGTCGCGGTCGTCGGCCTGATCGTGGCGCTGGTCCTGAACAACGGCAGCGACGACAACACCGGGGGCGGCGGCAGCAGCGCGAGCGCGTCCTCCCCGGCGTCCCACGCGGCGGGCTACCGCGGGCCGGACACGTCGCGGACGATCGAGACCAACGAGTGCACGGAGCCGCAGGAGTCGTACAACGACCCCAAGAAGATCCAGCTCCCCGACTTCCGCTTCAAGTACATCAAGTCGGTCAAGGCCTGCGCACAGGCCGCGGGCTGGACCGTGAAGACGGTGCCGGTCGACGAGAACACGTACGGCGAGGGCACGGTCATCAACCAGCTCCCCGCCCCCGACTCGGACGTCGACCCGAAGAACGTCGAGATCCAGGTCTACGTCTCCACGGGCAACCCGCCGACCGGCTGAGCCCGACGAGCGCATGAGAGAGGGCCCGGCATCCTTTGCCGGGCCCTCTTGTGTACGGGCCGGTTGCCGTGCCCTCGCGGGTACGGGCTACAGGTACGGGCCGCCCGTGCGGCCGCCCGCGCGCGGGTCGTCGCCGTCGTGGTTCGCGCCTGGCGGGAGGGCGCGGCGCATCTGCTCCAGCTGGGCCCTGGCGGCCATCTGCTGGGCGAACAGCGTCGTCTGGATCCCGTGGAAGAGCCCCTCCAGCCAACCGACCAGCTGAGCCTGCGCGATGCGCAGCTCGGCGTCGCTCGGCGTCACGTCGTCCATGAACGGCAGCGAGATCCGCTCCAGCTCCTCCACGAGTTCCGGGGCGAGCCCGTCCTCCAGCTCCTTCACCGAGCTGCGGTGGATCTCCTTGAGCCGGGCCCGGCTCGCCTCGTCCAGGGGAGCGGCACGCACCTCCTCCAGCAGCTGCTTGATCATGCTGCCGATCCGCATGACCTTGGCCGGCTGCTCCACCTGATCCGTCACCGGTGTCTCGCGGGAGTCCTCGTCTCCTGTGCCACCGAGCGCCATCCCGTCCTGGCCCAGGACCAGGATCTGGGGATTCTCCGGCGACCTTTCGTTCCTCGGCATCTCCATGCCGCCATTCTCTCGCACCCCTACACCTCATCACCGTGGTGCCCCCCGTGGGGCCTGATCCACCGTTTAGACCCGTCGGCGGAATCCGGAATGCCGGGATGCTTCGTAAATGTGAGGCTTATTTCTGTCGATCTTGGCGATTGGGTTCCGGGAGGTCACCGCTGTGACTCCATGGCTGCGTTTCACGCTCCGCGCCGCGGGGCTGCCGTTCGTCCTCGGTGCGGTGGCCGTTCCGTGCGGCGCCGTGCCCTCGTACGGCGCCGAGGCCTCGCCCCCGGGCTCCCCCGCCCCACCCGCCTCCGGGACCGCGGCCGCGTCGGCCGCCGGCTCCGGTCCCACCGCCTCCGGCTCCGCCTCCGCGTCGGCCGCGGACTCGCCCGAGCCGTCCCGGGCCGGGAGCCGGGCCGGTGAGGGGCGCGAGCGGCCGGGGCGGCCGGAGGAGCCCGCCGCGGAGGTCGAGGGCGACGAGACCGAGTCCCAGGAGGAAGCGGACGATCCCGGCGAGGACGGCGACGCCAGCGCCCTCGCGACCCCGAGCCCGGCGTCCTCCGCGTCGCCCCAGGAGGCCGGGCTGGTTCCCTCCGCGCCCCCGGTACGGCCCGCGGAACAGACCGGCGCCCACGGGGGCGAGTCCACCGCCGAGCCCGTTCTGCAGATCCTGCCGCTGGGCAGCGGCCTGGTCCTCATCGGGCTGGGGCTGGGCCTGGCGTTCGTCGCCCTGCGGGTACGCAGGAGCTGAGACCCGCCCTGCCGACCGCGCCGGGGCACCGGGCGCTACCGCGCGATCAGCAGGACCTTGCCGACGTGGCCGCTCGCCTCCACCACCCGGTGGGCCTCGGCGGCCTCGGACATCGGCAGCTCGCGGTCGACGACCGGGCGGATGTGACCGGCGGCGATCAGGGGCCACACATGCTCGCGCACGGCCGCGACGATGGCCGCCTTCTCAGCGAGCGGGCGGGCCCGCAGCGAGGTCGCGCTGATCGCGGCCCGCTTGTTCAGGAGCGCGCCGATGTTCAGCTCGCCCTTGGCGCCGCCCTGCAGGCCGATGATCGCGAGACGGCCGTTGACGGCGAGGGCCCGGACATTGCGGTCCAGATACTTGGCGCCCATGTTGTCGAGGATGACGTCGGCGCCCGCACCGTCCGTGGCCCGCTCCAGCTCGGCGACGAAGTCCTGCTCCCGATAGTTGATCAGCACGTCGGCACCCAGCTCGGCGCAGCGTTCGAGCTTCTCCTTGGTACCGGCCGTGACCGCGACCTTCGCCCCGACCGCCTTGGCGAGCTGGATGGCCATCGTGCCGATACCGCTGGAGCCGCCGTGCACGAGCAGCGTCTCACCGGGGCGCAGATGGGCGACCATGAAGACGTTCGACCAGACCGTGCAGACCACCTCGGGCAGCGCGGCGGCCTGCGTGAGGTCGATGCCCTTGGGGACCGGCAGCAGCTGCCCCACCGGGACGACGACCTTCTCCGCATAGCCGCCGCCCGAGAGCAGCGCGCACACCTCGTCGCCGACGGCCCAGCCGGAGGCCCCGGGGCCGAGCGCGGCGATCCTGCCGGAGCACTCCAGGCCGGGGTAGGGGGACGCGCCGGGAGGCGGGTTGTAGAAGCCCTGCCGCTGCAGGATGTCGGCCCGGTTGACGGCCCCGGCCACCACCTCGACCAGCACCTCGCCTTCACCGGGCACCGGATCGGGGACCTCGTCCCACACCAGCGCCTCGGGCCCACCAGGTTCGGGAATCGTGATCGCATGCATGACGGCGACGCTACCCCTGACCGCGGTGGCCTTCGGGTGAGGCCCGCTCAGTCCCGTGGCAACGGCCGCAGGTCCGGGGTACCCTGCGCACCCGGTGTCACCCGGACGATCGTGATCAGACGGTCCGTCAACTGGAGGGTGCCGATGGACGGATCGTCGTAACCGAGCACCCGGTGCCCGCGCACGACGCTCACCACCAGGTCGTCCATGTCCCGCGGGCCCCGGCCCACCTCGGCCTTGACCACCGGGCGTTCGACGAGGTCGAGGCCGCTGCCCTGCTGGATCAGATCCTCCATCACCATGCCGGCGGCGGGGCTGAGCACGGACAGGCCGAGCAGCCGGCCGGCCGCGCTGGCGCTGGTGATGACGGCGTCGGCGCCCGACTGCTTGAGCAACGGCGCGTTCTCCTCCTCGCGCACCGCCGCCACGATGTTGGCGCTGCGGTTGAGCTGCCGGGCGGTGAGGGTGACCAGAACGGCCGTGTCGTCGCGCTGCGGCGCGACGATGATCTGCCGGGCCTTGTGCAACTCCGCCCGCTTCAGCACCTCGCTGCGTGTCGCGTCGCCCATGACGCCCGCATAGCCGTCGGCCGTCGCGGCGTCGATCACCTTGCTGCTGGGGTCGATCACGACGACCTGGTCCTTCCGCAGCCCCGTCGCCAGCACGGTCTGGATCGCCGACCGCCCCTTCGTGCCGAAGCCGATGACGACGGTGTGGTCGCGCAAGGTGGACCTCCAGCACCAGGTGCCGCCACGACGGCCGAAGCCTCCCCCTGAACCCCCTCGTGGTCAACCAGTGGGCTCAAGCGGCGCGCCCTTGTCAGTCCGCCGACAGGTGCACCCGGTTGCCGTTCTCTGCTGACGATCCAGGAGATACCGCCACTGTCGGCCCCGCAGGTCGAGGTACCGACCCAGTTTCGCTCCCGTTCATCAAAGCTGGCCATGCGAACCTCACATCTTGCTCAGAAGATTCACGGAAGCTGGCAGTCCGCCTCTCGACGCTGTGAGGCGCCCCGAAGTTCTCGGACAGCGGTCCCCATAGGATCGAAGTCCAGAACGGCGGAGAGAGCACGTGGCACAGAAGCGTAGGAAGTTCAGT